>NZ_JBKORD010000001.1:0-786858 GCF_046764875.1 Nocardia arseniciresistens
CGGAACGGATCAGCGGCACGGCCTGACGCTGCATGTTCGCACCCATCAGGGCACGGTTGGCGTCATCGTGCTCGAGGAACGGGATCATCGCGGTCGCGACCGACACCATCTGACGCGGCGAGACATCCATATAGTCGACCTCGGCCGAATCTACGAGCTCGACCTCGGAATTCTTGCGACGCACCACGATTCGCGCGTCAATGAAACGCCCCTCGGCATCGAGCGGCTCATTCGCCTGCGCCACCACATGCAGATCTTCCTGGTCGGCGGACAAGTAGTCGACCTCGTCGGTCACCTTGCCGTCGACCACCTTGCGGTACGGGGTCTCGATGAAGCCGAACGGATTGACTCGCGCATACAACGCCAGATAACCCATCAACCCGATATTCGGACCTTCGGGCGTCTCGATCGGGCACATCCGCCCGTAGTGGCTGTAATGCACATCGCGGACTTCGAGACTGGCGCGTTCCCGACTCAGTCCGCCCGGCCCGAGCGCCGACAGCCGGCGTTTATTGGTCAGACTCGCGAGCGGGTTCCGCTCATCCATGAACTGCGACAGCTGCGAGGTTCCGAAGAACTCTCTGATCCCCGCGACGACGGGGCGGATATTCATCAGCGTCTGCGGGGTGATCGCCTCGACGTCCTGGGTCGTCATCCGCTCGCGGACCACGCGCTCCATCCGAGACAGCCCCACCCGGATCTGGTTCTGGATCAACTCACCTACGGTGCGCACCCTGCGATTACCGAAATGGTCGATGTCATCGACCTCGACCCGAACCTCGATGCCACCGGGGGCCGTCATGTTCCGATCACCCGCGTGCAGACGCAGCAGGTACTCGACGATCGTGACGATGTCTTCCTCGGCGAGGACCCGTGAGTCGACGACTTCGCCGGTGTGGATGCCGAGCTTCTTGTTGATCTTGTAGCGACCGACGCGCGCCAGGTCGTAGCGCTTCTTCTTGAAGAACAGATTCTCCAGCAGAGCCTGCGCGGACTCCTTGGTCGGCGGCTCGCCCGGACGCAACTTGCGATGGATATCGAGCAGCGCCTCATCGGTGCCCGGTGTGTTGTCCATCTTCAGCGAGGTCATCATCACCTCGGAGAAGCCGAAACGCTCGGCGATCTCCTCGGTCGACCAACCGAGCGCCTTGAGCAGGACCGTCACGGGTTGACGGCGCTTGCGGTCGATGCGGACACCGACGGTGTCGCGCTTGTCGACGTCGAACTCCAACCACGCGCCGCGCGACGGAATGACGCGCACGCTGTGCAGGTCCTTTTCCGTGGCCTT
Organism: Nocardia arseniciresistens; assembly: GCF_046764875.1. Classification (NCBI taxonomy): domain Bacteria; kingdom Bacillati; phylum Actinomycetota; class Actinomycetes; order Mycobacteriales; family Nocardiaceae; genus Nocardia; species Nocardia arseniciresistens. Next base: position 1,289 of record NZ_JBKORD010000001.1, read on the forward strand.
GTCGACGCTGTTGTCGAAGTAGACACCCGGCGAACGCACCAACTGCGAAATAACGACGCGCTCGGTGCCGTTGATGATGAATGTGCCCTTGTCGGTCATCATCGGGAAATCACCCATGAAGACCGTTTGGCTCTTGATTTCACCAGTGTTGTTATTGATGAACTCAGCGGTGACGAACAGCGGCGCCGCGTATGTCATGTCCTTGTCTTTACATTCCTCGATCGAGGACTTGACCTCCTCGAAACGAGGCTCTGAGAGGGTCAGCGACATCGTTGCGGCGAAGTCCTCGATCGGGCTGAGCTCGTCGAGTACCTCTGCCAATCCGGCCGCAAGCGATTCGCCGCGTGCCGCTACCCGTGCACGCCAGGCAGGCGCACCGATCAACCATTCGAACGAATCGGTCTGCGCTTTCAACAGCCCCGGAATATCTAGGGGCTCACGGAGTTTGGCGAACGATACCCGCTTCGGCGTGCCGGATCGATCGCGTCCGGCCGCTCCGTTCCTTCCGCTATCGATGGGTATTCCGGCATTGGCCATGGTCTGACTCGAGACTGCCAAGATGCGTCCTTCCAGCACCTCGCGCCGCCCACGCGATTCGCGCGGTCGTCACGGTATCTGCTTGTCCTGTGGGCTGTAATTCACATTGCGCACCGGACCGGACGCTGCCCGAACATGACTCGACAACGACGGGTAGCGAGTGACACGCAGACAGTGCCACTTTCTACAGTCATTTCATATTTCGAGAGTTGGACAGCATGCGCCCCGGCGCGAAGTCCCAAATTACACCCGAACTCGATCGATGTCGAGGGTGCAGAACAAAATAGACACGCAATTCCCGGTGTCTTCCCCTATTAATAATGACATCTCAATATGCCATTCGTCAAGTCCATTGGCCGCAATCCGCGAGCGCATTGGTCAGCTGGCCGCCGATGCGATCAGGCTTTCGATACGGTTCGCGGCCGAGCGTGCGTTGCCGGTCGTGCTCGGTCACACGCTCACGCCTCTCGACCGCCATCGCAGCCATCTCGTTGACCTGGTCCAGGCAGACGGCGAAGTCCATCCGGACACCATGCACGAACACACTCAGCTGGACATCCGCCTCATGCGGCATCGGGGAACGCCGGCACTCATCATGTCTCCGAATCTCGAACGCCGATGGGTGCAACCGGGATGGCTTCGGTTACGTCGAGGTTGTCGTACACCTCGAGCCAACCGCTGGCCTCAACTCCGCAGAGCGTTCCATCCGCCAGATGCGCGGTCGGTCGACTGTCGACGGGAGCCAGCTCGAGCTTCGCACGGGTGTCTTCATGGAACGTCGCGAGTAGCGCCCGCACGGACGGAGCGATCTCACCTGCGGGCAAAACCACGACCACGTCATTGGACATGAATCACCGCCCGCGACTTGCCCGGTCCCGAACACGCACGAACCGATGCGATGACAGCGAGTCCGGAGGGACGGAACGTGTCTGGTGATGGTTCGATCCACCGCCGGAACGGCTCGGACAGCGGCGCGGGTGACGGGAGCGCGACCGTGCCGCCCTCTCGAATCACAGATACGTTGTGGCGAAACAACTCCGCGTACAGCGATACATCCTGCGGTATGTCCGGCCTGATCGAATACATCCACCGATTCGACAGTAGAACCACGAGAATCGGGCCGAAAGCGACACCACTGCAACCTATATGATGTCTTACTGCTTGCCCGAGCGGCGCGAACATCCGCATCGCCTACACATGCGTTGCCTTCGTGACGATGCCGCCCATGCTCGGCAGGTCGACAGTCGCGGGCAGATCGCACGCCCGCCGGTCGAAGACCGTGCGCGAGGTCGGAGTATCACCAAAAGCTGAGTGGTGCAGTCATATACCGACGGGACGCGTTCACGGGCGGCGTGAACGACGGCGAGTTCGAACGCCTGCACAGCTGAACCCAGACACGAAGGCCCCCAGCTCATTACGAGCGCGGGGGTCTTCGTTGTCGCAGGCGGCTTGCTCGACCGCCGAAGGTGATCGATGGAGACCGGCACTCACCAGATGTCGACCGAGTGTGCGGTCAGACGCCGGAGATACCGATCTGGGCGCGTACTGCCCCGAGGTGGCCGTGCTGGACGGAGGCGAAGATGCGGCGCGCGTGCACCGCCACCGGGCTCGTCGACCATGGCGCCAGCGCGGTGGTGAACATGAGCTCGCACCAGGACATGGCGGGTACTTCGCCTGCGGCAAGTGTCGCGATGAGCGACATTTCGGTGTCGTGGCCCGACCATGCGGCAATCAGCCAGCCCGCGTCGAGGCGGCCGAGGAACTCATCGGCATCTTCAGGAGGTCCGTGGGGAGTATCGACAGCGAGATGAACGATCGCGGCGATAGCGTGCCGCATCCTGGCATCGATGCCGACGGCGTCTTGCAGCAGCAACGCTTCCAGCGCCGAGCGCAGTTCTACGCCTGGGTCGATCGGCGAGTCCTCGATCATCGGGGTGGTAGCGCGCGAACTACGGATCATAGGAAGTATCTCCTTCGAGTCGGTATCGAGCTGGGGTGTTGCGATGACCGAACGGAGCGCGCACGACCCGAACCGGCCGGGCCACCCGTTCTCGACCAGGCTGACAAGTGCACCGGGGTTCCAGTCCAGCCTGCCGAAGGCAAGGCACCATTCCAGCGCCGGATTGTCCTCGGCTACTACTACATCCAACGCGAGCCCGGACATCGACGCGGTGCACGCGAGCGTGACGGCGTCCACGTCGGGTTCGGTGATGGTCAAATGCAAGGTCGCCTCGTCGTGGCCCGCGTCGGCGCGGGCCCGGCCCGCCAACCAGACCGCGCGGGCTGCCGCGGCCATTGCGCCCGCTCTGCGGTCACCGTGCGGGTGATCGACGTCGCTGTCGAGGAAGGGGCCATACCAGAGCGCGCGGCCCTCGTCACCGCACACCGCGAAGGTGCCGTTGGAGCAATCCGCTGCCGCGGCTAGTGTGATGTGGGGTACCAGTTGGATGTCATTCGTCATGAATCACTCACTCCCGCAATGTGCGCGCAACCTGTCCTCATCGAGCGGGTGATCGCGATGTCGTCACCGACTTCGCGAATTACCCGATAAACGGATCAAATACGCTCCGGGACGGGTTGTCCAGGGAATCGACAAGATCGACTACACCCTGTGATGTACTTACACCGACCAGTGAAAACTCCGGCCGCGCCGAACACGCTCATCCGACGCACAATACCGAGGTCGGAGACCTTTCGAACGGTAACGTCGCAGTCATACCCTGCGTTCAATCAGACTCGGTAACAGTTCATTTCCAGCCGGGGATGATTCGAGGTCCCGTATTGCTTCTCGCGCATGGATTTCTCATGGACGAATCCGTGTTCGATCCATTGCGGAAACCGTTGGCGGCCGCCGGAATCAATGTAGTGACGTGGGATGCGCGCGGCCACCGCGGCATCGGGACACAACACGCTGGTGATATCGAATGCGCTCGGTGTCGAAAAGGCCGCCGTCGGCGGCATGCGCCAGGGCGGTTACTCGGCACTGCGAACCGCCCTGCGCGCGCCGGACCGAGTGTCCGGACCAGCGCGCTACTCGATACCGAGGCGGGCTCGTGCAGCCTGCCCGAATTGATGCACAATCGCGCATTCTTCGACGCATGGCGCATGCCTACGAGCCGAACGACTCCGTGGTCGACGTCTGCGCGGGGCAGGGCGTGCGGATGCCGAGAAAGAATTGGACCCTGCCCGGGTAGTTACCGGAATCCACCCGGAACATTTGGGCATCGAGACTGTAGGGCTCCCCGGTGCCGAGGTCACGAATAAGCATCGGCTGGTCTCGCCCATAGATGGTGCGCCCCGCAGCCCACATGGTCCGAAATTCCGGGTAGCCCCCGAGTTCTTCGAGCAATTCGGCGGACCAGGCGGTATCGCCCGATTGGCCGATGAGCCCACGTAGCCAGTCCACCGTGAGCGCGGCCTCGCGCTCCCAATCGACCATGACCCGCTTGGACAGCTCGTTTCCGAAGAACCAGCGCAGCACATTGACGTCCTCGACCAGCCCGGGGAAAGTGGCGGCGTAGGCGTCATTGCAGAACAGAATGTTCCACCGCGTATCGAGATAGCTTGCCGCATTCGGTTCATGCAATCGCAGCCCGTTGCGCATGTCGGCACCGATTTCCGCGCGCAGTTGTGGTACTGCGGGAAATGTTTCCTCGGTGAGCCCGGCCAGATCGAAAAGGTGCCTACGCTCGGCGTCAGCCAAGCGACCGATTCGATCCAGATACGCGATCAGCGAGGTCACCACAGCCTTGGTCGGGCGATCGCGATCACCGCTTTCGAGGTGGGTGATATAGCTGGAGCTGACCCCAGCGGCGAATGCCAGCTTTTCCCGGGAAATCCGACGGTCGTCACGCAGTCGTCGCAGCAGCCCCCCGAAGGTGGGGGGCCGCAATTGATTCCCGTCGCCGGGATCGGTCGACTTGCTCAGCACAGCAATCCACTCCTATGAAGCAGTAGTCACATCAACGAGTTGGGTACATCTACGCGAGCGGCGAGCTGGACTGCTCGCACCGCCGCGGCGCGAACAAGGTCGATTTGGTCATAGCTCCATCGTCGACGATGCGAGTCCGTGTCCATAGGACTCGATATTAAACGATATTCGTTCTTTATATTCGGAGCACACGCCGTCAAACAGCAACAATGCAGCTACCTATTTAGGGCTGGATTCGCTACGCTGCCACCAACATTCAGGATGCTCGGGGCCCGAATCTGCAGCCCAGCCGAGGCTACATCGACACCGAGTGCTAACCCAGCGCGGCGCGGCGACGACCTTGTCGATCCGGTTGCTACGGGTTTCCGGGCGCTCGGACGCGGCGATTGCGCTGCAATTCACGAGGCTTCGAGTAGGACAGGGCATCGAAACCGACCGGCATGCACGCGTGCGCCGGCGCGGTGGCCAGATCGCGGGGTACCTCGACGACGCGTTCGGCGTCATCAGGCTCCACCGCGACCGTGACGACGCCGCCGGGCTGCTTTATCCGTACGCATGACGGTCGCCGAAATTCTCGGCAAATGTTAACAAATGTAAAGCAAATAAGAACCGGCGGTTTCCAAAGCTTCACCGGCAAGTCCCGAATACACTTGACGATTACGGCATTTCGGCCGGTCAGACGACATCGGGGCTGGTCACGTCCATGTCGGGAGCATTTCACCGCTATCGTTCGGTGACCGTCATATTGCCGCGATCTCACAACTCACCGACCATCGACGCGCGTTGTGAGAGACGCATTTTGACGCGCAACGCGGCCTCCTTACAGTCGGAACATCAGCCCGATTTCACAGCTCGAAGGGGGCGTCGTGGTCAAATCACACACTCAAGGTTCCGCATCCTCCGATTCGGCCGATCGACCATCCCCCGATGCGGGCGACGCGCTGCTTCGATTGGGCAAGTACTTTCGCCGAGGCGAGCCCTCCGCCGATCAGCGCAGCCTGCATCAAGTCGGTGGGCGCAGCGCCGACGAGTTCTACCGCGATCGGTGGTCGCACGACAAGGTCGTGCGCTCCACGCACGGGGTCAACTGCACCGGGTCATGTTCATGGAAGATCTACGTCAAGGATGGCGTGATCACCTGGGAGTCCCAGCAGACCGACTATCCGTCGGTCGGCTCGGACAAACCCGAGTACGAACCGCGTGGTTGCCCACGCGGCGCCTCGTTCTCCTGGTACACCTACTCCCCAGCGCGGGTGCGTTATCCATATGTCCGCGGCGTGCTGCTCGAGATGTATCGGGAGGCCAAGCAGCGCTGCAAGGACCCGGTGCTGGCCTGGGCCGATATCGTCGAGGATCCGGTCAAGGCCGAGCTCTACAAGTCCGCTCGCGGCAAGGGCGGCTTCGTGCGTGCCGAGTGGTGGGAGGCCGCTGAGATCGCCGCCGCGGCGCACGTGCACACCATCAAACGCTATGGTCCCGACCGGGTAGCGGGCTTCTCGCCCATCCCGGCCATGTCCATGGTCAGCCACGCCGTCGGCGCCCGGTTCATTTCACTGATCGGCGGCTCGATGCTGTCGTTCTACGACTGGTATGCCGACCTGCCGGTGGCATCGCCGCAGGTGTTCGGCGACCAGACCGACGTACCGGAATCCGCCGACTGGTTCGATGCCGGCTACCTGATCATGTGGGGCTCCAATGTGCCGGTCACCCGGACCCCGGACGCGCACTATATGACCGAGGCCCGCTATCGCGGGCAGAAGGTCGTCGTGGTCTCCCCCGACTATGCCGACAACACCAAGTTCGCCGACGAATGGGTGCCCGCGCGGCCAGGAACCGATGCGGCCCTTGCCATGTCGATGGGGCACGTCATCCTGAAGGAGTTCTTCGTCGACCGCGGTACACCGCGGTTCCTGGACTACATCAAGCGCTACACCGACCTGCCGTTCCTGGTGTGCGTCGATGATCCGCAGGGGTGGGATGCGGAGGGCGCGTACCACCACGACGGCGCGCTGCCCGGCAAGTTCCTCACCGCCGCCGACCTCGGGCACACCGGCGAGGGTGTGGAGCACAAGCCCGTGCTGCTCGACGACGCGGGGAAGCCCGTCGTGCCCAATGGTTCTCTCGGGCACCGCTTCACCGCCGCCGATGCGGGAAAATGGAATCTGGACCTCGAAGGTGTCGATCCGCTGCTGACCTTGCACGGCAGGCCGGACCAGGAGCCGGTCGCAGTGCGGCTGCCGCGCTTCGATTCCGACAAGCCCGGCGTCCTTGTGCGTGGCGTGCCGACCATGATGATCGGCGGCAAGCGCGTCACGACGGTCTTCGACCTGCTGTTGGCGCAGTACGGCGTCGGCCGCGACGGACTGCCCGGTGACTGGCCGACCGGCTACGACGACGCCGCGGCGCCGTACACCCCGGCCTGGCAGGAGACGATTACCGGCGTACCCGCCGTGCAGGCCGAGCGGATCGCGCGCGAATTCGCCGACAACGCAGACAAATCCGGTGGACGCTCGATGATCCTGATGGGCGCGGGCACCAACCACTGGTTCCACTCCGATCAGATCTACCGCGCCTTCTTCACATTGACCCTGCTCACCGGCTGCCAGGGTGTAAACGGCGGCGGCTGGGCACATTACGTGGGCCAAGAGAAGTGCCGACCGGTAACCGGTTGGTCGACTTTGGCTTTCGGACTGGACTGGCACCGACCGCCACGGCAGATGCAGGGCACGGTGTTCTGGTACCTGACCAACGATCAGTGGCGCTACGACCCGTTCACCGCACAGGCCTTCGCCTCCCCCTTGGCCAACGGAGCCTTCGAAGGACGGACCGCGGCCGACAATATCGCGCTGGCCAGCCGTCTGGGCTGGATGCCGACTTACCCGACCTTCGATCGCAATCCGCTCGACCTGGCCGACGAGGCCGAAGCCGCGGGCAAGAGCGCACCGGACCACGTGGTGGACAGCCTGAAGTCGGGTGCGCTGCGGTTCGCCTGCGAAGACCCCGACGCACCGGAGAACTTCCCGCGCTGCCTGACCGTGTGGCGGGCCAACCTCCTCGGTTCCTCCGGTAAGGGCAACGAATACTTCCACCGGCATCTGCTCGGCGCGGACTCCAACCTCCAGACCACCGATGACTCCGGCGTGCGACCACAGGAACTGGTCTGGCGCGACGAGGCACCGACGGGCAAGCTCGATCTGCTCCTTTCGCTCGATTTCCGGATGACGAGCACCACCTTGTTCTCCGATATCGTGCTGCCCGCCGCGACCTGGTACGAGAAGCACGACCTGTCCTCGACCGATATGCACCCTTTCGTGCACGCCTTCTCCCCCGCCATCTCCCCACCGTGGGAGGCCAAGACCGATTTCGACGCCTTCCACCGGATCGCCCGCGGCTTCTCCTGGATGGCCGAAAAGCATCTCGGCACCCGCAAGGACATCGTCGCGGTGCCGCTACAGCACGATTCACCGGATGCGCTGGCGCAGGCGGGCGGCCGGGTGCTGGACTGGAAAGCCGGTGAGTGCGAGCCGATTCCGGGCAAGACCATGCCCAAGATCGTGGTGGTCGAGCGTGACTACTCGAAGATCGCCGAAAAGATGGCCGCACTCGGGCCGCTCGTCGAAACGCTCGGGCTCACCACGAAGGGCGTCACCACGCTCCCCGACGAAGAGGTCGCCTACCTCGCCGGCGTGAACGGCACCGTGGTTTCCGGTGTGGCGCAGGGGCGCCCATCGCTGTCCAAGGACACCCACGCGGCCGAGACGATCCTCGCGCTTTCCGGCACCACCAACGGCAGGCTCGCGGTCCAGGGCTTCCACGCACTGGAACGGCGCACCGGAACCCAGCTGGCCGACCTGGCCGCCGAGCACGAGGGCAAGCGAATCACCTTCGCCGACACCCAGGCTCGGCCGGTGCCGGTCATCACCTCGCCGGAGTGGTCCGGCAGCGAGACCGGCGGGCGTCGATACTCGCCCTTCACCATCAACACCGAGCGGCTCAAGCCGTGGCACACCCTCACCGGTCGCCAGCACTTCTATCTCGACCACGACTGGATGGCCGAACTCGGCGAGCAGCTGCCGATCTTCCGGCCGCCCTTGGATATGACTGCCTTGTTCAGCGAACCGGCTGTGGGCGACGTCGGCGCCAACGGCGTCACCGTCCGGTACCTCACGCCGCATTCCAAGTGGTCGATCCACTCGGCCTACCAGGACAACCTGCACATGCTGACGCTCTCCCGTGGCGGGCAATCGATCTGGATGTCGGAGAAGGACGCCGCGAAAATTGGTGTGGCCGACAATGATTGGATCGAGGCGATCAATCGCAACGGCATCGTTGTCGCGCGCGCGATCGTCAGTCACCGGATGCCGGAGGGCACCGTGTTCATGTACCACGCCCAGGACAGGGCGGTGGGCGTGCCGCGCATCGAGACGACCTCCGAGGTGAACGACGCACGAGGCAAGCGCGGCGGCATCCACAACGCGCTCACCCGCATCATGATCAAGCCATCGCACCTCATCGGCGGCTACGCGCAGCAGTCCTTCGCGCTGAACTATCACGGCCCCACCGGAAATCAGCGCGACGAAGTGACGACCATTCGCCGTCGCTCGCAGGAAGTGGAGTACTGACATGCGCGTGATGTCACAGATGGCCATGGTGATGAACCTCGACAAGTGCATCGGCTGCCACACTTGCAGCGTCACATGTAAGCAGGCATGGACCAATCGTGGCGGCACCGAATACATGTGGTTCAACAACGTGGAAACCCGCCCAGGACAAGGCTATCCGCGGCAATACCAGGACCAGGAGAAGTGGAAGGGCGGCTGGGATCTCAACCGGCGCGGCAAGCTGACGCTGAAGTCGGGCTCACGGATGAAGCGGCTGCTGAACATCTTCGCCAATCCGGACTTGCCGACGGTGACCGATTACTACGAGCCGTGGAGCTACGACTACGACAACCTGCTGTCGGCTCCCGCCATGGACACCGTGCCGGTCGCGCGGCCGAAATCACTGATCACCGGGAAGAACACCGATATCACCTGGGGCGCGAACTGGGACGACGACCTCGGCGGCGGCCCGGAACAGGTCGGCAAGGATCCACTGCTCGCGCGGCTCTCGGACCAGGTGAAGCTGGAGTTCGAGCAAACGTTCATGTTCTACCTGCCGCGAATCTGCGAGCACTGCCTGAACCCGTCGTGCGTCGCCTCCTGCCCGTCGGGCGCGATCTATAAGCGCTCCGAGGACGGCATCGTGCTCGTCGATCAGGACAAATGCCGAGGGTGGCGGCAATGCGTCACCGGCTGTCCGTACAAGAAGATCTACTTCAATCACAAGACCGGCAAGGCCGAGAAGTGCACCTTCTGCTACCCACGGGTCGAAGTCGGTATGCCGACGGTGTGTTCGGAGACCTGTGTCGGACGGCTGCGCTACATCGGTGTGATGCTCTATGACGCCGATGCCGTGCTCGCCGCCGCTTCGGTCACCGATACCAAGGATCTCTATCCCTCGCAGCTCGGTGTGTTCCTCAACCCACACGATCCCCGCGTGGTCGCGGAGGCCGAACGAGCCGGGATCTCACCGGAATGGATCGACGCCGCGCAGAACTCGCCGGTGTACAAGCTGATTGTCGACTATCAGATCGCGCTTCCGCTGCATCCGGAGTACCGGACCATGCCGATGGTTTGGTACGTGCCGCCGCTGTCGCCGGTGGTGGATGTGCTTTCGGAGACCGGCCACGACGGGGAGAGCGCACCGAATCTGTTCGGCGCCATCGACGCATTGCGCATCCCGATCGAATACCTCGCCGAACTGTTCACCGCCGGTGAGGTCGGGCCGGTACGCGCCGCGCTCCAGCGGCTCGCGGCGATGCGCTCGTTCATGCGCTCGGTGAATCTCGGTGTAGAACCTGATCCTTCGATCGCGCCGTCGGTACGACTGGAGCCCGAGGAGATCGAGGCGATGTACCGGCTGCTCGCCATCGCGAAATACGAACACCGCTACGTGATTCCGACCGGCGCGGGAACCCAGGCACACGAGCTGGACTCCCTCGCCACCGGCTGTAGTTTGGACACCGATGGCGGGCCCGGTATGACGGCGCTCGACACGATGGTGGAGAAGTTTCATCTCACCGACGCCAATGACGCTGCGCCGGAGGAGAAGTCGAACCGGATCAATCTCTTGAATTGGGATGGGCGCAGCACCGAGGGATTGCTGCCCGTCGTGAACGTGGTCAATGGCAATGGCACGAACGGTCACGGCGCGAGCGACACATCGAAAAACGTCGCCGCCAACAATGGTTCGGCCACCACACCGACCGGAGCGCGACGATGAGTCTGCTGAAAGTGCGCCGACGGCCCGAACCGGCCGTGCCGATGCCCGAGCGCGACCGCCGCCTGGTGTGGCGGATCGGCGCACTGCTGCTCGATTATCCGAGCGAGCAGTTGCTGGCCGAGATCGACCAGATATTCGATGCGGCAACGCTATTGCCGGAGCAAGTGCGCTCGCACCTACTGGCGTTCCTGACCCACCTGCGCAGCATCTCGCAGCTCGAGCTGGCGAAGAAGTACGTCGAGACCTTCGATATGCGCCGCCGCTCCAGCATGCACCTGACGTTCTACGCCTACGGCGACACCCGCAAGCGCGGGATGGCACTGCTGCGGTTCAAGCACGCCTACCGACACGCCGGTGTGGAGCTCGGCGACAAGGAACTGCCCGACCACCTGCCTGTGCTGCTGGAGTTCGCGGCGACCGTCGACCCGATCGGCGGTGAGCGGCTGCTCGGTGAGCACGTACCGGTCATCGAACTGTTGCGACTGTCGTTGGCCGACAACGGTTCCCCGTATTCCGGCGTGCTTTCGGCCATTGTCGCCACGTTGCCCCCGCTGACCACCGCCGACCGCCGTCGCATCGCCGAGTTGGCCGCGCAGGGACCACCTGAGGAGGAAGTCGGGCTCGACACCTTCGCCATGGACCCCGCCCTCTTCGACGGATCGGGAGCCCGCCGATGACCACCGTCTTCTGGATGACACTGCCCTATGTGGCGTTCACGTCGTTCCTACTCGGCCACCTGTGGCGCTATCGCAACGACCAATTCGGTTGGACCACCAGGTCATCGCAGATCTACGAAAGTCGCCTGCTGCGCCTGGGCAGTCCGCTGTTCCACTTCGGCATGCTCGGCGTGATCGGCGGACACGTGCTCGGTGTGCTGATACCGGAGTCCTGGACCGACGCTGTCGGCATCTCCGAACACACCTACCACCTGGTCGCGGTATCGGCGGGATCCGGCGCCGGAATCGCGGTGCTGCTCGGCGTCGGCATACTGCTCTACCGCCGCATCACCGTGCCCGCAGTCCGCAAGGCGACCACCCGCAACGACCAGCTCATGTACACGCTGCTCGCCGCCGCGCTGATCACCGGCCTGCTCAACACATGGGGCAGCAACCTGCTGTGGGGCACCTACAACTATCGCGAAACCGTCTCCCCTTGGTTCCGTAGCCTTTTCACGCTGCACCCGCAGCCCGAACTGATGGTCGGCACTCCGTGGACCTTCCAAGTCCACGGCCTCGTCGTGCTGACCCTCATCGGGATCTGGCCCTACACCCGCCTCGTGCACATGTTCAGCGCCCCCATCGGCTACCTCACCCGCCCCTACATCGTTTACCGCAGTAAGGAATCCAAAACCCCCGACAAGCGCCGCTACGCCCGTGCATGGGAAGCCCCCGTCACGCCCGAACACTGGCGCTGACCCGAGGCCGCAGACCGGCCGTGCGCGGTCATGCGCGGCCGATCGCGACAGTGTGACCTCGGCAGCGAGCCCTGTCCGCGACTGAGACGCTCGAGGTAACGCGACAGAGCCCGCCCGTTCGCTCGACACAGCAAGCGACGGGCGGGCTTTGACCATCTGAACGTGATCGCCCTGATCAGGCCCCTTCGTAGGCATCCTGGAGCGTCCGCAGATCGATCTTGGACATGCCCCGCAGTGCGGTCGCGACGGCGGCGGTCTTGGTGGGGTCACCACCCATCAATTCGGGAAGGGCGGCGGGTGCCACCTGCCAGGACAAGCCGTAGCGGTCGGTGAGCCAGCCACACGGCCCCGGCTCACCGCCCTCGACAAGCGCGTCCCACAGGCCGTCGAGCTCGGCCTGGGTCTCCACGATGAGCTGCACCGACGCGGCATCGGTGAGCGGGTGGCCCGGGCCGCCGTTCATCAGCGTGTAGGACTGTCCGTCCAGCTCGATGGCGACGATGAACGCCGAACCGTCCGGGTTACGGGTCACCTCGACGACACGGGAGTCGGGCACGATCTCGGTGTAGTGGGTTGCGGCTTCCTCGGCCTTGTTGTCGAACCAGAAGAAGGTGGTGACGGTCATAGTGGGGCTCCTTGCTGAGTGGCTGACGTACTGTCACCCTTCGGTCGGAGCCGATCACCACCCTTCGACCTATCCCGGCAGATTTCTCGAGACTATTTTTCGAGAGCCTCGATGACCAGGCGCAGCGCCCGGTTCCGCGGAGGTAGACGGCCGAGTTCATCCATTATTCGTATGTGCCCCACCGGTGTCGAGTTGCTCGATGCGCCGTGGACATACAACATCGTGTGTCATGCCGTCGAATTCGTTGAACCCCGCTGGCGATGTTCCGGATACCGGAATACCCGCCCACCTCGCCGCCGATATGACGATGGCCGAGCAGCACGAGTGGCATCGGGCGTTCCTGCGCCGCCACGCGGTCTCACGGCGCAACGTCCTGCGCGGGGCGGCGGCCGCGGCGGCTGTCGCGGCGGTGGGTACTTCCCCCTTCGGCAAGCGTGCCTACGCCGAAGGAACGCAACTGGCGGTCGGCGGTCGGCATGTCGGATATGGGGCGGATGCGACGAGTCAGCTCCGGTTCTCCGGTCAACTATCCCGTTCGCCTATAGGTGCGAAGGTTTTTCTCGACCACGGGCCGACGCCGGCGCTGGGTGGGACCGTCGAGGCCGAGGTGCGCAATCTGCTGACCCAGCTGCCCGCGAGTGACGGCGGGGTGCTCGCCGCTGAACAGTTCTATGTGCACGCGCCGGTAGACGGGCTGCCGGGGCGACTGCCGCACTTCTACCGCTGGCGGACCTCGGACGGCTTCACCGGCGACATCCGGGCCGCCGCTGCGGCGATGCCCACCGCTCGCGCGGCCATCGTGCCGTTCCGCTTCACCATGATGGGAGACCAGGGCACCGACGAAACCCCTGGACAGCCCTCGGGGGTCGCGACGGGTGATTACGACGACAGGTACTACAAGCCGGACAACGATCCGACGGCGCCGCACGCGTCCAATGTGCTGCGTCAAATCGCCGCCGCCAAACCGGATTTCCATATCCTCGCGGGCGATATCGCCTATGCGGATCCCTCCGGAGCGGGGAAGCCGAACCGGTACGTGGCGCACGGCGCGCAATTGCCGAGTGGGTTCGACAAGTTCAACCCCTACGTATGGGATGTCTACTTCGGTTCCATCGAACTCAGCGCCGCGCAAACGCCGTGGATGTTCGCCACCGGCAACCACGACATGGAGGCGACCTACGGAACCCATGGTTACGCAGGACATCTCGCGCGCCTCGACTTTCCGGGCAATGGGCCTGCCGGGTGCCCCTCGGCATACTCGTTCACCTACGGCAATGTCGCGGTGCTCTCGCTCGACGCCAACGACGTCACCTACGAGATTCGAGCGAACACCGGCTATTCCGGTGGGGCACAAACGAGTTGGGTCGAACAAACCCTTGCCGGCTACCGCGCCGACCCGGACATAGATTTCATCGTCTGCTTCTTCCACCACTGCGCCTACTCGACCACAGAGGCGCACGCCAGCGACGGCGGCGTCCGTGATGCCTGGACCGGGCTGTTCGACAGGTATCAGGTGGATCTGGTGCTACAGGGCCACAACCATGTCTACGAACGGACCGACCCGATTCGAGCCGGCGCGGCGACCAAGGTCGCCGCCGACAACTCCCTGGTCTACCCGGAAACCGACGGCACCGTCTACTACACCGTCGGCGGCGGCGGTCGCCCCCGCTACGAGTTCCAGCCGGGGTCACGGGAAACGTTCCGCGGCTATGAATTACCGGACACCACGGTGCCCGACAGCTATGTCTGGAAGCCGGATGGTGAGAAACAGGACGAATCGGCCCCGTGGTCGCGGGTTCGCTTCCGCAACTACTCGTTCCTGCGCGTCGACGTCCGCCCCGGCATTTTCTCCAGCGAAATGGAGGTCGTCGCCGTGGACGAATACGGTCGCGAGTTCGACCGGGTCACCTTCCGGCGCCTTGCCAGGCCGGCGTAGCTCGTGGGCTACTTCTTCACAGGCAACGAGCGCGCGTAGTCGACGCTGCGCTCCACCCACTCGTGCAGGACGTCGTCGCTCGCCAGCGCCTCGTCGGTGACCAGTAGCCAGCCGCGCATCGACCGGCCACCCATCACCATCGTCTCGACGAAGTCGTCGACCAGCAATGCGTCGGATTCGTCGGGGTCGACTCTGACCAGCAGACCACCCTGTCTGCTCGCCGCCACCGCCATATGGCCGCCGATCAGGAAGGCCAGCCCGCCGAACATCTTCTTCTCGGTCAGATCCGGTCCTGGTTCGATGAGCTCCCGGATCCGGTCGGCCAGTTCCACGTCGTACGCCATGGGTCACATTGTCGACCCGTGCACCGACAGGTTCGCGATTGTCAGTGGCTATGCGCCCAGCGCCGAGGCGAACAGCGGCCAGGACATGTGCACGTCGTCTTCCCAGTAGGGCCACGCGTGGGTGCCTGCGCGCAGGTCGACGGTAGCGGGGATGCCGAGCGCGGCGAGGCGGTCGGTGAAGGGGCGGGTGCAGCCGCCGATGACCGTTTCCATGGTGCCACCGACCAGCATGCGATCGAGCAATCGAGCGGGGTTGCCGTCGATGCCGGTGTCGCCGAGCGTCTCGTGCACGCCGGGCGCGCCGTTGCCGGCGGAAATGTAGAGGGCAACGCCGCGCAGGCGCTCGGCCTGCAGCATCGGGTCGTGCTCGGCCCACGCCGGGTTGTCGGGTGCCCCCCACATGTTGTCGGCGTTCGCGCCGAACACCGCGAGCTGGGCGTGCACGTAGGCGTTGGCGACCGCGTCGCTGGTACGCGGGCAGCCACTGTAGGCGCCGACGGCTTGATAGAGGCCGGGTGCGCCGATCGCGAGGTTCAGCGCGGAGGTCGCCGACATGGACAGTCCGGCGATGGCATTGCGCCCGGTCATCCCGAATCGCGACTCGAGCAGCGGCGGCAGCTCCCTGGTCAGGAAGGTGGTCCACTGATTGCGCCCCAGAGCGGGATCGTCGCGCAGCCAATCGGTGTAGTAGCTGGCGCGGCCGCTCATCGGCATGATCACGTTGACGTTCTTGTCCGCGAAGAAGTCCGCGATGTCGGTTCGGCGGGTCCACGGTCCGCCGTCTTCGCCGCCGTCGACGGCATTGAGCAAATACAGAGCAGGCGCGCCAGAACCCGGATGCGACATCCATAGCGTGATGGGACGATTCATCGCCGCCGAGTGGACGACCAGCTCCAATTGCCGACCGCCGAGTGGGCGCTCGTCGAGAATGCGGGAGTCGCTTGGATCGGCCGCGGCCACCGTAGCTGGGACTATCGCGACAGAAAGGGCAAGGAGTGAAACCAGGCATCGCAGAAGCCGGTACATGCCATCGATCTTCGCCCACCGAGACGCCGCGGGCCCGGACATTCAGCGGGTGTGTTCTCCTGGCGAGCGAACTCGCCGGTCGGTGCTGGCGTCGACGGCGGCATCCGCGCGCCGCAACCTATCGGCAATCGACCAGCGCAGGGCGGTTTCGGTCGGGCCGTACCCGTTGAACAGCCGGACGTGCGGTGCCCACCTGCGGACCAGATCCGACGGGCACGCCTCGCCACCGACGACCACCACCTCCAGTCCCGGCACCTCCGTCGGCGACAGGGTCGCAAGCACAGCGGGCGTGGTCAGGAAGTGCGTGATGCCGCTGTCCTCGATCAATTGGGCGAGTGCGTCGCCGACGACCACCGACGGCGGCTCGATCACCAACAGCGCCCCCACCGCGAACGCCGCGAACAATTCGAGCAGATGCGCGTCGAACGATGGTGTGTGCGCGTGCGGAACGACGGAATCCTGGTGCACGCCATAGTGTTCGGTGATGTAGCCGGTCAGCGGACCGAGCCCGCGATGGGTGACGGCGACACCCTTCGGCGTTCCGGTGGTGCCCGAGGTATAGATCAGGTAGGCGGGATGCCCTGGCCGCAGCGCACGTGCCCGGTCGGCGTTGTCCACGGGAGTAGCTGCCCGGCGGGCGATCCGGCTTACGGCGCGAGGATCGTCGAGCACCAGCCAATCGATACCGCGCTGTCCACCGGGGACCACATACCGACGCGCGCGTTGGGTATCGCGCTGCGGCACACCGGGCGCGCCACGCCTGTCCGCGTCGCGGGAGTCGGTTGCGACCGGATCACCCGACCCGGTAGCGGCCGCACCGTGCTCGACACCGTTACGGCGCGCCGATCCGCCGCTGCACGGCAGATTTCGTCGCACAGTCGCGACGGTAAGACCCTGGCGTGCACCGGAATCCGCGATAATCGTCGCGATGCGAGGGGCGGGCTCGGTCGGATCGACTGGTACGAAGCACGCTCCCGACTTGGCCACGGCCCATAGCGCGAGTACGGATTCCAGCGAGCGCGGCACCGCGACGACGACGAACTCTCCCGGCCCCGCTCCGCCCGCCATCAGTTCACGGGCCCAGCGCGAGGACGCCTCGTCCAGCTCGCGGTAGGTCATGGTGCGTTCGCCATCACCCAGTGCGACCGCGTCGGGAAGTGTCCCCGCACGCAGCAGTTCGGGTAGTAGCACGCTCGGCGCGACGCCGGGCCGTACCGCAGGGCGCGGCGAATCCCGGTAGGCCTGTTCATCGCTCAGCAATTCCGCCACCGACAATGCTCGCGCAGCAGCGGGTTCCGCCTGCGTCTTCTCGACCGCCGCTCGATACAGCTGCGCGGTGCGGCGCAGCACGGCGGCCGCACCCACGCCATCGACAACGATGTGATGGCTGCGGATGTAGAGCAGATGGCGCTCACCCGCCACCCGATACACCGTGACCACGGTGAGCTTGTCGGAGAGCAGATCCAGCGCGGCGGTGTAGTCGCCCTCCATGTGCGCCACCGCGGCGGCGACGGGGTCGGGTTGTCCCGTCAGATCCTCGATCCGGAAGGGTAGATCCTCGCGCATGTCGAGATATTGGTGCGGCTGCCCATCGATGATCCGAAACCGCAGGTGCGGCGATTGGAGTTCGCGGGTCGCGCGGGCAATGCAATCGCGCAGCAACTCGACATCTACCGGACCGGACAGATCCAGGTACATCGCGACGGTTATCGGCACATCGGCATGCGACGGCTGCGCGACCCACCACCGCAATTGGGCGGTCGACAGCGCAAGCGGCGCCTGCCCCGTGCCGTTTGCCCGAGCCTCCGATACGGTGTCGTCGCCGACTCCCGTCACAACGCCTCCCTGCCATTTCGGAAAGCATGCTGCTGAAGAACGTTCCCGGGCAAACCTACGGCATCCTCGATGCAAGGCGCTGCCATTCCACGCCGTCCGAATGTCGGCGACCTCGCGCACGGTGGCGATGACGGTCGGCGCGAGCAAGGCGCTGCCCCCCGCACGATCATCACGGGCGAGCGCGACCGGGCCCGACACCGGCGACCCGCGCGGCAGGTCGAGGGTCCTCGAGTACCTGGCAAACCGCCTGAAAGGTCAGAGCGCGCGGACGCGGACCAACTCGCGTGCGGCGGTACGGTAGCGGTCCGCGATAAGGCGCACGACTGCCGGATGAACACCGATCGGTTCGGCGACGCCGTCGGCGCCCGCTTCGTGCAGGCGCTGCTGGAACAGACCGTGTGCGAGCAGGTACGAGGCGATGAATATCCGCTCTGAACCCGAGTCACGCAGCGCGGCAACTACTTCCGGAACGCGCGGCGCCCCGGTCGCGACGTAGCCGATCCGGACCGGAGCACCGAGGCATTCGGTGAGCATGGCGGCGGCGCGCCGAACGTCCTGGCGCGCTCTGGCATCCGAGGATCCCGCGGCAGCGAAGACCACCGCGTCGCCGGGGCGCCACCCCGCCGCACGCAGGCGCAGGCTCATGATCCTGGCCAGTGCCGGGTCGGGGCCCATGGCCGGGGTGACCGCAACCGCCGGGTGCGCGCTCTCGGCCACCTCACGAGGTACGTCCTGGTACACGTGATAGCCGGAGGCGAGGAACGCGGGAACCACCACGGCGGGAACGGACTCCCCCGTCGCGTCGATCAGGTCGCCGAGCACCTCGGACGGCGAAGGACCGAGCACGTCCACGAATGCGGTACGCACCCAGGGAAGCTCACCGAGCTCCCGATCCACCGCCTCGGCCAGCGCGGCGATCATTTGCACGCCCCTGGTGCTCCTGGTGCCGTGTGCCACCAGGACCAGGGCCGGAGCCGTCACAAGCTCCGCACGATCTGTGCGTATCGCGGTGCCCTTGCCGGTGTGCCGATACTGGACGCCGGGCCGACGGGTCGTGGGTAGTCGATGCATTCGGCGGCGTCCAGCGCCAGCCGGTAGCCGCGTTTGACCACCGTCTGAATCGCTTTCGGCGTACCGAGTCCGGCGCGCAACCGGGCGATCGCGGTTTCCACGGCATGCGTGTCATCACCACCACCTGGCAACACCGCGAGCAGGTCCTCGCGGGACACAACCCGGCCGGGCTGGCGAGCGAGCGAGCGCATCAGTGCCATCGGCGCCGGAGCAAGCTGTCGCACCTTCCCGTCGACAACTACGCACGCGCCGCGCACGCTGATGTGATGCCCCGCGGCCTGAATTCGATTGGCGCGACGAGGAAGTTCCTCGGCGACGTGCCGAGCAAGCGCACCCAACCGCGCACGCCCCGGCATCGTGGTGGACACACCGAGCTCTTCGAGCGGCGCGGCGGTGATCGGCCCGACGCAAGCAGGAAGCACCCGGCCACGGAACGCGTGCAGCACACCATCCAGCAGCCCGGTTTCCTTGGCGCGCATCAGCAATGACGCCACCGCGGGTGCACTGGTGAAGGTCACGCAGTCCAGACTTCCCGTGACGATGGCCTCGATCAGGTTGTCCATCGGACCCTGATCCTCCGGCGGGATCCAGCGATACACCGGTACCGGTATCACGTCCGCTCCAGCACACCGCAAGACCTCGCAGAAGTCGGGAACCGGCTCCCATTCGGTAGTGGCGCCGTGCAATTGGACCGCGATCCGCACGCCTTCGACGCCCTCGGCGAGCAGATGGTCGAGCACCTCGGCGGAGGACTCCGAGGCAGGCGACCATTCCTCGCGCAGTTCCGCGGCGCGGATGGCGCCCTTGGCTTTCGGCCCACGGGCCAGCATCCTGGTCGATGCCAGCGTGGTGCGCAGGTCCTCGGCGATCCCCCACCCTTCGGCGGCCTCCATCCAGCCGCGGAAACCGATGCCGGTGGTGGCCACCGCGAGCTGTGGCGGATCCGCGATCAGCAGACGAGTCACCCGCTCCAGTTCGGTGTCGTCGGCGAGCGGGATGATTCGAATGGCCGGGGCGCAGACAACACCGGCGCCTCGTCGCACCAGCAGCGTGGCGAACTCATCCGCTCGCCTTGCCGCCGTGATGCCGACCGTGAATCCGGCCAGACAGGCGTCCGCGTTGATAGTCGTCATGTCGATCCACCGTCCGAAGAGTCGAGCCCGGAGATCGGCTCATTGGAAATCGAAACGATGCCGTCGTCGACTCGCACCGCATACACCGGCAGCGCTGCCGAATCGTCGTCGAGGCAGTGCCCGTCGACCAATGAGAAAGCCTGCTTCAGCAGCGGCGACGCAACGACAGGGATACCGCCGCGATCACCGACGATCCCACGCGACATCACTGCGGCTCTGCCGAACGGATCGATATTGCCGACAGCACAGAGTGTGCCGTCGGACAGCAGGAACAGAGCGGCCTGACTGAGCGTAGCCCCGGGACGCTGTGCCCCGGCCCGCCGGCCACCACGCAGCAACACCGCGACGCCGCGGCCGGGAATCAGGTAGTCGAGCCGGCATGCCTGCGTCCACCCAGTTGCGGTAGCCGCGGTGATGCCGGGCGTATCGATCACGGTCATCGGTGTCATCCTCCAAACGCCTCACCCATTGGTACCGACGTCTTGTTTCTTCGGGGTTAAGCGGTCATTGCCCGTGCGTAGCGACCGGGATATCAGGCATGCCGAGCAACACAGGCACCTTGCGATCCCCGCTTTCGTTGAAGGAGATGGTCGGATCGGCCTCTTCGGGGGCATTGACAAAGGACACGAAGCGCGAAAGCTTCTCCTCGTCGTCCAGTACCGCGGCCCACTCGTCGCGGTAGCCGATGACATGCTGGGCCATCGCCGCCTCCAGATCGTCGGCGATACCGAGGATGTCCTCGCACACAACCTGCTTCAGGTAGTCGATTCCGCCCTCCAGTGCCTCCTGCCACGGCGCGGTGCGCTGCAAACGGTCAGCGGTGCGGACGTAGAACATCAGATACCGGTCGATATAGCGGATCAGCGTCTCGTCGTCGAGATCGCCTGCCAGCAGCACCGCGTGCTTCGGCACAAGTCCGCCGTTACCGCCGACATACAGGTTCCAGCCGTGCTCGGTGGCGATGACGCCGACATCCTTGCCGCGCGCCTCGGCGCACTCGCGGGCACAGCCGGAGACGGCCAGCTTCAGCTTGTGCGGCGAACGCAGTCCGCGGTAGCGCTTCTCCAGCAGCACGGCCATGCCTACCGAATCCTGCTGACCGTAACGGCACCAGGTGGATCCGACACAGCTCTTCACGGTGCGCAGCGATTTGCCGTAGGCGTGACCGGATTCCATGCCGACATCGACGAGGCGCTTCCAGATCAATGGCAGCTGTTCGACGCGGGCACCGAACAGGTCGATGCGCTGGCCACCGGTGACCTTGACGTAGAGATCGAATTCCTTGGCCACCTCGCCGATGGTGATCAGCTGCTGCGCGGTGACCTCGCCGCCCGGCATCCGAGGGACCACCGAGTAGGTGCCGTTCTTCTGCAAATTGGCGAGGAAGTGGTCGTTGGTGTCCTGCAACGCCGCCTGCTCGCCGTCGAGGATGTGCTCGCTCGAGGTGGAAGCGAGGATGGAGGCGACCGTCGGCTTGCAGATATCGCAGCCAGTTCCCTTGCCGTGCTTGGCAATCAACGCCGAGAAGGTGCGAATGCCGGTGACCTGGACGATCTGGAACAACTCGGCGCGCGACTGCGAGAAGTGCTCGCACAGCGCCTTCGACATCTCGACGCCGGACTGCTCGAGAAGTTTCTTGAGCATGGGAACACAACCACCGCAAGAAGTTCCGGCGGAGGTGCACTTCTTGACGCCCGCGATATCGCAAGCGCCGTCTTCGATGGCCCCGCAGATCGCGCCCTTGGAAACGTTGTTGCAGGAACAGATCTGGGCGTCATCGGGTAGCGCGTCGGCCCCGAGTTCAGCGCCCGCGGGGGAGATCAACGCCGCAGGCTCGGCCGGCAGCGGGCGACCGACCAGCGGGCGCAACGACGAGTACGCGGTGGCGTCGCCCACCAGGATGCCGCCGAGCAGGATCTGCGCGTCATCGGAGACGACGAGTTTCGCGTACGTGCCCTTGGCCGCGTCGTGCAGTACCACCGAGAGCGCGCCGGGGGTGGTCCCATGCGCGTCACCGAAGCTGGCCACATCGACGCCGAGCAGCTTGAGCTTGGTCGACATATCCGCGCCGGGGAATTCGCCTGCGCCACCGAGCAATCGGTCCGCGACGATTTCCGCGGTGGTGTAGCCGGGAGCGACAAGGCCGTAGCAGGTGCCCTCGACGGCGGCGCATTCGCCGATCGCGTAGATGTCCGGGTCCGAGGTCCGCAAGCCGAGGTCGGTGATGATGCCACCGCGCGGGCCGACCTCGATGCCGCAGTCACGGGCGATCTGATCGCGCGGGCGGACACCGGCGGAGAACACCACCAGCGCCGCGTCGATCACGGTCTCGTCGGAAAGGGTGACCTTCAACCGGCCACTCGGTGTGCTGTCCGGCTCGGTGTCGATCGACGAGGTGCCGACCCCCGTGTGCACTTCCAGGCCGAGGTCGGTGACCAGCCGCTCCAGGATGGCGCCGCCGCCCTCGTCGATCTGCGCGGGCATCAGCCGGGCGTTGTACTCCACCACGTGCGGAGTCATCCCGAGCATCCGCAGCGCATTGGCCGCCTCCAGACCGAGCAGGCCGCCGCCGACCACCACACCGACCGCGCCGGGACCGGCCGTCGTCGCGGTCGCCCGGATGCCATCCAGGTCGTCGAGGGTGCGGTAGACGAAGCACTCCGGCAGATCGTGGCCGGGCACCGGAGGCACGAACGCATACGAACCGGTGGCGAGCACCAACGCGTCGTAGGCGATGGTGTCACCCGCGGAGGTGGTGACCTTGCGAGCGTCCCGGTCGATGGCCTCCGCACGCTGACCAAGGCGCAACTCGACCAGTTCGTCGGCCACGTACTCGTTACCGGGCAACGCGAGTGCGCTCGCGTCCCACACACCGACATAGGAGGACAGACCGACGCGGTCGTAGGCGGGCAGCCGCTCCTCGCTGAGGATGACGACCTGCCACTGGCCTGCCTCGTCCCTGGACCGCAGCGCCTCAACGAACCGGTGCCCGACCATGCCGTGACCGATGACCACTGCTGTCTTGCGCTGGTTTGGTTCGACTGTCGAGTTCATGACTGTCCTCCGTTGATATTTCGGCGTCAGGCTCGGGCCGACGAGCTGGCGGACGTGGACTTGGTACCGACCGGCTCGGTGGCTTCGGCCTCGAGGATCAGTGCCTCTGCCTCGACGACCACCTCGGAGTCGAGGCCCGCGGCGGCGGACATCGACCGCATGCTCGGGCGGCGCAGGAAGACCGCCCAGGTCACCACGGCGCACACCACATAGAAGGCCATGAAGACCCAGAAGGCGGTGGTTGCCGACGCGGTCGAGGCATAGGAGGAGCGCAGCACCAGGTTGATGCCGACCCCACCGAGCGCGCCGATGGCGCCGACGAATCCGATGAGCGCACCGGAGGTGTTCTGCGACCACGAAGCCCTGGAGGCCGGACTTACGTCCAGGCTCTTGGACTTGGCGTCGAAGACCGAAGGGATGATCTTGGTGACGGACCCGTTTCCGATACCGGACAGCACGAACAGCGCGATGAATCCGCCGACCAGCGTGACCATCACCGCACCGCTGGGCACACCGCCATTGCCGTCACCGACGGTACTGGCGGCCGCGACGATCACCGCGGCGGCGATCATTGCGCCGAACACATACATCGTGACCCTGCTGCCGCCGATCTTGTCGGCCCATTTACCGCCGTAGGGCCGGGCGAGCGAGCCGAGCAGCGGACCGACGAACGCGATCTGCGCGGCATGCAGCGCGGCCTGCGCGGCGGTGTCGCCACCGGCCTTGAAGCTGATTTGCAGCACCTGCCCGAAGGCGAAGCTGTAACCGATGAACGAGCCGAAGGTGCCGATGTAGAGGAAGGCGATCGCCCACGACTGCGGCACCTTCAGCGCCGTGATCATGTAGGAGAGGTCGGCCCGCTGGTTCTTCAGGTTGTCCATATTCAGCGCGGCGCCGACACCGGCCAGCGCGACGAGCACCAGGTAGATCGCGCAGATCAGCGAGGCGTAGCCGTTGCCGAGGGTGGCGATGACAAGCAGGCCGAGCAACTGGATGACCGGAACGCCGATATTGCCGCCACCGGCGTTCAGGCCGAGGGCCCAGCCCTTGAGCCGCTGGGGGTAGAAGGCATTGATATTGGTCATCGAGGAGGCGAAGTTGCCGCCACCGAAACCGGCGAATGCCGCGACGACCAGGAACGTCGTGTAGGAGGTGCCCGGCTGGTTGATGAAGTACAGCGTGAGCAATGTCGGGATGAGCAGCAGCACGGCGCTGAAGATGGTCCAATTGCGGCCGCCGAACCGGGCGGTAGCGACCGTGTACGGAATCCGCAGGATCGCACCGACCAAGGTCGGCACCGCGACGAGGAAGAACTTCCCCGCCGGATCGATGCCGAAGGTGTCGGTCGGCATGAACAGCACCATCACCGACCAGATCGACCAGACCGAGAACCCGACGTGCTCGGCGAAGACCGACCAGATCAGGTTCCGCTTGGCGACGTCTTTACCGCCGGCCTCCCAGGCCGCGACATCTTCGGCATCCCACTGCTCGATGTTGTGGTTACGCGTCAGCGTGCTCAACAAGGGCCTCCCAAAATCGGTTAGCCCAACCGTAGGAAACGGGTATTGCCGCAATGCTGCGCGAAATGACCGTCAAATCAACGGTTGCTCACGATTCCCCCGCACCACAGGTGAGAACCCACCGAATGTTTCGGGCATGTGACACAACGGTTTCCGCGCGTCACGAACAGCCGACCTCGAGATCCGCGGCCGGTGAGGGTGTGACGCACGACTCGAGCTGTGAGGCTTTTCCGATCAAGCCCAGGTGTCTTCGAGCATCCGCGGCTTGCACGCCTGCCATGCGCCTGCCAAGAGCACCAGCACCGCGACGCTGAGCATCGCGAACGGGGCCAGCCAGCCGTTGGTCGCGGTGTGCAGCATGCCGAACAGCAGCGGCCCGACACACGCCACGGCGTAACCGACGCCCTGGGTGAAGCCCGACAACGAAGCGGAGCCCTGCGGGGTGCGGGTGCGCATATTGATCAGGGTGAGCGCCATCGGGAACGTGCTCGGCCCGAGACCGAGCAGCACGACCCACAGCAGCGGCACGCTCATCGGCGCGATCAACAGCCCGGCGAACGCGGTGAAGAAGAAGACCGCGCACGCGACCACGAAGGGGAAAGGATTGCGGAAGCGCGCGACGATGGTCGGCGCGGTGAATGCCGACACCAGCCCGACGAGCGCGAAAAGACCGACCATGGTTCCGCCGAACGCCGCGCTCGCGCCGGCCTCGCCGAGAATCTTGGGCAACCAGGTGAACATCGCGTAGGTAGTCAGCGAGGTCATGCCGAACATGCCCGCCATGCCCCAGGCCAGCGGCGAACGCCACGCTCGACCCTTCGGCTCCGCGGCGGCCGCGGGCAGGCCGGTGGTATCCACCACATCGCGACCCCGACGATCACGCAGCACGCCGATCCACGGCAGTGCCGCGGCGAATCCGAGTACCGCCCACAGACCGAGCGAGATCCGCCAGCCGTGCGCTTCGGCGACCGGAACCGCGATGAGCGCGGGCACGACGGTGCCGAGCTGAACCATGGTGATGTACAGCGAGCTGACCACCGCGAGTCGATCCGAGAAGTACCGCTTCACCAACGGCGGGATCACCACATTGCCGATGCCCATACCGCCCAGCGCCAGCGCCGAGAAGACGAACAGGGTGGCGGTGCTTCCGACGGTGGCCCGGATCAACATGCCGAGCCCTGCCATCAACATGGCGACCATGGCGGTGCGTTCCAGCCCGACCTTGCGCACGAAGATCGGTGTCAGCAGACCGGACACCGCGAACATCGCGGTGGGGATCATGCCGAAGACACCGATCACGGCGGTCGAGTAGCCGATGTCCGCACCGATTCGATCGGCGAGCGGACTGAACGCGGTGACGGCGACACGGAGGGTGAGCGCGGACACGACGATGGCGGCGAGAACCAGCAGGCGGCCCTCGGTCAGCGCACGTCTACGCTGCTCGATCCGGTCGGATACCGGATGAGTTGTCGTCTCCTCGAGGGTTGCAGTCACCGAGGAATCATAGGATGACCCGACGATATGGGGCAAGCATTTGTGATGGGCGGTACTCTGTTGCGGTGCAACCAGTCCGGCGTACCAGCCTCATTGCCCAGGTAACCGAGCAGCTGCGTTCCGAAATTCGTTCCAGCCGTTGGCCGATCGGCTCCCGCATCCCTACCGAACCCGAACTCACCGAGCTCACCGGCACCGGTAGGAACACCGTGCGCGAGGCGGTGCAGGCGCTCGTCCACGCGGGGGTGCTCGAGCGCCGCCAAGGGTCGGGCACCTACGTGATCGCCGCCTCCGAGGTCGGGGGCACGCTCGCGAAGTACTTCGCGGACGCGGAGGAACGCGATGTCCTCGAGCTGCGCCAGGCCCTCGACTCCACCGCCGCCGCGCTCGCGGCGCGGCGCCGCGACGACGCCGACATCGCGAACCTGCGCCGCCTGCTGGAGGAACGCAACAAAGAGCGCTGGAACGAGCAGAACGTGGCGGCTATCGAGGCCGACGTCAAATTGCACCGCGCGATCGTGGTCGCAAGTCACAACGCGGTGTATCTCGAGTTCTACGACTCGCTGCTGCCGACCATCGAACAAGTGATCCGGTCGCGGACCAAGAAATCCGACGACGCCTTCGACGCGGAACACAACGAGTTGGTGCAGGCCGTGATCGATGGCGACGCCGACCGCGCCGCGCAGGCCGCGCGCTGCTTTCTGGGCACACTCATCGCCGAATACCCCGCCCGTGACGAATCTCAACGGTAGGTAACCGACTGGTCACCGCCCGACTCCCCGCTGTGTGAGTCGGATTTGCCTCGAACGTCATCGACAGCCACTCACACGCAACAACCGACTTCTACCTTTGTCTCGACCGAGCTGGGCAACAAGCCGAGCCCAATCGAGAGGAAGCCGATGACCGCCACAGTAGCTGCCACCGGCCAGCAGTCGGACACAACAACTTTCGAGCACCGCAAGCGCGGACGCTGGCTGGATACCTGGGAGCCGGACAACCCGAAATTCTGGGAATCGGGCGGCAACCACACCGCTCGCAAGAACCTGACCTTCTCCGTATTCGCCGAGAATCTCGGCTTCAGCGTCTGGGTCATCTGGGGCACCGTGGTGACCAGCATGGGCCTGGCGGGCTTCGACTTCCTGGCCGGGCTCGGTAAAGGCAACCCCATCGCGGTGAGCAACGCCTTGCTGCTGACCTCCACCCCCACCCTTGTCGGTGCGGCGCTACGGATTCCGTACACCTTCGCCATCCCCAAGTTCGGCGGGCGAGCCTTCACCGCGTTCAGCGCGGCGATGCTGCTGATCCCGACCGTTGGCCTTGCCTACTTCATCAACCACCCCGGCACGCCCATGTGGGTGTTCATGATCCTTGCCGCGCTCGCCGGTTTCGGCGGCGGCAACTTCTCGTCCTCGATGGCCAACATCAACTTCTTCTTCCCCGAAGGAAAAAAGGGCTCGGCACTCGGTATCAACGCCGCGGGCGGCAATCTCGGCGTCGCCCAGACCCAACTGGTGCTGCCGCTGGTGATCACCCTCGGCACGCACATCATGGCCAAGGACGCCGCGGGCTACCGGTTCGGCATCACCCTGTCGGTCCTGGTGTGGATACCGTTCATCCTGATCGCGGCCTTCGGTGCGCTGCGGTACATGGACAGCATAAGCACCGCCAAATCCGATGGCAGGTCCTACAAGCTGGCATTGACCAATCGGCACACCTGGGTGATGTCGTTCCTCTACGTCGGCACGTTCGGCTCGTTCATCGGGTTCTCCTTCGCCTTCCCGACGCTGATCAAGGCCAACTTCCCCGACCTCGCCAAGATCGGCTGGATCACCACGCTGGGTAACCTCGCGTTCCTCGGCGCGCTGGTCGGCTCGTTCAGCCGTCCGTTCGGTGGCTGGGTTTCCGATAAGGTCGGCGGCGCCAAGATCACGATGTTCGTGTTCGGCGGCATGGCGGTGACGTGTGCGCTCATCATGGCCGCGCTGGAGCTGAAAAGCTTCCCGCTGTACCTGATTTCGTTCCTGCTGCTGTTCGTCCTCACCGGCATCGGAAACGGCTCGACCTATCGGATGATCCCGTCGATCTTCAGCGCCGAGGCCAAGAAGTACGCCTCGGAACATGGTCTGGACGCCGGCGATGCCGTGGCATCGGCACGGCGACAGGCGGGCGCGGCCATCGGTGTCATCGGCGCGGTCGGCGCCGCGGGCGGATACCTGCTACAGCAAGCACTTCGCCTGTCCAACATCAATTTCCACAGCATGGCGCCCGCATTCTGGAGCTACGCTGCCGCATTCCTCGTGATGTCGAGTGTCACCTGGTTCTTCTACCTGCGCTCCTCGTTCGGCATCGCGCGGATCTCCTCGCTCGCCTACGCCAACGTGTAACCGCAAGCGCCACAACACAAAAACCGACGCCACACCGTTCGCGTCCGACTGAGGTCGGGACAACGGTGTGGCGTCCGGCTTTCCGCCTTCTCGACCCCCACACGGCGCCAACGCTTTACGCTGGAACCAGACTCACACCGGGGTGACAGAGGTGAGCATTTGGACATCAGCAAGAAGTCGCGAGCACCGGTGTACCGGGCCGCGACTCGGGAGGATCTTGCCGAAATCGCCGAGTTGGAGGAGCAACAGCTCGGTGATCTGGCCTACTCGTTGGTTGTCCTGCGCCAACTGTTCGATCTGCACGGATCGGACTGGGTGGTGGTCGATATCGGCGGCCGTGTCTGCGGATACGTGCTTGTCGGCATCAACACCTCGCGGCGGGCCTGGGTACTCGGGCTGGCGGTCGCGGCGGACTGCCAGAGTCGCGGATTCGGCACGGCCCTGCTGGAGCGGGCCGTCGCGGGTTGCGTTGCCGCGTTGGTCGAGCGGGTCTACATCACCGTCCGACCGACCAATCCGCGCGCCGCCAAGCTGTATATGAGCGCGGGGTTCCATTGGGCCGGATACGACCAGCGCTACTTCGGCGACGGCGAGCCGCGCGACGTGTTCGTGCACCGTATCCAGCGCACGCCCGTCGGCCCTCCGATCGCCGGTCCGGACGACAAGCGATGGCTGAAGGAGTCCGCAGCCGCAACCAATAGCCGAATTCCATTGCTATGGTGGAAATAACGTCTTGCCGACGTGTCACTCCCGGGGGAGATTCACCATGACCGATCAACCGGATCTGTCATCAACCTTTGTCGCGTCGATGACTACCCGGATCTATCGGCACGCCGCCGCGTACGAGGATAAGATCACCGACCACTTCGCCGGACTCGACGGCCGGGACCGGCAGCCGCGCGAGGATCGGCTGCTCGACTCCTTCAACACACATGTCGAAACGGTCGTCGCCAGCTATGAACCACCGGGTATCCGCCGCCGCGGTGACAGCCTGGTGTTCGCGGATCTCTATGCCGCGACCCGTGAACCGCATACCGACGAGGCCGAACACGGCACCATCCCAGTCGAATTCCTGGCCGCCCTCCTCGCCGCCGAGGTCGAGTACCGCGGCCCATTGCGCCTGAGCGGCACCCAGAACACCATGCTCGCCGAGGTCTACGAGCGGCTCGGTGACTGCATGCGTTCGACCGGACTGCCCGGCCACGCGGCGCTCGCGTTCCGCAGGGCAGGCGGTCTACATCGGCAGAACGAGGACGACGACGACGCGGACCGGTGTGGCCTCGCCCAGGCCCGCGCGCGCTTCGAAGCCCTACCGCCCGGCTTGCGCCGAACCGGAGGCTATGTCTCGGATCTGTTGTGCGGCTACGGATATCAGCCGTTCCGGCTGCTGGCCTGGATGGCGCTGCTTTTGGTCGCTTTCACCCTCGTGATCAGTTTTCTGGCCGGTGTCGAGATCCCGTCGACCTTCTACCTGTGCCTGATGAACTTCCTGAATCCGGTCGGTGTCGGCGACACCAAGGACATCGGCGGCTTCGGCCAGACCCTGCTCGTCGTCGAAGCGTACGTCGGGACCGTCTCGACCTCGGTATTCTTCGCGCTGCTCGTCCGACGCTGGTTCAGGTTGTGAGATGGCTACCAGTTCGTCGTGGCCACCTTGGCTTCACGAAGCGCGGCCAAGGTCGCTACCGACAGGCGGTTGCGCAGCTGACCGACCCTGCTTTCCCAATCACGGGTGAAGCCGGGACGCATTTCCAACTGCTGCCACAGCCCGAGGAACTGCGGCGGTGTGTGAGCGCCAGGCATCCAGAGGTGCGCCAGATGCTCGAGGACAGCGGCGAGGACGCGCGCGGATTCCTGGCTCGCCGTGTCGTATCTGTCGGCCTCCTCGACCACGTTGACGACAGCGGTCAACAGCCAGTCGTGCATGGCGAGGTCGGCGCAGAACTGATGGACCACAGCGAGTTCCCCGATTTCGCGCACGGTGATCTGCACGGTACGGATCTCGTCGTCTTCGAGTCGGAAATCGACGGCTGGGGCATCCACCTCACCCAGGCGCGCTGTCCAACGCAGCCGAGTCGAGCCGACCAGCAGCGGCGATCGCTGGTCCAACCCTCGATCCAGCCGCACCTTGGCAAGAAGTCGCTCGCTGATCGAGGCGAGATCCAGGGTGTCGTTAGCCTGCGGCCGGTACAGAAAGCCGTTCACCAGGTCCGGACCGATTCCGCTGCTGATCTTGTTGATCACCTCGGCGACCCCGCCGCTGCGCAGATAGTGCTCCCACTTCTCGCGCTGCGGCCGTGCGGAACGCACCACCACCGAGCGCACCGAACTCTGCAGGACCCGGCCGCCGACCACGACGGCGTTGGTGGCAACGGTGCCCCTGCTCTCCGCTTTCGCACCCGAACCCGTCGGCAACAGGCAATCCACACCGACAAGCATGGTCGGCGAGATCGCCATCGGAATCGGCCGCTCCCACGATCGCACCGGGCGACCGGGCTTCAGTGCGAGCAAATCGCGAACCTCGACACGACTCAGTGCCCCGGCGGCCGGCACCACGCAGGTACGGACTTCGCCGAGGATGATGAGCGGGCGCTCCGGAAAGACCATCGCATCGGCCATATCAGGCGATCGTCGCCCGGCCGGCCCAGGTTTCTGGGACGAAAAGGTGCTCGAGCCGATGACTGACCGGGCGCGGCACCGTGACACCATCCTTGATCCCGCTACGCACAGCCAGATCGATCACCTCGTCGTCGATCTGGAGGTGACCGAGGATGACCTCGACCGCATGCTCGATGCTGACATAGGTGCGCGGCAGAATCGACACCGCCCGGTAGGCGGCGAACGGGTGTGCCCGCGGGTTCAACTGCACAACCGCGGGCATATCACGCCACGACTTCGGCCAGACGAAGTCCTCCGCATCCTGCTCACCGGAGACCGGCCACAGTTGTGGTTGCACGACCGGCGCGCCTTGGTATCGCAGCAGGTCCAGGCGCATCAATTGCCATATCGATGCCAAGAACGGACAGGACCACACCCGATCGGCGTCGGCGCGAATCCTCGACTTCTTGTTCGGCGGCGCCCACAGTTGAGCGTCGAGGAAGATCGAATGCTCGCGGCGACCGTACTCCTCGGCCGGCCGGTATGTACTGCTGCGCATTGCCTGCACCGTGTCGGAATCCGACGAGCGGCGACCGTTGCACAGCCAGCCCGACACATCCGTCGGCGGCCTGCGCCCTGTCGTTTGCAAAATCGGCTCGGACACGATCCATGAGGCGACCATCTCGGCAAGCGGGATCCGCGCCCCTGTCGCGACGCCGTCCACGTACACGGGCGACTCGAAGCAGCCTTCTTCACGGGCCAGATAGTCGATGGTCATACCGCACTCTTTGGCGGCCGTCAGCAGCTTGCCGATGATCTTGCCGGGGTCGGTATCGGGACCGAAATAGTCATCGATCAGAAAACAGGTGCTTACCTTGGCCTTCTGACCGAATTCATCTCGCGCGTATCCGATATTGGATTCGAGCCGTTTCTTGACCTCCTTGAACTGCGCTCTGATCCGATCCTCGCCATTGGTGAGGTCGTTCATATAAAAATGGCCGACCTCGATAGACAGATGCGAAAGCGGCGCAGACGTCATCGTCGCGCTCGCTGTCGCCTCGCTGTAGCCCGCAGCGGTCTCCACTGGCGATCGGAATCCTTCCTTGAAGGTGGGTCAGAACGTTTCCCACACGGCGTCATCGGTGAGCTGTCGGGCAAGTTCACCGAAAGCGGTCGTGGTCTCTAGATTGGCGATCTTCGCATCGACATCGGCGTCGAGGATCACTTGTTCACGCCACTGCAACATCGGTTCCATCGGTGTTTCCCCGAGCAGTGTGCTCTGCCCCAGCTTCTTGGTGGAGGCAAGCTTTTTGAGCGCAGCGTTTTGTTTCAGCAGCCATCTGGCCTGGGCGGACTCCTCATTGCCCGGTTGGGTGAACGGGTTGGGGACAGCGGTGCGAATGAACCGAATCGACTCGCGCAGCTTCTTCTCCCCATGCCCATAGCCGACACCGGATTCCAAAAGCCCACTCGGTCCGTGCACCAGCGAACTGGCCGCCATGATGTGCTGGCGTGTCCAGCGATGAAAGATCAACCAGCGGACGGTCTTTTCGGCAAGCTGCGGTCGCGCCGTGGCCTCGAGAACGAGCTGAGCCGCCGCCGAACGTCCCGCACTGAGATCCACGATGACGATATGGAATTCATCCAGTACCTTCGACAAAAGTTTCACGCATTGATCGACCATGGCGGTTCCGCTGGTGGGGAATTCCGCACCGCCCTCATCGCCAGGGAACAGTACGAGCTTCCCGGAACGAGTCGGCATTCGCCCCAGTTCGACGCGATCAGATTTGGCGCGCACATCGAATCTGGCCGGTGTCTCGTTCTCGTTCAATAAATACGAGTGCATCCCTGAGCCGTTGGAAACGCCACGCTCCACGGCACCGATCTCGAACAGGGCTCCCGCGGTCGGTGATCCGAAGTCGAAATCCAGATACGCGACGTTCTTTCCGCCCATACACAGTCGAAACGCGATATTGCAGCTGGTTACCGAACGGCCGGTGCCGCCCTTGTCGGATGTCGAGAACACGAGCATGGCGTCAGTTGCTCCTCATCGCGTCCTGGTCGGCATACGCCAACTCGTCGAGTTGATCGAGCGCTCGCATCGTGAGAACGACCGCGGTGCCCGGCCTTTCATCGATCATCCGTCGCGCTCGGTCGAGATGACGCTCGATCTTCGCAAGTGCCCTCCGGTTGGCCGTGAAATCGGCGGCATTGACCTCGAGTAGTTCACGGTTGAGCAGATGCTCCGCCTCGTTGAGCAATGCCACCGCGTCGTCGACCAGTGTCACCGGGCGCAGTGGCAGCGAACGATAGGTTCGGTCGGCTGTGACGAGACCCTCGATGACTCGCTCCGTCAGATACCACGACGGTTGCGACGGCGAGGAGCTCGCCAGACCGAATACGCGCGCGGAGTCGTCCCACAGCCCCGCCGCGGGCCCGTCCTGGATGATCCGCGAATCCAGGTGCTCCATCACAGATTTCGCGAGTTCCATCAAACGGTCGCGGGCGGTCACATTGCCGGACAAACGGGCCGCCTGCAGAATTCGCTTGAGCAACACCGGCGCGTAATCGGAGACGATCCAGGACAATCGGTCACCGCCGCCGATGTCCTCGGTACCGACAAGCGACATCCGTACGCCGGGAACGTGCACCTCGACCGAGGGGTCGTCCTTGGTGACACGTCGGGTAATTCGGCCGCGCCTGGCCAGTTCGTCGAAGATCTCCACCGCTCGTGTCAGATCCTCGTCGTTGGCGGTGCGGTTCACCAGGTCCTGGATCAGCACAGCGGAGACGACGAGGCTGTAGTAGTCGGATTCCTGGCCGTCCGAAGTCCGCCACGGGATATCTTCCAACGGCCAGCGCCCCGCGCCGAAGCGCGCGACTGTGGACCAGTAGAGCTGGGTGAGATGCCAACGCGTCTGCAGCGCCTCGGCCAGCCTGCGCTGGTTTTCATCGAGCAGGTCCAACTGCCTGGTCCGCTGCGAGGTGAGGTCGTTGATGCCGTCCAGCGCTACGACGCTGAAATAAAGGTATGGGCGCGGGTCCGCGGTGCCGGACTGTCGGGCGATCTTGGCCTGCACGAAATCGATGGGTTCGGCTTCCCTGGCGATGCCCCAGGTCCAGCCGCACTCGAACAACATGTCCTCGGCCCCGAGTTCGGCGCCGGGAACCATGGCGAGCTTGATGCCGCGAAGCTGGGTACGCACCGGTTCCAGACCGCGAATAATGTTTTCCGCCATCACCTTCGGCGGCTGCCCGGTCTGGTTCAGCATTCTGATGATCGTCTCGCCCGGTTCCGACTTCGTCGACACCGTGTTGACAACGAAACTGCGAAGCAGACCGATCATCGCCGCCGTCAGCCGGATACTGATCTTCGCGCTGAGCTCGTGGATCCGCTCACCGAGCAATTTGGCTTCGTCGTAGGTCTGCCCCTGCACGAAGCCTCGGAAAACCCGGAGGAAACCGAGCGCCGCGATGCTGAGGGTCAGTGACATCGAATACGAGTCGACGACCTCGATCTCGCGTTGCGCCTGGTTCGGGTCGCGTCCGCTGTTCGCCCGAAGATAGCTTCCCGCCGAGAATTCGGGCTCACCGTCAGGGTCGGTGTGGTTTTCGATGTACTCCTCGAGCACGGTGACGATGACCTCGCCGATCCGTGTCGCGCCACCCATCGCTTCGAGGGTTTCCTTGACGTCCTCGGCCATATCGTCAGGACGATCCAGTGCGAGGACATTGATTTCGGTGGCGGGGTACAGCAGGCACAGCAACTGCTCGGCGTCGCTGATCGAGTTGGAGCCATCCCGACCGCCCCACTGCCATTTGCCATCCTGATAGCAGGTGGCGATCACCGTTTTCCAAACGTTCAAGATCTGTGCCCGAGGCTGAATTCTCACCTGCCGCCGTCCTCACCCCATGTCGCAGACACCAAGCAACCCGACGGATTACCAGACCGGCGACTTCGTCCAAATTAGCACGGGCACCACGGTTTTCGCGCGGAGACCGTAAGGGTTACACCAAGCTGTCACCGACGACTGCGAAAACTCGCGCAACCGTAGGAGCGATGCGCAGCTGCCCAGGAAATAGGCAACTGCCCAAGTGGAACGCAGCCCCTGGACCGCGGGCGGCTGTCAGAGCATAGAACAATCGTGACGTAGGACACACTCAGCCCCCCGGCAGAGCTGACAGGTCAAGATCAACACCCCTCAAAGGGTGAGCCGGACCATGTCCGCGGTGCGGGCGAGACCGGGGAAAGCCTCCGGGGTCGACCGCGGATGCAGGGCATGCACGGCAAGTCGAAACATGACCGCGCGCAACAACATCTGCGGCCATTCCGGCAGATCGGACCAACGCTCGAGCAGGCCGTCGTCGGCGCCGCCCCATGCCAACGCGTCGACAACGATGACACCGGCGGCCCACGGCGCGGGGCGCCAGTACGGAGTGATGTCGGTGAGGCCGGGGCTATAGCCACCGGCGAAGAGAACTGTGCCGAACAGGTCGCCGTGCACCAACTGGGCAGGCGTTTGCACCGGCTTGCGCAGCGTGGCCAGTTGGCCGATGAGCTCCATGCTGCGCACACCATCCGGAGAGGTCGCCAGTGGGATACCTCCGGCGCGCAGGCTTCGCAGCGGGACGGCCTCCCATGCGGCGCGATCGGCCGCGACGAACACATCCACGTCCACCCACGGTGCCACCGGTGGCTGCACCAGGAAACGGGGTCGCTCCAATTTGTCCGTGGCCTGATGTAGTCGCAGCGATACCGAGACCACCTCGTCGTGGCGCGGCTCGGGAATTCCCTCCAGGAAAGTATCCGCACGCCAACCGGATACGACATACCGGCCGTCGGTCGCGCGGACCGGGCGGGCCAGCCGAAGTCCGTCGACCTTCAACGTCTCGCGGATCTTCGCCGACCACGCCGCCCTGGCATGGTCGGCGACGGGACTGAGCACCACATCCCCGAGACGCCAGCCGCCGTCCCAGTCTCCCAGCCAAACCGGGGTCACTTCGCGCAGACCGAACGTGGCTCGCACGTGCTCGGGTGGTTCCACAGAAGTCACGGCCGTACCGTACTCCCGGCGTCTGTGCCGTAAAGGGCGCCGCGCCGAAGAATCCGTCCGCCATCAGCGGCCACGGTCGTCGGCGTGGTGCGGGGCCCGGTGCGGACCCCGCACCACGCCGGAGCAGGGATGACGGTCAGTACACCGGCATCGAGCGATCGACCTGGTTGGCCCAGGCGATGACACCACCCTGCAAATGGGTGGCGTCGGCGAAACCGGCGCGTTTGAGTGCGGCGAGGGCTTCGGCCGACCGGATTCCGGTCTTGCAGTGCAGCACGATCGGCTTGTTCTGCGGCAGTTCCGACAGCGCGTCGCCCGAAAGAATGCGGTCCTTCGGGATCAGCTTCGCGCCCTCGATGTGCACGATGTCCCACTCGACCGGCTCGCGGACATCGATCAACTCGATGTCCTTACCCGCGTCGATAAGGTCCTTCAGTTCGCGCGCGGTGATGGTGGACCCGGCCGCGGCGGCGACGCCTTCTTCGGAGACCACACCGCAGAACGCCTCGTAGTCGATCAGCTCGGTAATCGGCTGACGCTCCGGATCGCGGCGCAGCTTGATGGTCCGGTAATTCATGTCCAGTGCGTCGTACACCATGAGCCGGCCCAGCAGCGGTTCCCCGATACCGGTGATCAACTTGATCGCTTCGGTCACCATGACCGAACCGATCGAGGCGCACAGCACGCCCAGGACACCACCCTCGGCGCAGGAGGGCACCATGCCGGGCGGTGGGGCCTCCGGGTACAGGTCGCGGTAATTGAGGCCGCGGCCATCCGGTGCGTCCTCCCAGAACACCGAGACCTGGCCTTCGAAACGATAGATAGAGCCCCAGACATAGGGCTTGCCCGCCAGCACCGCCGCATCGTTGACCAGGTAGCGGGTGGCGAAGTTGTCGGTGCCGTCGACGATCAGGTCGTAATCGGCGAACAGTTCGACCGCGTTCTCCGGCTCCAGCCGGATTTTGTGCAGCCGGACGTCGATGCCGGAATTGATTTCCAGGATCGAGTCGCGTGCGCTGTCGGCCTTCGGTCGGCCGATATCGGATTCGCCGTGAATGACCTGGCGTTGCAGGTTGGAGGCGTCGACCTCGTCGAACTCGACGATGCCGAGGGTGCCGACGCCTGCGGCGGCCAGATAGAGCAGTGCGGGCGAACCGAGGCCGCCCGCGCCGATCACGAGCACCTTGGCGTTTTTCAACCGTTTCTGCCCGTCCATACCCAGATCCGGGATGATCAGGTGGCGGCTGTAGCGGGCGACCTCGTCCCTGGTCAGCTCCGCGGCCGGCTCGACGAGCGGCGGGAGGGACTTCGGTGATGACACGTCCAGGACTCCTCGAATCGAATTGGCCGATCGCAGTACGGCAGCTGCGCTGCTTGCGCAACTGCTACTTGTCCAACACCGACGACCGGACCGTTCTTCCCGTCCCATCGTCCCGCATTCGCGACCGGGTCTAGCCGCGGGGGTAAGGCCATGGGTTGAAGCGACAGCGCTTGCCATCCATCGGAACAATGCCGTCTGGATCGAGCGTGGCGATGTCGTTGTTCTGGATGCCGAAGGTCTGCTGCATCATCACCGGCGCGAGCCCACCGTCGGCCTCGCACGGCTGATGCTGGTGGTAGCCGATGGCGTGACCGACCTCGTGATTGATCTGGTACTGCCGATACGAACCGATGTCGCCCTCGTAGGCAATGGCGCCGCGCACCCAGCGCACCTCGGAGAGCACCACACGGTGCTGGCCGGCGTTGAAGCACGACGAGTCGATCGGAATGTCGAAACCGCATGCCTTGCGCGAGGATTCGCGCGAAGCGAGCGAGATGCGAAAATCCGGCACGCCCTGATCGATGCGCCGGAAGGCGAACTTGGTGTCGTGCGCCCAGCTCTTCGGATTGGCCAGGGTGGAGTCGACCATTTTGGCGACGGATTGATCGCCGCCGAACTCGGAAGTGTCTACGCCGTCCTCGATCTCGACGGTGTAGCTGAACTTGAACTCCGAGCCGGTACCGACCTGCGCGGTGGTTCCGGACACCACATGCCAAGCCGCAGTTCCTGTCTCGGTGAAGGCGCCGCCATCGGGCAGCGCCCCGGACGGCAGATCGGTCGGAAAGTGTCCGTCGCCGGGCGGGGCGCCGATGATGCCCGCCGATGCCGCGTGCGGGCTCAGCTGCCCGAACCCCGGTGCGCCACCGGCGGTGCTCACCGCGTCGGGTCCGCCGCGCACCGCGTCGACGACTACCAGCACGGTGACAACCAACAGCACAGGAAGCGCATACGCGCGCCAACCGTAGGTGGAGACGAATCTGCCGAGCGCGCTTTGCTTTTTGGTGTCGCGTTCGGGCCGTGGCCGCTGGCGCTCATCGTCGGGTCCGGCGGGATCCCAGCTGGCCCGCAACGGCTGATGGGATCGGTCGGGGGGCTGGTGGAGGCCGAGTGGGTCATAGACCTCGACCCCGCCTGGATCACCGATTGCTCCAGACCTCTCCACGGGACCGGACGCGTCGGAGCCAGCGGGGCGGTGCGCAATTCGCCCGCCGCCGGGTCTTTCCGGTCGGTCGGTCACACACACCAGACTCTCACAACACGCAAGCCCCGAAAGTCGCGCACGCCTCTCGACGTCGTTTGCTGCGACATTTCTCACCAGCGGGCAACAGTGGGAACCCGGGTCCGCATATGGTCGATGTACGGGTATCGTTCTTGGGATACCCGGTGTACATCCCCTCTTGCCGGGGCATCGACTGGGAGACCGAAAATGACTGACCTCGTGGACCGGATGACGTCCCGTAAATCGTCGTCCGCCGCGGCGCCGACCAAGCGCGGTACTCGGCTTCCACGCGACGAGCGACGGCTACAGCTGCTCGCGGCGGCAAGCGAAGTCTTCGTCCAGCGCGGCTATCACGCCGCCGGTATGGATGAGATCTCACAATGTGCCGGAGTCAGCAAGCCGGTGCTCTATCAACACTTCGCCAGCAAGCTCGAACTCTACCTCGCGGTGCTGCAAAATTACGTCGACATGCTGGTGTCGAGTGTTCGGCAGGCACTTCGCTCCACCACCGACAACCGGCAGCGCGTGCGCGCCGCGGTGCAAGCGTATTTCGACTTCGTCGACAATGAAATGCAGGGCTTCCGACTGGTCTTCGAGTCGGATCTGACCAGCGAGCCGCAGGTGCAGCGCCGGGTCGAGCAGGCCACGGAAGCCTGTGTCGACGCGGTCTTCGATCTGGTGGCACACGATTCCGGGTTGGACCCGTACCGTGCCAGGATCCTCGCCGTCGGCCTTGTCGGCACCAGCCAGTTCACCGCGAGGTACTGGCTGGAGGCGGACCGTCCCATCCCGAAGGACGAGGCGGTCGACACCACCGTCCAACTGGCCTGGGGTGGCCTCTCGCACGTGCCGCTGCATCCCATCGCCTGAGCGTTCTTCACTTGATCGGTAGTCCCGGATATCCTCCGGGGCTACCGATTTCGTATATCCATGGGAAGAAACTCAGCGGGCGCCGCAACCGCCGTCTCTCGGACGGCAGTTGCGGCACCCGCTGGTCATGCTCGAATCCGCGCAGCGGCGGACGGGCTCAGACGCCGGCGAATCCGACGCGACCGCCAGTGGACGTGCCGATCTCGACGTAGGCGACTTTGACAGCCTGGATCAGGAACTTGCGGCCCTTCTCATCGGTCAG
This sequence comes from Nocardia arseniciresistens, assembly GCF_046764875.1. Lineage (NCBI taxonomy): Bacteria > Bacillati > Actinomycetota > Actinomycetes > Mycobacteriales > Nocardiaceae > Nocardia > Nocardia arseniciresistens. The sequence goes on from NZ_JBKORD010000001.1 coordinate 41,242, forward strand.
CGACACGACGCCGGTTTCGCCGCCCAGCGCACCGGCCACCAGCGCCTCGACCTCATCGGGGGTCTGCGAGCTGATGATCACGATCTCCCGCGGGCTATCCGAAATACCGATCTTGACCTCCACGGCCAACCTCCGAACCTAGAGTCCTGTGCGGCGTGCGGACCTTCGTCCACCCGAGCGCTCTTCGCTGTCCGATCAAGGCTAGTGCAGGGCCACAACGCGCAGGCACACGACTGCCTGCGCTGTCAGCGAACAGGGATGTCAGGAATTACTTCGGCTCGACCAGCTGAATTTCGAGTTCGATCTTCACCGTGTCGCTGAGCATGCCGGGCAGCGGTCCACCGACACCGAAATCGGTGCGCTTGATGGTGCCGGTCGCGGAGAATCCGGCATGCCGATCGCCGGTCGCCCCGAACTCCTGCACCCCGCCCCATTCGACGTCGAGTGTGATCGGCTTGGTTATCGCGCCGAGCGTTGCTTCACCCTCGACCACGAAGGACTCGGTGATCTGGACCGCTTCGGTGGCGCGGAAGGACAGCGTCGGCCGGTTGGCCACGTCGAGGAAATCGGCGTTGCGTACGTGCGCGTCCCGATCGGTGTTGCCGGTGTCGAAGGAATCCAGATCGATGACAGCGCCGATGGTGGCCGCGCCGGATTCATCGACGACGAACTCGGCCTCGAAACGGGCGAATCGACCGCGGACCTTGGAAATACCGAGATGCCTGATGCTGAACTCGACCGAAGAATGCAGCGGATCGAGCGTCCAAGAGCCCGCTGCGAGCGAAGTGGCCGTGGCGATGTCGGATTCGGAAGAAATTGTCATGCCGTCGACCATTCTCGCCTCGCCGCCGGGTAGCCAGACCGCCGTTATCCTGGACCTGGCAGGGCGCGGATAACTATCCCAGGACAAGGCACGATGGACCTATGGCACGAAACGCATTCGCGGAATTCCTGATCGCGCGCCGCGGCGAATTGCGGCCGTCGGATGTCGGGATGCCGGGGGGCGGGCGGCGGCGTACCCCTGGGTTACGCCGCGAGGAGGTCGCGGTCCGCGCCGGGGTCAGCGCCGATTACCTGGCCAGACTGGAACAGGGCAGGGATACCAATCCCTCCGTCGCGGTCGTCGATGCGCTGGCCGAGGCGCTGCTGTTGGAAGGCGCGCAACGCCATCATTTCGGCTGGCTCGCCTTGACCTCGGCCAACGAAGAGCGTTGCCCCAAAGCCCCGACCGCACAGGAATCCGTCAGCCCCGCCATCCAGACCATTCTGCGGGCGCTGCATCCCACCCCGGCCTTCGTCGTCGGCCGACGGCTGAATGTGCTCGGCTGGAATCCGGCATGGGAGGACCTCGCGAAACCGCTCGGCCTGCTCGACGATCCGACCCAGGTGAATCTGGCCTTTTACACCTTCATGCATCCGCTGGCCAGGAGTGTCATGCGGAATTGGTCGGAGGTTGCGGACGGCTTCTCGGCAGAGCTGGCCCGGGCCAAAATGCGCTGGCCCGGCGACGATCGACTGCTCGAGGTGATCAACGCGCTGCATCACGACCCGGATTTCGCTGGACGCTGGCAGCCGCACCGCCTGCAGGAACGCATGATGGCCGCGCTCCATCTCGACCACCCCGAGCACGGCGACCTGAAGGTGGCCTTCGAGACGCTGGAAACCGGCAGCGACCAGAGCGTGATGGTCTGGCTCACCGATCAGGCCGAGGCCCGCGCTCCCGAGCTGCGCCTGGTGCCCAAGCGCGCGGTCAACGAGTAGCCGCGTCAGATACCGAGGACGGCCATCCGTTCGGCGTGGCTGGCCTGCATACGCTCGAACAGCGCGGCTATGCCGTTGAGATCGCCGGTGGCGGTCAGCACGAGCTCGGTGAGTTCGTCGCGCTGAGCCATCACGTACTGCGCCTGGGTGATGGCCTCACCGAGTAGCCGCCTGCCCCAGAGGGTGAGCCGGTCGCGTTCGGAGCGACTGGTCCCGACCGCGCGGCGCACCTCCTCCACCACGAATTCGGAGTGGCTGGTTTCGGCGAGCACGTCACGGACCACCGTGGCGACCTCGGGAGTCAGCGCCCCCGCGATCTCGGTGTAGAAGTCGGCGGCGATGCCGTCGCCCACATAGAACTTCACCATCGACTCGAGCCAGGTCGAGGGGTCGGTGGAGTCGTGGTAGGCATCGAGCGCACGCACGTAGGGGGCCATCGCGTCGAAGATGTCTACGCCGCGCTCGGCGAGTGCGGACTCCAAGGTCTCGAAATGCCGCATCTCGGCGGCGGCCATCTTGGCGACGGCGACCTTGCCCCGCAGCGTCGGGGACAGCTTGGCCTCCTCGGCCAGCCGATAGAACGCGGAAATCTCACCGTATGCGAGCACCGCGAACAGCTCGGTGATTCCCGAGTGGTCAGCGATGACGGACGAAACACCTAGTGCGGTGGATGACTGGGCTCCCATAGTTCAACAGCGTAGTACTCGGCTCGGATCACGCGGCTTCTCGCAGGAACTTGTCGAGATAGGTCCAGGTTGTGTCGCGGGCGGTCAGTCCGGCGAGGATGCCGAGGTGGCTACCAGGGGCGGTTTCGTAGCGCACCGACCGAGCGCCGGTGAGTGTTCTGGTACCGGCCTCGACCGCGGCGGCCGGGGTGATGACGTCGCTGGGACCGCCGACCAGCAGGACCGGCGCGGTCACCTCCGACAGTTCGATCCGGCGCTTGCCCAAATGCACGACGCCGCGGCCGATGTCGTTGTTCAGGATCAGCCTGCCCCACAGCTGGCCGTAGAAGCGGCCGGGATAGCCCGGCATCTCGGCCATGAATCGGTCGATCGTCTCCATCCTTGCCAACGTCTCGGTGCGGGCGATGTTGCTTGCCACGAACCAGGGGCGGGTGAGTTCCCGGTCCCACGCGGTGACCTTGTAGGCCAATCGCGTCAGTGACGCCGGGATGCCGCCGGCGGCGCGCACCGCTGTCGACGTCGCGATTCCGCCGGTGAGCCTGGCGACCGCGCGCAGCTGCGGAATGCCGGTCATCTTGTCGTAGTCCAGCGGCGCGCCGACCGCGGTGATGGACCGGATCGGCAGCTCCGGATGCGCGGCCGCGGCGAGCAACGCCAAGGTCCCGCCGATGGACCAGCCGACCAGGTCGACCGGACGACCGTCCTGATCGGCGGAGGCACGCAGCACCGCCTCGGGCAGGATGTCGTCGATCCAGTCCTCGAAGCCCATCCGCCGATCGGCGAAGGTGATCTCGCCGTAGTCGACGACATAGGGCGTATGGCCGGTGTCGAGCAGGAATCTGGCAAGGCTCTGGTCGGGCCGCAGGTCGAAGCAGGTGGCGGGCGCCGCGAGCGGCGGCACCAGCAGAACCGCCGAACCCGTTGCCGCACTGAAGGGTTCGGGCCCTTCGAAACGACGCAGCTGCCGGTGCGGTTGCTCGCAGAGCACCGTCGATGGTGTCGGATCCGGCGCCTGGACGCCCGCACCGAAGGTGAGGGCCCAGGCATTGCGGGCGGCGATGGTGACGGTGTCCGTGAAGCTCACAGACAAGAATCTCTCACATCCGATACCGACGGTAACAGGCAAGTCCGGTTTGCCGACGGCCGGAGCGAAGGCGGAGGTACGCCTATTCGTTCCCCATTCCGATGGGGTTGATCGGCGGCACCAGGGACGCCTGCACCTGCTTCACCAGCGGACCGAGAACATATGCCAGCTCAGCGCTCGCATCCTGCGACAACATCGCCAGCGCGCCGTTCCACGCGGCATCGTCGGTGCTCGCCTCGACCCGCCGCAACAATTCCGCACCGCTGACGGTCAACGACGAACTCGTCGGCTCTCCCTTGATCAACCCACGCGCGCGGAGCTCGTCGACATTGTCGGACCACTCCCGCTCCGACCAGCCGCGCGCCGCCCGCATGACCGACTCCGGCACCTTGCCCGCCGCCACCTGCATCACCAATGCCTGCGCTCCGGTCAATCCGTGCGAGACAAGCGCGGCGACATGCCCGTCGCCGCGATGCTCACGCAACGTCGTCGCCAGCTGCCACAGCGCGGCGACCGGATCGTCGGACAACGGTAATTCCGCATTCGCCGCGAACAGTGCTCTGCCGGTCGCATCGGCCCCTCGTTGCACAGGGACCAGCAACTCGACCGCGCGTGCGCATTCCGCACTCCCCGCACCCGCGCCGCGCAACAGCCCGGTCGAGACGGTGAGCCTGGCATCGAGGCTCTGCTGCGGAGTCGACCTGACCCACGCGTCGGGCAGCGCCTTTCCGATCATGTCCGGATGAAATCCGGCGAAGGTCGCGACCACTGTGCCCGCCGTCACCGCACCGAGCGGCGCGGCACGGAACGCGAAGTATGTCTGCCAATATCCGCGCAGGCCGATCCCTACTCCAGCATCCTTGATCGGTGCTCCGAAATAGACCACGTCGTGCAGCGGTTCCAGAGTGGTCCAGATTCGGCGCGCAAGATGAATTGCCATGTGGCACAGCGTACGTCGGCGAGCCTCGCGAGGATACCGGACTTTTGCCGCTGAAATTGTCGTGGCGGCAATTCGGGCCGTGCACAATATCACGCTACAATCACTGCGGACAACGAAAAGTTTCGCCCGACCGGGTCGCCGGATCGTATGGTCAGACGGGCACCGGGTGCGAAGTTTCGATGTCCAGGAAAATGTGCGCGCACCAGATCCGCATCACAAGAGCGCCGCGCCGATGTCCAGGTAGCTGCCGTTCACACGGCACCCGCTGACATCAGGCTGTAGCCGAGTGAGCATCACAGGCGGATACGTGGTTGTCGCGGGCCGACCGGTCCGCCCCACGCCTCGTGCGCGCGTGACGCGCTAACGAGGAAAGGCACGAACCTGAGCAAGATCACTGTCGAACAGGAACCGGGCTTGGCAGATACGCTGCTGACCGCCGAACTGGACGAAACCCACACTGCACCGACTTTTGCCGAATTGGGCGTGCGCGAGGAAATTGTGCGCGCACTCGGCGAGATCGGAATCGAACGCACTTTCGCAATCCAGGAACTCACCCTTCCGTTGGCACTCGCCGGTGAAGATCTCATCGGCCAGGCGCGCACCGGCATGGGTAAAACCTTCGGATTCGGCGTGCCACTATTGCACCGCATCGCGACCGCCGATACCGGAACAACACCGCTGGACGGCACTCCGCGAGCACTGATCATCGTGCCGACCCGCGAGCTGTGCATCCAGGTCACCCAGGATCTGGACAACGCGAGCAAGTACCTGAAGAACCATCAGGGCCAGCTGCGCGTGCTGTCGATCTACGGCGGCCGTCCGTACGAGTCCCAGATCGCGGCGCTGCGCTCCGGCGTCGATGTCGTGGTCGGCACCCCGGGCAGGCTGATGGACCTCGCCGATCAGGGACACCTGATCCTCGGCAAGGTGGGCGTTCTCGTTCTCGACGAGGCCGACGAAATGCTCGACCTCGGCTTCCTGCCGGATATCGAGCGCATTCTCGGAATGGTGCCGACGCAGCGCCAGACGATGCTCTTCTCGGCGACCATGCCGGGCCCGATCATCACCCTGGCCCGCACCTTCCTGTCCCGGCCGACGCACATCCGGGCCGAGGAGCCGCACGATTCGGCCATCCACGACCGCACCGAACAGTTCGTCTACCGCGCGCACGCGCTCGACAAGAGCGAACTCGTCGCCCGCATCCTGCAGGCGGACACCCGCGGCGCGACGATGATCTTCACCCGCACCAAGCGCACCGCGCAGAAGGTGGCCGACGACCTCGCCGAGCGCGGGTTCTCCGTCGGTGCTGTGCACGGTGACCTCGGGCAGATCGCCAGGGAGAAGGCGCTCACGAAGTTTCGTAAGGGCGGCATCGATGTGCTCGTCGCGACCGACGTCGCCGCGCGCGGCATCGACATCGACGACGTCACGCACGTCATCAACTACCAGTGCCCCGAAGACGAGAAGACATACGTGCACCGGATCGGCCGCACCGGCCGTGCCGGGCGTGCCGGTGTCGCGATCACCCTGATCGACTGGGACGAACTCAATCGCTGGGCGGGCATCGATAAGGCGCTCGGCCTCGGTATCGCCGAGCCGGTGGAAACGTACTCGCGCTCACCGCACCTGTACGCCGAGCTCGGCATTCCGGAAGGCGTCACAGGCACCGTCCGCAAGGCGAAGGTGGAGCGTGACGAGGACGCCGTCGTCGTCGAGCGGCCCGCGCGTGCGCCGCGCAAGCGCAACCGCAGGCGGACACGGGCCGGTGAGGCGCTGGACCAGACCGAGATCAACAGCACCGACGGCGGCGCTGTCGCGACGTCCTCGGACAGCGCGGCACCGGTCGACAACGCCGGTACCGATGACGCGGACGAGAACGGTGACAAGCCTGCCCGCCGCCGCCGCCGTAGGCGCAAGCCCGCAGGGGAAGGCGACGCGGCCGCGGACAACAGCGCGGCCGTCAACGGTGCCGCCGATGACAACGCCGAGGTTCGCGTAACCGCGGACAACGGCGGCCACGACGCCGAGACGGCCGACCAGCCCGCGCGACGTCGACGGCGTCGGCGCAAGCCCGCGGGCGAGAACGGTGCCGAGAACGGCAACGGAGTCGCCGCGGAGGCGGCCGCGACCACCACCGCGGCCACCGCATCCGTCTAGTCGAGCGGATCCGCTAGTCTCGCAAGCGTGCTCGCACCTGAGCGGCGGACGCGCGCCGACATCATCTCCGCTGTCGCGATCGCTGTACTCGTAGCGGTCGCGGCGGCGTTGGTGTGGGCGCGTGGCGACGCCAACGGCACCGAATCGGTGACCGCGCAACATCCGGTATCGACGCCGACTCCAGCGGAACAACTGCCCACTTCTCTGCGTGAACTGTGGCATGCCCCTGACGGCGCGACGGCGAGGGCCATCGTCGCCTCCGGGGCGGCGATCACCGGCGACGACGGCACGGTCAGCGGCCGCGATCCGCAGACCGGCACACCGCTGTGGCACTACCGGCGCGATATGCCGTTGTGCGGGGTCGAGTCGCAATTCACCGTGGTGGTCGCGGTGTACCGGGATCAGCGCGGGTGCAGCCAAGCCACCATGCTCTCGGGCGAGGACGGCTCGCGACGCACCGCACGCAGCAGCTATATGGACGAATCCCTGCGGTTGTCCGTGGACGGCACCTATGTGCTCGCCCAGGGACCGCGACGGTTGGAGATGTGGCGCTCCGATTTGGTGCGCACCCTCGAATACGGTTACGTCGACGCGCCGGTGAACGTGAAAACCCAACCACGCAAGGACTGCGGCCTGCTGTCGGCCGGTTCGAGCGCCTCCCGGCTCGCCGTGCTCGAGCGCTGCCCAGAGGATCCCGCCGACCGGCTGACCGTGCTCAATCCGGCACCCAAGGACAACACCGTCCCCGAGGAGCACGGCTCCCACGTACTCATCGGGCCGGGAACCGATTCCCCGGATGCCCGCGTGATCGCGGTATCGGACAACCGAATTGTGCTGTACCTACCCGGTGCACCCGCGACACCAGGGGCGGAAGCCGCGACACCGCGGCTAGCCGTCTACGACGGCACCGGCAATCCACTGATCGTGCACCAGCTATCGGCACCGCTGACCGACAACGCGACAACCACCCGAATCAGCTCGGCCTTCTTCGTTTTCACCGGCAACAGCGTGATCGCATTGAGCGCAAGCACCTTCGACCCACTGTGGATCACACCGAATGCCCTCGGCGGCCCGGCCTTCATGGCGGGCAAACTCCTTGTCCCGGTGCCAGGAGCCCTTACCGCCCTCGACCCCGCATCCGGCGCCGAACTGGCCCGCATCCCGGTAACTCGCCGGGCCCCCGAAGCCACCCCCATCTCACTCGCTGTACTCGGCACAACAGTCCTGGAAAAGCGCGGCACAGAGCTATACGCACTCGGCCAGTAACTACACTCACCACCACACCGCCAGCCGCCGACGCCACCATCGCGGCACCCGGGTCTGGCCCGACGACGCGGAGAGGCCCGACAGCATGTCTGCACTCGACGACGCCCGGCTGGTGCTACTCCGGCACGGCGAAACCACCTGGTCGACGCAGCGCCGCCATACCGGCCGCACCGATCTGCCCCTCACCGAAGTCGGCGAAGAGCAGGCCAGAGACGCCGGACAGCTGCTGACCGAGCTGAGGCTGCGTGACCCGCTGGTACTCACCAGCCCGCGTCGACGGGCCGTGCACACCGCCGCGCTGGCGGGGCTCACCGATACCACCGTCGACGACGATCTGGCCGAATGGGACTACGGCGACTACGAGGGCCTCACGACCGCACAGATCCGCGACATCGTGCCGGGCTGGACCATTTGGACCGGTGTGGCGCCGGGCGGTGAGAACGCCGAGCAGGTGCGCGCGCGGGCCGACCGCGTACTGACCTCCGTCGAGCCCGCGCTGCCCGACCGCGATATCGTGCTGGTCGGGCACGGGCACTTCTCCAGGGCGCTGATCGCTCGATGGGCCGAGCTCGACCTCAGGGAGGGTCGCCGGTTCACCATGTCGACCGGCGCGGTCACCGTGCTCGGTTATGAGCACGACGTGCGAACCATCCTGGCGCACAACCTCGTTCCCGCACCGAACGGAGCAATTCTGTGACTCGATCAGACAGCGGCGTCGTCCGCCGCGCGACTCCCGCTGACGTATCCGCACTCGTCGGGCTGGTCCACGATCTCGCCGAGTACGAAAAGGCGAGCGACGAGTGCACATTGACCGACGAGCAGCTGCACGCCGCGCTCTTCGGTCCGACGCCCGCGCTGTTCGCGCACGTGGTCGAGGAGGAAGGCGGCCTTGTCGTCGGCGGCGCCATCTGGTTCCTGAACTTCTCCACCTGGGAGGGCGTGCACGGCATCTATCTGGAGGACCTGTACGTGATGCCGCAGACCCGGGGCAAGGGCTACGGGAAGGCGCTGCTGACCACGCTCGCCGAGGAAGCGGTCGCCAACGGTTACAGCAGGGTCGACTGGGCGGTGCTCACCTGGAACACACCGTCCATCGACTTCTACAAGTCGCTCGGCGCGGTCGGCCAGGACGAGTGGACCGGCTACCGGCTCGAAGGTGCGGCGTTGGCAGCACTCGGCCGCGGCGGCCGGTAGTCGAAGTCCCGACTACCGGGTGCGCGGCTCGTCGATGTCCATGCCGTACTCCTCGGCCATCCATCGTGACGAAGCAGGCGCGAACAGCAGTACCAGTGTGGCGATCACCACCACACCGAGCAGCACTCCGTAGAGCGGCTGGTGCGAGTCGGTGAGCAACGACCAGCTGACCGGCAGCAGCAACAGCTGAGCGATCACCGCGATCGCCCGGCCCCACCGGCGACCGAGCAGCAATCCGATACCCGCCGCGAGCACCGAGCCGCCGAGAATGCCGAACCATGCCGCCGTGCCGTACCCGCTCGCCGCGGTCTGGTCATGTCCGAGCAGCCCGCGCACCACCAGCACGATCGCCGCGATCACGGCGACGGCGCCCTCCAGCGTCACCAGCCCGCCCGCACCGCGCACCGTGGTCGGCACGCCGGAAAACTCGCCTTTGTCGGTCTCAGCCACGCGCCCAGCCTAAAGGGCCGCCCATTAGGCTTCGGAGCGTGCGGACGTTGCTGATCGTGAATCCCAATGCCACCTCGACTACACCGGCGACACGGGATCTGCTCGCGCACGCGTTGGAGAGCCGGACTCAGCTGACCGTTGCGCACACCCAGCATCGCGGGCACGCTGCGGAATTAGCGCAGTGGGCATCGACCAACGAGATGGATCTGATCGTGGTGCACGGCGGCGATGGGACGGTCAACGAGACCATCAACGGCTTCCTGCCACTGCCCCAAGTCGACGACGGCCAGGCCTGGCTGCCGAGGCTCGGCGTGATCCCTGGCGGCTCCGCGAACGTCTTCGCGCGGGCACTCGGCATTTCGCCCGATCCGGTGACGGCGACCAACCAATTGATCGATCTGCTCACGCTCGATCGCGACCGCAAGATCGGTCTCGGAATCGCCGACGACCGCTGGTTCACCTTCAGCGCGGGCGTCGGCCTCGATGCCGATGTGTGCGAGGCGATCGACGCCAGCCGCGCCAACGGCCGGGCCGCGACTCCGGCCCACTATGTTCGAACGACCGTGCGGCAATTCTTCCGCGCCAAGCGCAAGGAACCGCACGTCCGGATCGAGGTACCCGGACACGAACCGGTGGACGGTGTCCATTACGCATTTGTAACGAACGCCAGTCCGTGGACCTACCTGAACGCGACCCCGGTGCACACCAACCCCGGCACCACCTTCGAGACGGGCCTAGGGGTGTTCGCGGTGCGCTCGATGGCGGTCCTCCCGACGCTGCTGCTCGCCCGGCAACTGCTGGCAGTCGATGGAAATCCCAAGTCCCGCAAGCTGTTTCGCGAGGACGACGTACCTTCGGTGCGGATCGTCGCCACGGAGCCCATCGGCCTGCAAATCGATGGCGACTTTATCGGAAAACGCAACATGGTGGATTTCACAGCCGTGCCGAACGTCCTCGACGTCGTCGCTCCCCGACCGTCCTGAACACGAAACGCGCGATAAACTACGTGTTTGCGCTGCGAAAACCGGGTAGAGCGAGTACAAAGGACCGGGCAGGTTCCCCTAGGGGGATCTCAGAGCGTGAGCTTCCCCACGGTGCACCAGATACCTATTGACATCTACGGTGTTCGTGAAAGCATTCACAAGCAACCGTGCGGAAACATTCGAGTCGCACAAGTGAACGATCCACAAACCGTAGGCGCCCTTTTTGGGGCGTCCAGCAAAGGAGCAGAGGAATGGACTGGCGCCACAAGGCCATCTGTCGCGATGAGGACCCTGAGCTGTTCTTCCCGGTGGGTAACAGTGGTCCTGCGCTCGCGCAGATTGCCGATGCCAAGCTGGTCTGCGCTCGCTGCCCCGTCACCGCCGACTGCCTGTCCTGGGCCCTGAAGTCCGGGCAGGATGCCGGCGTGTGGGGTGGAATGAGTGAAGACGAGCGCCGCGCGCTCAAGCGTCGCAACGCGCGCACCCGTACCCGCACTGTCGTCTGATCCACCAGACGATCGGCGTTACCGGGCCATTCAGCCCGGCCTGGTAACGCGTCAAGCCCGGCACCCACAAGGTGCCGGGCTATTTTGTGCCCGAAACCAATTGACCACCAATGATCTTCGTTTCGCGATGGGGAGCATCAGCGACCCGAGCGCCGGCCCAACGGAACTCGCAACACCGCGTCGGTACCGATGTCCGCGCCGGGATGCAGGCCGATCGAGCCACCCAATTCGGCGGTGACCAAGGTGCGCACGATCTGCAGGCCGAGCCGGTCGGAGGACTCCAGGCTGAAACCGGGCGGCAGGCCGCGGCCATCATCGCTGATGATCACATCCAGCCAGCGGGCCGACCGCTCGGAACGGATTGTCACCGAACCGTTCTCACCGGAATCGAAGGCGTGCTCGATGGCGTTTTGCACCAGTTCGGTCAGCACCATCACCAGTGGTGTCGCCCGCTCCGCGGAGAAGACACCGAGCGAACCGGATCTGCGCACCTTGATTCGGGCGGTGTGCACGGTGGCGACGTCGGCCATGATCGGCAGCAGCCGGTCGACGACCTCGTCGAGATCGACCTCCTCGTCAACCGACATCGACAGCATCTCGTGCACGGATGCGATCGAGGTGACCCTGCGCACCGACTCGGTCAGCGCGACCTGCGCCTCCTCGTTCTCGGTGCGGCGCGCTTGCAGCCGCAACAGCGCGGCCACCGTCTGCAGATTGTTCTTGACCCGGTGGTGGATCTCCCTGATGGTCGCGTCCTTGCTGAGCAACGCCCGGTCCCTGCGTTTGACCTCGGTGACGTCACGCACCAGCACCGCGGCACCGGCCAGCTCACCGTGCGGACGCAGCACAAGGGTGCGCAGCAGCACAGTGGCCCCGCGCGCCTCGACCTCCATCCGACGCCCGGTCCGGCCCGCGAGCGCGGCCTGGATATCGCCGACCACCTCTTGCGCGTCGAACGGGTCGGTGATCAGCGACCGCGTGGTCACGGCGAGATCCTGACCGGCCAGATCCGCTTGCAGACCCATCCGGTGATAGGCCGACAAGGCATTCGGGCTCGCGTAGACGACGATGCCTTCGGTATCGAGCCTGATGAAACCGTCGCCCGCGCGCGGGCTGGAATGGGTCGCCGCCCGATCCTCGGTGGTCGGGAAAGTGCCGTCGGCGATCATCTGGCACAGATCATCCGCACAGGCCACGTACGCGATCTCCAGGGTGCTGCGCACCCGAGACCGCTGCAGGTCGGTATCCCGGCTGAGCACCGCGATCACATCGTCGCCACAGAGCACCGGGATGGCCTCGCGCAGCGAGTGCACCTGCTGTGGGTGATAGACCCCTTCGGCCTCGACGTCGCTGTCGGAGCGCACGATCTTGCCGGTCACCAGTGCGTCGAACACCTGCGGGTGTTCGGCCTTGAGCGCAAGCCCGCCGACTCGATCCTCCGGGTGTGTGGTGTGCGCCGTCGTCGGGCGGCACTGCGCGACGCAGACTATGTCCGCACCATCGGTAATGGGACCCGCTCCGACCCACAACAACAGGTCGGCGAAGGAGAGGTCGGCAAGCAGTTGCCAGTCCCCGACCACCCGCTGCAGATGGTCTACAGCGACGCCGGGTAGATCGGTGTGCTCGGCAAGGAGCTCGCTCAGTGTCGCCATGTTCGGTCTACCGCTTCGGTTCGATCAGGAGATGACGGCGATCAGGTCGCCCTGCTTCAGTACCTGGCCGGGCTCGACGGCGATCGAGGTGACCTCACCATCGATCTCGGTAAGCACCGGGATCTCCATCTTCATGGACTCGAGCAGCACCAGGGTCTGGTCGTGGTGCACTTTGTCGCCAACGGACACTTCGACGGTGAGTACAGTCGACACCATCTCCGCGCGCACTTCCTCAGCCATAACACCCCATTCGCTAGTCGGCGCTGTATCCGCTGAAGCTACAGCCAACCACACATGAAACAATGGCCTTCAACAGAAGGGAGACTACTGATGGGTAAGCGTGGTCGTAAGAAGCGCAGCCGCAAGGGCAACGCAGCAAATCACGGCAAGAGGCCAAACGCCTGAGCCGTTGTGCCGATAGCATCTGAGCGGCACGCTCCTCCGTGACGGAAGGGCGTGCCGCTCAGTCGTTTCCGGGGTTGCCCTCGATCAAGATTCGGTTGCCTGCGGCGACTCGACATTGGTGATCGTCACCGTCCGACGGAACTCGACGGTCAGCCGCTCACGCAGTGAATCCGGGGCGCGGTCGCCACCGCATTTGCGGCTCAGCAGACCCTTGACCTTCTCCTCGATGCCATAGGCCTCGATGCATGGCGAGCAGTGGTCCATGTGATGCTGCAGCCGAGCTCGGGTCGCGGCGTCGCATTCGCCGTCGAGCATCAACCACACATCGGCGAGCACCGCCGTGCAGTCGAGCTCCATATCGGGGTCCCGCTCCGTACTCACTGCTTGACCTCCTGGCGTTCCGGCTCGTTGCGGTTGAATCCACGTTCGCGCGCCACATCCGCGAGCAAACTCTTGAGCTGCTTGCGACCGCGATGCAATCGGGACATCACCGTACCGATGGGGGTGCCCATGATGTCGGCGATTTCCTTATACGGGAAGCCCTCGACGTCGGCGTAGTACACCGCCATCCGGAACTCCTCCGGCAGCTCCTGTAGCGCGGCCTTGATGTCGTCGTCCGGCAGCGCGTCCAGCGCCTCGACCTCGGCCGAACGCAGACCCTGCGAGGTGTGCTCGGCGGTGGCCGCGAGCTGCCAGTCGCTGATCTCGTCGGTCGGATACTGCGCGGGCTGACGCTGCTTCTTGCGGTAAGAGTTGATATAGGTGTTGGTCAGGATCCGGTACAGCCAGGCGCGCAGGTTGGTGCCCTCCTTGAAGGACTTGAACCCCTGGAACGCCTTGACGTAGGTCTCCTGAACCAGGTCCTCGGCGTCGGCCGGGTTCCTGGTCATGCGCAGCGCGGCGCCGTACAGCTGGTCGAGCATCGGGAGCGCGTCCCGCTCGAACCGCTGTGCCAGCGCGGTTTCGTCGACCGCGGCGCCGACCTCACCGTCGGTCACCACATCGTCGTCGCTCGTCACACCTGTCCCTTCGATTGCCGTACCTGCCAAATCTACCGGCAACGGCATATCGAATGAGAACCGGTCATTCGTCGGCGACACCTCGGTCCACACCGGACGTTCCTCGATCAGAACGGGCACCCGACATCTCCTTCGCGTCGTGCACAAGGCTGCTTGTGTATTTCCGTCAACAGACGTGGCCCCGGCTGTGTTCCCACGGCAACGCCTCGGCATCGAAAAAGCCATGTCCACCCGTGGCGTGGCGCGGCTAGGGTGTCCGGCATGGCAGGAGCCTCGACCCCCGCGATCCGCACCCTGGCCGAGGCCGGCGTCGACCACCGGGTGCACGCCTACTCCCACGATCCGCGCGCCGATTCCTTTGGCGCCGAGGCGGTCGAGGCGCTCGCGGGACAGCTCGGCCTCGACGCCGCGCAGATCTTCAAGACCCTGGTGCTCGAGCTGTCCACGGGAACGTTGGCCGTCGCGGTGCTTCCGGTGCCGAATACGTTGTCGCTCAAGGCAGCTGCCGCGGCACTCGGCGCGCCCAAAGCCACGATGGCCGACAAGGCCAAGGCCGAGCGGGTCACCGGTTATGTGCTCGGCGGCATTTCGCCGCTCGGGCAGCGCAAGCTGCTGCCGACCGTGGTGGACGCCTCGGCGCTCACCTGGGATCGGATGCTGTGCAGTGCGGGGCGGCGTGGTCTGGAGATCGACCTCGCGCCCGCTGATCTCGTCCGGCTGACCAACGCGGTCACCGCGCCGGTCGCGTCCGTGTAATTGACGCGAATTTCGGGCTACCTGTGCGTTACTTGATGGACCCAGATTCGTCCGACCCCGAGGATGTGATGCGAAATGTCTCTGCGCACCATGATCGTCTCCCTGTTCGGTGCGCTGGTCCTAGCCCTTGGTTCGGTTGCGCTACAAGCTCCGACGGCCGCCGCCGCTCCGGACCGACCCTCGGTGACACAGATCGGCGACTTCCCGTTCGACGGGCAGGGCACCGACGACGCGCCGAGCAAAGAGGGCACCCCGAAAAAGGATGAAAGGGCCGACAAGGCCGAGAAGCTCGGCGGTGGTCTAACCACCAAGGTCATCGACCTGATCACCGGCACCATCAAGTGCGGGCTGAACATCGCGGTGCCGAGCGTCAAGTGCGGCTCGCTCTGAACCGCCGCTAGCTACACCGAACCGCCGCCGCCTACACCGACAGGCCGGGCGATCACAACAGGCTGATCTGCCCGGTCTGCTCCGCATCCGCCGAGCCACCCGAGACCTCGGCCAGCAGTTCCGGACCGTTGTTGCGCACGCTGTTGACCAGATCGGGCACCGGGCGTGCCACGATCCCGGACACCACGTCGGCGCTCGGGGTCTCGAGCAGCGTGGCAGGCGCGGGGTGATCCGGATCGAGCCAGGCGTCCCAGTGTTGCCTCGGCATCGGCAGCGGCATCCGGTCGTGGATACGCGTCAGATCGCCGACCGCGTCAGTGGTCAGAATCGTGCACGACAACAGCGGCCGGCTCTGCTCCAGCGAGCGATCGCGCCACACCGACCACAGACCGGCCATATACAGCGTGGAACCGTCAGCGGCCGACATGTAGAACGGATGCTTGGCCACCTTGCCCTTGGCGCCGCCGAGCGCATCCGGCTCGACGACCCATTCGTACCAACCATCCATCGGGACCAGGCAGCGCCGGTATTTCACGGCGTCGCGGAACGACGCGGTAGTGGCCGCCTTGTCGGCGCGGGCATTGAACAGCGGCTTGCCCTTGACCGGCACGCCGGGCTCGGCGGTCTTGGTCCACACCGGAATGAGACCCCAGCGCATCCGCCGGATCCGCAGCTGGGGATCGTCTTCGTTGTTTCCGTGCTCGTGGCGCTCTACAACGGTCAGGACCTGAGTTGTCGGCGCGACGTTGTAGTTGGTGAATCCGCCGCTGCGCGCGTCGGTGCCGGTATCTGTCTCATCGATGGCGTCCAGCTCGACGGCAAGCCGGCCGGAATCGGTGGTCGTCGCATATCGTCCGCACATATGTCGATACTCCCACCGAAGGCCGACAGAGTCGGGAACAATTAATAGGTAGTTGGTGACCTTGTGAGAGTTCTGGCATAACATTCTCTCAAGGAATGGGTGGTAACTTACGCCGCTCGTTACCGCACGCGCACCGACCGCCATATCCGGCCGCCGTTACCGGCAAGAGGAGAGACCTACCGTGACCACCATCGAGACCACCCCGGCCGCGCCCGACACGGCGCTGACGTCGGTCGACCCTGCCACGGGCGAGGTCATCGCCACGCACATCGTCGCCGACGCCGACGCGGTGCACGCGGCAGTGGCCAAGGCCCGCACCGCCGCCGCGACCTGGGGCACGTTGAGCTTCGAGCAGCGCCGCAAGCACCTGCTGCGCTGGTCGACCCAGCTGGTCACGAGCTCCGACGAATTCTGCGCGCTGATCCACAGGGAAAACGGCAAGCCGCTCGACGACGCCTTCCTCGAGCTGATGCTCGCCCTCGAACACATCGCGTGGGCCGCGAAGAACGCCAAGAAGTTCCTCTCGCCCAAGAAGATCTACCCAGGCGTGCTGATGTCGAACTTCGCCGCCCGCATCGAGCAGCGCCCGCTCGGCGTCGTCGGTGTGATCGGCCCGTGGAACTACCCGGTCTACACCCCGAACGGCTCCATCGCCTATGCGCTTGCCGCTGGTAACACCGTGGTGTTCAAGCCGAGCGAATTCTCCACCGGCATAGGCAATTTCCTCTCCGACGCGTTCAAGAAAGCCAATCCGGAACTGCCGGAGGGCGTCTTCGAGACCATCAATGGTTTCGGCGCCACCGGTGCCGCGCTGGTCACCTCCGGTGTGGACAAGCTCGCGTTCACCGGATCCACCGCGACCGGCAAGCGGATCATGGCCGCCGCCGCGGACACCCTGACCCCGGTGCTGCTGGAATGCGGCGGCAAGGACGCGGTGATCGTCGCGGGTGACGCCGACGTCAAGGCCGCCGCCGACGCGGTCGCATGGGGTGCCACCGCCAACAGCGGCCAGACCTGCGCCGGTGTGGAACGCGTGTACGTGGATCGTTCGGTGAGCGAAGCCTTCGTCGCCGAGGTCAAGCGCATCCTGACCGACATCAAGCCCGGATCCGGTACCGGCGCCTCCTATGGCCCGATGACCATGCCGAGCCAGGTCGACATCGTGCGCCGCCACATCGAGGACGCGCTGAAGAACGGCGGCACCGCCGTGCTCGGCGGACCGGAATCCGTCAAGGCCCCGTTCATCGAGCCGGTCGTGCTCGTCGACGTGGACGAGAGCTCCGAGGCGGTATGCGAGGAGACCTTCGGCCCGACCATCACCATTCGCACCGTTGACAGCGTCGACGAGGCGGTCGAACTGGCCAACAAGTCCAAATACGGCCTGTCCTCGGCGGTGTACTCGAAGAAGAACGGCCTGGAGATCGCCCGCAGGCTGCGCGTGGGCGCCACCTCGGTCAACTCGGTGCTCGCCTTCGCCGCCATCGCGGGACTGCCCTTCGGCGGCGTCGGCGAATCCGGCATCGGCCGCATCCACGGCGAGCCCGGCCTGCGCGAATTCTCCCGCCCACACGCGATTGCGGTGCAGCGCTTCGCCATCCCCGGCATGGCCCTGCTCAGCTACTCCCGCACCGACTCAACCATGAAACTGCTCCGCAAGGTGGTGCCCTTCCTGCACGGCCGCCACAAGTAAGTCGAACCGCCCTCGCCGCCGACATAAACCTGGATACCGCCCGGCCACAACGCGCCAGTCATCCGACAAGCGCTTGTGGCCGGACTTACGCGCCCACAAGGCACGACCCCGTATTCCGAGCGAAGCGAGACCGAGCACTAGAGTTCGCGGCCCGTCTCGCGTCCGAGCGGTCGAAGCGCATGCGCCGAAGGCGCGAGTCTCGACTGGTCGGAAGCGAGACCAAGGGGGCCGCGAACACGTGACGCCGCAGGCGTCGCCAAAAACACAGCCGCCCGTGTGTCTCTTGGTGCGATGGGCGAAGATGGACGAGTGAGTTTCTGGCCAGCGCCCCATGTCGATGTCCCCGTGCACGCGACCGTGACCTTGCCCGGATCTAAATCCATTACCAATCGAGCCCTGATTCTGGCCGCACTCGCCGAGGGACCCTCGACGATCACCGGTGCGCTGCGCAGCCGCGATACCAACCTGATGATCGGTGCGCTGCGCGCCATGGGCGCGGTCATCGAGGGCGACGGCGATACGTTGACCGTCACGCCCGCTCCCCTGGGCGGCGGAACCGTCGACTGCGGACTCGCGGGCACCGTGATGCGGTTTCTGCCGCCGGTGGCGGCGCTGGCGAGCGGCAATGTGGCGTTCGACGGTGATGAGCAGGCTCGCGCCAGGCCGCTGGGCACCATCCTGGACGCGCTGCGCGGGCTCGGTGCCGATATCGACGGAACCGCCATGCCGTTCACCGTGCACGGCAAGGGCGCGCTGCGTGGCGGCAACGTCACCATCGACGCGTCCGGCTCCTCGCAGTTCGTCTCGGGACTACTGCTCTCGGCGGCCCGGTTCGACGAAGGCCTGATCCTGCATCACGACGGCAAGGCACTGCCCTCGATGCCGCATATCGAGATGACCGTGGAGATGCTGCGTCGCGCCGACGTCGCGGTCGAGGCTCCCGCGGACAGCCGCAAAGCACAGACCTGGATCGTGCCGCCGGGCCCGATCCACGCGGTGGATTGGGATATCGAGCCCGATCTGTCCAATGCCACACCGTTCCTTGCCGCGGCCGCGATCACCAGCGGCGAGGTCCGGATCCCGCACTGGCCGCGGATCACCACCCAGCCCGGCGATGTGATCCGGGAAATCCTGGTCCGGATGGGCGCGGAGACGAGCCGCTTCGATGGCGTGCTCACCGTGCGAGGGCCGGAGCGGCTCGCCGGTATCGATATCGACCTGCACGACGTCGGTGAGCTGACCCCGACGGTCGCCGCCCTTGCCGCACTGGCGGATTCGCCGTCTCGACTGCGCGGCATCGCGCATCTGCGCGGCCATGAGACCGATCGCCTCGCGGCACTGTCCACCGAGATCAACCGGCTCGGCGGCAATGTCACCGAGACCGAGGACGGCCTGGAAATCACACCGGCGCCGCTGCACGGAGGCGTCTGGCACTCCTACGCCGACCACCGAATGGCAACGGCGGGAGCAATTCTCGGACTGCGGGTGCCCGGCATCGAGATCGAAGACATCGGCACGACGGCGAAGACGTTGCCGGGGTTCGTGTCGCTGTGGGAACAGATGCTCGATCCGACGCTCTCCAGCCAGGGAGTGACGCACTGAAGCGTCGCGAATACGACGAATCCGACGTCCGGGTGCGCCCGGGTCGGGCTTCGCGGCCTCGAACGAAAACCCGTCCGCAACACAATGATGCGGAATCGGCGATGGTTGTCGCGGTGGACCGCGGACGGTGGGGTTGTGTGCTCGGCGGCGACCCGAACCGCCCGATCGTCGCCATGCGCGCACGCGAACTCGGCCGGACACCGATCGTGGTCGGCGACCTGGTCGACGTGGTCGGCGACGTGTCGGGCAAGACCGACAGCCTCGCCAGAATCGTCCGGGTCACCGATCGCCGAACGGTGTTGCGCCGCACCGCCGATGACACCGATCCTTTCGAGCGGATCGTGGTCGGCAATGCCGAACAGCTGTTCATCGTTGTCGCCCTCGCCGACCCGCCGCCGCGCACCGGTTTCGTGGAGCGCGCCATGGTCGCCGCGTATGCCGGTGGGCTGCAACCGATTCTGTGCCTGACCAAACACGATCTGGACGCCGAATCCGAATTCGCCTCGCTCTTCGACGGTCTCGACCTCACGATCGTCTACGGCGGCATCGATGACGCGCTCGAGCCGGTCAACGAGCTGCTCGACGGCCGCCTCACCGCACTCATCGGGCACTCGGGAGTCGGCAAGTCGACGTTGGTGAATCGTCTTGTCCCTGACGCGTATCGCGCCGTGGGTGTGGTCTCCGGCGTCGGCAAGGGACGGCACACCTCGACCCAATCCGTCGCGCTGCCGCTGCCCGCGGGCGGCTGGGTGATCGACACCCCCGGCATCCGCTCCTTCGGCCTTGCGCACATCGGGCCCGACGATGTGGTCGCCGCCTTCAGCGACCTCGCCGCGGCAATCGAGGACTGTCCACGCGGCTGCACCCACCTCGGTCCGCCCACCGACCCTGAATGCGCCTTGGACAAACTTCCCGGCAAGGAGCGGCGTGTGGCCGCGATCCGCCTGCTACTCACCGCCCTGAACTCGAACGACTCCTGGACAACCCCCAGAGATTGACCGCGGTATCCAACAGGATTGTGTTGATCCCGTGCACGATCAGCGGCGTGGCCTTTTTTCGGATTCCCGCACGGCCCGATCCCGCTGATCAGCGGGAAGCAGCGGGAGGATTTCGGTGCGGGAACTGATCATCAGCTTATGCAGCACCGTAGCGACTTGGGTATCCACGGTTCGGTAGGAACTGCCGCGGCGGGTCGCGATCGCCGCGTTGGTCCATCCCGCCGCGGCCAGTACGGCAACGTGCTGCTCGGCGGCGGAGAGGTCCTGCCACGGCGAAGGACGGTCCTGCCGGGCGGGGTGGTCCGCAGGCAACCGGTCGAGAGACAGCGTTCCCAGTGCGAGCCGTGCCGCCTCTTCCAGCGCCGGACGCACCAGCCGACCCTCTCGTTCCGCGCTGTCGAAGGCATGCTCGCCGAGCGCGTTTTGCGCTATCTGGATCGCCTTCTCGGTTTCTGCCGCGAAGGGCACGAGGTTGGCCAGGTCGACACCGATCTGCTCGCGCAAAGCCGTGCCCGCTCCACTCAACCAGGCGATTTCCCGTGCCCAGTTCTCGACGGAATCCGAATCTCCGCCCGGCGCTGCGGCCTGGTCGACGATCATCCGGGCCAGCGTCCAGCCGCGAATGTGCACCGCCCACACCACGCCCCACTGATCTCGCATCCCGATCTGCCAGGTCAGGGCCTTGTGACCGATAGCGGCGGCCTGATCGGGATCTCCGTGCCTTGTCAATGCAATCGCCCGGGCCAGCTCGGCCCACGATGTCGCCCACTGCGGTCCGGATCGACCGATGGTGCCGAGATGCCGATGCGTGACATCGAGCGCCTGCTCGGCAGTGCCATAGAAGGCGGCGGCCAGCGACTCGAACAGCTCGCTCATCGTGGCGCCGCCGAGGTCAGCGGCTGCTGTGAATTTCTCGCGGGCACGCGACAGCACCGTCAGCGCGCGGACATCGCCATGCGTAAGTAGCAATGTGCTGCCCCATAAGAACTCCACCGAGGCCGGCAGCCCGAGATCGACCGTCGGATCCTGCCGCCACGCAGCCTGAGCACCAGGGTCTGCGACGCAGACGCGCACGCATTCGTCCAGCATGCGCTCGGCATCGTCGGGTAGGCCCTGGCACAGCGAAACCCAGCCTATGAGAGCCATCGCCGATACCTGGAGCTCGAGCGGCCCGAGCCCGGCCGCTCGGGTGGCCGCCAGTGTTCGCTCGGCCAATTGCCGGGACTCACGCAGCGAGCCCTGTAGAAACGGGATACGCAATGCGATGAGTCCGGTGGCGATCTCGAGGCCGTCCACCGCCTGTCCCGGCTCGGCCAGACTGCTATCGATGGCACACCGCAGGTTGGCATTGGCCGCGCGGGCCCAGTTCAGCAGCTGCTGTTCGCGCGTACTCGCCCAGCCGGCTCCGGCCTCGATGACCTTGTCCCGGTAGTAGCGGCGGTGCCGGGCGGACAGCCGTGCCCACTCACCGTCCGCCCGCTCGCTCGAGCGCTGCTTGGCAAAGACCCGGAAGCTCTCGAGCAGCGAATACCGCGCCACGTCGGCACCGAGATGGATCAGTACCAAAGACCGATCCACCAGGCGCTCCAGTAGTCCCTCGATCTCCTCCGACGGGAGACCGTCCGCCTCGGTGTCGGCGCACACCGCTTCGATCGCTTCCAGGTCGGCCCCCACATCGAGGGCCGAAATGCTGTCCGTGTCATCCGGATTGATGTCGTATCCCGCGGCGAACACCGACATTCTCTCGAAGAGCAGGCGTTCTTTCGGGCCGCACAGATCGAACGACCACGCGATGACATCGCCGATACCCCGATGCCGTTCCTCGGTACCGACCCGGGGGCCGGGAGACCAACGCAACCGGCGATCGGCGCCCTCGCCGTTGAGGTCGCGCAGGATCAGCGACAGCGGCTGATACCGCAGCCTGGCAGCGGCCAGTTGAATGTGCAGCGGATGATTGTGCACGTGTCGGCAGATCGCCTCCGCCACTGCCACTTGGTCGTCTCCGATGATGTGACCGGTCAGCGAGGCGCGCTGACGGAACAGTGCAAGCGCCTGGGTGTGCGACAGCGGCGGGATCTGAACCAACTGTTCGTCGATCCATCCGATCGCCTCGCGGCTGGTCGCAAGCACAGTCAGGCCGGGCACCGCGTCGAGCATTGCGCTGATGACCGCACCGGCCCCGTCCAGCACGTGCTCGCAATTGTCCATCACCAGTACGGTTTGCCCACCACGGCCGACGGTGTCCGAGCGACCGAGTGAATCGATCAGAGCCTGCCACGCCGATCGGCCGGAGAAGTCACCGTCGACCACCGATCGCACGACCTCTTCCTCGACCGCAGCGGCATCGGCGCCCTTGGTCAGCCGCGCGAGGCGCACCCAGTGGACCGGAACCCGCTGCGTCTTCCGGAGCCGGTGTCCTACCACCGCGGCAAGCCTGGTCTTCCCGATTCCGCCCGAACCGATCAACGTGAGCAGGCGGGCGGGGCCGAGTAGCAGCGTCACGATCCGCTCGAGTTCACGCTCTCTACCGACAAAATCATTGATGGCTGGTTGAGCTCCAGCGCCCGGCCCCAACATGTCCGTGCAGCATACCTGCTGGTCGCGCCGCGGGCACCTCAAACTCGACGTGCGCGAAACGGTGATCGTCGCCGGACCACCTACGTACGTTCGACGGTCGACCGTCAGTAGCCGTTTCGGACATTTACCGATGTTTCCGACGCACCTATTGGGCGACTGTTGGAGATTCACCGGTGTGGCGACCATCACCAGGTACGCGCCGTGTGAAGACAAGCCCGACACATCGTCGGAGAACAGCGAAATGCCTGCAGAAGGACCCCGGCGAGGTGCGTGAACAGGAAACCGACTCGTGTCATATCCACGTGCGATTCACCAGTTCGGTGGTCGAGTTCGACTATCAGGACGACAGCGCGATCGCCGTCCGGTTCGCCGCGGCGGCGGCTGGAACCGGGGCAATCGTGACGATCGACGATGACCTGTGGGAGAACTTACCGCCGCTACCGTGTCGGCGGCTGTGGACATGACGTGCCTGTCGTCACGACCACGAACCAAATCGGTAGTAAAAAGGAGTCAACGTGAAACACGTGCAGGTATTGGGCGCTGGTGAATGTGGTCTGCCCTTGGCCCGTCGGTTGCTCGACGGCGGCATGCCGGTCACTCTCGTCGCCGACCGCAGCGCCGAGGCAATCCTGTCCGGCTCGGTGACAAGCACGCAGGTCAAGTTTCCGTACACACTGGATCTCGAAGCGGCGGCGGGCCTGGGGCATTGGCGCTCGACCGCCCCTGAGATCAAGGGCATCCGATTCAACCTGGTTGTCGAGCGAAACGCGATTGCCGGGTGGTCGGGGCACTTCGGTCGGCCCGCGCAGAGTGTCGACCAGCGGACGGTATTCGCCAGGTGGATCACGGATTTCCTCGCCGCGGGTGGAGATCTGCAGATCACCGACCTTTCGCTGGAAGACGTCGACCGAAGGGCCGCAGAATATGATCTGACGGTCGTCACCAGGGCCTCGCGCGACCTCGCGGCATGTTTTCCGGACGACCCGGCGTGGACGGTGCCTGCCGCGCCGCAACGTCAGCTTTCGGTGCTGTACCTGGATGGTGTCCAGCCCGAACAGGATGACCTCGGAACGTATGTGGCGCTTCCCGAACTCGGTGAGTTGGTCTCCTATCCCGGGCTGACCGGACAGCCCGGGCGCGAGCGGCGGTGCGAGATGCTGCTTTTCGCGGCCAAGCCAGGGCGCGAACTCGATGTCTTCAGCCCGTTGAGCACGTCGGTCGAACGCCTGCGGCAGACCAAAGAACTGCTGGAGCGCTATCTGCCGGCAGCGTTCGCCGATCGCTATCGCGATGCCGAGCTGACCGACAGCGGGGCCACCCTTGTCGGCGGGGTGACTCCGGTGATGCGCCAGCCGATCGGCACCCTGCCGTCCGGCCGACTGGTGCTCGGCGGCGCCGATATCGTGTGCCGGATGGATCCGAGCGGCGCGCAGGGCGCGAACAACGCCGTCCATTGCGGAATCCACTACGGCAATACGATTCTGGACAACCCCGACGGCCCGTACGACCGTGACTGGATGCACGCGACCGCGGCGCCATGGCTCGCCGACATCGCCCATCCGGCCGCGCGCTGGACGACGGCTCTGCTCGATCCACCGCCTGCGATGCAGAGGCTGATGCTCACCGCGGCACTGGAGGTCGCACTGGCCGACAGCTTCGCGGACACCTTCGCTCGGCCCGCCAACATGTCCACTTTCCTCGCCGGGGCCGAATCCTGAGGATGCGTGGCGAACACCGCAAGCACTGGATCCGCCTCGGCCGGTGACGCCGAGAGCCGAAGAGACGTTCACCGATGTGCTGCCGGGCCCGATACTACGAAGGCGCCCATGGACCGATGTCCATGGGCGCCTTCGTCGTTCGACTCAGTACCGGGCTATGACCCTCAGTGCCTGCGGCGCGTCTTCGGTGCGCGCTTCGGCCTGTCCTGACCGCGGGCCGCTTCGCGGCGTTCGCGGCGGGTGGTGCCGTCGCCGTACTCTTCGGCGTCGTTGTGCACCTCGGTGTGGCCGTCCTCGGTGGGGCCCGAATAGTGGAAGCCGCGGGGGCCGGAGTCATCAATGCCCTTGGCGCGCAACGCGGCAGGTGCACCGTTGGCGGGCGGGGCCTCCTGGGTCGGCAGCGGACGGGGTGCCGACATGGCACCCACCGGGGAGCGCAAGCCCGTATCGACCGAAACACCCTCGGGCTGTGGCTGCTGGACCTCGACCTGCAGGTTGAACAGGAAGCCGACCGACTCCTCCTTCAAGCCCTCGAGCATCGCGGCGAACATGTCGAAGCCCTCGCGCTGGTATTCGACGAGCGGATCGCGCTGCGCCATCGCGCGCAGGCCGATGCCCTCCTTGAGGTAGTCCATCTCGTAGAGGTGCTCGCGCCACTTACGGTCGAGCACCGAAAGCAGCACCTGGCGTTCGAGATTGCGCATGCTGCCCTCGCCCGCGATGCCGTCGATCTCTTCTTCGCGCTTCTGGTAGGCGTCGTGCGCGTCGTCGAGCAGCGCCTCGGCCAGCTCCTCCTTGGACAGGTCACCGGCCTCGCCGACCGTGGTCTCGCCGGTCAGTGCCTTGTAGTCGATGTGCACCGGGTACAGCGTCTTCAACGCCGCCCACAGCTTGTCCAGATCCCAGTCCTCCACGTACCCCTCGGCGGTGGCGCCGTCGACATAGGCGGTGACCACGTCGGTGATCATGCTCTCGACCTGGCCCTCCATGTCCTCACCACGCAGGATCCTGTTGCGCTCGCCGTAGATGATGGTGCGCTGCTGATTCATCACCTCGTCGTACTTGAGCACGTTCTTGCGGATCTCGAAGTTCTGCTGCTCGACCTGCGTCTGCGCGCTCTTGATGGCCTTGGAGACCATCTTCGCCTCGATCGGCACATCGTCGGGCAGATTCAGCCTGGTCATGATCGATTCCAGCGCCGCACCGTTGAAGCGGCGCATCAGCTCGTCGCCGAGGGACAGGTAGAACCGGGATTCGCCAGGGTCACCCTGACGGCCGGAACGACCGCGCAGCTGGTTGTCGATGCGGCGCGATTCGTGCCGTTCGGTGCCGAGCACATACAGGCCGCCCGCATCGCGCACCGCCTCTGCGTCCTCGGCGGTCGTCTCCTTGACCCGCTTGAGCGTCGGCAGCCACGCGGCCTGGTACTCGTCCGGTGTCTCGACCGGATCCAGGCCCTCCTTGCGCAGGATGATGTCGGTGATGATGTCCGGGTTGCCGCCGAGCACGACGTCGGTGCCACGACCGGCCATATTGGTCGCCACGGTGACCGCGCCCGGCCGACCGGCCTCGGCGATGATCTCGGCTTCCTTCTCGTGGAACTTCGCGTTCAGCACGTTATGCGGGATGCCGCGCTTGACGAACTGCTTGGACAGGTACTCCGAGCGCTCGACGCTGGTGGTACCGATCAGCACCGGCTGACCCTTTTCGTGCCGCTCGATGACGTCGTCCACGACGGCGGCGAACTTGGCCTCTTCGGTCTTGTAGATCAGGTCCGACTGGTCCGCACGGATCATCGGCTTGTTCGTCGGGATCGGCACCACGCCGAGGGCGTAGATCGAGTGCAGCTCGGCCGCTTCGGTTTCGGCGGTACCGGTCATGCCCGAGAGCTTGTCGTAGAGGCGGAAGTAGTTCTGCAGCGTGATCGTGGCCAGGGTCTGGTTCTCCGGCTGGATCTCGACGCCTTCCTTGGCCTCGATCGCCTGGTGCATGCCCTCGTTGTAGCGGCGCCCGACCAGGATGCGTCCGGTGAACTCGTCGACGATGATGACCTCGCCGTCGCGGACGATGTAATCCTTGTCGCGCGAGTAGAGTTCCTTGGCCTTTATGGCGTTGTTCACGTAGCTGACCAGCGGCGAGTTGGCTGCCTCGTAGAGGTTGTCGATGCCGAGCTGGTCCTCGATGAACTCGACGCCGGCCTCGTGCACGCCGATGGTGCGCTTCTTGATGTCGACCTCGTAATGCAGGTCCTTCTTCAGCAGCGGCGCGATGCGCGCGAATTCGGCGTACCACTTGCTGGAAGCGTCCGCGGGGCCCGAGATGATCAGCGGAGTGCGCGCTTCGTCGATGAGGATGGAGTCGACCTCATCGACGACGGCGAAGTTGTGCCCGCGCTGCACCAGGTCGTCGAGCGAGTGCGTCATGTTGTCGCGCAGGTAGTCGAAGCCGAACTCGTTGTTGGTGCCGTAGGTGATGTCGGCGTTGTAGGACACGCGCCGCTGCGCGGGGGTCATACCGGACAGGATCACCCCGACCTCGAGGCCGAGGAAACGGTGCACGCGGCCCATCCACTCGGAGTCGCGCTTGGCGAGGTAGTCGTTGGTGGTGACGATGTGGACGCCGTCACCACTGAGCGCGTTCAGGTAAGCGGCGAGCACCGAGGTGAGCGTCTTGCCCTCACCGGTCTTCATCTCCGAGATATTGCCGAGGTGCAGCGAGGCGGCGCCCATCACCTGCACCTTGTACGGCTTCTGGTTCAGCACGCGCCAAGATGCTTCCCTGGCCACCGCGAACGCCTCGAGCAGCAGATCGTCCAGCGATTCGCCCTCTGCGTAGCGCTCACGGAACTCGTCTGTCTTCGCGCGCAGCTCGACATCGGTGAGGTCCTCGATCTCGGGCCCGAACGAGAGGACCTCATCGGCGAGATGGGCGAGCCGCTTGACCGTGCGGCCCTCACCAATCCGTAGCAACCTCGTCAGTGTCAGCGCAGGCACGGGTCTCGTCAGTCCTCTGGTCGGTGTGTCATCGTATTGTCGGCCCCGCCCGCGTCGGGCCGGTGCGCGGAGCCCTTTCGGGCCGGTGCGCACGAGCCCGTCGGGTATGACGGAATCCGCAGCACGCTTCATGGTAATGCGGCACCCATGGTAGGCGTCGACGAGCAGCGTTTGTGCTGACTCACCCCGGCCCCGCCATGTGGTCCCGCCCGTTACTTGTCACCGTACCCGCCGGACGGGACGCTCCCCAGGCACGGTCGGGTAGCACGGCTGGTCGAAGGTGCGCGTGCCGGCGAGCGCTCCATGGCGCGGTCTCAGCGAACTTTCAGCGAATCGAATTGCACCGGAACCTGTTTCGCCTTCGGTGTCCTACCGTTCGAGGCGTCTATCGTCCGTGCTCGCCGATCACTTCTGTGCTGGTCTGCCCGCTACGAGGCGACATACGAAGACGGCGGGGCAGCGCGGCTCGTCCGGAGCAGGCGAGAGTGGCGACCGCCCACCGTGCACGACACTTCCCCCTGTGATCGAATCGAGTTCCCCGGGCTCGGATCGGCGAATTCTGTCACGGATCCGAGCAGGGTAAAAGGGGTGTGCCGGTATCGCTGGATATGCCATAGGGGAAGGGGCGAACCGTTGTGGGAGAGCACACTGGACGTAGTCGCAAGGCATCGGAAGGAGCACCTGGCAGCGTGATCACGACATTGACGCCGCAGGACGCGTCGTTCTATCGGCTCGAGTCGAGTAGCAATCCGATCCACATCGGCTCTCTCGCGATCGTCGGAAGCACCGACCCGGCACCCGAGTCCGGGGAACCCGCACTCGACTACGACCGGCTGGTCGATCTCGTCGAGGCCAGGCTCTCGCTGGTCCCGCGCTATCGGCGCAAGGTGCGCGAGATACCGTTCGCGCTCGGCCGGCCGGTCTGGGTGGAGGACAGCGCCTTCGACATCACCTACCACGTTCGGCGTTCGGCACTACCCGATCCAGGCACCGACGAGCAGCTGCACGACCTGGTCGCGCGGCTTGCTTCGCGCCCGCTCGACCAGAGCAGGCCGCTGTGGGAGATGTACCTGATCGAGGGGCTGGCCGACGGCCGGACCGCGATCTTCACCAAAACGCATTCGGCGCTCGTCGACGGGGAGACCGCGCTGGAGATCGGGCATGTCATCCTCGATAGCAGCGCCTCCCCACGCGGCTTCGCCGACGGTGCCTGGAACGCGCCGCGCGAACCCAACGAGGTGGAGCTGTTCCTCGGCGCGGTGACCTACCTCGCCGCGCAACCGCGCGAGGCGCTGGAGGTGTTCCGGCACGCGAGTGCCGGCGCATTCGCGGTGATCGGCACGGCGGGCCGGGCGGTCGACTCGGTGGTGTCGGCGGTACGCGCGGCGACAACCGGTGCGCCCGATAGTCCGCTCAACGCCAAGACCTCCCGCAATCGCCGCTTGGCCGTTGTCCAGACAGATCTCGATGACTACCGCAAGATCCGCGAGCGCTTCGGATGCTCGACCAACGACGCGATCCTCGCGGTCGTCACCGGGGCTCTTCGCAACTGGCTGCTCTCCCGCGGCGAGGCGCTCATCGAGTCGACTGTGCTGCGCGCGGTGGTGCCGATGTCGGTCTATGTCGAGGACGCGGACGGCCTTGCGCCGCAACCCGTCAGCGAGGTGTCTTCCTTCCTGATCGATCTGCCGGTCGGCGAACCCAATCCGGTGATGCGGCTGTCGCACATTTCGCACGCGACCGAGGCCAACAGCAAACAACGGCGCAGTGTGCGTGCACGCACACTGGTGCACCTGGCCGGGTTCGCACCAGCGAGCCTGCATGCGATGAGTGTGCGTGCGGCGAGTACGTTCGCAGAGCACACGTTCAATTTGGTGATCACCAACGCGCCGGGACCGCAGACGCCGATGTTCATCGGTGGAGCGCGGATGCTGGAGATGTATCCGGTGTCGCCGCTGCTGCGCAACCAGGCCTCGAGTATCGGGATCACGTCCTATGACGGGCGCGTCTTCTACGGGCTCAATGCCGACCGCGACGCGATGGCCGACATCGGCGTGCTCGCCGCGTCGGTGCACGAGTCCATGGAGGAGATGCTCGGTGCCTGTATCTGACCAGAACAAGCTGCGGGTCTATATACCCGTGACGGTGCCGATGCTGCGCGAACTGGTGGCCAACCGGGAGCTGAGCGCGGTCAGCGGCACCGCCTTCGCGGTAACGCCCGCGCTTCGCGAGGCATACGCCTCCGGCGACGACGACGAACTTGCCGAGGTCGCGATGGGCGAGGCCGCCCGCGCTTCGCTGCGGCTGCTCGCCGCCGAACGCGACGAGGTCGCCGAAACCACCGACAACGACCCCGCCGCCGATGACGCCGAGCCGACGGCCGCGCACAGCCACAGCCCGGTGTATCGGCGCGCGGTGCTCGCCGCCGACGTGACAGGCACGAAGCTGCGCTCCGACCTCGACGACGCGGTCGTGCGCTTGGCGGGCCCGATCACCTACGACCAGATCGCATCGGTGCACGTCGACCTCGCCGAGGCCGAGCCGCAGGTCGCCAAGGCCGTTGATGTGGTCGACGCCGCCGACCTCGGCGATACCGATGCGGAGTTCGTGCTCGGCGACGCAGAGGACCACCAGCTGGCCTGGTACGGCGCTCAGGAGCTCCCCTTCTTGCTCGAATTACTGTGAGCGACACCTTCGTGGGGAACCCGCGCAGGTAGGTCGCATATCCGAACCTGCGAGTCCCCCCACGAACCTACGATGCCGTAACCTGACAGCGAAGGCGGCCGTGACAGCGGCTGCTATGACAGGGAGACGAACGGCAGCGATGGTCTTGAAAAAAGGGGGATTCTCGGTGCGGGGTGTTCGGGAGTGGCTGGAGGCACCGGCCGCCGATGTCGCCGAGCGCGGTGGGCGGCTGAATGTGCTGCGCGGCGCCGTCGCTAGAGTCACCACCCCACTGCTGCCGGATGACTACCTGCATCTGGCAAACCCGCTGTGGTCGGCACGCGAGCTGCGCGGGCGAATTGTCGAGGTACGCAAGGAAACCGCCGATTCGGCCACCCTGGTCATCAAGCCGGGCTGGGGGTTCGATTGGAAGTACGAACCCGGTCAATACATCGGCATCGGCATCCTGGTCGAGGGGCGCTGGCATTGGCGGTCGTACTCGCTCACCTGCCCGCCGAACTGGACCGACCCCGAGCACGGCAGCAAGCGGCTGATCTCTATCGCGGTCAAGGCCATGCCGGAGGGATTCCTCTCCAGCCACCTGGTCAGCGGCGTCGCTGCGGGCACAATCGTGCGCCTCGCCGCGCCACAGGGCGGATTCATCCTGCCCTTCCCGCCGCCGGAAAAGGTGCTCTTCCTCACCGCGGGCAGCGGCATCACCCCGGTCATGTCGATGCTGCGGGCGATGGACCGGCGCGACAGGGTGAGCGACGTCGTGCACGTCCATTCCGCGCGAACCGACGACGACGTGATGTTCGGCGCCGAACTGCGCGATATGCACGATCGACACCCGAGCTTCTCCTCGCACGTGCAGCTCACCAGCGAGCAGGGCAAGTTCTCGCTCACGCGGCTCGACGAGCACTTCCCCGATTGGCGCGAGCGCCAGACCTGGGCCTGCGGTCCAGCGGGAATGCTCGACGAGATCGAGCACCACTGGCGCGACGCGGGCATCGCCGACAAGCTGCATGTGGAGCGATTCGAGATCGAGCGGTCCGCGGTCGGTGAGGGCGGTACCGTCACGTTCGGGAAATCCGAGCGCAGCGCGGAGGTCGACGGCGCGACCAGCCTGTTGGAGGCGGGTGAGTCGGCTGGGGTACAGATGCCCTTCGGCTGCCGGATGGGTATCTGTCAAACCTGCGTGGTGACAATAACTTCCGGACATACACGCGATTTGCGCAACGGCGACGAGCGCCGCGAGGGCGACAAGGTGCAGACCTGCATCTCGGCCGCGGCGGGCGACTGCACACTCGACGTGTGACGACGGGCACCGCGAGCGCACCGTAACCGGAGCAGCCGCCAGGTACCCTCGAGGTAATTCCAAGCAGCGAAAGGACCCCGGTGGCTATCACCGACATCAAGGCGTTCGCCCATCTCACGGCGGCGGACATCGAAACACTGGGGCAGGAGCTCGACTCGATACGCCGCTCGGTGGAACTGTCGCGCGGTGAACGAGACGCGAAATACATCCGTCGCACCATTGCCGCACAGCGGGCACTCGAAGTTGCGGGGCGCGCGATGCTCTTCGGCAGCCGCAAGCGCTGGGCCTGGGTCGGCGGTACCGCGCTGCTCTCGGTCGCGAAGATCATCGAGAACATGGAGCTCGCGCACAACATCAGCCACGGGCAGTGGGACTGGATGAACGACCCGGAGATCCACTCCAGCACCTGGGAGTGGGATCAAACCGGGCCATCGTCGCAGTGGCGGCGGGCGCACAACTACTCCCACCACACCTATACCAACGTGCTCGGCAAGGACGAGGATCTCGGCTTCGGCATCCTGCGGATGACCCGTGACGAAGAGTGGCGGCCGATCCACCTGGTCCAGCCGCTCGCCAACGTCCTGCTCGCCGCGACCTTCGAGTGGGGCATCGCGCTGCACGACTGGGAGATCGAGAAGGAACTCACCGGCGCGCCGCGGGATCTGATGTCGGAGCCGAACAAGGAGTTCGGCCGCAAGATCGCCCGCCAGGTGGCCAAGGACTTCGTGTTCTACCCCGCGCTGACCGGCCCCGCGTGGAAGAGCACGCTGAAGGCGAACGCGACGGCCAACTTCGTGCGCAACCTGTGGGCCTATGCCGTCATCTTCTGCGGCCACTTCCCCGACGGCGCCGAGAAATTCACCGTCGAGCAGCTCGAGGGCGAGACCAGCGGCGAATGGTATCTGCGCCAGATGCTCGGCAGCGCCAACTTCAAGGCCGGACCGGCGATGGCGTTCATGAGCGGCAACCTCTGCTACCAGATCGAGCACCATCTGTTCCCCGACTTGCCGAGCAATCGGTACTCGGAGGTCGCGGTGCGGGTGCGCGAGCTGTGCGACAAGTACGACTTGCCTTACACCACAGGCTCGCTCGGCAAGCAATACCTGCTCGCCTTCCGGACTATTCACAAGCTCGCGCTGCCGGATCGGTTCCTGCGGCGCACGGCCGACGATGCACCCGAGACCTCCTCCGAGCGCAAGTTCGCGGGTATCACCCTGCCCTCGCTACCCACCACCGACCGTTGGTCGGAGACCACGGACCGCTGGTCGGAGACGACCGAGCGATGGTCGGAGACTTGGGCGGAGACCCACATCCTGCCGGTAGATCCGGCGACCGGCCGCAGGTACGGACTGCGCTCGGCCATGCGCGAGGCCAAGATCGTGCTCCAAGAGAAGGCCAGGCACGAGAAGGAAGTGCTGCGCGAGGCCAAGCAGGCGCTACAGGAAAAGGCCCGTCAGGAACAGGCGACGCTGCGTCGGAAAGCCGTGCGTGAGCGGGCATTACGCCGGATTCGACGAACGCGTTAACATAGCAGCCCCCGGCCGCATTCGCAATGGGGGATTTGCCACATCTCGGCATTGCCCCCTGTAACCTACGGTCACGTAACTTACGGTACTGTAACCGCCATGGCGATCTCGGATGTCAAGGAATACGCGCACCTCACCGAAGCCGACGTAGAAGCGCTCGGTGCGGAATTCGACGCGATCCGCCGTGATATCGAATCCTCGCGCGGCGTGCGCGACGCAAAGTACATCCGCAATGTCATCCGGCTACAGCGTGCGCTCGAAATCAGTGGTCGCGCCGTGCTGTTCGCCAGCTGCCTGCCGCCTGCCTGGCTGGCGGGCGTCGCACTGCTCGGCTCCGCCAAGATCATCGAGAACATGGAGATCGGGCACAACGTCATGCACGGCCAGTGGGACTGGATGAACGATCCCGAGGTCCACTCCAGCACCTGGGAGTGGGACAACACGGGGCCGTCCAAGCACTGGAAGCAGACGCACAACTATTTGCACCACAAGTACACCAACGTGCTCGGCATGGACGACGACATCGGCTACGGACTGCTGCGCGTCACCCGCGACCAGCGCTGGAAGCCGTTCAATATCGGCAACCCCGTCTACAACCTGTTCCTGCAGCTGTTCTTCGAATACGGCGTCGCGGTCCAGCATCTCGAGCTCGGCAAGGTGAGTCGCTACAAAGAGGGCTCACCCGAGCGGGCCGCGTTCGA
Source organism: Nocardia arseniciresistens (assembly GCF_046764875.1). Taxonomy (NCBI): domain Bacteria; kingdom Bacillati; phylum Actinomycetota; class Actinomycetes; order Mycobacteriales; family Nocardiaceae; genus Nocardia; species Nocardia arseniciresistens. Next base: position 75,140 of record NZ_JBKORD010000001.1, read on the forward strand.
GGTCAAGCGCCGCGAGGTGCTGCTGAAGATCGGCAAGCAGGTCGGCAAGGACTACCTGCTGTTCCCGCTGCTGACCGGGCCCGCGTTCCTCTCGACGCTGACCGCGAATATCGCCGCCAATATGGTTCGCAATGTCTGGACCAACGCGGTGATCTTCTGCGGCCACTTCCCCGACGGCGCCGAGAAGTTCACCAAGGCCGACATCGACGGCGAATCCAAGGGCCAGTGGTACCTGCGCCAGATGCTCGGCAGCGCGAATATCTCCGGCGGCCCCCTCACCCACTTCATGTCCGGCAACCTGAGTCACCAGATCGAACACCACCTGTTCCCGGACCTGCCGAGCAACCGGTACCTCGAGATCGCGGTGAAGGTGCGCGCACTGGCCGAGAAGTACGACCTGCCCTACACCACCGGCTCGCTTCCGGTGCAGTACTTCAAAGCCTGGCGGACGATCGCGAAGCTCGCGCTGCCGAACAAGTACCTGCGCGCGACCGCCGACGATGCCCCGGAGACCGCTTCGGAGCGCAAATTCGAAGGCGCCACCATGCCGAGCTTCGACCCCGCGACCGGCAAGCGTCGTGGTCTGCGCACCGCACTGACCGAGAGCCGTCGCCGCTTCGTCCGCCGTTCCGTGTCGATCGGCTGAGCCTTGGGCGCATCCCGTCGCGCTTCCATATCCGTCACATGATTTCGTACGTATATGGGTAACTCGCCGGGTACGTCCAAAAATGAGCATGAACCTCGACCATCGGCCCGCGACGAGAGCCCCGCGACACCGGCTGCCGCGCTGAGCGGTGATCGAGCGCTGAGCGTTTACGACGCCATTCGGTTACGGCGCGATGTACGTGCCGAATTCACCGGCGTGGTCGTCGACGACGCCGCGCTATGGCGCATTCTCCAGGCCGCCCATCGCGCACCCAGTGTCGGCAACTCGCAACCATGGGACTTCGTGGTCGTTCGTGAACCGGCGACCTTGCGGAAGTTCGCCGACCATGTCGCGGACAAGCGCACCGAGTTCCGTGCCGGACTACCGCCGGAGCGGGCCGCGACCTTCGAGCCGATCAAGATCGAGGGCATTACCGAGAGCGGCACCGGCATCGTGGTCACCTACGACCACGAACGCGGCGGCCCACAGGTGCTCGGTCGTGCCACCGTCCCCGAAACCGGTATCTACTCGGCCGTTCTCGCGATTCAGAACCTCTGGCTCGCCGCCACCGCCGAACACATCGGCGTCGGCTGGGTTTCCTTCTACGATGCGGATTTCCTGACCGACCTTGTCGGCCTGCCAGCGGGCATCCGACCGGTGGCATGGCTCTGTGTCGGCCCGGTCGACGAATTCCAGCACATCCCCGATCTGGAACGCTTCGGATGGCGCAGCGGTCGCCCGCTCGCCGACGCCGTCCACCACGAATCCTTCCGAGCCGCAACAGCGGCGTCGACCGCACCCTGACCGAACACCCGGCCGCGGGCACCTCGCGCGCCGGGTGCCCGGTCGGACACCGGTTCCGCCCGAAGCACCGGCCGTACCGGGATCAGATCAGACGCGCTCGAGCACGGCCGAGGCCCCGATGCCGCCCGCAGCGCAGATCCCGAGCAGGGCGGCGTTCTTGCCCGTGCGAGCCAGCTCGTTGGCCATGGTGGTGACCATGCGAGCGCCGGTGGCGCCGAAGGGGTGGCCGAGGGAGACCGAGCCACCGTGCACGTTGAGCTTGTCGATATCGACCTCGCCGACGGCGGTATCGCGGTCGAGCCTGGCCTTGGCCCACTCGTCGCTGTTCAGTGCGGCGAGCACGGAAAGGGTCTGGGCCGCGAAGGCCTCGTGGATATCGACGAAATCAATGTCGCCCAACGACATTCCGGCCTTGTCCAATGCCCTCGGCATGGAGATCGCCGGGCCGATGAGCACCTGGTCGGTCGGGTCGACGCTGACGTAGCTCCACGAACGGAACGCGGCGAGCGGCCGGTAGCCGAGGGCGTGCGCCTTTTCCTCGCTCATCAGCAGCACCGCGCAGGCGCCGTCGGTGAGCGGGCTGGCATTGCCCGCGGTGACGCTGCCATCGGCGGCGAACACCGGCTTCAGACGCGCCAGCTTCTCGACGCTGGTGCCCGCACGCACCAAACCGTCACGAACGATCTCGTTGCCTTCGGGCGTGCGCACCCGAAGCACCTCGTCGTCGAAACGTCCCGAATCAATGGCGGCCGCGGCACGGTGGTGCGAACGCGCGGCGAATTCGTCCTGATCGGCGCGGGTGACGCCGTGGATGCGGGCCATTTTCTCCGCCGACTCCCCCATCACCTCACCGGTGGTGCGTTCGGCGATCTTCGGCCTGCTCGGCAGCAGATCGGTGAACGGCGCGAGCTGTGAGATCGCGGAAAGGTAGTCCTTCGGCTTCGGCTTGCCCAGCGCGAGCGGCGCGGCCGCGTGCACCACCTTCTGAGGCAATTTCACCTCGGCATTGCTGGTGGAGTCGCTGCCGCCGGCGATCATGATGTCGTACTCGCCACGCTCGATCGCGGCCGCTGCCGAGGTCACCGCCTGTAATCCGGACGCACAAGCCCGCGTCACCGTGTACCCCTCGCACCCGGCGTCGAGCCCTAGATCCAGCGCGATCTCCCGAGCGATATTCGGCGCTACGCTCGGCAGGATCACCCCACCCCACACAATGGCCTGCACCTGCGCACCCGGCAGTCCGGTCCGCTCGAGCAAGCCGCGCACCGCCGCATCCGCGAGCGCGATCGAATCCATCCGCGTGTAGTCCGTGAACGCCCGCATGAACGGCGTCCGAGCACCGGAAACGATGACGGCACGGCGAGCAGCTTTGGTAGCCATGGGTTTTCCCTTCAAGAGCCTCAGCAACCTAACTTACTCCATAGTAAGTTTCCGCGCCACGCCCCGGCTCAGCGATCCCCTCCAGTTGCCGCTGAGCCGGTTTGTCGCCGGTGAACCGGTCTGTCACGCGCCGTTGCGCAACAGACCGGGGCGCCGGTCCCGCAAACGCCCCTGCTCGTTACGGAACTGCCCGAAGCCGACACTCAGCAAGGCCGACGTTGTTCACTCGGCGCGATGGAACAGTAGCAATTTTGTCATAGATTTTTCAAACTCTTTCTATCAAGTTGTCTTTTTGACCAAGCTGGATCTACCATGAAGCCCACTATGCAGAGCCCTTCGGAGCTGTCGCGACAGAAGCGCTTCGGCCGAATCATCAAGGAGCGCCGGGATGAACTCGGCCTGACCCAGATGCAGATCGGCGATCTTGGAGGGCCATCGGCACCGACGATCAGGAAGATCGAAGACGGCGAGGCGGCGATCAGTACGCACACGCTCAACAAGCTCGACGCGCCACTGCGCTGGCTGCCGGGAAGTGCCGCGCGCACTTATGCGGGCGGCGAACCGTCCGCGCACGAGGTCGATGTGCACGCACCGAAGTCCGACGAGTCGATCGTGTCCGGACCCGATTCGATCCGGTTCGAGATCTCCGATCTGACCGGCCTGCTCGCGGCGGCGGGTCGACTCAACGACGCCGTCGAGCGCGGCCGGACGACCGAACCTCATGTGGTGGCCGCGATCTCGGATCTCAACGCCGTCGTCTCCCGGCTATCTGCCCGCTACGCGACCGCGATGCTCGAACGCAACGGCGGGCCGGGCAGACACCTGCACCCGCTCGTCGAGATGGCCTTCTCGCATCTGCTGGAGGTGCCTGCCGAGGCGGACGATCCGACGGAGTTCGAAGAGCGCCGTTATCGTCGCTGGCTGGCCGGCCGGACCGAGGACATGGACGCAACGGCGGAAGCCCGGTTTCGCGCCCGCTGGCTGGCAGCCAACAATGGTGCGACACCGATCCGAAACGGCAGGCACTCAGGGTGAAGGACATGACCGACGACGCGGCAGCTCGACCGGGCCTCGCGCTCAGCCAGAAGATCAACCGACTGTTCGCCACCGTGCACCCACGCTCGGCGCCCGAACGCACGACCTCCTCTGTGGCCGAACACATCAGCGACCAACTGCGGCGCGCGGTACGGGCCACCGACATCGAAAAACTTCGCGACGGCGAATTCGACGGAGCAGCCGCCGCTGTCGACATCGCGGTCCTCACCGCGATCGCCAAGTGCTTCGGCGTGAGCGCCGACTACCTGATAACAACGGGACAGGCCGCGATCGCGATCGACAGGGAATTGGAACTGCTCGCGACCATGCGCGACGCCAATGTCGCCAGCATCGCGCTGCGCGGTTCCGATATCGATCCCGCCATGCTGACCGCCATCATCGACGGCGCCGATCGACTCCGACCACCGACTCGGTAACATCCTCTCCTACCCGGAGGCGGGAACCGTCAGCGCCGCTGTATGTAGGAGATCGGATCGAATGGCCGGTATGGACAGCCGATTTCGGGAACTTTCCCGGACCGTACCGATACCGCACCCCTGGGACCTGTCGACCTATCTACAGGTGGTCGCTGCCCATCGTGGCCGCACCATCACCCTGCTTCCTGTCGACACCGCCATCCTCGCGGGCAGCGGCTGCGGTACCGGCAGCGGGCTGTGGATCGCCAAACACGACAGCGACGTCATCGCCTATGGCGCCGATACCACCGATTGGCACGCGGAACACATCATCGTGCACGAACTCGGGCACATGCTGCTGGGTCACGGTGCCGAATCGGCGCGTACCGAACATCCCGAGGCACACGCCTACGCCGCGATCACCGACCTGCTCCCCTCGATCTCCCCGGAATCCATCGCACACGTCCTCGGTCGCAGCGATTACGAATCCACCCGCGAGCGCGACGCCGAAACCTTCGCCGACCTGGTCATGCTCCAGGCCATGCGCCCCCAACGTCGAGAATCCTTGCTACACAAGACATTCTTCCGCGACAGACGGTAAACGACCTCGCGCATCGCAATTCTCCGGGCACCCGACTTCGTGCGCCGAATACCCGGAGAGGCGGGAAACGCGGTAACTACGAGAGCCGGATAAGGCCGTAGTCGAAGGCGTGGCGACGGTAGACGACCGACGGTCGACCGGATTCTTGGTCGTAGAAGAGGAAGAAGTCGTGGCCGACGAGCTCCATCTGATAGAGAGCGTCGTCGACGGACATCGGTGTCGCGGCGTGCGACTTGGTGCGAACGATATGGCCGGGACCGGCCGCGTAGTCCGTGTCGTCCGACGACTTCGAAACACGGCGGTCGTCACCATCGGGATGGTCGTGCGCCGAGGTGGACCCATCGCCGGGACCGAACAGGGAATCGTCGATCAGGTCCGCGGTGGCCTGTGCCACCGACACGGGGGTCTTGTCGCCGTAGTGCACCTTGCGGCGGTCCTTGGTCCTGCGCAGTCGGTTCTCCAACTTCGCGGTGACCGATTCGAGCGCGGCGTAGAAGCTATCGGCGCAGGCTTCCGCCCGGACGACCGGTCCCTTTCCACGCGCGGTGATCTCGACTCGCTGGCAGCTCTTGCGCTGCCGACGATTACGTTCATGGAACAGCTCCACGTCGAAGAGGAAGATCGACGGATCGAAGCGTTCGAGTCGGGAGAGTTTCTCCTCGACGTAGATTCGGAAGTGATCAGGTACCTCGACGTTGCGACCTTTCACAACGACGTCCGCGCTAGGAGACCTAGGGCTGTCCGCTGTGGGTTGCTCTGTCAGATCCATGGCGCTGGAATCCAGCACGATGGAATCGGCATCTTTCACTGAAGGTCGTGAAGAAGTCGTCACGCGTACCTCCCGGATATGGCCGCACAGACCGAACGTGCGTGCGGCGGGATGAGCGGTGCCGATAGACAATCTCTCGGCACTCGAAGTCCGAGGCGCCACCTCCAAACTGCCGGTTCGGGTGTGTGATCGCGACGCTAGTACGACAACGGGCGGACCGCCAGTGTTCACGCAAATTTCCCGGAGTCAAGCAGCACACACCACCAGCACTGCACATACCGAGACCCCGATTCCCGCCAACACGCGGACCGATTCGGAGGCGGTAGCTCCGGTCGTCAGCACGTCGTCGACCAGCACCACATCGGCATTCGCCGAAATACCCACCGCACCCCCACGGCAGGGCGCCGCGCCGATTCGGCCACCGAGATTGTGTTGTCGCTCACGCGGTGTCAAGCCCACCGAATCCCGTACGCCCCACCACATCCGCATCAGCGGTACCACCCGGCTATCAGGCAGCGATCTCGCCGCGGCGAGCGCGGCACGGACCACAGGATCGCCGCCACGTCGCCGGGCCGCCGCCGCCCGGCTCGGCGCCGGAATCAGTACCAGGGCCCGATCCCGCGTCCGCAACCGAGCAAGCCCGCCGGCGAGCGCCACCCCGAGTGGCGCCGCGAGATCGCGGCGCCCATGCTCCTTCGCCGCCAGCACCGCGCGCCGCCCTGGCCCCGCATACCGCCCAAGCGCCCAGCACGGCACCCCGGGATCGGCACGCGGCCACACCCGCACCGGCCCGAGTGTCAGCGCCGCCGCGCAGTCGGCACACCAGCCGACGCCGACCGTCCCACACCCGGCACACGCCACAGGCAGCACGAGATCCAGCAGTGTCCGCATCGCCCGAGTGTGCGCGCGGCCACCGACAGGTTCGATCGAGATCTCAACCGGGCAGCACCGGAACGGCATTCGCGCCGAGACCGGGCACCTCACGCCAATAGGGCTCGCCACCACCGGGGTTGCTGGTCAGCTCCAGTACCGCGCGCAAATCGGCGGCGTACTGATGCTCGGGTGACGCGCTCACCACCCGCACAGGTGGGGTCAGATTCTGGCTTGTCTGCGGAAGCGGTTGGGAGCCGTCCACCGACACTGTGCTCACCGGGTCGACATTGCCCTCGCGGGCGATGAGCAAGGTGTCGGCACCGAGCCAGTCCACCGAGACCGCGGCGGTGCTCAGTCCGAGGGCAAGCGGAAGCGGTGAGGTCAGGGCGTACTTGCCGTTCGGCTGCGGGACGACGACCACGACATAGACCTTGCCGTCGGCGATCAGCGCGGCACGCACTCCGGTTCGGGAAATCCGCAGTTCGGTGATCGGCAGCCGGAATGTCGGGCTCGGCATCGCCGCGGTCAGTGCCGAGATGTCGACATCCTGGACCGAGACAGTTCCTGTGGTCCGATCGTTGACCGCGCGAATCACCCGCTCGCCGTCGATGACCGCCCACGCGGCGCTGCCGTCGGCGCTCCAGGACGGCCTGGTGATGGTGGTGCCCTCGGCGACGGGAAAGGCGCTGCCGCCGTAACTGCCGACCATCAGGGTGCGCGGCGGTTCGGGGGGCGGCCGTCCCGCATCGGCGACGGCGGCGACGAGCTGGCCATCCGGGGACAGCCCGACCGTCTGCAAGTTGCTCACGGCACCGAAGTAACCGGGCGGCGTGACCATGCCATCCGCGGTGACCTGCACGAGGGAACCGTTGCGTAAGGCGTGCAATCCGATCCGATTCTGCGTGTGTGCCGCCACGCTGAGCTGTTCGACGTCGGCGACCGACCAGCCGTTGGCCGCGAATCGATCGTCCAGCGGTTTGCCGTCGGCAAGCAACATGTACGGGCCGAGGATGTCGGCGCCCGCCAGCGTGAGGACCACCTGCCCGGCAAGAAGTTCGCGGTCGCGTGGCGACAGGTTGGTTGCGCCCGCGAAGTCCATGCGCACACCGCCGAGCCCGACACCGACTTCACCAGGGTCGTTGCCCGCCTTGGTGATCGGTCCGCGCAACGCGACCGGCGGCGCCAGCTCGTTGCGCAACACGGTCGCCAGTGCGGGCTGGCTGCCCTCGGTGAGCAGGGTCATCAGCCGCTGGGCCAGTTGGTTTTTGGCCACCGAGATCCACCGCAAGTCGGGCACAACGGTGGTGCCCGACGGGTCGATGAAGTACAGCACGTAGCGCCGATAGGACTTGGCGAACGCCGAGTGGTCCATGATCACGCCGTCGGGCAGTTCGTCGATGCGCCACTCACCGTCGACCTTGGACATTTCGATCTTGTTTTCCAGTGGCGAGTCGCTTGCCCGATAGGCACCGTCGGGCGCCAACTCACCGATCTTGTGCGTCCGGATCACATAGGTTGCCTTGTCTCCGACACGCGATTCACGCAACGTGTCTGTTTTCTCCACGACCACGGTGCTCGCCGCATCATCCCACTGCGCCGACGCCGACGGCGTCATGTACTGCCTGGCCGCCAAATGTCGGTTGGTGGGGTCGGCGGTGGCCTGTAGGAAGTCACGCAGCAGCAGATCGGGATCGCGCCCGGCGATGGGCGGTGGCGGTCCATCGTTCGTCGGTTCCCTGTTGATGGTGCCGAGTGCCTGCGGCGCGGAGGATTCCGGCAAGCTCGCGCAGCCGGTGAGTATCAATAACGTCGCGATGGCGACCGCGCCGAACGCGGGCCGCCGGTGCGACATCGGATACCAGGCGCGCATCCTCATGACTGTACGTCCCCCGGTTCGGCGGCTTCGGCGTCGGCAACGGCGCTGTCGTCGGCCCGCGATCCCACGCCATTCGTCGATTCGACCCGCTCGGCCGTCTCCGGCCGCGAGGTCGGCCCCGCGGCCTTTTCGGCCTCGGCATTGCTCGCTGGGTCATTACTCGCAGGCACGGATTCGACCGCGCGCAGCTGAGCGTGCTTGCGCAACACGGGCTCGAGCGGCAGCGGACTCGCGCCGAACTTCTTGCCGCGCACCAGCGGCAGTGTGAGCCGGAAGCAGGCGCCGAGACCGGCCTCGCCCCACGCCTCCAGCTTGCCCTCATGCAGATTCGCGTCCTCGACGCTGATCGACAGGCCGAGTCCGGTGCCACCGGAGCGACGCATCCGCGACGGGTCCGAGCGCCAGAACCGGTTGAAGACCAGCTTCTCCTCGCCTGGCCGCAGGCCGATGCCCTGATCGCGCACGATCACCGCGACCGCGTTGGCATCCAGATCGCCACGCATCCGGATCAGTACCGGCTTGCCCTCGCTGTGGTCGATCGCGTTCGCGAGCAGATTACGCAACACCCGCTCGACCCTGCGCGGATCGACCTCCGCGACGAGCGGCTCTTCCGGCATATCGATGACAACCTCGACGCCTGACTCCTTCGCCAGATGCCGGACGGTCGAAATCGCGGCCCGCGCGCACATCCGCACGTCGAGAGATTCGACCTGGAGCTCCGCGACGCCCGCGTCGTGACGGCTGATCTCGAGCAGATCGTTCAACAGCCCCTCGAACCGGTCCAGCTCGGTGACAAGCAGTTCGGAGCTACGGGCGAGCGCGGGGTCGAGATCGTCGCTGCTGCCGTGGATCAGATCGGCGGCCATCCGCACGGTGGTCAGCGGGGTCCGCAGCTCATGGCTGACATCCGAGGTGAATCGGCGCTGCAGATTGCCGAACTCTTCGAGCTGGGTGATCTGGTTGGACAGGCTCTCGGCCATCTCGTTGAAGGCCTGAGCCAATCGCGCCATATCGTCTTCGCCACGCACCAGCATGCGCTCCTTGAGCCTACCGTCGGCGAAACGGCCGGCGATCCGTGCGGCCGAGCGGATCGGCAAAACAACCTGGCGCGTGACCAGCGCGGTAATCGCGGCAAGCAGGACCAGCAGCACGATGCCGCCGATCAGCATGGTGCCGCGCATCAGCGCCAGACTGCTTTCCTCATTGGCCAACGGAAAGACCAGATAGATCTGCAGCGTCGGGATCTCGGCGCTCGGGCTACCGATGATCAGCGCGCGACCACGGTATCCGTCGGGGTCGGAGACGGTGGCGAACTGATAGCTGATCTGGTTGCGCTCGACGTAGTGGCGCAGTTCCTCCGGCACCTCCTGGATCGGGCCGGTCGAGATCTGCTGCAGCGGGGTGCCGCCGACGATGCTCAACGCCGAGTCGAAACTGCCCGCCGCTCCGCTCGATTGACCGGTACCACCGCGGTTGGACAGCGCGTTGCGCGCGTCGGACAGCCGCTGCTGCTGGGTGCCGATGTCGTGCACGCCCGCAAGTTGGTTCTCCACGGTGTTGCGGGCGCGATCCATCTCCTCGACCGCCGCGTTGATCTTGGCGTCGAGTAATCGATCGGTGATCTGGCTTGTCAGCACCACGCCGAGGATCGTGATGACGATCAGCGACAAGGTGAGCGTGGAGACGATGACGCGTAATTGCAGCGAACGACGCCACACGTGGCCGAGCGCGGTGCCGACCTCCTTGAACCAGGTGACCACCGGTGCGAGCGATCGTTCGAGACGCTGGGCCGAAGTCTCCCTGACGTCCGAACGATCGGCATCGCCTTCGATCACGGCGGTCCGGCCTTGTACCCGACGCCTCGAACGGTGAGCACGATCTCGGGATTCTCCGGATCCTTCTCGACCTTCGCGCGCAGTCGCTGGACGTGCACGTTCACCAGGCGGGTATCGGCGGCATGCCGGTAGCCCCAGACCTGCTCGAGCAGCACCTCACGGGTGAACACCTGACGCGGCTTGCGGGCGAGCGCGACAAGCAGATCGAATTCGAGCGGAGTCAGCGAGATCTGCGCACCACCACGGGTCACCTTGTGCGCGGGCACATCGATGACGATATCGGCGATGGAGAGCAGCTCGGCGGGCTCCTCCTCGGTACGGCGCAGGCGAGCACGCACGCGAGCGACGAGCTCCTTGGGCTTGAATGGTTTGACGATGTAATCGTCGGCACCGGACTCCAGACCGAGCACGACGTCGACCGTGTCGGTCTTCGCCGTGAGCATCACGATCGGGACTCCGGAGTCGGCCCGCAGCACCCGGCATACGTCGATGCCGTTCATGCCAGGCAGCATCAGGTCCAGCAACACAAGATCGGGGCGGATCTCCCGAACCGCCGCAAGCGCCTGCGTACCGTCGCCGACCACATGCGGGTCGAACCCTTCCCCGCGCAAGACGATCGTGAGCATCTCAGCGAGTGCCATATCGTCGTCGACGACCAGAATCTTGGGCTTCATAATTACTATGGTGTCATCTCTCGGGCTCGGATCGGGCCGCCACGCCAACACTCGTGGGATCCCGCGGCACATCCAACCTTATCGGCCTGCGATTTCGGCCAGTCGCGAGGCTAATGAGGCCGGATCGTCATCGGATCGGTATATCCACCACGGGCCGTGCCAGCCTTGTTCGGCCAGCTCGCGATACACCTCGAGAGTGCGCCGCTGCAGTCCGCCGTCGCGTTCGTAGGCATCGAGTGAGCGGTTCGCGTCGAGTTCGCCTCGGCTGCGGGCACGCTCGGCCGCGACCTCTGTCGAGACATCGAGAAGCACCTGCACCCCTGGCTCCGGCATGCCGAACCTGCCGAACTCCAATTCGGCTGTCCAACGAGCGATCTCACCATCCACGGACTGGTGCAGCCTGGCCGCGTTGTAGGCCGCGTTGGAGGCGACGTAGCGGTCCAGAATCACGATGTCATTGTCCGCCAGCAGTTTCGCCAACTCCACACGTGCGTCGGCCCGGTCCAGAGCGAACAGCAACGCCATCGCATACACCGATTCCGCGAGATCTCCGTGCGCACCGTGCAGTGCCTCGGAGGCGAGATCAGCGTGCACCGACCGCCCGTAGCGCGGGAAGGCGAGCGTGGTCGCTCGCACTCCCCGCGCCGTCAACGCGGTGACGACGGCGTCGGTCAGCGTTCGCTTTCCGGCGCCGTCGAGTCCTTCCAGCGCGACAAGAACTCCCATCAGTACCGGTAGTGCTCCGGCTTGTACGGGCCATCGACATCGACGCCGATGTACTCGGCCTGATCCTTGGTGAGCTTGGTCAGCGTGCCACCGAGCGCCTCGACGTGGATCTTGGCGACCTTCTCGTCCAGGTGCTTGGGCAGTCGGTAGACCTCGTTGTCGTACTCGTCCGGCTTGGTCCACAGTTCGATCTGCGCGATCACCTGATTGGAGAAGCTGTTGGACATGACGAACGAGGGGTGGCCGGTGGCGTTGCCCAGGTTCAGCAGGCGCCCCTCCGACAGGACGATGATCGCCTTACCCGACTCCTTGAACGTCCACAGATCGACCTGCGGCTTGATGTTCAAACGCGTTGCGTTGGAACGCTCGAGCCCCGCCATATCGATCTCGTTGTCGAAGTGACCGATGTTGCCGAGGATGGCCTGGTCCTTCATCGCCTTCATGTGCTCGAGGGTGATGATGTCCTTGTTGCCGGTCGAGGTGATCACGATGTCGGCCTTGCCGATCGCGTCCTCGACGGTGACCACGTCGTAGCCGTCCATCAGCGCCTGCAACGCGTTGATCGGGTCGATCTCGGTGACCTGCACCCGAGCGCCCTGTCCCGCAAGCGATTCCGCGCAGCCCTTGCCGACATCTCCGTAGCCGCAGATCAGCACCTTCTTGCCGCCGATGAGCACATCGGTACCGCGGTTGATGCCGTCGATCAGCGAGTGGCGGGTGCCGTACTTGTTGTCGAACTTGCTCTTGGTGACCGAGTCGTTGACGTTGATGGCCGGGAACACCAGCTCACCCGCCGCGGCGAACTGGTACAGCCGCAGCACACCGGTGGTGGTCTCTTCGGTGACACCCTGGACCGAGTCGGCGATAGCGCCCCACTTGGTCTTGTCGGTCTCGAACCGCTCACGCAGCAGGTTCAGGAAGACCTTGTACTCGGCCGAGTGATCCTCGTCCGCGGGCGGCACCACGCCCGCCTTCTCGAACTGCGCGCCGCGCAGCACGAGCATGGTGGCGTCACCGCCGTCGTCGAGGATCATGTTGGCGGGCTCACCCGGCCAGGTGAGCATCTGCTCGGCGGCCCACCAGTACTCCTCCAGCGTCTCGCCCTTCCAGGCGAACACCGGGATGCCCTTCGGCTCGTCCTCGGTGCCGTCGGGACCGATGACGATGGCCGCGGCGGCGTGATCCTGGGTGGAGAAGATGTTGCATGAGGCCCAGCGCACCTGCGCGCCGAGACTCACGAGGGTTTCGATCAGCACCGCGGTCTGGATCGTCATATGCAGCGAACCGGAGATCCGCGCACCCTTCAGCGGCAGCACCTCCGCGTATTCGCGGCGCAGCGCCATCAAGCCGGGCATCTCGTGCTCGGCGAGGCGGATCTCCTTGCGGCCGAATTCGGCCAGCGACAGGTCCGCCACCTTGTAATCGATGCCGTTGCGGACATCGGCGATCAGGGACGTGCGTGCGGGAAGTTCTGAGGTCGTCATCTGCCTCTTTCAGCCTCTCCTGGTTCGTCAGTACCGAGGCAAGGCTAGTCGCTGAATCGACCCCAAGGACTAAGCGCTCACCCCGTAGGAGGACAGAATACGGCGACGCTTGCGCGGATGAATGTTCGCCAGGGTGATGTCACCGTTGTAATGGGCGAACACCCGGTGATCCATGACATAGCGCCACAACGGCGGTATCGCCGCGAAGACGATCATCGTGGCGTATCCGGCGGGCAATTGCGGCGCCTCCATCGAGCTGCGCAGGGTTTGGTACCGGCGGCCGGGATTGGCGTGATGATCGCTGTGGCGTTGCAGATGGAACAGGAAGATGTTGGTGACGAGCCGGTCGCTGTTCCAGCTGTCACGCGGCGAACAGCGCGCGTAGAGGCCGTTTGGCCTGCGCGCCCGCAGCAGCCCGTAATGCTCGACGTAGTTCACCGTCTCCAGCAGGGCGACACCGATCACGGCCTGTAGCAGCAGCCACGGCAGCGCGCGCACGCCGAACAGGGCGACCATGAGCCCGAACAGCGCAAGACTCATCGCCCACGCCTGCAGGATGTGGTTGTGCACGCTCCACCAGCCGCGCCCCTTACGCGTCAAACGCTCGCGTTCCAGTGCGAGCGCCGAGCGGAACCCACCGGCGACTGTGCGCGGCAAGAACTCCCAGAGCGATTCGCCCATCCTGGCGCTTGCCGGATCCTGGGGGGTCGCCACCCTGGCGTGGTGGCCACGGTTGTGCTCGACGAAGAAATGCCCGTACCCCGACTGCGCGAGCGCCACCTTGGCGAGCCAGCGCTCCAGGTGCTCGACCCGATGCCCGAGTTCGTGCGCGGCATTGATACCGATGCCGCTGACGAAGCCGAGGGTTGCGGCGAGCCCGAGCTTGTCGAGGATGCTCAGGCTGTCGCCCACCCACATGTAGCAGGCGATACCCAGGCCGATCAGCTGGATCGGCAGAAAGAGGTAGGTGCACCAACGGTAGTAGCGATCGTTGGACAGCAACTCGTAGTCCTCGTCGCGCGGATTGTTGCCGTCATCGCCGATCACCCAGTCCAGCACCGGGATCACGATCAGAACGATGATCGGTCCGATCCACCAGAAGACGGTCGCGCCGGTGTGCAGGACCAACTGTGACGGCAATAGCGCGCACGACGGAGCGATTAGGCCCAGAACCCACAGATGGCGTTTGGGGTCTACCGACCCCGCCCGGTTGCCAACCGATTGCACGTTTGCCCCGCTAATTAAGTACCTCGACTCCGTCGCATGACAATACATACAAACTTTTCGAATGTTCCACACCGGGAAGGGTCCGAAAATGTAGACAGTTACATGCCAGACAGTTGGTTTTTAAGCACGTTGACATGCGACGACGATGACCGCACACTCCCGGCAAACCAGTGCGCGACACCGGCAGCGGCGCTAGCTCAGCTCGCGTGCCGCCAAGATCGCCTCGACGTAGGGACTCAGCAAATCGCTCAGGTCGGCGGGCGCATTCCGACCGGGGGCGGGCGGTGTCGGAATGTAGCTCAAGGCGATGCGCACCAGCGCGTGGGCGAGAACCGCCGATTCCGCCGCCGACGCACCGACCCAGCTGTGCTGGAACGCGACGGCAAGTCGCTCGGTGGCATGTTCGAGCAACGGCCCCGCATCAAGGGTGATGAGCCGCAGCAGATCCAGCTTCACCTCGCCCGCGAGCAGCGACTGCACCAGCGGATCGGCTGCGGCTTCGAGGAAGAAGCCGCCAAGCCCCTCACGGAAAGCCGCCCTGACATCGCCGACATTGCCATCGATCGCCGAATGGACGTGATCGACGAGATCGTCGGCCAGGCGCAGCGCATAGGACTGCGCGAGGCCCGACCGCGATCCGAACTCGTTGTACAGGGTCTGTCTGCTCACCCCGCCCCTCGTCGCCACATCGCCGAGGGTGATCTTCGACCAGTCCCGCTCGGTGAGTAGCTCCCGCATCGCATCCAGGACCGATGTGCGCAGGAGTTCCCGCGCCGCCTCCTGATACGGAACCCTCGGTCCTGTGCGCGGCATACCCGCGACATTGTCACGGGGATATGCCGCAGTCAAAATCTCACAACCGCTCGATCTCGACCATGTAGAAGTCGGCTTTCGCCGCGCCACAGTCCGGACAGGTCCAGTCCTCGGGGATGTCGTCCCAGCGGGTACCCGGCTCGATCCCGTCGTCGGGCCAGCCCTTGGCTTCGTCGTATTCGAAGCCACACTGGATGCACTGGAACAGCTTGTATTCGGTCATTTGGCAGCTCCCATCAATTCGAAGTCGATCTTCTCCCGCACCCCGCAGTCCGGGCAGCACCACTCATCGGGCACCTTGTCCCAGGCTGTTCCTGCCGGGAAACCCTCGTGCGGTGCACCTTTCGCCTCGTCGTAGACGTAATCGCAGACGGGGCAACGAAACCTGCTCATGCTCCAGCCGCCTCCACACCCGAGCCCGCAGCGGCGGAACCCACCGCGTAGCGGGCAATCACCTTGTCCCGCTTGGGCGGATGGATGTTCGCGCGGGTGACGTCGCCGCCGTAGTGCGCGAGCACCCGCTTGTCCATCACCCGCCGCCACAGCGGCGGAAAGTAGGCGAGCAGGATCATGCTCGCGTAGCCGGTCGGCAGGTTGGGCGCACCGTCCCAGCTGCGCAGCGTCTGGTAGCGCCTGGTCGGGTAGGCATGGTGATCGCTGTGCCGTTGCAGGTGATAGAGGAAGATGTTGGTGACGATGTGGTCGCTGTTCCAGCTGTGCACCGGAGCGGGCCGCTCGTACCGGCCGGACGCGGTGCGCTGGCGCACCAGCCCGTAGTGCTCCAGGTAGTTGACCGCCTCCAGCAAGCTGAAACCGACCACCGCCTGCAAGATCAGATACGGCAGCACGCCGATACCGAACACCGCGATCAGCACCGCGTACAGCGCCACCGACATCAGCCAGGCGCTGAGCACCTCGTTACGCAAGCTCCACGGCTTCTTGTCGAGGCGATCCAGCCGCGCCTTCTCCAATCGCCACGAGGAGCTGAGGCTGCCCCATACGGTGCGCGGCCAGAACGCCCAGAACGACTCTCCGAGACGGGAACTCGCCGGATCCTCCGGGGTGGCGACCCGCACGTGATGACCGCGATTGTGCTCGATGTAGAAGTGCCCGTAGAACGATTGAGCCAACGCGATCCGGGACAGCCACCGCTCCAGGTCGACCTTCTTGTGCCCGAGTTCGTGCGCGGTATTGATACCGATGCCGCCGATCATGCCGACCGTGATCGCCAGGCCGACTTTGTCGACGATGTGCAGGCCACCGTCGATGCCGAGCCAGCCGACGTTGTCCGCGGTGATCAGGTAGCAGGCGATGATCAGCGTCGCGTACTGGAACGGCAGGTACAGGTAGGTGAGATATCGGTAGTACTTGTCGTTCTCCAGGTACTCCATCACTTCATCGGGCGGGTTGTCGCCGTCCGGGCCGAAGAAGACGTCGGCCAGCGGGATCAATACGTATATCAGCACCGGCCCCAACCAGAACGGCACCTGCGCGAGCCGATGCCAGCCGAGTTCGTTGAATGCCCAGATCAGGGGCAGTCCGATGGTGAAGAGGCCGGTAGGCGCGAACAACCCCCACAGCCACATATATCGCTTGCGGTCACGCCATGCGGGCACCTCGACCTGACGGTCGGAGGCATCGGTTTCTGTCGACATCGCTGTCTCTCCATTCGAGCGGCACATCACATGTGACGTGCATTACTACTCAAATTGACATTAGCGATACACATGTCTTCTGTCTATACAAATCACCAAATTTGTAAACCTAACGCAGCAGCACGTCCGCATCGAGCGGGAGAGCGTCGATCGGCCACCAGCGCAGATCAGTGGATTCGGCGCTACGGACCGGCACCGCACCCGCAGGGGCGGCGATTCGGAACAGCAGATCCAGATGCCGAGTCGGCACGCCGAGCGAACAAGTGATCGGATGCGCCTGGGCGCCGTACAGTCGCGGCTCGATGCGCAGACCGGTGATGCCGGACTCCTCGACGGCCTCGCGCAGCGCAGCGCCCGGCACCGTTTCGTCGCCCTCCTCGCAGTGGCCACCGAGTTGGATCCAACGGCCGACCCGCGGATGCAACGTCAGCAGCACCTCGCGTTCGTCATGTGAGAAGACGACCGCGGACGCCGTGATGTGACCGGGGACGTGCTCACGCAGGCAACCGCGCGGCGCCGACCCGAGGAATGCCAGCATCGCCTCTCGCAGTGAAGCATCGGAACCGGCTGCCGGACGCCATGATTCGAGCAAATCCGTCGCCGAAGCGTGCAGCGAACTCGCGCTCATTGTGGGCTCCCACAGCCGGTGCGGACCTCGAGACAGCGCGTGGGCGCAAGAGGGGTCACAGTTCGATCAGGCCGAGGCCGGTGCCGCGTACCGCGCGGGGGGTCAATTCCTCCAACGGATGACCGATCGCGATGCCGCCCAACGGGCTCCAGTCCGCATCGAGGCCGAGCACATCGCGGGTGATCTCCGGCGCGAAGATCGTCGAGCCGATCCAGCAGCTCCCGAGCCCCTCGGCGGCGAGGGCGACCAGCAGCCCTTGAACCGCCGCACCGACCGCGACGGTGAACATGGTTCGCTCGTTCGCGCGCCGTCGCTCATCCGGGTAGTCGTGCGCGCCGTCGGGCACACAGAACGGAATGATCACCTCGGGTGCGTCGAAAAGGATTCGGCCACGGGCGATTCGGCGCTGCACCCGCTCCGGCGTCAGCCCGTCGGCGGTGAGGTCTTGCCGCCACTTCTCCGCCATCGCCTCGAGCAACTGCTCGCGCAGACCGGACTTGCGCAACCACACGAACCGCACCGGGCGCGTGTGGTGCGGCGCGGGCGCTGTCAACGCGACCGCGACGGCGGCACGCACGCGCTCGGGATCGACAGGCTCGTCGGCGAACTGCCGGACCGACCGGCGCAGCAGCAGCGCCTCCGAGCGCCCCTTCGCGATCGCTTCCGCGGTACCGAGCCAGAACAGGTCATCGATGCCGCCGCGCAACAGGTCCGCGGCGGTCGAACCGTCGTCGCCGACCGGGAGCCCGCGCACCACCGCGACCGGAACGCCGCCGAGCTTGCCCTTGACCAGATCCGCGGCTGCCGCGAGTTCATCGGCGATCGCGACCTGGGTGACGTGCAGTTCATTACCCTGCCCGTCCACCGCGCCCGAATAGTCGTGCAGCACCCGCAGTCCCGAGGAGCCGATGGCGGTATCGGTCTGGCCGTTGCGCCAGGCCCGGCCCATGGTGTCGGTGATGACTACCGCGACCGCCACCCCGAGCCGTTCGGACAACTCGGCGCGCAAGGCTTTCGCGCTGGCATCCGGGTCGGACGGCAACAGCACGAGTTCACCCTGCTCGACATTGGAGCCGTCCACGCCGGAAGCGGCCTGGACGATGCCGAGCTTGTTCTCGGTGATCAGCGTGCGCCCCTTGGTCGCGAGCACGCGAACGGCTTCCTGCTCGACAAGCGCGCGGCGCGCGGCGTCACGCTCGTCCGGATCGAGCGGAGCCTCGACGATCCGCCCCTCGGCCTTGGCGACAATCTTGCTGGTGACAACCAGGATGTCGCCGTCGACCAGCCACGGCGCACACGCGGCGATGTGTTCGGCGAGATCGTCGCCGGGCCGGAACTCGGGCAACCCCGTAATCGGCAGGATCCGCAACTCCCCCGCCGCGTGATCGGCCGGGCCGACTCGGTTTTCTTCGCTGTGCTCACTCACGGCTTCACTCCTGCGAGGTCGAGTGCCTCCCGGACCATCTCGGCGGTGGTCGGCGGGTCGGTCATCAACAACGGCACGCTGCGTACTTCGACGCCGGGCACATCGGCGGTGTCGGTGGTGTGGATCAACCAGCCGTCCAGGATTCCGGTACCGGAGCGGGCGCCGTAATAGCGGCCGATTGCCTCGGCGGTGGTCTCGACACCGATTACCGAAAGGCACTCGTCCGCCATGCCACGCAACGGCTTGCCGTCGATCACTCCGGACACCCCGATCACCTTGGCTTCCGTGGTGCGCAGCGCACCGCGAATACCCGGTACCGCGAGGATCGCGCCGATGCTCACCACCGGGTTGGACGGGGCAAGTAAGACGACATCAGCATTGGCTATGATCTCCGTCACATTTGGCGCAGGCTTCGCCTCATCCGCCCCAATTGTGGCGAATCCGTGGGTATCGATGTTCGCGCGGTAGCGAACCCACCACTCTTGGAAATGGATCGCGCGACGTTCGCCAGGGTTGTCGGGGTCACTCACAACCACGTGTGTTTCGCATCGATCGTCCGTTGCCGGGATCAGTTTCACGCCCGGCTGCCACCTATTGCAGAGCGCTTCTGTCACCGCGGACAGCGAGTACCCGGCACGCAACATTTCACTTCGAACCAGATGCGTGGCGATGTCGCGATCGCCGAGACCGAACCAATCGGGCTGCGCGTGATATTTGGCCAGCTCTTCCTTGGCATGCCAGGTTTCGCCCAGCCTGCCCCAGCCCCGGTCGGTGTCGATTCCCTCGCCGAGGGTGTACATGCAGGTATCGAGGTCGGGGCAGATGCGAAGGCCATGCATCCAGACGTCGTCGCCGACATTGACGATCGCGGAAACCTCTGCCTCCGGCAGTAGTTCCCGAACGCCCTGTAGGAAGCGCGCGCCACCGACTCCGCCCACCAGGACGGCAATCCGGGGTCCGCTGGCGGGTGCGGTGTCCGCTTGTTGTGGAGTCACATCCGCACAGCCTATGCGGTACCGGAGTTGCCGCACTTCGTCCTATATTAGCTGGTCATTTGCTATTTGCTGGTTCAAGATCATCTTGGAATCCGGTTGCGGATAGTAACGGAATAGAGACGGCGGCTTGACCATCGACACGTCCGGCGTGTCTAATCACAGGCATGTCATTTCGGGTCCGCGTGAGAGTTCAAGGCGCGGATAGCTTTTCGAACAGGTGTTCGCATCGGAATGACAAGCTCGGGGATGTCCGCGGGACAACGTCGCGGAGTACGGCCGTCGGTGTGCGTGTTGGTCCGACGGAAAGAATCATTCTGCGCTAACACACAGTGAGGAGGCGGAGCGATGGCCAACGAAATGGTCTCGCCGACCGATTCCACAGCAGGCGCAGCACGTGGCGTCTGCGCAGATATCGGCCGGATCGAAACAGACCGGATCGAAACGGACCGGTTCGAGCCGGTCCGGATCGAACCAGACCGGACCGAACCAGAGATGACCGATGGTGTGACAGCCCCCCGGCTCAGCCTGGTCGTGACCGGCTTCGACGAGATGTTCGAATCCATCGAGGAACAGTGGCAGGAACGCGCCCTGTGCGCGCAAACAGATCCCGAGGCGTTCTTCCCCGAGAAGGGCGGCTCGACCCGCGAGGCAAAGCGGATCTGCCTGGGCTGCGAGGTACGCGACGAGTGCCTGGAGTACGCACTCGCACACGATGAGCGCTTCGGCATCTGGGGCGGCCTCTCCGAACGCGAGCGGCGCCGCCTGAAGCGTGGCATCGGTTAGAAGACGTGAGGCCAGCCTGCCTCGATGCGCGAGTTCGCGGCAGGCTGGCCTAGATTTTGTCCATGGCCCATTTTCGGAACCGACGACCACCGACCGCGCGGTCGGTGATCCGCCGCGGCCGTGGGCTGCGCGGGCCGATGCTGCCGCCGACTGTTCCCGCGTGGCGAACCCGCGGCCAGCAGTTCGACCGACTGGTCCTCGAGGCGTTCGCACCGCTGGACACCCGCTGGCACGACCGGCTCACCAAGCTGGATATCGCGGTCGACGACGTACCGAAAATCCGTCCGCTGCATCCTGATTCGGTCACCTGGCCGGATGAGGTCGTCGCCGACGGGCCGGTGCCGCTGTCGCGGCTCATCCCCGCGGGCGTCGACCGGCACGGCGTGGCGACAAGGGCCAGGGTGGTGCTGTTCCGCAAACCTCTCGAACTTCGTGCGGGCGACCCCGACGATCTCGTCGATCTGCTCCGCGAGGTCCTCGTCCAGCAGATCGCCACCTACCTCGGCGTCGACCCCGACCTCATTGATCCCGAGGGCGATTAGGCCCGAACGTAACGGTCGATCCGGACAAGTCTCATCCCCTACCTGAGCGTGTCTGCCTCCATCGGACGGCGTGGCGGGTTACTCTCATCGTCGTGATCCCGATGCGTCGTTGCTGCCGACCAGGCTGCAAGAATCAAGCAGTCGCGACGCTGACCTATGTGTACTCGGACTCGACGGCAGTGGTCGGTCCGCTGGCCACCGTTTCCGAGCCGCACTCCTGGGATCTCTGCGAAACACATGGTTCGAGAATCACCGCCCCGAAAGGTTGGGAAATGGTTCGCCACGAAGGCGGATTCTCTTCCAGCACACCGGATGACGACGATCTGACGGCACTCGCCGAAGCGGTACGCGAGGCGGGGCTACGCCGGCGCCCGCCCGAGCATGATCAGCGCGGCTATTCCGATTACGCCCCTCCGCCGCAGCGCGCTACCCGCACCGGCCGCCGTGGACATCTGCGAGTGCTGCCCGACCCACCGAGCTGACCAGAGGCCGGGACCGTGTCAGGGGTGTCTCAGGCAACCACTAGGGTGGTTCCCATGACAGTCGCGCGCTCTGCCGAATTCGTGAACGCGGTGATCAAGGCTTACGACGTTCGCGGAGTGGTCGGTGAACAGATCGACGCGCAATTCGTAAGGGACGTAGGAGCTTCCTTCGCGAGGCTGATGCGCGCCGAGGGCGCGACCCGCGCGGTCATCGGACACGACATGCGGGATTCCTCGCCGGGGTTGGCCACCGCTTTCGCCGACGGCGTCCTCGATCAGGGCCTCGATGTGATCCACATCGGACTCGCCTCCACCGACCAGCTCTACTTCGGCTCCGGCAGCCTGGAATGTCCCGGCGCGATGTTTACCGCCAGCCATAACCCGGCCCGCTACAACGGCATCAAAATGTGCCGCGCGAAGGCGCTGCCGGTCGGTCAGGACACCGGCCTCGCCACGATCAAGAGCGAAGTCATCGAGGGCGTTCCCGCCTATGAGGGCACGCGCGGCACCGCCACCGAGGTCGACCTGCTCGCCGACTACGCGAAGTACCTGCGCGGCATTGTCGATCTCGACGAGGTCCGCCCGTTGACCATCGCGGTGGACGCGGGCAACGGCATGGGCGGGCATACCGTGCCCGCCGTACTCGGCACACTGTCGCAGCTGAAGATCGTGCCGCTGTACTTCGAACTCGACGGCTCGTTCCCCAACCACGAGGCGAACCCGCTCGATCCGAAAAACCTGGTGGATCTACAGGATCTGGTGCGCGCGTCCGGGGCCGACATCGGCCTCGCCTTCGACGGCGACGCCGACCGCTGCTTCGTTGTCGACGAGAAGGGCGACCCGGTGTCACCGTCGGCGATCACCGCGCTCGTCGCCGAACGCGAGTTGGCCAAGGAACCGGGCGCGGTCATCATCCACAACCTCATCACCTCGCATGCGGTGCCCGAGCTCGTCACCGAACTCGGCGGTACTCCGGTACGCACCAGGGTCGGCCATTCGTTCATCAAGCAGGAGATGGCGTCCACCGGCGCGGTATTCGGCGGCGAGCACTCCGCGCACTACTACTTCCGCGACTTCTGGGGTGCGGATTCCGGGATGCTCGCGGCGCTGCACGTGCTCGCCGCGCTCGGCGAGAAGGACCGGCCGATCTCGGAGCTGATGTCGTCGTATGCAACATATGCGGCCTCCGGAGAGATCAACTCCACGGTGGCGGACGCAAAGGAGCGGACGATGGCTGTCGTCGAGGCATTCGGAAGCCGGACCGTTTCGGTGGACCGGCTGGACGGGGTGACCGTGCAGCTGCCCGAGCACGCCTGGTTCAATCTTCGCGCGTCGAATACCGAACCGTTGCTCAGGCTGAACGTCGAAGCCCGATCGCCGGAGGAAGTAGACGCACTCGTGACCGAGATTCTGAGCATCGTTCGCTCCTGACTGGAATAGTGGAATCACAGGCCGTGGATTCGCCCGATCTGGGTTCGGTGTGGATGGCACAGCGCGATGAGGGGAGGTGGGACACCCGATGATCGCTGGAACACCGGTACTCGACCTCGACGATGCGGCTTCGCTCGAGGCAGCCGATGCGGGCGGCGCCCTGCGTTCGGCCGCTTCGGGCGGCGCTCAGGTGCGCGCCAGCGCCGCAGACGTCGCCGAGAATGTGCTCGCGCGCCTCGCGGACCTTCGACCGCGCAGCGTGGTGCTCGTATCCGGCGCGGGCAGAGCGGCGCGCGCCGCTGCCATCCTCGTCGCCGCGCTCGGCGATCGGGCGAGCTTGCCCGTCGTCTCCGTCGCTTCGCTACCGCCATGGGTCGGCCCGCTCGATGTGGTCCTGGTCGCCGGTGACGACGCGGGTGATCCGCGCCTGATCGACGCCGTCGACCGCGCGGTGCGCCGCGGCGCCGAAGTGGTGGTCGCCGCTCCGCTGGAGGGACCGCTGCGTGCCGCCGCCGCCGGCCGTGCCGCCGTGCTGGCGCCCCGGGTGCGGGTGCTCGATCACAACCGGCTGCTGCGCTTCCTGGCGGCGGGAATCGCGGTCCTGCGGATCGTCGACCCGACGCGAGCGGGGGCCGCGGTGCCCGACCTGACCGAACTCGCCGATGTGCTCGACGCGGAGGCACTGCGCGACGGACCGCACAACGAGATCTTCCGCAATCCCGCCAAGACGCTCGCCGTGCGCATGCACAAGCACGGGGTCGTATTCGCAGGGGACTCCCCCGCGACGGCCGCCCTGGCCGCGCACGGCGCCGAGGTGCTGCTGCTTTCGGCAGGGCGGCCGGCGGCCGCGGTCGACCTGGCCGAGGCCGTCGCCGCCAATCCCCGAATAGTCGAGGCCGCAGGACAATCCGCGCCGAACTTCGATCCGATGTTCCACGACGAGGAACTCGACGGGCCGGTACCGGTGGAGCGCATGCGGGTATTCGTGCTCAGCTCCGATGCCGATCAGTCCGCGGCGCGGCGCAGGCTGGCGGTGTTCGGTGCCGCCGGGTCCGGGCTGGTGGACGCCGACCTGGTGCGCGCCGATGTCGACCTGCTGCACACCACACTGACCGACCCGTCCATCCCGACACCGGTAAGGCGAGCCGAACCCGGGGTCGGTGACAGCGGCATGGGCACCGAGCTGGAGCAGCTCGCGGTGCTTGCACTCAGACTCGAAATGGCCGCCGCCTATCTGCGGCTGATCGGTTCACACGGCAGCGCGTCCGAGGACCAAGAGCAGTTCGGGGGACGCTACTAGTGCACGAACTCGTTGGTGCGCTGCGTTCCTACGCCTGGGGTTCGCGCACCGCGCTCGCTCAGTTGTGCGGCCGACCGGTACCGTCCGCGCATCCGGAAGCCGAACTGTGGTTCGGTGCGCATCCCGCCGATCCGGCACACGTGCGCATCGACGGGCACACCCGGTCACTGCTGGAGCTGCTTTCGGCCGACCCGGATCGGGAATTAGGCTCCGCCGCAACGGAATTCGGTGATCGGTTGCCGTTCCTGTTGAAGATTCTCGCCGCCGAGGAGCCGCTGTCGCTGCAAGCACATCCGAGCTCGGCGCAGGCGCATGCCGGGTTCGAGCGGGAGAACCTGGCGCGGGTACCGTTCGACTCGCCGATGCGCAACTACCGCGATGGGAACCACAAGCCGGAGCTGGTTGTCGCGCTGGATCGGTTCGAGGCGCTCGCCGGGTTCCGTGAGCCGCTGCGCACCGTCCGACTGTTCCGCGCGCTGGATGTGCCCGGCTTGCATCCCTATGCGGATCTACTTGCCGCCCAACCGGATTCGGCTGGTCTGCGGACCCTGTTCACCACCTGGATCACGCTGCCGCACGCCGCACTGAGCAAGCTGCTCCCCCAGGTGCTCGACGGCTGCGTGCAGTACCTGTCGTGCAGCACCGAGGGCCGCAAGGAATTCGTTCCCGAGGCCCGCACCGCGCTCGAGCTCGCAGAGGCATACCCCGGCGACGCCGGAGTACTGGCCGCGCTGCTGCTCAACCGGCTGACCCTGGAACCCGGGCAGGGTCTTTACCTCGCGGCCGGCAATCTGCACGCCTACCTGCGCGGACTCGGCGTCGAAATCATGGCCAACTCCGACAATGTGCTGCGCGGCGGTCTGACGCCGAAGCATGTCGATGTGCCGGAGCTGCTGCGGGTACTGGATTTCGAGCCGATCGACCTGCCGGTGGTGCTACCGGAACCGGTCGGCGACGGATCGGTCCGCTACCGGGCGCCCGCACGGGAATTCGCACTGCGCCGCTACGACCTGACCGCGGGCTCCGCGCAGGTACCGCTGACCGCGGCGGGCCCTGGCATCGTGCTGTGCACCTCGGGCACGGTGCAGCTGCTGCACGACGACGAAAAACTTGTGCTCGCCCGGGGCGCGGCGGCCTGGATCTCGGCCGCCGACAACGATATTCGCGCCCAAGCCGTCGACGGAAACGCGCAGCTGTTCTGTGCCGGTGTCGGCTCTGTGTAATTGACTGGTCTCGCTTCGCTCGGAAGAAGGGGTCGTGCCCAGTGGGCGCGTATGGGGTTTTGCGACCCTGTCGCACGCGCTCCACACCAGTCGCGGGTGGGTCGCCGCGCATGGTCGCTCGTCGGACTTGCTCCGAAGTGGGTGTGGGTCTTGGTGACAGGCTAAGTTAGCCAAGATCGGACAGAGCGCGGAGAGAGGACCGAAACCGTATGTCGGCTGGTGGTGGCAAGAAGGCGATCCTCGCGGCGTTGTCGGCGAACGCGGGGATCGCGGTGGCGAAGTTCATCGGCGCGGCGATCACCGGTTCGGCGTCGATGCTTGCCGAGGGCGTGCACTCGGTGGCCGACACCGCCAATCAAGGTCTGCTGCTGTTCGGTCAGCGCCGCGCCGAGCAGGAGGCCGACGAGCTGCACCCGTTCGGGTATGGGCGCAATCGCTACTTCTACTCCTTCATCGTGGCACTCGTGCTTTTCACGCTCGGCTCGGTCTATGCCATCTACGAGGGCATTCACAAGATCCAGCATCCCGAGGAGCTGAGCTCGCCGATCGTCGCGGTCGTCATCCTCGGCCTCGCGGTCGCATTGGAGGGCTACAGCTTCCGCACCGCCGTCCACGAATCCAGGCCGCTGAAGGGCAATTCGAGCTGGTGGCGGTTCATCCGCAACTCGCGAAGCCCGGAGCTGCCCGTGGTGCTGCTCGAGGACAGCGGCGCGCTGATCGGCCTGATCTTCGCCCTGGCCGCGGTCGTACTGACCATGGTCACCGGCGAGCCGATCTGGGACGGCATCGGCACGCTTGCCATCGGCATCCTGCTCGGCGTCATCGCGCTGGTGCTGATAGTGGAGATGCAGAGCCTGCTCATCGGCGAGGGCGCGACCCCGGACGAGGACCGCGCCATCCGCGCGAACCTGGTCGACGACAGTCGCATCGATCGAGTGATCCACGTGAAGACCCAGTATCTCGGACCCGAGGAAATGCTCGTCGCCGCCAAGGTGGCGATCGCACCGGGATTGGACATCGAAACTATCGCCGCCGCCATCGACGCCGCCGAGGCTCGGATCCGCGCCGCCGTGCCCGCGGCGCGGATCATCTATTTGGAGCCAGATCTGTACCGTACGCAGCACGTCTGAGCAGATCGCCCGCGGTGGCGGGCGCTGTTGGGCTTCGGGGTCCGTGTCGACACCGGTGACCCGCACCCGCGCCGGGTAGCGTTGAACTTCATGGCCGCGAGTGGCAGCAAGAAGGCGATTCTCGCCGCGCTGGCGGCGGACGCCGGTATCACCCTGGCGAAATTCGCCGGCGCGGCGCTCACCGGTTCGGCCTCGATGCTCGCCGAAGCGATGCACTCGGTGGCCGACACCGCCAACCAGGGCCTGCTATTGATCGGCAGGCGTCGCGCGAAACAGGTACCCGACGCCCTGCACCCCTTCGGGTACGGCCGCAATCGCTACTTCTATTCGTTCGTCGTCGCCCTGGTGCTGTTCACCATGGGCTCGCTGTTCGCCATCGATGAGGGTCTGCACAAAATTCGGCACCCTGAGGAGCTCACCGATCCGCTCATCGCGATCGGCATCCTCGTCATCGCGATAGTTCTGGAATCCTTCAGCCTCGCAACGGCGAAACGGGAATCACGCGTGCTCAAAGGCAGCGGCAGCTGGTGGCGGTTCATCCGCAACTCGCGCAATCCGGAGCTGCCGGTGGTGCTGCTGGAGGACAGCGGTGCGCTCGTCGGTCTCGGATTCGCTTTCGCTGGTGTGGGATTGACGATGCTGACCGGTGACGCGCGCTGGGACGGTATCGGCACCTTGGCGATCGGCCTGCTGCTCGGCGCGATCGCGGTGATCTTGATCGTCGAGATGAAGAGCCTGCTCATCGGCGAGGGCGCCACCACGCACGAAGACCGCGCCATCCGCGCCAACCTGGTCGACGGCACGCGCATCGACCGTGTGATCGATCTGAAGACCCAGTATCTGGCTCCGGACCAATTGCTCGTCGCCGCGAAGATCGCGATCGTGCCCGGACTGCATATCGCCGATGTCGCCGCCGCCATCGACGACGCCGAGGCCCGGGTGCGCGCGGCGGTTCCAACCGCGAAAGTGATGTACCTGGAGCCGGACCTCTATCGCGCGTCCCCGAGGTGATTCAGGCCGATACCTGCGGCGCGCGCAGTAGCTCCAGCGGATCGGTGTCGATGCCGAATTCGTCGCGCAGCACGTGCCCGGCGGCGTGCAAGCCGTTCATGCCGTGCACGCCGGGACCGGGCGGAGTCGCTGCCGAACAGAGGTAGACCCCGGGCAGCGGTGTCGCGTAGGGGTTCCATCTCGGCGTGGGGCGGAAGAGAGTCTGACGCAATGTCATCGCCCCCACGGAGATGTCACCGCCGACGTAATTGGAATTGTGGTCGGGCATTTCGGCGCCCGTGCGGACGTGCGAGGCCAGGATCAGGTCGCGGAAGCCGGGGGCGAAGCGTTCGACCTGTTTGATCACGGACTCGGTCATGTCCCTGGTCGAACCGTTCGGGACGTGCGCGTAGGTGTAGAAGGTGTGACCGCCCGCCGGGGCACGGGACGGATCGACGACGCCGGGCTGGATGGCGAGCACATACGGTCGCGCCGCGTGTTGTCCTGCGGCGATGGACCTTTCGGCGGCCATCGCTTGTACGCGCGTGCCGACGAGGTGCAAGGTCCCCGCCAGATCGCAGCCCTCGGCCTGCCACGGCACCGGTCCCGACAACGCGAAGTCGACCTTGCACGCGGCGCCGCCGTAACGGACGCGGCGCAGGCGCGCGGCGTAGCGGTCCGGCAGGTCGGTACCCGCGATGCGCAGTAATTCAGCTGGGGCGGTGTCCAATACGACCGTTCGAGCATCGCCGAACTCTGCCAGTGAGTCCACCCGGTGATCGGTGACGACGCGTCCGCCCAGACGCTCCAGCTCGGCGATCAACGCATCCGGAATCGCCTGACTGCCACCACGCGGGAGCACCCAGCCGCCCGCGTGCGCGAGCGTGCCGAGCAGCAGTCCCGCGCCGACGGCGGGAAGGGCGCGCGGCGGGGTGATCGCATGTGCGGCAACGCCGCTCAGCAGAGCGGGCGCGGCCGCCTCGCGAAATCGCATGTTCCATAAAGGCGATCCCTGCTCCATCATGCGCAGGCCGAAGCGCACCGCGGTCGGCAGATCCGCGGGAATGCCGCGCAGATCCGACATCGCCAGGTCGACGACTTCGCTCCAGCGCTCGACCAGCGGTCCGAAGAGCGAACGCCATGCCGCGCCGTCACGGCCGAGATCGTGCACGGTCCTGTCGAGATCGCGCCAGGCCAATCCCGCCGCACCACCGTCGAGCGGATGCGCGTAGGACACCTGCGGCGCAAGCAGTTCCACCCCGTGCGCCGGCAGATCGAACGCACGGAAGAACGGCGAGGCCAGCGCCATCGGGTGCGCACCCGCGCATACGTCGTGCCGATAACCGGGCACGGTCAGTTCGGCGGTCCTCGAGCCGCCGCCCGCGGTGTCCTGGGCCTCGTACACCTCCACGTCGAGCCCGGCCCGCGCGAGGATCACCGCCGTAGCGAGTCCATTCGGTCCGGATCCGACGACCACAACATCAGACATACCGACCACTCTGCCCTGCCCGCCGCTCGGACGCCGCTATGTGCCTTCCACGACACACTCTCGCCGCCGTCCTCACCCTTGCCCGGATGTCCACAGATTCATGAAGACCTCGATGCGCTGTTCGCGCAGATCCGGTCGCAACCGTCCGCTGCGATCCAAGGTCGCGGCCCCATGCAGAGCGCTCCAGGCCACCTCCGTTCCGGCTTGTAAGTCGTTCGCGCCGACGAAGGGTTCGTACGCGGCCTCGATCTCGCCGAACGCATCCTTCAATGCCTGTGGGGCTTCGGGACCGAATTTCAGATCGGTATGCATTACGAACATCGCGTCGTAGCGAGCCGGGTTGGCGGTCGCGAAGTCCAGGTAGGCGCACGCGACCCGCTCCAGCGCGTCGGCCGGTGTCGAACCACTGGTACGCGCCGCGCGCAACGTCACCGCGAGGTCGGCGCAGCCCTGCTCCGCGACCGCCGACACAATGGCCACCTTGCCGGTGAAGTGGCTGTAGAGCACGGGCTGGCTGTATTCGATGCTCTCGGCGAGACGGCGCATCGTCACCGCCTCCCAGCCATGCGCCTCGGCGAGTTCGCGGGCGGTGTCGATGATCCGCTGGTGCCGCTCGGCACGTTCGCGTTCCTTGCGATTCTGGATGGTCATATAAGAAATACTAGCAGCGCTAGACAAACTATCGAAGATCATCTACTGTTGCTCTCATACCTAGCAACGCTAGATCACAGAGCATCGAGAACGCGCACCAAGGAGCAATCTGATGAACATCTCCCGCATCGCCACCGGCCTTTCCCTCATCGGCGCGGCCTTCATCCTCTACATCGGCATCAGTTACCTGGTCGCCCCCGAGGCCATCGCCACCGGATTCGGGCTGCCGGAATGGCCGAAGGGCGACGCGGTCGCGTTCATGAACCTCAAGGGCGTCCGTGACACCGTCTCCGGAATCCTGATCCTGGCCCTGCTCGCGATGCGGCAGCGATTCGCGCTCGGCATCGTGATGCTGGTCATCGCGCTGATCCCCCTCGGCGACATGCTGACAGTGCTCAGCTGGAACGGCTCGGCGGGCACCGCCTTCGGCGTCCACGGCCTCACCGCCGTCCTCGTCGCCCTCGCCGGCGCACTGCTGATCCGCGAGCACAGCACGGCGAACAAGACCGTCACCGAGCCGGTGGTCGCCGCAGTCGCAGCGTGATTCAGACCATGTACCACCACGAAGGGGCCCGCAGATCCTGCGGGCCCCTTCGTATTCGGGTTGCAGCCTATGCCGTGACCAGGTCTTTGGACTCGGGCTCGGGCTGCTGGCGCGGATCATGGGCGTCATCGACCATGGTCCGCTCGTCGAAGGGCAACTTGCGGTCGAGGACCATGGCAACCCGGTCGACATCGACCGTCTTGGTCCAGGTGCCGACCAGCAGCGTCGCGACTGCGTTGCCGGAGAAATTGGTGACCGCGCGTGCCTCGGACATGAAGCGGTCGATACCGACGATCAGGCCGACACCGTCGAGCAGGTCGGGGCGGTGGCTCTGCAATCCGCCCGCCAGCGTCGCCAAACCCGCGCCTGTCACGCCCGCGGCGCCCTTCGACGCGACGATCATGAACACCAGCAGACCGATCTGTTCGCCGATGGCGAGCGGCTTACCCATCGCGTCGGCGATGAACAGCGAGGCCATGGTGAGGTAGATCGCGGTGCCGTCCAGGTTGAACGAATATCCGGTCGGCACAACGACACCCACTGTGGTGCGCTCGACGCCGAGGTGTTCCATCTTCGCGATCAGTCGCGGCAGCGCGGACTCCGAGGACGAGGTGCCGATGATCAGCAGGTACTCCCGGGCGAGGTAGCGGACCAGCTTGAAGATCGAGACGCCGGAAACCGTCCGCAGCAGCGCGCCGAGCACACCGAAGACGAACACCAGGCAAGTCAGGTAGAAGGCGATCATCAGCAGCGCGAGCTGCTTCACCGCGTCGAGCCCGGTCTTGCCGACCACGTTCGCGATCGCACCGAAAGCACCGATCGGAGCCAGCCACAGGATCATCGACAGGATCCGGAACACCAGCTTCTGCAGCGTCGCCACCCCGCGCAGTACCGGCTCTCCCGCCGTTCCCATGGCCTGCAACGCGAATCCGACCAGCAGCGCGACGAACAGGGCTTGCAGCACGCTGCCCGCGGTGAGCGAGGAGACCAGCGTCGTCGGAATGATGCTCTGGATGAACTCCCAGGTGCCGCCCGCGGCGTGTGCCTGGTCGGCCAGCTTCGCGCCCTGCTTGGCGGTCTCCTTGATGTTCATACCCGTGCCCGGTTGCAGCAGATTGCCGACCACGAGACCGATGCCGAGCGCGATGGTCGACATCACCATGAAGTATCCGATGGCAAGGCCGCCCACCTTGCCGACGGTCGCCGCAGCACGCACCGAACCGATGCCGAGCACAATGGTGCAGAAGATGACCGGTGCGATCATCATCTTGATCAAGTTCACGAACATGGTGCCCAGTGGCGCCATCGACACACCGACACCGGGAGCTAGCCAGCCGACCAGAATTCCCGCTCCGACGGCGACGATGACGGCTAGATACAGCCAATGGGTACGGTCGCGCCGCTGGTGCTGCGTTTTGTCGCTCATGGCGAGTCTGTCCTCTTCAGTGGTAC
Source organism: Nocardia arseniciresistens (assembly GCF_046764875.1). NCBI lineage: Bacteria > Bacillati > Actinomycetota > Actinomycetes > Mycobacteriales > Nocardiaceae > Nocardia > Nocardia arseniciresistens. The sequence goes on from NZ_JBKORD010000001.1 coordinate 107,020, forward strand.
CGGCGTGAGGTGGGTCACGACCCCTTGTGCACAATGTTGTCTATCGGAGTGATGCCGGTCACGCTTTGGTGCATATCGTTCAACGAACACAGAGTTCAGGTTTCAGCGGAGGACAGTTTGTGAGGCGCGGTCGGGTATCCCTTGCCGGGCAGGCGTTCGTTCTGCAACTGGTGGTACTCGCGCTGATGATCAGCATCGGTGCGGTACTCGCGGTACTCGATGCTCGCCACGACAGCGACGTGACGACCACCCGCGAGGTCACCGACGTCGCGGTGGCGGTCGCGCAAGCACCGTCCACCCTCGCCGCCGTGCACTCCCCCGACCCGACGGCGCTGCTGCAACCGGTGACCGAGCGGATTCGCAAGGACACCGGCATGGACTTCATCGTGGTGATGGCGCCGGACCGGACCAGATTCACCCACACCACCCCCGAACTCATCGGCCAACCCTTCAGCGGCAATATCGAACGCGCGCTGGCCGGGCAGACGTTCACCGAGACCTTCACGGGCACGCTCGGACCTTCGATACGCGCGGTGACGCCGATCTACGACAACGGTCGCGTCGTCGCCCTGGTATCGGCGGGTGTGACAAGGGCCCGCATCGGCGACCAGGTCGCCACCCAACTGCCGGTGATCCTCGGCGTCGCGGTCGCGGGCCTGCTGGTCGCGGCCGCGGGTTCCTTCCTGCTGAGCCGTCGGATCCGCCGCCAGACCCACGGCCTCGCGCCGGACGAGCTGCGCGCCATGTACGAGCAGCACGACGCGGTATTGCACTCGATCCACGAGGGCCTCGTGGTGTTCGGTCCGTCCGCCGAGCACGCCGAAGTCGTCAACGACCAGGCACGCAAGCTGCTCGACCTGCCGTCGGGCCCGGTGCGCCGCGCGGACCTTCCGCTGTCGATGCAGCAGATGAGCTGGGGCGTGGTTCGCGATGAGATGCATGTGACCACCGACCGGATACTGCTGGTCAACCAGGACGTGGTGACCTGGGAGGGTCGGCCGATCGGCACCGTGATGACCATCCGTGACCACACCGAATTGCGAACCGTGATGGGCGAACTCGATTCCGTGCGCGGATTCGCGGAATCACTGCGCGCACAGGCACACGAATCGGCCAACCGGTTGCACACCGTGGTCACCATGGTGGAACTCGGCCGCTATCGGGAGGCCGTGGAATTCGCGACCGCCGAACTCGAACTGTCCCAAGCGCTCATCGATCGGCTGCTCACCTCGGTCGGCGACCCCGCGCTCGCGGCCCTACTGCTCGGCAAGGTGAACCAGGCCGCCGAACGCAGCGTCGAACTGACCATCTCCGAAGACACCGCCCTCGACTCGACCGCGCCGTTGTCCGCGCACGAAACGGTGACGCTGGTCGGCAATTTGATCGACAACGCCATCGACGCCGCCGCGGACGACACCGACGGCTGGGTGGAAGTGTCGATGCGCCAGCAGGATTTGGTGGACGGGGCCGTCACAGACCAGGATTGCGCGCTGTACCTGCACGTCGCGGACAGTGGCCCCGGCATGTCCGCCGAGACCTTTGCCCGTGCCGCCGAACGCGGTTACTCCACCAAGGCCGACCATCAAGGACTCGGCCTGGCACTGGTGCACCGGCTGGTCGTCCGATACGGCGGCGCGATCCACACAGAGCGAGATCCGGAAAGCGCGATCTCCGTGACGATTCCACGAAAGGTCGAACCATGATCCGGGTCCTGATCGTCGAGGACGAACCCCTCATCGCCGAGGCGCACCGCGCCTACGTCGAACGCATGCCCGGCTTCACCACGGTCGGTATCGCGCACACCGGTCGCGACGCGATGCGCTCCGCCGCCGACGCCGCGGCCGAGGGCACCCCGATCGACCTGGTACTCATGGACATCGGTCTACCCGATGCCAGCGGCCTCGACGTCGCCGCCGCACTCACCGGACTCGCTCCGCGCCCCGACGTCATCGCCATCACCTCGGCACGCGACCTGGCCATGGTCCGCACGGCCGTCTCCCACGGCGTCATTCTCTACCTGCTGAAACCGTTCACCTTCGCGGCGTTTCGCGAAAAACTCGAGCGCTATCACGAGTTCCGCACCGCGCTACCCGCAGGCGATATCGCAGTCTCGCAACACGATGTCGACCGCGCCCTCAGCGCCCTGCGCACCTCCGACCAACGCGCCACCGCCCCGAAAGGCGTTGCCCCACAGACCCTCGACGAAATCTCCCGAGTGGTCCGCGACGCCCCCGAAGGCGTCACCGCCGCCGACACCGCGACGTCCATCGGCGTCTCCCGCATCACCGCATGGCGCTATCTGGAGAAACTCGCCGAAGACGGCTTGGTCGACCGCCGCTCCGACTACGGCAGAGCGGGCCGCCCCAAAACCCGCTACCGCTGGAAGATCCGAAGCTAGGACTGTCGACGACGGCAGCCGAGCCGCTACACGTCGGTGGAAAATCGGATACCGCCGTCGGGGATGTCGACGCCGGGCCAGACGCGAGCGCCGCGAAGTAGCTCGCAGCGGGCACCGACATTGGCGCCGTCGCCGATGACGGCATCGCGGACCAGAGCGCGTGGGCCGATACGAGCGCCGAAGCCGATGATGGAGCGTTCGACGGTAGCGCCTGCTTCGATGCGGGCACCGTCGAAGAGAACCGCGCCGTCGAGGCGAGCGCCCGCGCCGACCTCGGCGCCGCGGCCGACGACGGTGCCGCCGATGAGCAGCGCGCCCGGCGCGACGCCCGCGCCCTCGTGGATCAGGAATTCGCCGCGCTGGCCTGGCAGTGCCGGCGAGGGGGCGATGCCGCGTACCAGATCGGCGGAGCCGCGCACGAAGTCCTCGGGTGTGCCCATGTCACGCCAGTACGCGGAGTCGACGTGGGCCTGCACGTGGGCGCCCTCGGCGAGCAGCGCGGGGAAGACCTCCCGCTCCACCGAGACCGGGCGTCCCGCCGGGATCTTCTCGATGTATTCGCGACGGAATACATAACAGCCCGCGTTGATCTGATCGGTCGGCGGATCCTGCGTCTTCTCCAGGAACGCGGTGACCCGGCCGTGGTCATCGGTCGGCACGCAGCCGAAGGCACGCGGGTCGCTGACCCGGACCAGATGCAGCGTCACATCGGCCTTGGTCGACTCGTGGGTGTCGAGGATGCCGCCGAGATCGGTGCCGCCGAGCACGTCACCGTTGAACACCATGATGTTGTCCGCGCGCAGCTTGGACAACACATTGCGGATACCGCCTCCGGTGCCGAGCGGCTCGGTCTCGGTGACGTACTCCAATTCCAGGCCGAGCTCCGACCCGTCGCCGAAATGCTCCTCGAACACCTCCGCCTTGAAGGAGGTGCCGAGCACGACGTGGTTGATACCGGCCTCGGCGATGCGGGCGAGCAGATGCGTCAGGAACGGCAGTCCGGCCGTCGGCAGCATCGGCTTCGGCGCAGATAGGGTCAGCGGACGCAGCCGTGTGCCCTGCCCACCGACCAGAATCACCGCGTCGGTGCCTGCGTTTCCTGCCATCGAGCTCCCCTGTTCACAGTGGATTGTTCGGCCGCGCGCCTCTTGGCGCGGCTAGCTTTGCGCCTGTTGGCGCAGCGCAGATCGAACCGCAATCCGTGAGCGAATCGCAAGTCCAGCGCGCAGAGCCAGCCGCAACGGCGCCTGCCACCAGTGCGGATGCCGATCGGCTTGGAAACGGTATGCGCTCGCGTGGTGCGCGGGCAGCATCAATTCCGGGTGGCGCCCCGCGGCGTGTCCCTTGGCGTGGGTCACCTCGGCGGAGGGCACGAACACATTGTGCCAACCGGCGTTACCCATCCGGTCACCGAAGTCGACATCCTCCATGTACATGAAGTAGCGGGAGTCGAATCCGTCGATGGAATCGAAGGCCGCACGCCGTACCAGCAGGCAGGATCCCGACAGCCAGCCGACTGCCCGCTCGGAGATCTCCTCGTTTTCCTGCCGGTAGCGCCGCGTCCAAGGATTCGACTTCCACACCGTGCCGAGTATCGCGTGACCAGCACCGTCGAGCAGGCCGGGCACCGAGCGCGCCGACGGGTAGGTGCTGCCGTCCGGTTCGAGCACCTTCGGGCCGAGCGCGCCCGCGCGCGGCCAGCGCTTCGCGGCGGCGAGCAGCTCATCGATGGAATCGGTGCCCCAGCGGATGTCGGGGTTGGAGATGATCACGAACTCGGCGTCCGGATCGATCTCCGCGACGGCTCGGTTGATCGCGCCGCCGTAGCCGATATTGCCGCCGGTGCGCAGCAGGCGCACGTGCGAATTCGCCTCGGCCGCCAGCTCCGGGGTGCCGTCGACCGAACCATTGTCGGCGAGAATCACCTGTGGTTTCTCGCTGGTCGCCTCGGCCAGCGTGGTGATGAAGTGCTCGAGGTGCTCGCCGGGTGAATAAGTCACGGTGACGACGACAAGCCCGCCCGCGGCCGCGGCGTCGGAGGCACTCACAACCTCCGCCGCGCTCACGCTCGGCTCCGGTATGACCGCCGGGACGGCTGTTTCTTCGATTGGCTCACTGCGCTCGCTCACGACCACCCAGCCTAGTCGGACACCCGAGACAACGCGTCCTCGAGTGCTTCCCGCCAATCTCGCAGCGGACCGAGCCCCGCGCTGATCCAGGAATCGTTGGACAACACCGAATATGCCGGGCGCCGTGCGGGTCTCGGAAACGCGGTCGAGTCACACGGCCGTACGCGAGCGGGATCGGCGCCGATTCCGGCGAATACCGCCTGCGCCAATTCGAACCAACTCGCCTGGCCCGCGTTGGTGGCGTGCAGCAGTCGGGGCGCGTCCGGTCGGCCGACGAGTTCCAGCAGTCCCGCGGCCAGGTCGCCCGCATAGGTCGGGGAGCCGATCTGATCGTCGACCACGTCGATGGTGTCGCGTTCGCGTTCCAATCGCAGCATGGTGGCGACGAAATCACTGCCCGCTCCCGCGTACACCCACGCTGTCCGCACCACGTGCGCCTGCGGCGCCAACGCCGATACCGCCTGCTCGCCCGCCAATTTGGAACGCCCGTACGCCGTTGTCGGCCCGGTCGGATCGGTGGTGTCGTATGGCCGATCGTGGGTGCCAGGGAACACGTAGTCGGTCGAGAGATGGATCAGCCTGGCACCGGCGGCCGCGCAGGCGGCGGCGAGGACGGCGGGTCCGGTCTCATTGCCTGCGAAGGCCGCGTCCGGATCGGCTTCGGCTTGGTCGACGGCCGTGTAAGCCGCGCAATTGAGCACCACGTCACCGTTTTCGACGATCGCGCGCACGGCGGCGGAGTCGGTGATGTCGAGTTCGCGGTGACCGAAGGCACAGGCAGCGGGTGCGCGGCGGAGGATCTCTCGCCCGAGCTGCCCACCAGCGCCCGTCACGATCAGGCGTCCTGGGGCGGCGGTATCTGCGGTCACGGCGGCAAGTCTGGCACGCCGTCACACCTGAGGTTGATGTCTACGGCGGTAACCGTTGGATAGCCTTGCTGGACGGGCACGGGGGGCTTACCGGAAATGGGGCGGGCGGGCGCTGTCTGGAAAGAACCTGAGATAGTCGAGAGGATGCAGAAGTTGCCGCAGCGGAGCAGGACGTCGGCGCAATCGCGACTTTCCGGCGCTGGCGCCGGAGCGGGCGCGTTCGGTCCGCTGCGCGTGTTCATCGCGGCGGGCGCGGTATTGGTTCTCGTCATCACCGGTTTCGCCTGGCACAGCGTCGATTCGCTGATCTCCAATATCGAACGCATCGGCGACCTCGGCTTGGGCGGTGGCCGCGACGGTGCGGTCGATATCCTGCTCGTCGGCGTCGACAGCCGCACCGACGCGCACGGAAACCCGCTGCGCGACAACGAACGTGCGATGCTGCACGCGGGCGACGAGGTCGGCACCAATACCGACACCATCGTGCTCATGCGCGTCCCGAACGACGGCCGCTCCGCCACCGCCATCTCGATCCCCCGCGACTCCTACCTCGATATCCCGGGCCTCGGCAAGGGCAAAATCAACTCCGCCTACGGCGCGACCAAGGAGACCGAGCGGCTGAAATTGATCAAAAGGGGCGTTTCGGAGGCCGACGCGGAGAAGCAGTCCACCCAGGCAGGACGGCAGGCGCTGATCAAGTCGGTCGCCAACCTGACCGGCATCACCGTCGACCACTATGCCGAGGTGAGCCTGCTCGGCTTCGTGCTGCTGACCGACGCGGTCGGCGGGGTCGATGTGTGCCTGAATCAACCGGTCGACGAATGGATGTCCGGCGCCGACTTCCCCGCGGGCCGCCAGCGGCTCGACGGCCCGCAGGCCCTCAGTTTCGTGCGCCAGCGCCACGATCTGCCGCGCGGTGACCTGGACCGGATCGTGCGCCAGCAGGTCTTCATGGCGCAACTGGTCGGCCAAGTGCTCAATGCGAAGACACTTGCCAACCCCAGCAAACTCGGGCAGCTCAGCGATGCCGTCGGGCGCACTGTCGTGTTGGACGACAACTGGGATGTGCTCGCGTTTCTGCAACAGCTACAGGATCTTTCCGGTGGTCAGGTGAAATTCGAGACGGTGCCGGTCACCGATTTGAACTACATGACCAGCAATGGCGAATCGGTGGTCCGCGTCGATCCCAAGGCCGTCAAGACCTATGTGTCCTCGCTCGTCGACGGCAAGTCCGAAGAGCCCGGACAGGACCCGGTCGACACAAGCGCCATCAGTGTCAGCGTGCTCAACGCCAGCGGCATCGGCGGACTCGCCGGGCAGGTGGCGCAGGCGCTGGCAACGAGGGGCTTCCACGAGGGTCTGGTGAGCAACTACACCGGCCCGAGCGTCACCAGCAGTCGCGTACTCGCCGCGAACACTTCGGATCCGAAGGCCAAGGCGGTGGCGAAGGCGCTCGGCGGGCTGACGGTGATCGCCGACCCGTCGTTGTCACCGGAATCGATCAGCGTCGTACTCGCGAGCGACTATTCTGGTCCGGGCTCGGCTGCGAGCAGCATGTTCGACATCTCCGGGACGTCGTCGGCCACCGCAACGCCGGTCCCGCCCGCCCCACCTATCGACGCAGGCCAGACAGGACCGAAATGCGTGAACTGAACGATGCGTGACAAAGCCAAGGCACTGACCCTCACCGAGGCGGTGCTCGATCCGATCCTCGAACGCGAGCCCGCGGGTCCCCGCGTCACCTATTACAACGATGCCACCGGTGCCAGGATCGAACTGTCCGGGCTGACGCTGGCGAACTGGGCGGCCAAGACCGCCAACCTGGTTCGCGACGAGTTCGGCCTGAGTCCCGGCGCGCGGGTTGCGGTACTGCTGCCCGCGCACTGGCAGACCGCGGCGGTATTGCTCGGCTGCTGGTGGGCGGGTACCGAGGTGGTACTGCGGCCCGATCCCGACGCTGATCTGGCACTTGCCACGGCCGAGCGACTCGACGAAACCGACGGTGTCGCCGAGGTTGCCGCTTTATCGCTGGACGCGTTCGGTATGCCGGTGCGTGACCTGCCGATCGGCATCACCGATTTCGCCACCTCGGTGCGCGTGCACGGTGACCAGTTCCTGCCACGCGGTACCGGTGTCGCGCTGGATGGCATGCCGGTGTCCGAGGTGCTGGCCGAGGCCAAGAAATCCGCTATGCGGCAAGGGTTTTCCGAGGGTGACCGGGTGCTGTCGAGCGCGTCGTGGGATACCCCCGCGGAGCTGATCGACGGGCTGGTCTCGGTGCTGGCCGCTGGGGCCTCGCTGGTTCAGGTGGTCAATCCCGACCCGACCCAGTACGACCGGCGCGCGGAATCGGAGCGAGTGACCGTTCGGCGTTGAATCCCCGCGTTCGCCGCGATGACTGCCGCGGCAGCTGGGACAATCGATCGATACGTGGCGTGGGCGACTCCTACCGCGGTATAGGTGGTCATCCGACCAGGGGACGTTCCACAGCCGCGCATGAATCCGTACGGTGGGTGTATCGCACAACGTTGGGGTTGGTGAGAGATATGAAGCCGCGATATTGGTTCCGTTGGTTGTCGGTGCAGGGCGCTCCCCGGTTGGTCTTGCGAATGCATGTCCGACGTGGTGATCGGTTCGCGGAACTGATGGGTGGGCCGGATGGCTTCGCCGATCCGTATCCGCTCATCGAACACCTACGCGAGCAGGTGAAGCGCGGGCCGAGCAGGTTCCTGCGCACTCCCATCGCGTTGGCTGCCTTCGACCACGATCTGTGCCGAGCCATTTTGCGGGACACCCGTTTCGGCGTGCGCACCACCGAGAGCTTCAACATTCCGAAGCCACTCCAGAAGCTCGCGGAACGTTTCCCGATGCCGCCGAGTCCGGTCGAGCCACCGTCGATGCTGGTGATCGACCCGCCGGAGCACACGGCGATGCGCCGCCCCGTCTCCTCGGCCTTCACACCGCGCGCCATCGGCAGGCTGCGCGACCGCATCGAAACCGTCACCGAGGAACTACTCGACGCGCTGCCGTCGGGCGGTTCGGCCGATCTGATCGAATCCTTCGCCGCACAGGTTCCCATCGCGATCATCTCCGAAATGCTCGGATTTCCCGAACGGGACCGAAATCTCTTCCTCGAGTGGGGCGACAAGGCAACCCCGCTGCTCGACGTCGGGATCTCCTGGAGCGCATTCCGCAGCGGGGTCGACGCGATGGATGTGATGAACGGGTACCTCGACGAGCACATCGAGCGCCTGCGTCGCGAGCCGGGCGACGATATCCTCAGCAGCCTGGTCACCGCGGGCGAACTGGATACCTTCGCACTGAAGGCGACCGCGAGCCTGCTGATGGGCGCCGGATTCGAAACCACGGTGAACCTCATCGGCAACGGCGTCGCCCAACTCGTCGCCCACCCCGAACAACTGGATCGCCTGCGTGCCGAACCGGAACTGTGGCCCAACGCCATCGAAGAGGTGCTGCGCGTCGATGCACCGGTACAGACCACCGCACGCACCGCCCTGTCCGATATAGAGCTCGAGGGCCTCTCGATACGCGAAGGCAGCACGATCGTGCTGTCACTGGCGGGCGCGAACCGCGACCCCGCGGTCTTCACCGATCCGGCGACCTTCGATATCGCCCGCCCGAATGCCAAGGAGCACCTCACCTTCAGCAGCGGCGTGCACGCCTGCCTCGGTGCCAGTCTGGCCCGGATGGAGGCCACCTACGCACTGCAATCGCTCTTCGACCGCTTCCCCGACCTCACCCTCGACGGCCCACCGCAACGCCGGAAGCTGTTCACCCTGCACGGTTATGAGCGCATGCCGGTCCGATTGGGTAGGCGCGCAACCACTCCGTCAGCGGTCTAGACGGATACGGCTCAGCTGAAGCCGACCGCCTGTTCGCCCCACGCCGTGTGTAGCTCACGGTCGGGGTTGTCCACAACGCGGTCGACGGTGTCGATCAGCAGTGTGGTGCGATTCGACGGACGGTAGGGCGGCCAGTGTTTCGACCCGTCGATGGCCGCGGGTACGCCGTGGGTGGCGAAGGCCAGCCAGCGTCGCATCATCCGCCCAGATACCTCGGTGGCCACCTTGCGGCCACCGAGCCAGAAGGTCGGGTCGTGATTGAAGGTGCCGAAATTGCCGAAGACGTACGGCAATTCGGTGGCATGGCCCGCCCCGACGCGGGCGGCCTTCAACATCGGCGTCGCGTGGTCGAAGCGGTACAGCCAGGTCGGTGAGTGCTGTGCGTGCGCGTCGGCCACCCAGTGCGCGGGCATCCGGAATGCCGCGTCGGTGGACATGGCGAGCGCGCCGCGGGTTTTGTCGAGATCGGGATAGGCCGAGGTGATTTCGGCGATGCGCTCGTGCGACATCTCGGGATGGCTCGCGGCGACGTCGCGCAGCATCGCGTTCACCGCGTCCGGCGTCACCGGCATGATCGGCGAACGGAATACCCGGAACAGCGACGCCTCGTCCCTATTGGTCCCGATCATCAGCGGCACCCGGTGCGAGCGCCCGTGCTGGAAGCGATCGATCGGGTAGGTCGGCAGCAGAACACCATCGACAACGGGGGCCGCGGCCAGCCTGCCCGGCTCCTTCAACGGGATCTCGTCGAGCAGCAGGCCTGCCGCGGTCACTATCCGTTCGAGCGGGCACTCGAGCAGTTCACCCACCCGGGATTCGGGCAGGTCCAACAGTTCCAGGAAACGCTGTGCGACACCTGCCGCGCGCGCCTGGCCGAATACCGTTGTCGCGGGTGGACTCTGCGCGATGGCTTTGTGGAACAGCCCCGCCGAACGCGGCGAGGTCAGCAGCGCTGTCACACATCCGGCGCCGGACGACTCACCGAACAGCGTCACATTGCCGGGGTCGCCGCCGAATCCGGCGATGTTGTCGCGCACCCACTCCAGCGCGGCGATCTGGTCGTGCAGACCGAGATTGGGGGTGAAGGCGTCCGAAAGCGAGGACAGATCGAGAAAGCCGAGTGCGCCGAGCCGGTAATTGACACCGACCACCACGACGTCACCCGTTTCGGCCAGCTTGCGTCCATCGTAAATGCGCTGCGCCGCGGTACCGAGGCAGTACGCGCCACCGTGCACCCACACCAGCACCGGCCGTGGTTCACCCGTCTCGGTGGCGTGCGGCGGCGCCCAGACATTCAGCCAGAGGCAGTCCTCGCCCATCCGGAGCTCGGAATCGACGGGGACCATCGGGCCGAGGGTCTGCGGGGCGATGTCCCCGAATGTCACGCAGTCTCGAACCCCGTCCCACGGTTGCGGGGGCATCGGTGGCCGAAACCGGTCGGGACCGGCAACGGGTGCCGCGTACGGGATGCTGCGCCACACTGCGACAGGGCCGTCCCAGCGGCCACGCACGTGCCCCGACACCGTTCGTGCGGTAGGTCCGGGGGCGCCCACATCCGAGCTCGGTTCCGTCTCGAACTGAGTGCTCATCTTCCGCACCTCCTGTCCACGACGCCGGCCGGAATGCCGCGAATTTGCTCCGCCCGGGTCCGGAACCTCGTGATCTCTGCTTCGAGAGTACGTCGATGCCACGAGCGGGACGGGTAAGACGCGGTTAACGGCTGCGTGACGGTACGCTGGAGCGATGCCGAGTTACAGCTTCCGTTGCCGCAGCTGTGGCGACACCTTCGACGTGAATCGCCCGATGGCGGAGTCCTCGAACCCGGCCACCTGCCCGAGCGGTCACGACGACACGGTCAAGCTGCTGACCACGTTTGCCACGGTCAACCGGGGTGGCACCGGCACAACGCAGCCCGCGGCCGCACCGCCTCCCTCGGGCGGCGGCTGTTGCGGTGGCGGCTGCTGCGCCTGACGCGCAGCACGCACCGCGAGACCTGCTCAGTCGCGTTTGTCGGCGTGGCCGAGATCACGATCCGGCGCGACCAAGTCACGCACCCGCTGCTTGAGCACCGCGATATCGGGGAACCCGCCGTCGGCCTTGCGTTCCCACACCTGCTCGCCGTCCACCGTGATGCGAAAGACGCCGCCGGTTCCTGGGACGAGCGCGACCTCGCCGAGGGCGGTTTCGAAGGTGCTCAACAGTTCCTGCGCCATCCAGCTCGCCCGCAGCAGCCAACGGCACTGGGTGCAGTATTCGATCGCGACGCGTGGCATAAGTGGCACGCTACCGGTCACTGTTCGACCACGCCGTCCAGGTAGACCCACGCGCCGTTCTCCCTGCGGAACCTGCTGACCTCGTGCAGCGATCCACGAACATCGTCGGCCCGGTAGTGCGCGATGAACTCGACGACCCCGATGTCGTCGAACGGACCGCCGCGCTCGGTACGCACGATCTCCAAGAACAACCACCGCTGCCCAGGATCGAGCTCGAGCTCCACGGGCCTGGTGCTCGGATGCCACGAGCGCCGAAGATAATCGACATCCCCCGTCGCGAACGCCGTGTACCTCGATCGCATCAGCGCCTCGGCGGTCGCGGCAGCCCGCTCCCCCGCAAGCACCGGCCCGCAGCACTGTTCGAACGGCTCCCCTCGCCGACACGGACACGCCTTGGCTTCACTCATACCCGAATCGTCCAAGCCCCGAGAATCGAGCATCACGCCGGGTCACCCGAATCCGTCCTGTCGCCCATGACCGTTCGCTCAGCGGACCACGGCCGCAGCTGTCCCCTCGGTCAACGCGAGTCGGGTGATTCGGTTGCGATAAGCGTCATCGAGCTTCCGCTTCGGCGAGCGCCGTAGCGATCGCGGCGGTCTGCTCGCGCCAGCGGCGCAGTTCGGTGACGCTCGGTGCGAGCTCGTAGTCGTAGTGGTGGGCGGCGCGCGAGAGTGCCGCCCATACCGTGGCGACCTGCGCGGCCGTCTCCGGACCAGCGAAGACGCGTAATGCCAAGAGCTGCGCGCGCATCGGGCAACGCATCAGTTCCGGTGCGACCCGCTCCCACAGTTCATCGACACACTGTTCGAGGGCCAACCGCAGAATCCACACCGTCGCACGCGACCACAGCCCGTCGGCATCGGTCACCGATCCGTCGAGCAACCGGTCGACGGCATCGAATCGTTCGGCAACGGTCGGCCTCGGTTGTGCGCGCGGTCGGCCCTTACCCGATCGGCCGGCGGGACCGCGGCCGCTCGGCCCTCGACGAGGTCTGCGTTGCGCACTCATCTACGCAGCCAGGCGACGAACTTCTCGGTATCGGCGATCAGGTCGCGCATACTGCGCTCGATCGGCACGTGTGCGCCCGCTGTCGCATCGCGCAGAGCGTCCACCACCCATTTGCCTTCGCGGGCAAGGTGTTTGTTCAGATCGTCGACACGTCCGGAGACGCCCATCACCGCGAGCGCGACCATCGCCCTGGTGGTGTGCGCGCCCTCGACGTAGCGCTCGACCTCACGATGGTCCATACCTTCGGCGAGCAGATTGCGCCGCACTCGTGCGAGGCTGGCCGCCTCCACCGCGGAGCGGCAGCAGGTGGCGACGAGTTCGTCGGCGATCGCCTGCGGCAGCTGCGGGGTTTTCAGCAGCGAGCGCGCATCGTCGAGGTAGCGCCGCACCGGGTCGCTTGCCATTCTGATTTCGACCACCGAACGCTCGCGCCGCTGTACCTCGAGCACGCAGGCATCCAACTCCATGCGGCGCACCGCCTCGGCCAGCCGCTCGTCGTGGGTGAACACGATCACCTGACGCGTCCACGCGACAACGGCCAGGACCCTGGCCAGCCCGTCCACCTTCGCCGGGTCCATCGCCTGCACCGGGTCATCGATCATGACGAAACGAAACGGACTCTGTTCGACGGTCGCGCGCGGCAGGAACAGCGACAACCCCAGCGCGTGCAGCTCACCCTGGCTCATGACGCCCAGCGCCGCACCGTCGACATCGTCGACGGTGACATCGAGCAGCACCCGCCTGGCCGTTCCCGCGTTGCCCTGCAACTTGATCGCGCCGAGCTCCACATTGCTCTGCTGGCGCAGCGAGTGCCAGACCCAGCGCGCCGTCGTCTCCAACGGCGCCATTCGTTCGCCGCGCAACCCCGCGGTCGCGGACTTGAGCCAGTCTTCGGCCCGTCGCACGGTGCGCAGCACGCCCGACTGCGCGGCCACCTGACGAGCGCCGTCCAACCAGCCGACCAACCTTGGCACCAGCGGCGACCAGACTTCGTCGATGCGGCTCAATTCCTTGCGGGTGCCCTGTTGCAGCAGATCGAGTTCGTCGACGAGCCGCGCATGCGCGCAACGCAACCTATCGGGCAGCTGAGCGGTGTAGTCGGCCGAAGTCAGCGCGGCCCAGTCCGACCACGCCCTGCGCACAGCCGTTGTGTCCACGGTCGGCGGGTAGCCGGGATCGAAATCCAGTTCCGAGGGAACATGCTCCGGCAGTGCCCGTGCGGCGCGCACCGCACTGTGCAGTTCGGCACGCGCGGTGGCGAGCGCATCGACGCGTGCGGTCAGCGCGGCGATCGAATCGTCGGCGTCGTTCGCCCACGCGTCGTCCAAATCCCCACGCCCGCATACCGGGCAGGCGCAGGCACCGCTCGCGACGACATGATCGCGCGCCCGACTCAACAGCCCGAGCACCCGCAGGTCGGCTTCGGCGTCCGCGGTGGAGTCGCGGGCGAGCACGGTCGCGCATTCCTCCAGACGTCTTGCCACCGCTTCGACCTCGGCACCGGACGGGATGGCCAGGCGCACGATCGCGCGCAGGCCCGCTCGTCCGGACGGATCATCGGCGGAGCCGAACACCTCACGACCGATCGCGGTGAGATCGGGTTGTGCGGGGCGCAGCAGGGCCGCCACTCGGACCGCGCGGCTGTCGGCCACCGACTCCAGTGTGGCGACAAGTCCGAGCCGGGCCTGCCGCGAATCCCGGACCACGCGTTCGAGTTCCAGCCTGCGTGTGCGTATCCGCTCCTGCGCGGAAGTCAATTCGTCGAGGCCGAGCAGCTGGTGCAGCGCGTCGAAGAGGTCGCTGGGTTTGCCGTCGACCAGCGCACCCAGTTCGCTGTAGGACAGGAAGGGGCGGTACAGCTCCAGCAGTGCCGACCATCGATCGGCGTCGAAATCCGTTGGCGGGGCGGGTGGGCGCTGCTCGGTCCAGCGCGCCGCGCCGAGGTTCGTCCCCGGTGCCCACTCTTTGGCGATGGTCAGCTCGGAATCGCTTCCCGCGGTGAGCAATTCCAGTTCGATGCGCGTCGCGTCGGGCTCGTGCAGGTTGCGCCAACCCTCCCGCCACGCCGCGGACCGCCCATCCCATCGGCGATTGCCACCGGTGAACGCCAACTCGGCGGCCTCGGCGAAGCTGGATTTGCCGCTGCCGTTACGTCCGACGACCAGGGTCAGGCCAGGGCCGGGCGGCAGGTTCAGCGTCGCCTCCTGGCCGATGCCGCGGAATCCACGCACCCGGATGGATCGCAGGAATATCCCCGAATCATCGAATTCCATTGCCCTGTCGGGAGACTCGGTGCCGAGCGCCTGCAAAACGGCCGCTGCTACGTCCACGGTTACCGTGGGATCCGCGGCGAGCCTGCGAGCAATCACCTCGGTCAGCCGCGGCACGGACTCCGTCGCCTGTTCGGCCTCGGGATCCGTGCGCATGCGAAACCCCCTCCACCGAACCGCGTCCTGGCGACCCCAATGCCCGGCGTCACTGCCGAAAGCTGTGCGAAACGCTACCCGATCGCGTTGAATTCGCCCACAGCACGGGATGAATACGCTGGTAGAGGTGCGAACCTGCCCGCGGGGGTCGGTATGGCCATCGAGCGGCAGGGGAATGCGCTCGATGTCCACCCCTCGCCGACCCCTGCGGGCAGCTCGATGGTGTATCACCCGACATGGGTGGCTCGGACGAGCCGAACAGAACAGAATGACAGAAATGCGACACTTAGGCAAGGCATATTTGCCACGAGTTTGCCAGCTGCACAGCGATTTCCAGGCAAAACCGGTGGGTAGCGCCGCACTTGTCGGTGGGCTGCGGTAGAAATCCGGTCAACCGAGAAACGGGGGAACAGATGAAGCAGAGCCGAACCGGCACGGCCCGATGACGGCGCCGTGGACCGCGGAACAGGTCGCCGCCCTCGCGCCGGATGCGAGCTCGCTGTCCGCCGCGCGGAAACTCGCCGGACGCTGGCACGGCACCGGATACCACGACACCGCGCTGTGGGGCCTGTGCAAAGGCAGTGGCGCCAAGCCCTATCAGACGATCGTCGATCTCGCAGGACCCGCGTACAAGTGCTCGTGCCCGAGCCGGAAGTTTCCATGCAAGCACGCACTGTCATTGCTGCTGAGCTGGTCGGACCGGACGATCGATGAGACGGCGCAGATCGCCGATTTCGCGGCGGACTGGATCAATGGAAGGACTACCCGCGCCGCGGCCAAGCTTGACGGTGAAACCGCAACGCGCACACCCAATCCAGCGACGGCCGAGCAACGCCGGGTGCGGGTCACCGCGGGTCTCGAGGAGCTCGATGTCTGGCTCGGCGACCAGGTGCGCACCGGGCTCGCACAGTCCGACAGGTCCTTCGGCGCATTCGAGGCGATCGCCGCACGGATGGTCGATGCGCAGGCGCCCGGCATCGCGGCCGCGCTGCGCCAATTGCCTGCCACCGTCGTTACCAGCGCGGATTGGCCAGAACTAGTACTGCGCGAATTCGCGAGGCTGCACCTTCTGGTCGCCGCGCATCGCCGCATCGCCGACATATCGCCCGCCTTGGCGGCCAGCGTCCGCTCCCACATCGGCTACCCCGCACCGGCCGAGAGCGTGCGCACCGAGCCCGCCGTGCGCGACCAATGGATGGTGCTCGGCGTCAGAACCGGCGAGGAGGAACGACTCTACACCCGCCGAAGCTGGCTGTACGGCAGGAAAAGTCGCCGCTGGGCCCTACTCGTCGAGCACTCGTTCGGCTCACCCAGCTTCTCCGCGGAAGTCCCCGCCCCCGGCATGATGGCCGACGCAGACCTGCACTATTACCCCGGCGCCGCGCCGCTGCGCGCCCTGTGGGGCGAACGGCACGGCGTCGCCGAACCATTCACCACACTGCCCGGGGCAGCCGAAGCGGGTACCACGCCGGCCGACGCAGTCGAACCACCTACCGAACGGCCCAGCGCTGCGGAAGCGGGCACTATCGCCGCCGCGCTCGGTGCGCATGCGCAGGCACTCGGTGCGGACCCATGGCTGCGGTCGTGGCCGGTTCTGCTCACCGACGTCGTACCGGTGTCGACCGAAAAGGGTTGGTATATAGCCGAATCCGGTGGTGCGGCGCTGCCGGTGGCGCCGATCGAGCAGCCGTGGCGGCTGCTCGGTGTATCCGGTGGTCATCCGGTGGCACTGGCCGCCGAATGGACAGCGGACGGCCTGGTCCCGATTTCGGCGTTCACCGCCGGCGAAGTCGTCGACGTGAGCGGCCGAGAACTCGCCGCCCGCAATACCCGGAGTTCGGCTGCCATACCCTCGCAGAACGCCGCTGACCTGACCTCCGTCGCGTTGCTCGGGACAGCACGCCGCGCACCAGACCCCACCCGGCTCGACCCGCCCGTCGCGGCCGCCGCCACCCAGCTGCGGACCGAACCGGCAATGCTGTTGCTCGAATCAGCCGTGCTGCGTGACACTTTCGCGCGTGGCGGCGTCACAGCGGGCACCGCGACCCCACCCGAGCCCGCCGAAAGCGACACCCGGCGACTGCTTCCCAGTTCGGCCGCCTCTCGGCTCGCACGCATGCTGGCCGATCGCTCGCCGTTCCTGGCCGAATGGTTCGCCACCGCCGCGCCGCGCGACTATCGCGCCCCCGACGCACTGTGCGGACAACTGCTCGAACAAGCGAAGACGAACGCCGAGCTACGCGAACCCCTACTGCGCCTCGCCGGTGCGCGCGGCCGATGGCTGGCGATGCAGCATCCGGACTGGCGAAACCTGGTGCGACACAGCACCACGACACCGCCGACGGATGTGTGGCAGTTCGGCAGGCCCGCCGAGCGCAGGGAGTGGCTCACCGAGCTGCGCCGCCACGACCCGGGCACCGCGCGAGCGGCACTGACCGCGGCGTGGCCTCGGGAATCCGGCCCACTGAAGGCGGAGCTGCTCGCCGTTCTCGCCGAAGCGCTTTCGGCCGCCGACGAAGCACTGCTCGAAACCGCATTGGACGATCGCCGCGCGGACGTCCGGCGAACCGCCGCCGGTCTTCTCACACTGCTTCCCGACTCGCGTTTCGCTCACCGAATGAAGCAACGCGCGGCCAAGTGGATCACCATCGACTCGCTCCCCACCGAACACAGTCCGGTCCGCACGCATCTCACCATCGACCTACCCGACGCACTCGCCCGCGAAGACCACAGAGACGGCATCGCCGACCGCAGTGTCGAATTCACCTACCGCTGGGGTGGCGCACCCGATGTCACCGCGGGCCGAGTCCGCCAACTCATCGCCGCAACCTCACTCGCCCACTGGGAATCAGCCCTCAGCAGCCTGAACACACCAAGCACCCCCCACACCCTGAGCACGCCCAGCATCCCGAGCGTGCCCAACGCTGCGCGCGCGCAACGCACGCCCAACACCTCGACTGCACCCGACACTCCGAGCACGCCTGCTGACACGCCGGAGCAGGCGACGCAGGCCGGGATCGAGGATCGCTTCCGGCAGCCGGTTTTCGACGGATGGGTTGATGCCGCACTGGCACAACGCAATCCGGAATGGGCGCGGGCCCTGTTCAACGCCGGAGTGCCGTCCGATCTCGCCATGCTGCGCCGCCGCGAACTGTTCGCGCTGCTGCCGATGGCTGATCGGACCCAGCATCTGTTGCGGCTGGACGGGTCCTGGCTCTCGGAGATCGAGGCATTGCTGCCCGCAATGGGGCATCCGTGGCCGGAGTCGTTGGCGCAGCATTTGATTCTGTTGCTGTTCGAACGTGCGCGCGCCGCGTACCAGCCGCCGGGGACGCAACGACCAGGGGCGCACGGCGCGACGCCGAGCGCGCACCGGTCGCTGCTTGCCGCGGCGGCCGCGCGACTGCCGCTCGGCGCGGTCGGCGCGGTCACCGTGGTGGCCCGCCGGTGCGACGACCCCGCCTGGGAGCAGGCATTCAACCAACTCGCCTACGACCTCAACCACCGCTCGATGATGCTCGAGGAGTTGCAGTGACCACCACCGCAGTGACCACCGAAGACACGACGCCGGACCTGATGCGTCCACACGCCGAACAGGCCTTCGCCGACGAACTGCACGCACTGGCCGCCATCGACGACCGCCCGCGCCCACCGTCGTGGCGGTTGTCGCCTTGGGCCGTGGTCACCTATCTGCTCGGCGGCGCGCTCGACGACGGCACCGTGATCACCCCGAAGTACGTCGGCCCACGCCGACTCATGGAGGTCGCGGTCGCCACCCTGGCCACCGACCGGGCGCTGCTGCTGCTCGGCGTGCCCGGCACCGCCAAAACTTGGGTATCGGAACACCTTTCGGCCGCTATCAGCGGCGAGTCGACGCTGCTAGTGCAGGGCACCTCCGGCACCGCCGAAGAGGCGATCCGCTACGGCTGGAACTACGCGCGACTGCTCGCCGAGGGGCCGAGCGAAGGCGCGATGGTGCCGTCACCGGTGATGACCGCGATGCGGCGCGGTGCCATCGCCCGCATCGAAGAACTGACCCGTATCCCCTCGGATGTCCAAGACGCGCTGATCACCGTGCTGTCCGAAAAGACCCTGCCTGTCCCGGAACTCGGCACGGAGGTACAGGCCGCCAAGGGCTTCAACGTCATCGCCACCGCCAACGACCGCGACCGCGGCGTCAACGACCTGTCCTCGGCATTGCGCCGCCGTTTCAACACCGTGGTACTTCCGCTGCCCGCCAGTGAAGACGACGAGGTCGCCATCGTCACCCGCCGCGTGGAACAGCTCGGCTCCGCACTCGAACTGCCGACCGTGCCCGCCGCCGCCGAGGAGGTGCGCCGCGTCGTGCGCATCTTCCGCGAATTGCGCTCCGGCATCACCGCCGACGGCCGCACCAAGCTGAAATCCCCGACGGGCACCCTCTCCACCGCCGAAGCGATCTCGGTCATCACCAACGGCATAGCCCTCTCCGCCCACTTCGGCGACGGCATCCTGCGCGCCTCCGACATCGCGGGCGCCGTGCTCGGCTCGGTGATCAAGGACCCGGTCTCCGACGCCGTCGTCTGGACCGAATACCTGGAAGCCGTCGTCCGCGAACGCCCGGACTGGTCCGACTTCTACCGAGCCTGCCGCGAGGTAAACGGGTGAGCGGGTACGGCGATGACGGCAGCACATCGCAGGCCCCCGAGGAGCCTGCGACGCGGGTATTCGGGATCCGCCATCACGGCCCCGGTTCGGCCAAATCGCTGCGCTCGGCGCTGGAGGCATTCCGTCCCGATGCGATCCTGATCGAGGGGCCTGCCGACGCCGACCCACTCGTCGGTTACGTTGCCGCCGAAGGGATGGCACCGCCTGTCGCGCTGCTGGCCTATCTGCCGGACACTCCGGCGAAGGCCGCTTTCTGGCCGTACGCGGTGTTCTCCCCGGAATGGCAGGCGCTGCACTACGCCGTCGAACACGCTGTGCCCGTGCGGTTCTGCGATCTGCCCGCGACGAATGTGCTCGCCCGCGACGACGAACCGGGCGATCACATCGACCCACTTGCCGAGCTGGCCGCCGCCGCCGGGTACGACGATGCCGAGCGCTGGTGGGATGCGGTGGTCGAATCGGCGTCCGACGCAACCGCTTTCGAGGCGATCACCGAAGCAATGGGTGCGATCCGCGAGGCCGCCGAAGCTGGAACACTGAGCGCGGCCACCAACGGCCTCCCAGCATCGGCCGAACCGACCGGCGACATCACGGCCGGAGATTCCTCATCCGACAGCGAATCGGCCGACGAGGACATCGCGCCGCGAGTGCCGATCGCGATCGACGAGCACACACTGCGGCGTGAGGCCTACATGCGGCAGACGATGCGTAAAGCGCTCAAAGACGGCTCGCAGCGGCTCGCGGTGGTCTGCGGCGCGTGGCATGCTCCCGCGCTGGTCGGCAAACTCGGGCCCGCCGCCGCGGATATGCGGCTGCTCAAGGGGTTGCCCAAGGTGAAAGCCACGGTGACCTGGGTGCCGTGGACACATTCGCGGCTGGCGTCGGCGTCCGGGTATGGCGCGGGCATCACCTCGCCCGGCTGGTATCACCATCTGTTCACCCAGACCGAGCAACCCATCGCACGGTGGCTCACCAGGGTGGCAGGAGTACTTCGGGCGCATGATCTGCCGGTCTCCAGTGCGCACATCATCGAGGCCATCCGACTCGCCGACACCCTCGCCGTGCTGCGCGACCGCCCGCTCGCTGGGCTGTCCGAGGTCACCGAGGCGGTGCGTTCGGTGATGTGTGCTGGCGACGAGACGATGGTGCGGCTGATTGCCGCCGAACTCGTTGTCGGAGAGGCGCTCGGCAGCGTGCCGGAAGGTACGCCGACCGTGCCGCTCGACGCCGATCTGCGGGCCGAGATTCGGACGCTGCGCATGAAGCAAGAGGCTTCGTCTCGGGCCCTCGACCTGGACCTGCGCAAAGAGCGGGAGGTCGATCGCTCCCGGCTGCTTCATCGGCTGCGACTGCTCGGCATCGACTGGGGCACACCGACCGCCGGAGAGGTGCGCAGCACCGGCACCTTCCGGGAAACCTGGACGCTGGAGTGGCGACCGGAGTTCGCCGTCTCGATCATCGAGGCCTCCCGCTGGGGCACCACCATCCGAACCGCCGCCGAGGCGAAAATACTCGATCTGGCCAACCGAGACGGCAGCACCGTCGCCGATCTCACCGCCGCGTTGGAAACGGCTCTGCTCGCCGATCTCGGCGGTGCCACCGATGGCCTGATCGCGCGACTGGAATCGGTTGCCGCACTGGATCATGACGTAAGCCACCTGCTCGCCGCACTACCCGGTCTGATCCGCACGCTGCGCTACGGCGACGTCCGAGGCACCGATACCAAGGCGCTCGCCCATGTCGCCGACGGCCTGCTCGTGCGCATCTGCGCGGGCCTGCCCGGCGCGGTCACCGGCCTGGACGCCGATGCCGCCGAACTACTCCGCGGCCTGCTCGATGCGGCCCACATCGCCATCCATACCAGGGACGACGGCTGGGCTATCAAGGAATGGCTCGCCGCGCTGCGCCGCCTCGCCGACCGCGACGACGTACACGGCGCACTGGTCGGCCGAGCCGTCCGGTTGCTCTGCGACGCGGACATCATCGACGAAACGGATTCCACGCGAAGGCTTTCCGCCGCGTTGTCGATCGGCAACACCGCCGCCGCCAAGGCCGCCTGGATCGACGGCTTCCTCGGGGGGCGCGGCCTCTTGCTCGTCCACGATCGAGAACTGTTGCGTCTCATCGACGATTGGTTACGCGGCCTCGGTGACGACCAGTTCATCGATACCCTGCCCTTGCTGCGCCGCACCTTCGGCGCCTTCGAGTCGGGAGAACGCCGCGCCATCGGCCGAGCCGTCCATGACGGGGGTTCCATCGCGTCGCGCACCGACGCCGACGACAGCACCGCCTTCGACATGACTCGTGGCCTGATCGCCATGCACACGGCGGCCGAGATTCTAGGAGTCGCGGTATGAAAATCACTCGGCACCGGACCGCGACCATCAACCTCCCTGGAGCGGCTGGATGAATGCCCACGACGAAACACATTCCCGGCGTTGGCGTCTGGTGCTCGGCACCGCTGCCGAGCCGTCCCTTGGCGGCCTCGGGTCCGTCGACGACCAGGCGATGGATGCGGCGTTGTCAGCCCTGTACAACACCGACGACACCACACCTTCCGGGAAAAGGACGGCCGGTCTCGGCGGCTCGGCACCGAAGGTCGCCCGCTGGCTCGGTGACATTCGTACCTATTTCCCGTCCACTGTCGTCGAGGTCATGCAGCGCGACGCGGTCGACCGGCTGAACCTCACGCAACTGCTGCTGGAGCCCGAATTGCTCGAAGCGGTGGAACCCGACGTCCACCTCGTCGGCACGCTTTTGAGCCTCAACTCGGTGATGCCCGAAACCACCAAGGCGACAGCGCGAATGGTGGTGGAGAAGGTCGTTCGCGAGATCGAACAGCGCATCGCCGCACACACGCTCGCGGCCGTCTCCGGCGCCCTCAACCGTGCGGCCCGCATCGGCCGCCCACGCCTGCGCGATATCGACTGGGATCGGACCATCCGCAAGAACCTCGCGCACTACCTGCCCGAACATCGCACCATCGTGCCCGAACGCCTCATCGGCTACGGCCGCAAAGCCCAAGCGGTCCGTCGTGATGTGGTGCTCGCCATCGACCAATCCGGCTCGATGGCCTCCAGCGTGGTCTACGCGTCGGTGTTCGGCGCGGTCCTCGCCTCGATGCGCGCATTGAAGACATCCCTCGTCGTCTTCGACACCGAAGTCGTCGATCTCACCGAAAAACTCGCCGACCCGGTCGATGTGCTGTTCGGCACCCAGCTCGGCGGCGGCACCGACATCAACCGCGCCATCGCCTACTCACAATCGCTCATCACCCGCCCCGCGGACACCCTTTTCGTCCTCATCTCCGACCTCTACGAGGGCGGCATCCGCAACGAAATGCTCCGCCGCGTCAACGCGATGAAAGAATCCGGCGTCCAAGTGGTGGTCTTACTGGCCCTCTCCGACGAGGGCGCCCCCGCCTTCGACCACGACAACGCCGCCGCCCTGGCCGCCCTCGGCGTCCCCGCCTTCGCCTGCACCCCCAACAAATTCCCCGACCTACTGGCGCTGGCCCTCGACCACGGCGATATCCAATCCTGGGCCAACACGAACGCAGGTCAGCGATAACTTCAGACACGGCGCGCCATCGAAATTGATCAGGGCCGGCATCGGGGATCTCCCCGATGCGAAGACACAAGCCCGACAGCGAGACTCGACACGAAATGATCAATTCGTGGAAAGTGAGCCCGTGCGTTTCGCCCGTCTTCTCGCCCTCGCAGCTATTCTCGCGACAGCACTGTGCACAGCGACCGCAGCACCCGGGTCGGCCGCACCAACCGCGTCCGGACCCGATATCAGTTCGGCGCTGCCTGCTCCGACCGGACTGTTCCCGGTCGGTGTCCAGGAGTTCCACCTGGTCGACGATCGTCGCGATCCGTGGGCCCCGTATCGTGACCGCGAACTGATGGTCTCCGCCTGGTATCCCGCCCTGGCGCCGATGGGCAGGCCGGATTCCTACGCCACACCCCAGGAATCGGCACTAATCCTGAGCTCGCTCGGCCTCACCGACATCGCGCCGGAAGCGCTCAGCACGATACGAACCCACGCCTATATCGACGCTCCGGGATGGGGCTACCCCCTACCCACCGTGGTGCTCTCGCCCGGCTTCACCATGCCGCGTTCGTCGCTCACCGGGCTCGCCGAGGAACTCGCCAGCCGCGGCTACCTCGTTGTCGGCATCGACCACACCTACGAGTCCGCCGCCGTGACCTTCCCGGACGGCCGCATCACCGAATGCCGGGCGTGCCAGGGCCGCCCGGACGGCGCGGCAGTCTCGCTCGAGCGCGCGCAGGATGTGTCCTTCGTCCTGGACGAACTGGCCGGACGTCTGCCGATCGACTCGACACGCATCGCTATGGGCGGGCACTCGGCAGGCGGGTTCACCGCGCCGTTCGCTCTCGCCGAAGACAACAGGATCCGCGCGGGATTCAACCTGGACGGAACCTTTCCCGCCCCGCCCTACGGCCGAGCCGTCGACCGCCCTTTTCTGATGATGGGCGCGCCACACCACGCACCAGAGGGCAAGTACGGCGCCAAGTGGGCCACGATCTACGACGCCTTCGATGGCTGGAAACGCTGGTTGTCAGTGGAGGGCACCTCGCACTCGTCGTTCACCGACTACGCGCCGATCGCCACCGCCCTCGGTATCGAGGTCCCGGAGACAACTATCGACGGCAACCGTGCCATGAACCTGACGCGCCGATACGTCGCTGCCTTCCTCGACAACCAGTTGCGCAACATCCCGCAGCCGATCCTCGACGCCCCGAACCCCACAGCCCCCGAGGTCCACTTCGGCTGACCGATCGGCCTTTCCGCGCGGGCGACGAGTCACCGTTCGTCCGGAGGCGAGTAGCACCTGACGGAGGTGGGCTCTCGGTGTTTGTCGCGGTCATGCGCCACTCGCGAGCCAGCCGTCCTCGTCGACCCGGGAGAGGGTGCCGTCCGCGTGGTGGAGTATGGCGGGGCCGTTGTCCGGGGCGATGGCGAGCTTGTGGGCGGTGTCCTCGTGGAAGATCGTGAGCAGAACCGCTACCGAATAGGCCAGATCGTCTGGCAGACAATAGAGTTCGAACACCCGGCTAGCCCCTTGTCCCCGAGGGCGGCAGATCGGCCATGTTGAGCAGTGCGTGCCAGTAGTCCTCGCGCACCGCGTCCCACAGATCGAGGTAGCCGGGGAACGCGTCACGCACCGTTGCTAGATCCGGCGGTGCCACCTCATCGAACAACACCAAACCCGGTGCGGCCATGGGCAGCAGCTCCCGGCCCGGCCACCGGTAAGCCGGGGACGCGTCCGCCCGATTCTGGACCCGCAGAATGCGAGCCCCAGCGCGCAGCAATCGCCAAGAGGCGACCTTCCGCCCATCTGGTGATTCGGTGGTGCGCAACCTGTCTCGGCGCATCACCGAACCTCCCGGTCTATGCGCTCGATGCCGGGGAACGCGACACCCCGGCACCGGGACGATTCGGCGCTCGCCTCGCCCGCCCACTCGCGTACGGCGATCGCGAAGCTCGCCACCACATCGGCCGTCGCGCCGACATATTCGCTGGGTGGCCCGATGAACGGGTCTCGTTGCGGAAGCTCATTTTTCGGCATCTGCCGACCTCCGGAGGATTGCCTGCGGCTTATGTGCGCCCGGCTCTGGACGTCGTCTGCAACCAGAGACTGCCTCTCGACCGGGCACGCGCATAGGACACCATGCGGCGCGCAGGCGTTCCTTCCAAATTGGGTTTCTCAAAGAGACTGCCGCAAAATGCCTGGCACACGGTCAATGAAGTGAGACAGTGCAGTGCACGTTCGGCACACGCGGGGACTCAGAACGGGGGCACACGATATGTCAGAAGCTGGCAGCACAGTTCCACGGCGGCAGTTGGGCCGCTATCTGCGAGACCTACGGACGCAGACCGGGATGACCATTCCCGAGGTAGCGAAACTGATTGAACGAAGCCCAAGCACTCTGCAACGGATCGAGAAGGGAGACCTACCACAGAGGGTGCGCACGGTTGACATCCGAGAGCTGTGCAACGTACTCGGGGCCGATGACACCATGACCACAGCGCTTACGGGACTGGCCGAGCAGGCGAATGTACAGAGTTGGTGGCACGAATACGGAAATCTGATTCCGAAAGACTTCGATGTGTACATGGGGCTGGAGTCAGCAGCTGAACGTCTGACCTCGTACTCACCCGACGCCGTAATTGGACTTCTACAGCACGCCGACTACGCCCGGGTTCTCGCTCGGGATGTCTACTCACAGGGGACGCCCGATGAGATCGAACAGCGCGTACACCTCAAACAGCGGAGACAGACGCTGGTCACCCGGAAGCGGCAACCCGCGAAACTGACAGTGGTTCTGGGCGAGGCGTCGGTACGCCGCGTCGTTGGAAACCGGAAGGTCATGTCGCACCAGCTGAAGCATCTAGCGGACATGAGCACTCTGCCGAATGTGTCGATTCGAGTGCTCGCGTTCAATGCCGGTATCCCGATGGGGGATCCGCTCGGCCTGTTCACCATCCTCGGATTCGGCACCACAGCCAAAAGTCAGCACGTGGAACCGCCCGTGGTCTACCTGGAGAACTTCACCGGCGATATGTACCTGGAAAAGGCCGCCGACGTACAGCGCTACTATGAGGCGCATCAAGCAATCCAGCGCGCGGCGCTGGACGAGAAAGCAAGCAGGGACCTGTTCAGGCAGGTAGCAAGGGAGTTTAGCGCGTGACCGACAAGTACGACGTTGACCTCTCAGAGGCACGTTGGTTCACCAGCACCCGCACATCCGGCGGCAAAGACTGCGTCGAAGTCGCGTTCCTCGATGGGGGCAACATCGGAGTACGTGACTCGAAGAACCCAACCGGCCCAGCACTGGTCTTCACCCCGGGTGAGTGGGAAGCCTTCACCGCAGGCGTGAGCAACGGCGAGTTCGCCAGTGAGTGTTGACCTGTCGGGGGCACGATGGTTCAAAAGCAGACGCAGCAGTGGCTCTCAGGAATGCGTTGAGGTGGCCTTCCTCGACGGGGGTCACGTCGGCGTCCGAGACTCCAAGAACGGGGCTGGCCCAGCACTGGTCTTCACCCCCGGCGAATGGGATGCCTTTACCACAGGCATGAACGACGGCGAGTTCAACCGCCGGTAATCCTCGCTTGACAGCGCAAGGCCCCAGCTCGTTTGTGTTGAGCTGGGGCCTTGCTCGCTGTACAGGCCGTCTGTTCGGACAGTCCGTCGGCGCGAAGATGTCCAGCGGGCATCGTTGGATGACAACAGCTACCGCTTGCGGAGTCCCCCCATTTCACCGCACCCCCAACTCGCATTGGCTCTGAACTGCGGCAACGTTGGTCTTGGACCAACACCAACACAGAGCCCGGGGTCAGTAATCCCCCGACGAACTCACCAGGTTCCCGCCGACATGCTCACCATGCCTTTGAACACGTCGACGAACCTGTTGCCCATACCCATAAAGACATCGAGAAAGTCCATGCCGAACCCCTTTCGAGACTATTCAACTAAATCCGACAGCCGAGTGTAGGGCCGTGCTCGAATCGATGTGCAGGGCAGGCCGATTTATGTTGCGCGTCAGCCGATGACGCGACCGGTGTCGAGATCATCGGTACAGGACAGGTGACGATTCCACCGGGCCCATCACGCCCCACGCGGTTGCCGAGCCGGGGACCACCAGCGGATGTATGGCCGCCGCTACCGCTAGCAGCGTGATCGCCACGATGACGTCGAGCCAGTAGTGGTTGCCGGTGCCGACCACCACCAGGGTCGTGATCACCGGGTGCGCCAATGCCAGCCAGCGCCATCGGGTTCGGGTCGCGGCCACCACGGCGAAGGCCAGCAGCAGCGCCCATCCGACGTGCAATGAGGGCATTGCCGCGAATTGATTCGACAGGCCGCCCGAATCGGGTGCGCCGTATACCGATTGGCCGTGGATCGCGGCGAGATCGACGAAGCCGTACTGCGGGAACATCCGCGGCGGGGCCAATGGCATCAGCACGTGCACCACCAGCGCGGCGCCGGTGAGAGCCGCCATCAGGTTGCGGGTCCACCGATAGTGCTCGGGCCGGAATGCCCACAGCCACAACAGCACCGCGACCGCGACGGTGAAATGTGCGGTGGCGTAATAGAAGTTGGCGGGCAGCGCGAGGAAGCTGTGGTCGACGAAGATCGCTTGCAGCGTCGTTTCCTCGGGCAGTCCGAGCCGGTCTTCGACGCCGAGGATGCTGTGCGCGTTGCTCATCGCGTGCATCGTGTCGTCGGCGGTGAACATTCGACCGACCCGATACGCCAGATACAGGACGGTGATCAGCACGAGTTGCCCGATCGCCTCGCCGCCACGGCCACGCACCGCGGCCCGCACCCGTTCGACCCGCTCGGCGAGCGCTGGCGGAAAACTCACGCCCGGACCACCGGCACCTACTGCCACCATCGCCAGCAGTTCCTTCCTCATCGCACCAGGCCGTCACCGACAATTAAACGGAGCAACCACCTCCGTTTACCGTAGCAGCACCTTCGGCCTCGCCCCACCGCTATGTGACCGGACAGACAAAAATGGTCGGCATCGATCGCCGGCCGGGTGTAATCGTCAGCAGACCAAGGAAATACGGCGATCTGCCGCAACCAGCGACCTGCCGATCTCGCTACGCCTCCACGGTCCCGGCACGATCACGACAGCGCGGCAGGGCCCGCAACGTAGACGGCCGGTGTCACCTTTTCGGGCAACACCGGCCGGTAGGTCAGCGGACGGAAGTCTCTACAAATCCGCGATGGCTGCCAATGGCGGCGTGCGTGCCGCACGGATACCGGGCCAGAGAGCCGCGAGTACGCCGACGACGGCTGAGCTCACCAGCATCAGCACCAGTTGGTTCCATGGGATCGCGATCTGATCGATCCCCAGGTCGCGCAGGGTGCGCAGGAAGCCGACGCCGAGGCCGAGGCCGAGCAGCATGCCGACGATCGCGCCGAACACCGCGATCAGCATCGATTCCAGATAGATGGTTCGCCGTATTTGGGCTCGCTGCATTCCGACCGCGCGCAACATGCCGATCTCTCGACGACGCTCTACCACCGACAGCGCCAAGGTATTGACGATGCCGAGGATCGCGATCACCACTGCCAGCGCGAGTAGGCCGTAGAGGATCGCGAGCAGGGTGTTGATCTGTTTGCCCTGTGCGCCTTTGAACTCCTCGCGGTCCTGTACCTGAACGACCACGAACTGCTCGGTCGCCTTCTCCAGGTCGGCGCGCATCTCGGTGAGATCGGCGCCGGGCTTCGCCTTGACCAGTATCAGGAAATTGGTCCGGAAGTTGACCGGCATGGTCTCGTCATACATCTTCGGCGACACCACCATCGGGCCGAGCAGCGGCGTCTTCTTGTAGATGCCGGTCACGGTCACCTGAATCTTCTTCGCGTCCAGGCTGACCAGGTCGACGTGATCGCCGACCTTCCAACCCCGCTTGTCGGCCTCGTCCTCCGACACGAGCACATCGTGATCGCCGATCGTATCGGTGCCGCGCACTATGTCGTAGTTCAGCACACTGTCGAGCGGCCCGTCCGGTGCGGTTCCGAGGATCTGATCGTCGCCGACCTTGAAGCCGACACCGCGAATCCCGACCACATCGGCCACCTGCGGCACCGACTTGCGCACCGCGTCACCCGCACCGAGCGGCACCCCGATCAGCTGCGGCCCTGCCAGCACATAGTCGGCCTGCACACCCTTGTCGACAAGCACGCTCACACTCGCCTTCGCCGAGGCGCCGAGCATGCCGATCGCGGTCACCAGCATCAACCCGAGGGTGAGCGCGAAAGCCGTTGCGGCCGTGCGACGCGGGTTACGGGCGGCATTGTTGCGCGCCATCCGGCCGATCGGCCCGAACGGGCGAATCAACACCCCGAGCACCGCGACCACCGGCCGCGATACCGCGGGCGCGGCGAGCAACACCGCCAGTATCAGGGCCAGCGCACCGATGCCCACCGTCAAAGCCGCATTACCGCCGGTGGATTGCGCGCCGATCACCACGAGGACCGCGCCCGCCACCGCGAGCAACGCACCGATCAGGGTGCGAAGCCGCAAAGAGTCACCGGCAGAAGCGAATTCCTCTCGCATCGCCTCGACGGGCGGAATCTTCGCGGCCCGTCGCGCCGGCGCATAGGCACTCACCATGGTGACCAGCAGTCCGACGAGCATGCCGACCACGATCGTGCGCGGTAGCACCGCCATCGAACCGGTCGGCAGCCCGAGATCGAAGGCGTTGAGCAGCGCGGAAAGCCCGAACGCCAGACCGACACCGCCCGCCAATCCGATTGCGCTACCGATCAACCCGATAACGAAGGCCTCCGCGACCACCGAACGACCGACCTGCTGCCTGCTGGCGCCGACCGCGCGCAACAGCGCCAGTTCACGCAGCCGCTGCGCCACGATCATCGAGAAGGTGTTGTAGATGATGAACGTGCCGACGATCAGCGCGATCGCACCGAAGGCGAGCAGAAAGTAGTTGATGAAGTTCAGCGCGTTGGAGATTTCCTTCTTCATATCGGCGCGCACCTGCTCGCCGTTCTGCACCTTGTAATCCTTCAAGGTGGCCGAGAGCTGATCGCGCAACTGATCGCCGGGGATGCCCGCCGCGGCGATATCGACATAGGCGACATGCGTGCCGTCGGTGAACAGCTTGCGGGCCTGCGTGTCATCGAACAGCAGCCCGATGAAGCCGCCGGTATCGGAAGCCACCTGGTAGATGCCGGTCACCGTGACGTCGATGGGTGGACCGTGCGACGGGATGAGGACTTTGGTCTTGTCCCCCACCTTCAGCCCGGCGCGTTCGGCGCCGCCGGTATTGATCGCGATCTCGCCCTCCCGCGTGGGTGCGGCGCCCTCGACGAGCTTGTCCGGTTCCGCGACCGCCTTCTCCGGCGGCAGGTACGACTGCCCGAAAGTGGGCGCGCCACCGGTCTGTACGGCCTTCTTGCCGTCCGGATACAGCAGCACCACGGGGCCGTTCACGCTCGGCGCGACGGTCCGAACCCCATCCATCCTGGCAATCTGGTCCACCAGACTCTGTGGAACGCCGAGGGCCTGTCGTTCCTTGGGGCTCACCCGAACGTCGACGCCCTTCGCCTGATTGGCGAAGATCCCGTCGAAGGTGCGTTGCAAGGTATCGGTGAACACGAACGACCCCGCGATGAACGCGGTACCGAGCACCACCGATAGCAGGGTCAAAGCCAGTCGCACCTTGTGCGCGGCGAGATTGCGCAAGGCCACCTTGCGCATCGGGCTACCGGCCATCACTGCTGCTCCTGGATCTTGCGGGATGCCGAGCAGGACCGTCGCTCGCTCACGCCTGCTCCAGTGACTTCATCTTGTCGAGCACCGACTCCGATGTCGGATCGCGCAGTTCGTCGACGATCTTTCCGTCGGCAAGGAAGATCACCCGGTCGGCATAGCCCGCTGCGTGCGGTTCGTGGGTGACGATGACCACCGTCTGCCCGAATTCGTCCACCGCGGCCCGCAGGATGTTCAACACCTCCTCAGAGGCTCGCGAGTCCAGATTGCCGGTCGGCTCGTCGCCGAAGACAATCTCCGGCTTACCCGCCAGTGCCCGCGCACACGCCACGCGCTGCTGCTGTCCGCCGGAAAGCTCACTGGGCCGGTGGGTGAGCCGGTCGGTCAGCCCGAGCCGCTTGAGCACCGTGTCCAGCCAGTCCTGGTCGGGCTTGCGACCGGCGATGTCCAGCGGCAGTGTGATGTTCTCCAGCGCGGTCAACGTCGGCACCAGGTTGAACGCCTGGAACACGAAGCCGATCCGGTCGCGCCGCAGCCGCGTCATCTGCTTGTCCGACAGTCCCGGCAGATCGGTATCGCCGATCCGTACCGACCCCGAACTGGCGCTGTCGAGGCCGGCGAGGCAGTGCATCAGCGTCGACTTGCCGGAACCCGATGGCCCCATGATCGCGGTGAACTCCCCCTTCCCGAACTCGACCGACACGCCGTCCAGCGCCGTGACCAGCGTATCTCCCGCCCCGTAGACCTTCGACAAGTCGATGGCACGTGCCGCTACATCGGTCGGAGCCGCCGGTTCGGCGGTGTCGGTACCCACAGCGTGCGAAGTCATGCAACCCAGTCTGTCTGCGATTGCGCTACCGCGCCATCAGGGACATCCCCGATAGCTCGAGTATCGATCCAGGCTCCCAGGTCAGCAGGGTCGGTGTTGGCTCCGCACAGGATCACCCCGACCCGCTCCCCCTTGCTCGGCCGGTACGCACCGGTCGTCAGCACCGCAAGGGCCGTGGCGGCGTCGTGTTCCACGACCATCCGGTAGCCCTCCCACAGGGATCTGCGAGCCAGACCGATCGCGTCGTCCTCGACTACGAACGTCCGTACATCCGCGGCCCGCGCTCGTGCCGAGGAGAGCGCGTGCGGCGCACGACTCCCATCCGGCTCTGCGCCGACAACGCGGATGCCGCGGCCCGCGGCGACCGCGGTGACTCCGGGGAACAGGCCGCCCGCACCGACGGCGAGCACGATGGTGTCCAATTTCGGTATGGCGGTGAGACATTCGAGCAGGAGCGTGCCCGCGCCAGCCGATGTCAGATTGTCGTCGAAGGTATGGGCGTCGATCGCGCCGGTACGCGCCGTGAACCGACTCGCGTTGTCGTTCGCCTGATCCTGTGTCCAGCCGCCGATCCGAACCCGGGCGCCCAATCCGCGCAGCCGATCGGCGCGGGCCGGCGTCGCCGACTCCGCGAGGAAGACCGTGGTGGGAATGCCGAATAGCCGTGCCGCCCAAGCGAATCCGATGTCCGCGTTGTGATCGGTCGTGGAAACAATGCCCGCATCGGGCATGGTTCCCGCCGCGAGCATGGCGGCGAACAGATTGGCCGCACCGCGTGCCTGGAACGAGCCGGTGTGCTGCATGAATTCGAGCGCGAGGAAAATCTCCGCCCCGAGGCCGTATTCCGGGCCCGCCGCCATCACGGTGACCGGTCGAACGAGTCCGGCAATGCGCTCGGCCGCGGCCTCGACATCCAGGGGGGAAGGAGTGCGGATATCGATCACCGGCAGTCTCCTCACGATCTGTGGTCTTGACCGGGGACGTTAGACACTGGAATAGACGATCGGTATCGGGCATCTGCCCTAATCAAGGAAACAACAGCGCCGCCCGGACCTGCTCGGTCGGGGCGGCGCGTCACCAAAACGTACTATTCGGAAGTATCTGTACCCCAACGATCCAGCGCAATGTAAGCGGGTTACCACTGCTGGAGACGGGCGGCGCGGACGGATCAGGACCCGAGGAAGTCGAGGATGTCGGCGTTGAGCTGATCGGCGTGGCTGATCATGATGCCATGGCCGGTTGCCGGGTATTCCTTGTAGGTGCTGCCGGGTATCAGGTCCTTGACCTTGCGACCGCACAGGTCGATCGGCGCGGAGGCGTCGGCGTCGCCGTGGATAATCAAGGTCGGCAGCGTGATTTCCGGCAACTCCGCCCGAAAATCGGTAGTGAAGATCGACTGCATGATCTCGTCGGACGCCAGCAGCGAGCAATCCATGCACTTCTGCACCATCCACGCCATGCGCGCGGAGGACACTTCGTTGCCGAGGTGGGTCGCGAAGAATGCCTGCGTGTTCTGCTCCATCCAGCGCGGTCGGTCGGCCGCCCTTGTCGCATTCACCGCGTCAGCAACGGCTTTCGGGATGCCATCCGGATTGTCGGCGGTCTGCGCGGGGAACGGCAGGGTGACCGAGACCAGTGCGATTCGGCTGATTCGGTCATCGCCGTGCCGCGTCAGATACCGGACCAGTTCGCCGCCCGCCATCGAGTGCGCGACCACTGTGACCTCGTGGAGGTCGAGGTGTTCCAGGAAGGCGGCAAAGTCCTCGGACAGGCTGTCGTAGTCGTAGCCGTGCCCGACCCAGTCGGACTTCCCGTGTCCGCGCCGGTCATAGGACAGGCATCGCAGGCCCTGCCGAGACAGCGGGAGCATCTGCAACTCCCAGGAACTGCTGCTCAACCACCCACCTGCCATGAACACCACCGGTCGTCCGCTGCCCCAATCCTGGTAGTGCAGGCGGGTGCCGTCGTGTGAGTCGAAGTAAGGCATCGGATTCTCCAATCATCGTGTGCCTCACCATCTTGCGGCGACCGAGGTAACCAAGTCCATTACGTCTGAAGTAATGCGATGGTGACCGTGCCCCGTTCCGACACGATCAGAGAAAACGGGTTCGGCGCTACTCGAGGATGAGTAGCGCGGATTTCTCCAGCCGGTCGGCGATTTCGGAGTAGGAGGCGTAGCCCATTCCGGCACGGACCAGGGCTCCCGCGTAGAGGAGTTCCAACGATTCGACGACATCCAGATCCGGGTCGGGCCCGAGAGCGCGCATCAGGCGTTTGCGGATCTCGGCCCCGATACGGGCCCGCAGGTGCGCGACATCGGGATCGCGCCCCAGCAGTGCGCTGGTGACAGCGCCGGACAGTTCCTGCTCGTCGGCGACGAGCAGGGCGATATTGCGCAGTTCCGCGACGACCCGGACCGTGGGGTCGGGGTCCTCGCTGGCCGGAGACGAGCCGGAAACCAATCGACGCCAGAAGATTTCGGCGACGAGGTGCTCCTTGGAGGAGAAATAGGTATAGGCCGTCGCGGTGCCGACACCGGCCGTCGCGGCGACCATGCGGATGGTCATCCCCGCAAAGCCCTCGCGGGCAAGGACTTCCACCGCCGCTCTGGTGAGCTTGTCGACCGTGTCTGCCTGCTTCTCGGTGAGGCGACGCCTGGTCGCCTCCAAGATGATGGACTCGTCTTCAGACATGTGTCTAAACCCTACTTGGCGGCGGCGAGGCCGGCGCGGCGGCCATAGAAGCTGCCGTCGCCGAGCGAGGCGCCGCTGACGTAGCCACCCGCGCAGAGGCCGGAGGTGCAGCGGCCAGCGGCGAACAATCCGGCGATCGGCTCACCCGAGACGTGCATGACCCTGGAGTCGAGGTCGGTACGCAGACCGCCGAGGGTGAAGCCCGCGGTGAAACCGCGCATGTCGAACGCCGCGAGCGGGCTGCCGATCGGCTCGACCCACTCCGGCTTCTTGCCGAGCAGCGGATCTTTGCCGTCAGCGGCATGCAGGTTGTAGGCGTCGACGGTGCCCTGCAATGCCAGCCTCGGCAGGCCCATGTCGGCCTCGAGTTCGGCGACAGTCTCGGCCGCCCAGGTCGGTGGCTGCCGGAAGAAGGGGGTGGAGGTCTCGGTGGCCAGCGCGGCCTCCAGAGATTGCTCGTCGATGATCAGATACGCCTGGTTGTCCTGCTGAATGAGCGTCGCCTGCCCGATCCGTCCCGGATAGGTGTCCTCGGGGATGTACCGCTGGCCGCGCCCGTTGACCAGAATGCCGCGCGCCATCATCTGCGGGTCGCCGAAGAACGCGACCTCGGTTGCGTCCATATGCGCAAGCTCGGCCCCGAGGGCTTGGGCCACCAGAATGCCGATGCCGTCGTGCTCCTCGATCGCGGCGGCGGGCCTGCCGATCAGCCGCGGCGCATAGCCCTCGATCATCTTCTGGTGATAGGCGAAACTGCCGGTGGCAAGAACGACGCCGCGCTCGGCTCTGATGGCGACCTGCTTACCGAACTGGGTGGCGAGCACGCCGACGACACGGTCGGTGTGGTCGACGATCAGACGCCGGATCCTGGTGTCGTATTCGACACGGACACCGAGTCCCTCCGCGGTCTCGGCGAGCGGCTTCATGAGCATGTAGCCGCCGCTCTTCTGCCCGATTCGCTTATCCGCCATCTGCGGAACATGCCCGCGCGGAGCGGGTTTCGCTATCGCGTTGAACGGCGCGGCGTTCTCGCCGCCGGAATACATCAGCCCCTCGTCGTGCGGCGGCTCCCAGCCGGGCTGACCCCAGAACGTCTCGCGGAACGGCACCCCGCACGAGACGAGCCACTTGTAATGTTCGACGCTGCCCTGGCAGTAGTCGGCGATCTTGGCCTTGTCGACGCCGGGACCGAGCGCCGCGAGTAGAAACGTCTCCATGTTCTCGGGTGTGTCATCGAAACCGAGTGCCTGCTGAAGTGGGGTGCCACCGCCGAGATAGATGAATCCGCCCGCCATGGCGGCCGCACCACCCCAGCCACCTGTGCGTTCCAGTATCAGCACATCGGCGCCCGCGCGCGCGGACTCGATCGCCGCGCACACACCGGCTATCCCGTATCCGGCAACGACGACGTCGGCCTCCTTGTCCCACTCGGAGATCTCGCTGGCACGCAGCGGCCGAATTGTCGCGGCATCAGACATTTTTCGTGTTCCTCACTCTTCTACTCGGTCGGACCCTGCGCATTGTCGCGATGTACTGCTCACTCGAACCGCACCCGCTCCGGCCACCCTGTGCTGTCGCCTACTGTGCCGTGCCTGGCCGCACAGGTCGAGCTTCGCGACTCGATGCCGATTCGGACTGCTCCTCCGCTTTCTTGCGCGCGGCCTTCTTCTGTTGTCCGACGATGGTCCCGACCAGCAGGTCGAGCTTGGTTCCGTTCGGCCAGCCGACGTAGTGGCAGAGGAACAGCGCGATCTCGTGCAGCTGCTCCTCGGTCAACTCTTCGTTACGCAGCGCGGCGCCGATCTGGATGCCCGCGGTGTCGATAGCGCCCTGGGCGGTCAGCGCGCCGAGCAGGATCAGTCGGCGGTCGCGCACTGTGAGCGCCGGGCGGGACCAGATATCGGCGAAGAGGTGATCGGCGGTGGCGGCGAAGTGTGCGCCTGGGTAGTCCTGGAACTCGGTGCCGTAGACCTCGGCCATCTTCGCCAGCCCGCGCTGACGGACGGAGTCGGCCGCAGCACCGTTGGAAGCGTTGTCGCTCATCGGGATTCCCTTTCTGCTGACGCGGGCTCGGATACGACGCCAAGCCCTGGACCGAGCCGGTCGAGGGCGAGTTCGGCCAGCGGCAGCTCGACGCCGAGCCGGGTGCCGAGGTCGAGTGCGAGGGTGAGGTCCTTTTCGCCGAGGTCACGGACGTGGCCGAGGATGGGCAGCCAGAAGTCGCCGACCTCGATCGGGGCGGTCCGGTCGCGCAGCATGATGGCCCCTGGGCCGCCGGTGACCGCGTCGGAATGACGCACGACCTTGCCGAGTGTGGTGATGTCCAGGTCGGCGGCTTCGGCGAGGCGTTGCGCCTCGGACGCGGCGGTGAAGGCGACGAAGTGGAGTAGGTTGCGGGCCAACTTCATTCGGGTTCCCGCACCCACCGGGCCCGCGTGCACGACGAGATCGGCGAAGCAGCCGAAGGGGCCGCGCACCCGCTCGAAGGCCGTCTCACTGCCGCCGACCATCACGGCGAGTCTGCCGCGCTGCGCACCCGGTGCGCCGCCGCTCACCGGGGCGTCCACGAGTTCGACGCCATGTTCGGCACACACGATCGCCAATTCTTCGGCGGTCCGATCACCGATCGTGGAGTGCACGGCGATCACGGTTCCCGGTGCGGCGGCGCGCAGGATCCCGTCGGGCCCCGCGACCACCGCACGGACCTGCTCGTCGTTCAACACCGTCACCGAGATGACGGCGGCCTGCTTCGCGACCTCCCGCGCGGTGCCAACGGCAACGGCTCCCGCGTCGGTGAACGGCTGGACGGCCTCGGCACGCATGTCACACACAGTGAGTCCGCCGGACCACTCCAGTAGCCGCTTCGCCATCGGCGCACCCATATTGCCGAGACCGATGAAGCCGACCCGGAATTCACCGCCCGCACCTGTGCTCATGACCGGAACACCTGTCCGCCATCGACATTGAAGATCTGACCGGTCACCCAGCTCGCCTCGTCCGAAAGCAGGTAGAGGCAGGCTCCGACCAGATCCTCCGGTGTCCCCATCCGCTTGAGCGGCAGCCGGTTCACCATGTCGGCGACGATCACCTCCGGCGTCACAGCCTTGGTCGCCTCGGTATCGATCGGGCCGGGCGCGATGGCGTTGATACGAATCTTGGAGCCGCCGAGCTCGAAGGCCAGCTGCTGGGTCAGGCCGTTGATCCCGACCTTCGCCAAGCCGTAAAAGCTCGAGTATGTCCATGCGGCGGTCGATGATTGGTTGACGATCGAGCCGCCGCCCGAGGCCGTCATGGGCTTCCAGACCGCACGGGTCATGTTCAGTGCGCCGTCCATGTTCACGCCCATGAACTTCTTGTAGTAGTCCCACGGCACGCTCAGCAGCAGATTGAGCTTCATCTCGCCGTAGATGGCCGCGTTGTTGACCAGGTGATTGATGCCGCCGAACTCTCCGACGGTCAATTCGGCAAGCGCCGTGGCGGATTCGGGTTCGGCGACATCGACCTCACCGAAGATCGCCGTCCCACCATCGGCGACGATCTTCTCCGCGACAGCCTTGCCGCCTGTCACATTGCGGTCGGCGACAACGACTTTGGCACCCTCGGATGCCAGGGCCCGCGCGTACACCGCACCGATCCCCTGCCCGGCACCGGTGACAATGACGGACTTTCCCGCGAAACGGGCCATGAAGTCGGTTCCTCTCATTCAGGCTTGGTAGGCGATCAGCTTGGTTTCGAGGTATTCCTCGAAACCGGCGATGCCCATCTCCCGGCCGATGCCGGACTGCTTGTATCCGCCGAATGGTGCGTCCGCGGAGTACCAAATGCCGCCGTTCACGCTCAGCGTCCCGGTTCGGACCCCCTCGGTGACGCGCCGAATCCGGTCCGGATCGCTGCCCCAGACCGAGCCGGAGAGGCCGTACGGGGAATCGTTGGCGATACGGATCGCGTCGTCATCGCCGTCGTAGGGAATCACGACGAGCACGGGGCCGAAGATCTCCTCGCGGGCGACCGTCGAGGTGTTCGCCACGTCAGCGATCAGCGTCGGTTCGATGTAATAGCCGCGCTCGCGATTCGCGGGCCGTCCGCCGCCGGTGACGATGCGCCCGCCCTCGGCGACGGCGATCTCCAGATAGCGCTCGACGCGGGCGCGCTGCCGCTGCGAGATCAGCGGGCCACAGATGGTCCTCGGATCCGCGGGGTCGCCGGGCACGATCCCGCTCAGCGTGGCGGCGGCGACCTGTACCGCGTCGTCGTAGGCCGCGCGCGGGACGAGCAGGCGGGTGGTGATCGCACAACCCTGTCCCGCGTGCACACACACCGAAAACGCCGCGACACCAACGGCCGCCGCGAGATTCGCGTCATCGAGCACGATGAACGCGGACTTGCCACCGAGCTCGAGGAAGGCCTTCTTCAGCGTCGTCGCCGCACCCGCCATCACCGCTTTTCCGGTCAGCGTCGAGCCTGTGAAGCTGACCATGTCGACCCGCGGGTCGACGGTGAGCCGCGCGCCGATCGTGTGATCGGCGGAGGTGATGATATTGACGACGCCTGGCGGGATGTCGGTGTGCTCGGCGATCACCGCACCAACGGCCGCCGCGCACCATGGCGTGTCGGGAGCAGGCTTGAGTACCAGCGTATTTCCGGCCGCCAGCGCCGGTCCGAGCTTCGCGAAGTTGATCTGGTGCGGGAAGTTCCACGGGGTGATCGCGCCGACCACGCCGATCGCTTCCCTGCGCAGCACCCGGCGGGACTTGATGCCCATCGGCTCCGCGATCCCGAGATCGGTTTCCCAGTTGTAGGTTTCGGCGAGCGAGGCGCAGTAGCCGAGGTCGGCGACCGGGCCCTCCAACTGCGGGCCGCGCGTCAGCATCGTCGGTGCGCCCGCCTCCGCGATGGTGATCTCGCGCAATTCGTCGACGTGCGCCTGTAGTGCGGTGCGCAACTGTTCGAGGCAGCGCGCACGGAAAGCGTGGTCGCGCGACCAATCGGTGTCGTCGAACGCCGTACGCGCCGCGGCGATGGCCGCGTCCATATCGGCGCCGCCCGCGTTGGCGGCCTGGCCGATGATCTCTTCGGTCGCCGGGTTCACGGTGTCGAACACGCCGTCGGCGCCCGGCACCAGCTTGCCGCCGATGAGCAGGCGGGATTCGGCGGTGGGCAGAAGGCTGCTCATCAAGGGCTCCCATACTGTCTGGACACGTGTACGGAATATAGTCTAGCGCTCGATATGGCGCAAGAACTTGTTCCAGGTTTGCCGTCCGCCCTGGCCGAATTCCGACACTATTCGACACCCGCCCATGGCATCGACGCCGCCTTGTCATTCCCGCACAAATACCGCCGAATCGTTGTCGAACGAATGTGCCGATGGTACCGTCCAGACACATGTCCAGCTATATGTCTCCCAACGGCGATACGACAGACTTCGCCGACGAGAACTCGTTATCGAATTTCAGGACGGCGCGATGACGGCGGCTTCAGTGCAACCATTGACTTTCGATCCATACGACTACCGGTTCCACGAGGATCCGTACCCCACTTATCAGCGGCTGCGCACCGAGGCGCCGTTGTACTACAACGCCGAGCTGGATTTCTGGGCACTGTCGCGGCATGCCGATGTGACCGGCGCATTCCGCGACAGCGTGCGGCTGTCGAGCGCCAACGGGGTGTCACTGGATCCGGCGGCCTGGGGTCCGCACGCACACCGAGTGATGTCGTTCCTCGCCATGGACGACCCACGGCACCTGCGAATGCGCAGGCTCGTATACAAGGGCTTCACACCCAAGCGGGTGGCCGAAATGGCCGACCGCATCAAGGAACTGACGCTGTCCTACCTCGAACCCGCTTTGGCGACAGGGTCTTTCGACTGGATCGACGCGGTCGCGGGCAAGCTACCGATGGACGTGATCTCCGAGCTGATGGGCGTACCCGAACCCGATCGCACCGAAATACGCAGGCTCGCGGATCTGGTGGTGCACCGTGAAGACGGCGTGCTGGATGTCCCGATGCCCGCCGTCGAGGCTTCGATCCGGCTCATCGGGTACTACAGCGACATGGTCGCCGAACGCAGGCGCGCCCCCACGGCCGACCTCACCTCGGCACTGCTGGAGGCCGAAATCGACGGCGACACCATGTCGGACGAGGAAATCATCGGGTTCATGTTCCTGATGGTCGTCGCGGGCAACGAGACAACGACCAAGCTGCTCGGCAACGCGCTGTACTGGGGTGCGAAGAACCCGGCCGAATACGCCGGTGTCATCGCCGAACCGGAGCTGGTCACCGACTGGGTCGAAGAGACACTGCGCTACGACACCTCCAGTCAGATGGTCGCGCGCAGCGCCGCCGTCGACATCGACCAGCACGGCCGCACCATCCCGGCGGGATCCAAGGTGCTGCTGCTGATCGGCTCGGCCAATCGCGATCCCGAGGTGTTCACCGACGGCGACAGCTATCGCATCGCGCGTACCGACAAAGCCGGGCTCGCCAGCTTCGGCGCAGGCGTCCATTTCTGTCTCGGTGCGCACCTTGCCCGACTGGAGGCGGGCGTCGCACTGCGCGAATTCGCCTCGCGGGTCCGGTCCTACGACGTCGTCGATTCGGGCATCGTGCGCGTGCACTCGACGAACGTGCGCGGGTTCGCCGAGCTCCCCATCATCGTGGAGGCGAAATAGTGCCGCGTTTCGAACCTCATCCCACGCGTAGGCCCGCCATCGTTGCCGGTGCGTCCTCCGGCATCGGAGCCGCGACCGCGCTCGCGTTTGCCGAACTCGGGCACCCCGTCGCGCTCGGTGCGCGCCGCGTCGACCAGTGCGAGGCACTAGCGCAGAAGATTCGTGACAGCGGTGGCGAGGCGTTCGCGCACCAACTGGATGTCACCGATGCCACCTCGATCGACGAATTCGTGACGGCGGCAGAGGCGGCACTGGGTCCCACCGAGATCCTGGTCTCCGGTGCGGGCGATA
Source organism: Nocardia arseniciresistens (assembly GCF_046764875.1). NCBI lineage: Bacteria > Bacillati > Actinomycetota > Actinomycetes > Mycobacteriales > Nocardiaceae > Nocardia > Nocardia arseniciresistens. Next base: position 148,390 of record NZ_JBKORD010000001.1, read on the forward strand.
TCGAGTTCAGCCCGGTGCACGAGATGGCACCGGATCGGTTCCTCCAACAGGTGCAAGTGCATCTGGTCGGCGCACATCGGGTGGTGCACCGGGTACTGCCCGGCATGATCGCGCGACGACGCGGCGATGTCGTGTTGATCAGCTCCGACTGCGCTGTCGAGCCGCGCCCGCACACCGGCGCGTACAGCGCGGCGAAGGCGGGTATCGAAGCAATGGCCCAGCAAATGCGTATGGAGTTGGAGGGCACCGGAATTCGCGCATCACTGGTTCGTCCAGGTCCGACATTGACCGGCATGGGCATGAACTCCACCCCGGAAGTGGTCGGGCCGATGCTGGAGGCGTGGAAGACCTGGGGGTTCGCCCGGCACGGATACATGCTGCGCGCCAGCGACATGGCCGCCGCGGTTGTCGCCGTGGTCGCGACACCGCGTGGCGCACACCTGGTGCTTGTCGAGGTCCAACCCGAGGCGCCGCTGCATCCGATTCCGGACGGCGCCTCGAATAAGCGAGACGGGAGCGAACATTGAGGATCATCGCCGATCTCGACCTGTGCCAAGGACACGCCGTCTGCCAGGACGAGGCACCGGAAACCTTCACCGTGCCCAAGCGCGGAAAGGTGGAAATCGTCGATCCGAATCCCGGCGCCGACGCGAGCGCGGATGTCGAACGGGCCGTTCGCTACTGCCCGACCCGAGCACTGTCGATCATTGCGGACGAAGCTGCCGCGGAACCGAAAGGAACACGGTAATGCCAGGTTTCGAACGCGACGAACTCGACGAGATGGTCCGGCGCTGGGTGCTGGAGAACCAGCGATGCGAGGAAAAGGGCGACTGGAAACCGCTGGCCGAGATGTACACCGAGGACGCCACCTACGGCTGGAATTACGGTCCGACCCAGGAATTCATGGCCGTCGGGCGTGCGGAGATCCGGGTGCTCGCCCTCGGCCAGGAGATGGACGGGCTGGAGGGCTGGTCCTATCCGTACCAGGAGTTCGTGATCGACGAGCGCAACGGCAGCGTCATCGGCTTCTGGAAGCAGGTGGCCGACGCCAAACGCCCCGATGGCCGCAACTACAGTCCCGAAGGTATCGGCGGCAGCTGGTTCCGCTACGGCGGCGACTACCAATGGTCTTGGCAGCGTGACTTTTTCGACTTCGGCAATGTCTCTCAGCTGTTCCTGGAGATGATCACCGCCAAGGCGCTGCTGCCCGGCATGCAGAAGCGGATCCAGCGCTCGATGTCCGGCAAGCAACTGCCAGGCTGGTACAAAGTCGGCGAAGCACCGGTTCCACTGTGGTGACAGGTATGCCGCGCAGCAACTTCGATCGGCTGCCACGGGCGGCACTGGCCACCCTGCTTCCGGAACTGCTGCTGTGCGGTCAGTTGATCGATAGATCCGGTCTGCCGCATGCCATCGGGGCATTCGGCCGCGAAGGGATGACCGCGATCGCCATCGAAGAGTGGCAGATCGCCAGCCCCGTCTACACCCGTCGCATGCAACGCGCCCTCGGCTTCGTCGGCGACGATGTGGCGACCATCTTCAAGGGGCTACAGCTCGATATCGGCGCGCCACCGCAGTTCATGGACTTCCGGTTCCGGATCCATGACCGCGACCACGGAGAGTTCTGGCTCGATCACTGTGGCGCGCTGATGGATGTCGAACCGATGGGCGACGAATTCGTGGTCGCCATGTGCCACACCATCGAGGATCCGACCTTCGACGCGACCGCGCTGGCGACCAACGCGCACGCGCAGATTCGACCGATCCACCGCCCGCCGCGCAGCCCAGCCGACCGCCACCCGATGTGCGCGTGGACCGTCACCATCGACCCCGCCAACGCCCCGCCGCCGGTACCGCCGAATGCGCAGCTCGTGGCCGAATCCGCCGCCGCCGGTGTAGAACTCGGTGCGATCGACACCGAAGGACCGGGTCGAGCGGACTACACGGGCCCACTGCTGAGCGATCTCCGATTCGCCGACTTCTCGAAATCGGCACTGGTACGCATCGCCGACGAAGTGTGCCTGCAACACCACCTGCTGACCCTTGGCTTCATGATCGCGGTGCGTGCCAGGCTCGGGACCGAGACCACCGGCGATGATGGCGGTAGCGCCGCCGCGTTGAGCATGGGCCGCAAGCACTTCACCGGCATCGCGGGTATCAGCTCCGAACGCATCCGGAACGCGCTCCGGCTGGGCGACGACACGGCGGCGCTTGCCGAAGTGCTGCGCTCGCATCCGGCCTGGAATCCTCTGCCCTACACCGGCGTAGAGATCACCGAGACCAGTGATGCGGTGCTGCTTCATATTCCGCACCACAGTGCCGCAAGGGCCGACGGCGCGTGGCCCGCGATGATCGACGCCGACCACCTCGCCCCGCTGGATGCGATGGCCAGGGGCGTGAACCCCCGCTTCGCCACCCGCCCCGTCGCCACCGACGAGCACGGCTGGACCGTCGAAATGGCGCTGGCCCCACAACCATTCCGTGAGGCAACCGAGGTGACGCTCACCCGATACAGCACCGGCGCGTCCTTCACCTTCACAGACCGCGGAATTCCGCTGCCACTCACCGTGCTCTGACGCACGCATCGAAGGAGTGAATTGCCATGTCCCGCAATTTCGCCGACCTGTTCGAGCACTCCGTCGACGCGATGCCGGACCGAATCGCGCTGATCGAGGGCGACCGCGCACGCACCTTCCGCGACCTGGACGCACTAGCCGACCGACTGGCCGACTACCTCTGCTCGATCGGCGTCGGCCCCGGCACTCACATCGGCTTTCAGATGCACAACAGCATCGAAACGATGACCACGTTGATCGCATGCTTCAAGGCCCGCGCGGTCCCCATCAATATCAACTACCGCTACGGCGTAGCGGAATTGCGCTACATCTACGACAATGCCGATCTCGAAGTGCTGATCTACCATGCGGAGTACGAGCAGGCGGCGCGCGAGGCCGCCGCTCTGGTGCCCGCGCTGCGGCACCTGATAGTCGTCGACAACCGAGCGTCCGCCGACGCGTCGACAGCGACCGATCCGGTGCCGTTCGAACAAGCCCTCGCCGCGGGTTCACCCACCCGGCGCACGTCCGATCGCAGCCCGGACGACCTCTTCATGATGTACACCGGCGGGACCACCGGCCTGCCGAAGGGCGTCATGTGGCGGCAGGAGGACATGTGGCGGGTACTCGGCGGTGGCATCGACTTCTACACCGGCGTACCGGTTTCCGACGAATACCAACAGTCGCGGGTCGGGGCGCAGGTCGATCCCGGTATCTGGTTCGTGCTGCCGCCGCTGATCCACGCCGCGGCGATGATGCCGACCTTCACCGCGCTGTGGTCGGGCAATACCGTCATGTTCGAGCCGCGATTCGATGCGCGACGGGTTTGGCAGCTGGTCGCGCAGCGCCGTCCGCAGATCATGGTGATCACCGGGGACGCCATGGCCCGCCCGCTGATCGATACCTACCGCGCGCGTCCGGTAGACGCGTCCAGCCTCATCGCCATCGCATCCGGTGCGGCGTTGCTCTCGCAGCCGGTGAAAAATACTCTGCTGGAACTGTTTCCGTCGAGTGTGGTCTCGGATTCGATCGGATCGTCGGAAACCGGCTTCGGCGGTATCGGTTTCGCGCAGAAGGACGATGATCCGGGTCGCGGTCCCAGGGTGCAGACCGGCCGCGGCGCGGTGGTGGTCGACGATGCGGGACGGCCGGTCGAACCGGGAGCCGAGGGCTGGCTCGCCAAGACCGGGGCGGTGCCGATCGGCTACTACAAGGACCAGAAGAAGACCGACCGGCTGTTCCACACTGTCGACGGCACTCGCATCGTGGTCACCGACGATCGCGCGCGGGCCGAGCGGGACGGTTCGGTCACGCTGATCGGCCGCGGCAACATGGTGGTCAATACCGGCGGCGAGAAAGTGTTCGTCGAAGAGGTCGAGAGCGTGGTGAAAGCGCACGACGCGATCTACGACGCGGTGGTGATCGGGGTGCCGCACGAACGCTGGGGACAGCAGGTGGCAGCGGTAGTGTCGGTGACGGGGGCGCTCGATTTCGCAGCGCTGGAAAGCCATGTACGCGGGCACCTTGCGGGCTACAAGGTTCCGAGGCAGATTTGGATCGCGGCGGCGATATCGCGAGCACCAAGCGGAAAGCCCGACTATCGCTGGGCGAAGCAATACTCGGCGGACCGTGCGCCGGATCATCAGGCGGGTTGAAATATGCCGTCCAACTGCGCGAACTGCCTGGTCACGACAATGAGAACGTGTTCTAATTCGAACGTACCCGCCGTTGCCCTTGGGAGAGTCCGATGAGCACAACCGAAACGAGCACAGAATCGGCGCGCACCCTGCCCGCCAGGATCACCGACGAGTTGATCGGCAGGCTGACCGGGATGGTCGCCGCCGACGAAGCCGCGGCGCCGTTCCCGATGATCGAGGTCTACACCGGGTCGGTGGTCGGCCGGCTACCGCAGTCGACCCCCGCGGATATCACCGCCGCGTACGCGACCGCGCGGGCCGCGCAGAAAGCATGGGCCGCCTGGCCACTGCGACGCAGACTGCGCGTTTTCGAGCGTGCGCACGAACTGATCCTGGCCGAGCACGAAACCATTGCCGATCTCATCCAGATCGGCTGCGGTAAGACCCGCAGAATGGCCATCGAGGAATCCTGCGACGTGCCGATGGTCATCAGCCACTACCTCAAGACCGCCAAGCGGGTACTGCGACCGGTCCGGCGCGGCGGCCCGATGCCACTGCTGACCACCTCCACCGAGCAGCACCGCCCCAAGGGCATCGTCGCGGTGATCGCACCGTGGAACTTCCCCTTCGCCATCGCACTATCGGATGCGATGCCCGCGCTGATGGCGGGCAACGGCGTTGTCCTCAAACCGGACAACAAGACCGCACTGTGCGCGCTGTTCGGAGTGGAACTGCTGTACAAGGCCGGGCTGCCGCGCGGGCTGTTCCAGGTGGTCTGTGGTGAGGGCCCCGAGGTCGGCCCGACGCTGATCGACAACGCCGACTTCGTGATGTTCACCGGCTCGACCGCGACCGGCCGGATCGTCGGCGAAGGCGCGGGCCGCAACCTGATCGGGTGCAGCCTGGAACTCGGCGGCAAGAACCCGATGATCGTGCTGGACGACGCGAATCTCGACGACGTGATCCCCGGTGCGGCGTTCGCGGTGTTCGCCAATTCCGGTCAGGCCTGTATGCACATCGAGCGCATCTACGTGCACGACCGCTTGTACGACGAGTTCGTGCGCCGATTGGTCACGGCCGCAGAGGAATTGGGATCAAAGGCCGGCGCGGCATACAACTACGCACCGGAGTTCGGTTCGCTGGTGTCGGTCGAGCACATGGAACGCGTCGCGGCGCATGTGGACGATGCCCGCGCGAAGGGCGCGACAGTATTGACCGGCGGCAAGGCGCGACCCGACATCGGACCCGCTTTCTACGAGCCGACCGTACTGACCGACGTCACACCCGAGATGACGCACGCGACCTTGGAGACCTTCGGCCCGGTGGTCAGCGTGTACCGCTTCACCGACGAGCAGGAGGCGATCCGGCTCGCCAACGACACCAGCTACGGCCTGAACGCGAGCATCTGGAGCCGAAACCTGCCCCGCGCCAACCGCGTTGCCGATCAGCTCGAAGCCGGGAACATCAATATCAACGACGGCTTCGTGGCCACCTATGCCGCGAAAGCCACACCGTCGGGTGGCGTGAAGCAATCCGGCGTCGGCACCCGGCACGGCGATCAGGGCCTGCTCAAGTACACCGACACCGTTAATGTCGGCGTCCTGAAACGTCAGGTGCTCAATGCACGCGCCGGCCTGCCCTACGAGAAGCAACTGAAGACGACTCTGACGATGCTGCGGCTCATGCGCCGAACACGGCTGCGCTGAACCATCCCGAGGACGCGGCCGAGAAATCCGGCGGCGGCGACTTCGCCCGGCAGATCGCCGTCGAGCTGCCGCTTCAGGCGATCGCGGGACTGCTCGGCGTTATAGTTCGGCGAATTTCGACGAGGACGCCTTAGACGTAATGCCGAACATCACCCAGATGTCGGATCCGGTACGGTTGCGGTCGGGGTGGATCAACGGAATCAAGAAGTGGCAGGTGCAATACGAGTGAGCCTTCGAGATATTCCATTGCGCACGCTCTCCGGCGACGCGACGACCCTGGGCGACCTCGCCGGGGACCACGCCGTGCTGCTGGTCAACGTGGCCTCGAAATGCGGCCTGACGCCGCAGTATTCCGGGCTGGTAGAGCTGCAGAAGACCTATGGACCGCGCGGATTGACCGTTATCGGGGTGCCGAGCAACCAGTTCATGGGCCAGGAACCCGGCACGGCCGAGGAGATCCAGGAGTTCTGTTCCACCACCTATGGCGTGGATTTCCCGCTGTTGGAGAAGACCGACGTCAACGGCGAGCAGCGGCATCCGCTCTACAGCGAGCTGGTCGAGACCGCCGATGCCGAGGGCGCGAGCGGTGACATCCAGTGGAACTTCGAGAAGTTCCTGATCGATCGGGACGGCAAAGTGGCCGGTCGCTTCCGTCCGCGGACCGAACCCGACTCCGCTGCGGTCATCAACGCCATCGAGGCCGCGCTCTGATCAACACTTCGGCGAAGCCGGAATCGAAGGGTGCCTCGCTCCCCTCGATTCCGGTTTTTTCGTGCTACGCCATGGCGAAACGCAGCAGGGCCTGCTTGTCGCCCTGCTTGATCTGACCCTTGCGGTTGATGACTTCCAGCTGCCAGCCCGCGCCGGACCGGAAGGCCCGCGCGACCGCGTTGGCGTTGTCGTTGCCGAGCAGCGACGGCCAGATGTCGGCGACCTGGTCGGCACTGCCGCCGGTCGCGTCGTAGACCTTGAACGAAATATTGTTGGCCTTCTCGAACGAGCTGCCCTTCTTGAAGGCAGCGGCCACGAAGACGATGGCGTCGATACCGCCGGGCACGTCGGCGAAGGTGACGTGTACCGATTCGTCGTCACCGGACGCGGCGCCGGTCTGCTCGTCGCCGGTGTGCTGAACCGAGCCGTTGCCCATCGGGTCCAGGGAGTCCAGACCGGCGAAACGCACCGGCTCGGCGCCCTGCATGAGAATGGCGATCAGATCGAGGTCCACCCCGCGCTTGCGACGCAGCAGCCCGACCGGACCGCCGCTTGTGCCGGACGACGGATCCCAGCTCACCCCGACCGTCAATTTGGTGATACCGCTGAGATCGGCGGCGCCATCTTCTTTTTTGAGCGTGATCATGCAATTCACAGTACAAGCGATGCGGATCTCGGTGCGGTGCAGAATGTTTCTACTCACACCCGCGCAAGGTATCCGGCGTCAAGGGCTTTCGACGCCCACGGTAGCGGACAGCCGCACCACCATCTTGCGGTGGTCGTCGCGGTAGCTGTCGGGAAGTCATTGGAAAACCCTCCCGGGATGGCCGTCCAGACGTACTATGGACACGTGTCTGGACAGCACTACGACACGTAAGGCCGGGCAGGTATACCGGCATCGCGAGCGGGGGCAACGACGCACCCGTCTCCAGGCAGGTGAGCAATGCGTTCGAAGCAAAAGACCGATGCGGCGTGGCTCGCGATCGCCCTTTGGCGGGCGCTGCGCTTGAAAGTCGCCGGTGCCGCAATGATTCTTACGATCGCTACCGTCATCGCGACTGTGCTGTCGATGTATTCGGGCAAGTACATCTCGACGGCGTCGGTCACCGTCGACGCGCCCCGCGCTGGACTGGTGCTCGACCCCGACGCCAGGGTGAAGTTCCGCGGCGTCGAGATCGGCAGAGTGGCCGCGATCGCCCGGACCGAAGAGCGGGTGCACCTGCGGCTCGATCTCGACCCCGAGCTGCTGCGGCTCGTCCCGGACAACGCGAGGGTGGATATCCACTCCACCACCATCTTTGGCGCCAAGTACGTGAACTTCGTTGTCCCGCAAAGACCTTCGGGTAGGCCGCTGCGGCCCGGAGCGCAGGTGGCGGCCGAAGCGGTCACCGTCGAATTCAACACCCTGTTCCAACACCTGGCCGACCTCCTCGCGAAGGTCGAGCCGGGCGAACTCAACGCCACCTTCACCGCGCTCAGCACCGCACTGCATGGGCGCGGCGACCAGCTCGGCGACACCATGGCTCGCACGGACTCCTATCTGCGCGAGCTCAATCCGAGCCTGCCCGCACTGCGTCGTGACCTGGCCACGACTGCCGAGGTCACACACCTATACGGCGACACTGTCGGAGATCTCGTACGCACGGTGGAAAACGTCACCGCCACCGGAGCGACGATCATCGATGAGCAGCCGAATCTCGACGCGGTACTGCTGAACCTTGTCGGCCTCGCGGACACCACAGGTGGCCTGCTACAGCAGAACGAAACACCGCTGATCACATCGCTGCGGCTCCTCCACCCGACCACCGCGTTGTTGTATGCCTACGCGCCAGGACTGAATTGCGTCGTCAACGCACTCGGCAAACTCATGCCACTCGCCGAGGAGATCTTCGGCGGAAGATACCCGGGCGCATATTTCAACTCGAACTTCATGTACGGCGCGCAGCCGTATCAGTACCCCGATGACCTACCGAAGGTCAACGCCACCGGTGGACCGCACTGTGAAGGTGTGAACGACAGGGTGCCGGGCAGCCACTCCGACTACATTGTCACCGACACCGGCGAAGGCCGACCATTCATGCCGTCCACCACTGTGCACCCGAACACCCCGCCGGTTTTCGAGCTGCTGTTCGCCGGGCTGCCCGGCATGGGCGGGCGCTAGCACAACGGGCTCAGATGACCCAGTCGAAGGCTTCGGCTTTCGAGCGGGCGCCCTCGGCGGTGCGGGAGCGGTTGGGTTCACCGAGGTCGGCAAGGAGGGCTTCGGAGAGGTTCACCATGGCGGACAGGGTAGTGGGGGTGAACCAGGCGGGGCGGGTGGCGAAGAGGATGTCTTCGGTGGAGGTGTTGCCGCTGGCGCCGGGGGCGAAGGGGCAGCCGCCGAGGCCACCCAGCGAGCCGTCGACCATGGTTGCACCTGCTCGGAGGGCGGCGAGGGTGTTGGCGACGCCCATGCCCCAGGTGTCGTGGCCGTGGAAGACGATGCGGCGCTGCGGGGTTCGGTCGCGGACGGCGGAGATGAGAGCCGTTACCCGAGCCGGATCGGCCTGGCCGAGGGTGTCGGCGACGACGATATCGGTGGCGCCTTCGGTGCGGGGGTCGTTGGCGATCGCGAGGACTCGTTCGGGATCTACCGGACCATCGAATGGGCAGCTGAAGCTGGTGGCCAGGCACAGTTGGATCTGGCCGCCCGCTTCATTGGCGAGGCGGACCGCGTCGGGCATGACGGCCACGCTGTCTTCGGTGCTGCGGCCGATATTCGCCTTGTTGTGCGCGTCCGAAACGGAGAAACAGTATTGAAAGTTGCGCACGCCCGCGGCCGCGGCCTTTTCGATGTGCCGCGGTGTGGCCACCCAGACCCAACAGCGTTGCAGCTCTTCGGGAGTCAGTGCCGCGATGAGGTCCATGGTGTTGGCCATCGGCGGGACAAGATCCGGGCGGGCCATGGAGCCGATCTCCAGTGCGGGCACGCCGAGGGCGAGCAGCCGCCGCACGACCTCGACCTTGCGGTCCACCGGGAGCACCTTGCCGGTCAGCTGAAGTCCGTCACGCAACGTCACATCACGCAGGACCGACTCGGTCAGCACCGTCATTTCCGCTCCCGCGCTTCCTTCGGGACGCACATCACGCCGCCGCACGGCTTCCCGTTCCCCACGGCCGGGTTGGGATGCACGGTGGGTCGACGGGGTGTCGGCGCCCGTAGCTCGTAAGCCGAACGCCCTGGTGGTCGCCTGCGACCATAAACCCGCCGAGTCATGAGGCCTCCAGTACAAGCACTGTGCGATTGTCTCTCACGATGCCTCCGGTGTCTCGCGCGACTTGCACCCGATTCGCCGCCGCAAGCACTGCGCGAGCATTTCTCATGGCACCTCCAATGCGTCGATCTCGGCATCGCTCATGCCGAGTAATCCCGACAGCACCTCGCGAGTGTGCGCACCGAGATCGGGGCCGACGTTGCGGATGGGCAGCGATTGGTCGCCGATCACCGGGACGATGCCGGTGAAGCCGACCGTTTTCGGTTGCGGCGCACCGACATCCACGGCGAAGGGCTGGATCATGTTTCGCGCCCTGTACTGTTCGTCGGCGACGATGTCGGCGGCGGTGTAGATGGGGCCGCACGGAATCGCGGCCGCCTCGAGCAGCTTCAGCGCCGCGTCGCGGGTGTGGGTGATCGTCCATTCGGCGATCGAGGCGTCCAGCCGCTCGCGGTGGTGCCAGCGGCCCGCGTTGTCCTGCAACTCGGGGTCGGCGGCCAGGTCGGGGCGGCCGATCACTGCCATATAGCGCTGGAAGATGGCGTCGCCATTGCCGCCGATGATGATGCTGACCCCGTCGCTGCACGGGTAGGCGTTGCTCGGCGCGATGCCTTCCATCCGGCCGCCGACGCGTTCCCGGTTGATGCCGTAGGCGAGGTAGTCCGGCACGAGGGATTCCATTACCGACAGGATCGCCTCGTTGAGGGCGACATCGATGACGCGCTCCCGCAAAGGAATCGATTCGGCCCGCTGGGTGCGCTGGAACAGCGCCATCACAGTGCCGAAGGCGGCGTAGATACCCGCAATGGAATCGCCGATGGAGACGCCGGTGCGCACCGGAGGGCGGTCCGGGTCACCGACGAGTTCGCGTAAACCGCCGACGGCCTCGGCGACGGCGGCGAAACCGGGCCGCGATGCCAAAGGGCCGGTCTGCCCGTACGCCGAGATGCGGGTGATCACCAGATCGGGATTGACCTCGTTGAGCACCTCGGGGCCAAGACCCCACTTCTCGAGCATGCCGGGCCGGAAATTTTCCAGCAACACATCGCAGTGCCGGATCAGATCGAGCACGATGCCCCGGCCTGCTTCGGTGCGCAGATCGAGGGTGATCGACTTCTTATTGCGATTCACGGTGCGGTAAAGCATCGAGGTGTCGCCGCCGTAGAGCCGCCAGTTCCGCAGCTCATCCCCCGCTTTCGGCCGCTCGACCTTGATGACCTCTGCCCCGAAGTCACCCAGCATGCGCCCCGCGGTCGGTGCCGCGATGTAATTGCCGAGTTCGAGGACGCGCACCCCGTCCAACGGCCTGATACTCATGGCCACCAGTGTGGCCTATCCACATCTCCCGCACCCGCCGACCCGGCGGGCCCGAACGCGATCACGGCGTAACGGCCCTGGTCGAGCGGCGGGTTGGGCGGGTGTGCGGGTCAGGAGGCGAGCGGTACCGGAGTGTCGATGACGGAATAGTGTTCGGCATTGCCTTCGCGGATGGTGCTTGTTGTGCCGTCGACGGCGACCGGGATGTCGCCCGCGAGGGTGATCCGGGTGAGCTTGCGGGGCTGGTCGTTGTAGTCGTCGATGGCGTAGTGCTGGGTGGCGCGGTTGTCCCAGATCGCGACGTCACCGGGGGCCCAGTTCCAGCGGGTGGTGTTTTCCAGTCGGGTCACGCGGTCTTGGAAGAGGCGGAAGAGGGCCTGGGATTCGGTGGTGGACACGCCGACGAAATGCTTCACGAAGTGGCCGACCAGGAGCGCTCGCTCGCCGGTCTCGGGGTGCACGCGGACCACCGGATGCTCGGTTTCGAAGTAGCTCGACTGGAATTCGGCGCGGTAGGCCTCGGTATTCGCGTTCGACTTGTCGACGTTGACCGCGGCGTAGTCGTAGACATTCGTGTGCACGGCGCGCAGGTTCTCGGCCAGTCGCTTGAGCGGCTCGGGCAGCGAGTTGTATGCGGCGACGGTGGAGGCCCAGGTGGTCGATCCGCCGTAGGGCGGCAAGTGCACCGCGCGCAGGATCGATGCCTTCGGGATCCGGTCGACGAAGGTGACGTCGCTGTGCCAGCTGTTGGCGCGGCCATGCTCGGAATCGATGGCGAGGCTCTTGTCGCCGTGCGAGGTGACCGTCGGGTGCGGCGTCGTCGGGCTGCCGAGCAGCTGCGCGAACGCGTACTGGCCGTCCTCGTCCAGGTGATCCTGACCGCGGAAGAAGATCACCTTATGCTCGAGCAGCGCGCGCCGGACCACCTCGACCGTCGCCGAATCCAGGTCGCCGCCCAGCCGGACATTGTCGACCTGGGCACCGATGTGGGCGCCGAGCTTGGTCACCGTGGTGGTGGCGAGAGTGGTGTAGACCGTCATCGGGTGTTTGGCGCGGATACTCTCTCGTTCACGGGGGAGAGGAAGCGCCATCCTCCTTCCAGAGGTTGGGTCGCGAAATTGTGTCGGATCACCCAAGACTGTCTGGGGCATTGGTACGCCTCGTTCGTCGTCCGGCATGAGGTGGAAACCGTGCTGGCAGCTGGGGGCGGGGTCGGTATCGATTGGGGTGTGAGTGTCACGGCCACGACCACCGAAGCCGAGTTCGATCTGCCGTTTCTGGGGCACCGGAAACGGTGCGCGGCGGAACTGGCGAAAGCGCAACGCCGCATGGCCCGACGCCACAGCGGTAAACGTGGCCCCCAGTCCGGCGGTTACCAGCGGGCCGCCCGGCAGGTGGCGAAGTTGCATAAGAAGGCGGCGCGGCAAACCCGGCATGATTCGCGGGTGTGGGCGCAACGTGTTGTCGCCGCTCATGGGTTGATCGCGGTGGAGGATTTCCGGCCGAGGTTCCTGGCGAAGTCCACGATGGCGCGTAAGGCTGCGGATGCGGCGATCGGTGGGGCGAAGCGCGAGTTGGTCGAGCAGGGTGTTCGGGCTGGCCGGAGGGTGGTGTTGGTTCAGCCCGCTTTTACGTCGATGACATGCAGTGATTGTTTTGCGAGAGCCAAGCGACCGGAACTGTGCGAGCGAACTTTCCGATGCCCTGAATGTGGTTACACCGCTTGTCGGGATCGGAACGCTGCCAGGGTGGTTCTGGTTGTGGCAGAGCGCGGCCACGTCAGTGTTGAGGATGTGAGACAAGTGGGTCACCTCCTTCGGGTGGGTGGTTCGGTTGCGGTCTGAGCTGTGAATCTCCTGCCTTCAGGCAGGAGAAGCGTTAAGGGATCACCTTCGCTGTTCGAGACTGATTGAGACGCTGTCGCAGCACACCACCCGAACTGCCCCGTCAAACAGGGTTTTCGTCGCCATGATCACAACTACAGTGCGTGTGCGCACTAGAAAGTCGCGGCCATCGCCCGCCTATTCGCACAGGTCCGCGAGCTCGCCCGCAATATTTTCTGCCAGGGTTTCCGGAGCCATGTCCACAGTTCGGCACACTTGCGCAATCAACCCACGTGCTCACGCGAACACGCCGGACATCCGCCCTCTCGGCGGGACTTCCCAGGACCACCATCACGTCCACTGCTCAGACACCCCGCGCAGTCAGCCCACGTTCCCGCGCAGATTCGCCGGATCGCCCCCGACTCCTTCAGCTGGGGTCTCCGGGACCACCACCGCATCAGGACACACCGCGCGATCAGCCAACATGCTCGCGCAGGTACGCGAGGTCGTCGGCTACTCCTTCGGCAGGGGTTTCGAGGATTACCGGTGCGTCGGCGGTGCGGCAGACCTCGGCGAGTAGTTGCGGGTCGATGGTGCCGTCGGCGAAGTTGGCGTGGCGGTCGGCGCCGGAATCGAACTCGTCGCGCGAAGAATTCAAATGCACCAGGTCGATTCGGCCGGTGATGGCCTTGATTCGTTCGACGACGCCGACGAGCTCTTCGCCGCCCGCCCATGCGTGACAGGTGTCGAGGCAGAAGCCGGCGCCGTAATCGCCGACCGCGTCCCACAGACGCGCGATCGAATCGAAATGCCGTGCCATGGCATGGTTCCCGCCCGCGGTGTTCTCGATCAGGATGGGTACCGCGAAGCCGCCCTTGTCCTGTTGGCGTTCGAACAGCTTGCGCCAGTTGTCGATTCCGGTGTCGATCTCGGCGTCGGACCTGACGTGCCCGCCGTGCACGACCAACCCGATGGCGCCCAGCTCCGCGGCGGCCTTCGCCTGCTGCGCCACCGCATTGCGCGATGGCATCCGCAGCCTGTTGTTCAGGCTCGCCACATTGATCTGATACGACGAGTGCACGACCACATCGATCGGACTTGCGAGGATCTCCTCGGTCCGTGGATGCGGTGTCGGTTTGTCCCAGCTCTGCGGATCCACGACGAACAGCTGGATGACATCGGCGCCGAGTTTCGCACCGAAACCGATGGGATCGCTGTCGAGCCGGACGTGTGCTCCAATGCGCATGCGCCCACTTTATCGACTGGCACCGACAAGCCGAAGGCAAGCACAACGAGTCTGTTGCATCGAGACGGCGTACCGAGATACATCGGTAAGATCCAGGTGCTCGACCTGATGAGGGGGGTGAATCCACTGTGCTACAAAAAGGCGAGCTCTTCGCGGGCTATGCCATCCAGCGCGTGCTCGGCCAAGGCGGCATGGGCACCGTCTACCTGGCCAAACATCCACGCCTGCCCCGGCTGACCGCGCTGAAGCTGCTGAAGCGGGAGCTGTACAGCGACATCGAGATCCGTGGACGTTTCGAGCGCGAGGCCGACCTCGTCGCCCAGCTCGACCATCCCAACATCGTGACCGTCTACGACCGCGGCGCCGAGGACGAGCAGCTGTGGATCTCCATGCAATTCGTGCCCGGCGCGGACGCGTCCTGCGCGGATGTGAACGTGCTCGCGCCAGGGCGAGCGGTACAGATTGTCGGTGACACCGCCAAGGCCCTGGATTTCGCGCACGCCAACGGCGTGCTGCACCGCGACGTGAAACCGGCCAATATCCTGCTGGCCAAGGCACCGATCGGGCAGCCGGAACGAGTGCTGCTCACCGATTTCGGCATCGCGGGCATGCGCGACGGCGATACCACGCTGAGCTCGGCGGGCTCGATCACCGCGACCCTCGCCTATGCCGCGCCCGAACAACTGCTCGGGCTGCCGCTGGACGATCGGGCCGATCAGTACGCGCTGGCGTGCACCCTGTTCTGGATGCTGACGGGCCTGGGCCCGTACCCTGGCACCGGTCCGGCGGCCGTTATCAACGGCCATCTCTACGGACAGGTGCCATCGGTGTGCCGGACCAGGCCGGGAATTCCGCCCGCGCTGGACGGTGTGCTCGCGCGGGCCATGTCCAAGCGCCCGACGGACCGGTTCGCCAGCTGCTCGGAGTTCGCCGCGGCGGCGCGCTGGGCGCTCTCGTCCGGCGGACGAGGCTATTCGCCATCACCCGGGCAGTCAGGGCAACACGGGCATTCGGCGCCGCGAGGGAATTGGACGCCGACTATTGCCGCGCCGCCGACATCCGCGACGCCACCTACTCCCCCCGCATCGCAGCCGACCGAGATACCGCATGGGCGACCGGAGCGGGCCGGGGCCGGGGTGTCACGTGCATCCGCCGAACCGGTCGTACCGCGCATGCCGTTGCCGCCACGGCGGACGCCTCGCCCGGGAACCATCGCGCTGCCGGATATTCGGGTGCGTCCGATCCGGTCGGCGCCACCGCGGGCAGACCGGCAGGGCGGGCAGCAGCCGCCTGAACCACGCCCTCCACCATAGCTTTCCGCTATGAAAGGGCGATCTTTGGTTGCCCGAATACTGCTAAGGTTTCGATGTTTTCGGCGCACGGGTCGGGCCTGATCGCGCATTCCAATGCTGTACGTCTGTCCATCGGCGGGTCCCGATGAGCGACGGGAAGTGGAGCAGACATGCTGGCCAGCGGTGACGTTTTCGCCGGCTATGTCATCGATCGGCAATTGGGCCGCGGTGGCATGGGTTCGGTCTACCTGGCGAAACATCCGCGGCTGCCGCGGATGACAGCGCTGAAGCTGTTGAACAGGGAAATGTTCTTCGACAAGGAGGTGCGTGCGCGGTTCGAACGGGAGGCGGATCTGGTCGCGCAGCTCGATCACCCCAATATCGTCACGGTGTACGACCGCGGCCTCGACGACGAGCAGCTGTGGATCTCGATGCAGTACATCGACGGCATCGACGCCGCGTCGGTGGATCCCAAGTCGCTGCCGCCGGAGCGGGCGGTGCAGATCATCAAGGAGATGGCCGACGCGCTCGATTATGCGCACGGCATGGGCGTGCTGCACCGCGACGTGAAGCCGGCGAACATCCTGCTCGCCCGCTCTGGCGCGGGTCGCGGCGAGCGCGTCTACCTGACCGATTTCGGCATCGCCAGGCTGCGCGACGACACCGGCCATCTCACCCAGACCGGCACCTTCACCGCCACCCTCGCCTACGCCTCACCCGAACAGCTGACCGGCGCGACACTGGACCATCGATCGGATCAGTATTCGCTGGCATGCTCGCTGTTCTGGCTGTTCACCGGCACCGGCCCGTTCAACGCAACCAACCCGGCCGCGGTGATCCAGGGACACCTACAGGGCGCGCCGCCCGCACTCAGCAGCACACGGCCCGGGCTGCCGTACGCCCTGGACAGCGTGCTCGCCAGGGCGATGGCCAAGCGCCCGGAGGACAGGTACGTCTCCTGTTCGGAGTTCGCCGCCGCCGCGCGCCACGCCCTGACCAACCCCAGCGTGCCGTCGATGCCGGTCGTCGGTGGACCGCGCCACGTCACCGGCCCCACAACGCCCTTGACCAGCGGCCCGTGGCCACCCACCGCACCACCGATTCCGGTAACGGGAACGCCGTATCCGGTGGCCGATGGACCGGGCCCGCGGACAAGCGGCACCCACTCGCTGACCGGCTCGCCCGTCGGCAACACCCCGCCACCCACCCTGGTGCGGCAGCCGCACATGCAGCAACCAACGCTGCAGCAGTCGAACCTCTACAACCACCAGCAGCCGACCTTCGGGTTCCACACACCGATCCCGCACGGTCAGCCACCGCGGCACAAGTCGAACACCGGACTCATCATCGGGATCAGCGTGGGTGTGGTGGTGCTGATCCTGGTGGTACTCGGCATCATCGGAGCGGTCACCGATAATTCGGGTTCTACCGATGCCACCGACACGTCCACATCGTCCTCGCCGAGCAACGGCGGTGCGGTAATTCCGAACATCGAAGCGATCAGCACCGAGTTCGGTCGTATGGTGCCCACATCCAAGTCCGGCAGCACCGGCTACAACGGCTCCCATTGCATCGCGGCCGATTCGACCTCCCCGTCGGCCCCGACCACAGGCTCACCGGATTTCGGCAAATGGGTTTACGAGTGGGATTGCTACGGCGGCGGTGAGACTTCCGATCCGGACCCGTTCTATACGATCTTCGTCTACAACTCCGCCGCGGACGTGCAGGCAATGGTCGCCAGCCTGCCGACGAACACCAAGTCGACCGACACCAACGGTGGAATGTCGTACACGAACTACAAATACATGAACGACGGGCCCAAGATCATCACCGTCTTCACCGGCGACAAGGATCGCGCGCAGTTCGCGATGTACACCGACGGCCTCGCGGGCAGCATCGAAAATGCCATGCGCTGGTGGCGCACGGCACCGCTGAACTGATAGGTAAACACTCGCGGGCATTGCCGCGACGCCCCGCTCGTCCAGCCTCGCTCGAGGCTCGGGGCTCGACGCTGGGTGCCGGTGCGGAATTTCGACCGAGCGACTCCTGAAATCCGTCGCTACTGCGCCGCCTCGTCATCCGGACGGTGCCGGTTCGGATCCAGCATCGGCACCGGAGTGTCGCGCGCCGACAGGAACGTATCGAGCAGCGCGAGTCTGTCGACGGTGAGACCTGTTGCCATGGACGACAGCTCGTCCAGCAGAATCTCCGCCCCCGATGCCGCCTCGATGCCGGGCGACCCCGGATCGACCCGCCGCCACGGCAGTGCGACCGACCAGGACGGGTCGCCGGTGGCCCACGCCCAGATCACAGCACGGACCACGGTGTGCATCGTGGTGTAGACGCGGAAGTGCTCGGCCGTTGATCCGGCTCGATGTTCCAGTTCGTAGACCCATTCGTGGCGGCGCGCGCCGATGTAGGTGTCGTCGTCACGCGCCACGACCAGAAACGGGTCGTCCGGATCGGTTCCCGCGACCACGAAGTCCTCGACCAGCGCGGCCGTGAGATAGGGCAGCGTCCGCCCGTCACCGACGGTGACCATGGCATCGACATGTCCGCGTGGGTCGTACAGATGCCCGGTCTGCACGTCGAGCACGACGAGGTCGCGTTGCTTGCTCAGCTCCAGCACGGTGTGCAGGTGTCTGTTGCGCCCGGGCCCCTCGACGCGCAATACGGCTCCGCGGGAGTCCGCGATGGTGACGACCAGATCGTCGCCGTTGTCGTGACTGTTGACCGCGGCCACGAAATCGCCCACCACGGGCGAGACGGCACCGCTGCGGGGATGAGCCCACATCTGCCGATACCGCTCCAGAGCATCGAGGGCGTTATCGACGTCGGCGGCCGGGGCCACCCCGAAATCGCAACTCACCCGAAGGAGTTAACCCGATGACGGTGCGGTTCCCCAGGATTGGGGACCAGCACACAACCGCTATCGGGTAAAGGCGTAGCGCACGAACTCGCGGACCGGTTCGAAGCCGATGGCCTGATAGATCTTGTTCGGAGTGGGGTCGGCGGGGTCGGCGAACAGACAGACATTCACCCCCTTGGTGCGCAGCGTGTGCGCCACATGGGCGGTGAGGATGCTGGCGTAGCCGTGACCACGGTCTGCGGGTGGGGTGTAGACGGGGCCGATGCGGGACCAGCCGTATCCGGGAACCTGGTGGGCCGCCAACGAGACCGGTCTGCCCTCGTGCTCCCATAGCCACCAACGTCCCGCCGCGATCCGCTTGCCGATCTGCGTGGCGGTCCAGCCGTTCGGCCCCATATCCAACTCGACCCGCATCGCCTCCGCCCAGGCGAGGCACAGCTCGGTGTCGGATTCGACTGCGCGCCGCGGCGATCCGGCGGCATCGGGCACCCTGAGTGTGCCCAGCCGGTACAACCGGCTGGTGTAGGAATGCCGGTATCCGACGCCGAGCAGCGCACTCCAGCGGTCGCTGAAACGGGTGGCGTGCTCGGGAGCCCCCTCGACGCCGCCGGCATCGGGAACAACCTCTGCCAGCGCGTCGGCGACGGTGTCCACGCAGCCCTCGGCGATGTCGCCGAGATAGAGGTCGTGCCCCGCGCTGCGCATCGCCACACCGAGCACCGTGTCGTCCTCGGCATGCACCGACAAAAACCTGGACGGTTCGTTCGAGCCGTCGAGGCCACCAGCGGCGTTAGCGGTACCGGTAGTGATCACTGTGTGTCGCAAGGGATCACGGACCAGGAAGGCTTCCGTCCGCGACCGGAACTGCACCGGGTCCGTAGTGATCTCGATCCTCATGGGATCAGGCTAAATCTCCGAACATGATGCGCGCTCGCCATTTTGGCGGGCCACAGCCTCGCCTGCCTTCACACTTTCGGCGCGGAGCTTGAGCAAGACCAACCCCGCCGTGCACGCCAGAATCAGTCCGGCAACGGTTATTTCGACATGTAGGCCGGCGATGCCGAGTACGGCCCCGCCGATTCCACCGACGAAAATCAGCCAGGCCGATATCCGCGACAGAATCGTGGACAGGGTACGCACTGGCGGGTTCGACACCTTATGCTGCGATGTTGCCGAGGCCGCTGGTTCAGCGGCCGCGGACGGGGCATGCAGCGGAGTTGTCGAGTAAGCTGCCATCATCTACTCCTCGATGACGCCGATCAGAGTGTTGCTGTCGCGCAATTCGCATCGCGCGTCTCTCATCTGGGTACAGGCGTCTCACGCGTAACTTTGATCACACGCTAGGCCACCGCTTACGGTTCAGCGGCGACACGTGCCCGCGACACGCAGAGTAGACCAATTCGATATCTGAATTACCAACGTTTACGATGCCTCCAGTTCGGTGCATCGCTAGTGACTGCTCGCAGGTCGCTCGAAAAGGTCAGTTAGCGACTGCTCGCAGGTCGCTCGAAAAGGTCAGTTAGCGACTGCTCGCAGGTCGCTCGAAAAGGTCACCTAGCGCCTGCTCGCAGATCACTCGCTCGTAAGCTCAGCCGGCGACATCCTCACCTGTGGCCGGGTCGCCCGGCCTCGATTAGTGTGAGCCCCACTCGAACGCACGAGGAGTGTCACCGATGGAGAGCAGCAGGACCAAGATCGCCGGTCCGGCGATCGCCGCGGGCGCGGTTTCCCTCGGTCTCGTTCTCATCGGCGCCTGCGGGGTCGGTAAGCACGACACCTATGTCGCACCGCCGCCGATCAAGTCCGCAGCCGATGCTGTGCCGATGATGCGGGAGGGCTCCAGCGTTACGATGCCGAGGGTCTTCATTCCGCCGTCGCCCACCTGGCGGGTCGCCCCCAACGCTCCGCGCGCGCCAGCCGGTTTCACGGTGCCGCCGACGGCGACATCATCATCTGGCGAATCGACCACGCGACCGCCGATGACGACGACACTGCGGGAAAGCACCAGTCCGCTGCCACCTCCGCCGCCGGTTGTCCCGAGCGAGACACAGGAACCGCCGACGACCATCGTGCTGACCACCACTGTCGCGCCGCCGCTCGAGGAACTGCCGACCACGCAGCCGCCGATCACGACACAACCCGTCGAGACACACGACGGCGAGTAGCCCGCAGCGGTGCGTGAGCACCTGGCCCACGCACCGCTTTCGGAGAATCTAGAGCTCGGCCAGGTCGTAATCGCCGACGCGGTCGGTCAGCACCCGCAGGTGCTCGAGGCCCCCGCCGAGGGTGCGCTCGATCGCGGTGAGCCGGGCCACGTAGTGGCCGACCGGGTATTCCGCGGTGACGCCGATGCCGCCGTGCATCTGAATCGCTTCCTGACCGACGTTGCGTGCGGCGCGACCGACCTGCAACCTCGCCCGCGAAGCTACGACCGGATCGGCCGTGCCATCGGCCAGCGACGCGGTCGCGTAGAGGCTCATGCCGCGCGCTAGCTCCAGCGAGACGTACATGTTCGCGGCCCGCTGGGTCAGGGTCTGGAACTTCGACAGCGTGACGCCGAATTGCTTACGTGTACGCAGGTATTCGGCGGTCAGGCGCAGCGCCTCCTCCATCGCGCCGATCGACTCCGCACACAAACCGGCCTGGGCGTGCACGATCGTCGTCTCGATCGCCGATGCGGCGTCGGCGTTGTCGCCGAGCAATTCCGCGGGCGCCTTGTCGAGCTCGAGCTGCGCGCCACGCTGCCCGTCCACCGTGCGGTAGGGCTTGCGGACCACGCCCGCGGCGTCGGGAGCCACCAGGAACAGGCCGACGCCGCCACCGGGCAGTGTCGCGCTGACCACGAACTCATCGGCGCAATCGCCGTGCGGAACCGGGTTCTTGATGCCGGTCAGGACATACGAATCGCCCTGGGCCGATGCCGTTGTGCCGAGTTCGATGGACGGCCAGCGCACGCCGGGCTCGGCGTGCGCGAAGGCGAGCAGCTTGTTGCCCTCGACGACCTCGGGCAGGATCCGCTGACGCTGTTCGGCACTGCCGACCCTGGCGATCAACCCGCCGGGCACCAGCACCGCGTCCAGGATCGGCTCCGGTGCGAGCCTGCGGCCGACCTCCTCGAGCACGAGGTTGGTCTCCACCGGTCCCGCGTCGACGCCGCCGTCCTCCTCGGTGAAGCTCAGACCGAGCACGCCGAGCTCGGCCAGCTGGCGCCACACATCGCGGCTCCAGCCGAGTTCGGTATCGGTGATCTTCAGCCGGGATTCGGGATCGTAGTTGCGGGCCAGCAGATCGCGGACGGTGTCGCGCAGCATGACCTGTTCATCGGTGAGTTCGAAATCCATGGTGTCGCCTCACAATCCGAGGATCGTGGAGGCGATGATGGTGCGCTGCACCTCGCTCGAACCTCCATAGATGGTTGTCTTGCGGTAGTTCAGGTAGCCGGGGCCACTGCGCTGTGCCCAGCCGGGAGCGGCGATGTCGTCGGCGTCGACGGGCAGCGCGTCCTGGCCCGCGGTGTCCAGCAGCAGCTCGGTTGCGGCCTGCTGTAGCTCGGAGCCGCGCAGCTTGAGCACCGACGAGGCCGGATTCGGTTTGCCATCCACGGAGTTCGAGACCACGCGCAGCTGGGTGATCTCCAGCGCGAGCAGTTCGTTCTCCAGCTCAGCGACCCTTGCCGCGAAGAGCGGGTCCTCCAGCAGGGTGCCGGAGCCCGACTTGGTCTGGCGCGCATAGTCTTTCGCGACGCCGATCTTGACCTTGGTGCGGCCGACGCCGGTGATGCCGGTGCGCTCGTTGCCGAGCAGGAACTTGGCGTAGGTCCAGCCCATGTTCTCCTCGCCGACCAACTGATCGGCGGGCACACGGACGTTCTCGAAGAAGACCTCGTTCACTTCGTAGCCGCCGTCGATGAGCTTGATCGGGCGAATAGTGACACCGGGGCTCTTCACGTCGAACAGCAGGAAGGAGATGCCCGCCTGTTTTTTCGGCGCGTTCGGATCGGTGCGCACCAGGCAGAAGATCCAGTCCGCGTACTGCGCGAGGGTGGTCCAGATCTTCTGGCCGTTGACGATGTAGGAATCGCCGTCGCGCACAGCGGTGGTGCGCAGCGAGGCGAGGTCCGAACCGGCGTCGGGCTCGGAGAACCCCTGACACCACCAGATGTCCAGCGCCGCGGTCGGCGGCAGGAAGCGCTCCTTGACCGCCTGCGATCCGAATTGCGCGATCACGGGGCCGACCATCTGGGCGTTGAAGGTGAGCGGCTCCGGGACCGAGGCCAGCTGCATCTCGTCCTGCCAGATATGGCGCTGCATCGGCGTCCAGTCCTTGCCGCCCCACTCCACCGGCCAGTTCGGCACGGCGAGACCGTGGTCGTTGAGGATCTTGTGGGTGGTGACGATGTCGTCGCGGGACAGCTCGCGGCCGTATTTCACGCGCTCACGGATGTCTTCGGGAATCTCGGCCCGGTAGAACCTTCGCAGCTCATCGCGGAAGGCCACCTCGTCGGGGGACAGACCTATTTTCATACAAATCTCCCGGTGTGTCTCGTACGTCCGAGTCAAACCTACCCTCCGGTAATCTCTCATTGCCGCCGGGGTCACAGGGGGAGGACACGCGTGTCAGCGTCGACTCGGCGGGTCACCGCCATCGGTAGCGCGGCGAGGAAAACAACGAGCTGGTACGTTGCTGGCGAGGGTTGGGGAACCCCTGGGGATAGGTATCTAGGAGTAGACGAGTGAACGGCAGACCCATCGCACGCGCGGCCGCGGCAGTGACCTCCCTCGGCATCGGTGCGGTTCTGGCACTCACCGGGACGGCGACGGCCGAACCGGCCGCGCCGTCGCCGGTCGACATCGGCCTCGCCGAACTCGCCGACACCGCGGGAACCGACACGGTCGCGCAGGCGGGCGTCGGAGCTCTCCAGCAGTACACCAAGCTCGTCGATGTGTCCGGACTGCGCGACATCGCGGGCACATTCATCCCGTTCGCCTATGCGGCGCCGACCTTCGGCTGCGGCAGCAACGGCCCCATCACCACCATCATCGCCGCGGCCACCACCAACGGTCCCGCTCGCGACGACGGCTTCAACCCAGCCCCGGGCACCCTGCGGTTCAGCGCGACGCCCGCGCACTCGGGTTCGCCGCTGGCCTCGGGACTCGTGGTGGCCTGGGTCAACGTCAATACCGGCGCGAGCGGCATGGACGTTCTCGACGACACGACCGAGCTCAACCTGCCGATCCTGTCGAAGACCGTGGCCAGTGGGCCCGGCATCGTCCTCGCGTCGATGTGGGGCATCATCGACTACCCGTTCGCGCACTGCGTGATGACCCCGACGGTCGGATTGTTCACGGTCCCGGACGCACCGGCACTCCCGCCTGCCCCTGCGCTCGCCCCGCCGAACCCCGGCGCGGCCCAGCCCGCCCCCGGCATCATCCCGGCCCCTGCAGCACCGGCCGCATAGCCGAACTTCTTGCTGTCAGCGCACCTTCACGAAGAACGCGCGGACATCCGCGGTATGCATGTCCGGAAGTTCCATGGGGATGAAGTGGTTGCCGGTATTGCCCTCCGGCCAATGCGCAATGGTGTTGTCGCGCTCGGCAAGTCGTCGCATCAGGGCGGAGCCACCCGCGTAAACGCCTGTGGGAACCAGTTTTTGACCGGCGGGCCAGGTAAATGCGCCATTACCGTCGAGGCCGGTGTACATCGGCCATGATGACGTGCCCGCGGTGTTGGTGAACCAGTAAAGGCTGATGTTGGTCAGCAGGTGATCGCGATCCATCACGTCTTCGGCCCGCTCGGCCATCGGGGTGAATTCGTCGAACTTGTGTATCAGCCAGGCCAGTAGCCCGACCGGCGAATCGGTCCATGCGTGCGCGAAAGTCTGTGGGGCCGCGTGCAACAGCACATGATGGTCGACGCCGCCGGACATCCACAGCTGCATCTGATCCCATTCGGTGCGTTCGTCGGTGGACATGGTCGGCACATCGGCCTCGGTCGGCAGTCCGATGCCGCCGTCGATGTGCACGCCGACCACTCGATCGGGTGCGACGATCGCCATTTCCGGCGCGACATAGGCACCGAGGTCCCCGCCCTGGGTCCCGTAGCTCTCGTAACCGAGCCGGTCCATCAGCGTCACCCACATCTCGGCCACTCGGCGCACCGTCATTCCGGTCTCGCGCGGCGCTTCGGAGAAGGCGAAACCGGGGACCGAGGGAATCACGACGTGGAATGCCTGCGCGGGGTCGAGATCATGCGCGCGCGGATCGGTCAGCAGCCCAATGGTTTTGACGAACTCCACAAACGAGTTGGGCCAGCCGTGCGTGAGGATCAGCGGCAACGCGTCCAGCTCCGGCGAGCGCACGTGCAGGAAATGCACGTCGAGGCCGTCGATTTCGGTGACGAATTGCGGAAACTTGTTGAGTTCCGCCTCCTGTGCCCGCCAGTCGAAACCGGTGCGCCAGTAATCGGCCAGGTCCTTCAGATAGTCGACCGGGATACCGCGATCACGACCCGCGCCCGGGAGCTGGGGCGACCAGCGGGTGCGAGCGAGCCGGTCGATCAGGTCGTCGATGTCCGCCTGCGGGATGTCGATGTGGAAGGGGCGAATGGCATTGCGGTCAAAGCTCATCGGTACGGCTCCTTGCATGTCGGTCATTCGGTTCGTGATCGACGATAGAATCCATGTAGGACTATCTTTGTCCTAGTTATCTGGAATGCTCGCAATCATGAACGAGACCCCCGCCCGACTGCTGCGGCTGCTGTCCCTGCTGCAAACGCCTCGCGAATGGCCGGGCAGCGAGTTGGCCGACCGCCTCGGCGTCACCGATCGCACCGTGCGCCGCGATATCGACCGACTGCGCGAACTCGGCTATCCGGTCGAAGCGACGATGGGCGCGATGGGCGGCTACCGACTGGTCGCGGGCACCGCGATGCCACCACTGCTGGTGGACGACGACGAGGCGGTCGCCATCGCGGTCGGCCTGCGCGCCGCCGCCGGATATGCCGTCGTCGGTATCGAGGAGGCGTCGGTGCGCGCGCTTGCCAAGCTGGAGCAGGTGCTGCCGACGAAACTGCGGCGGCGGGTGCGGGTCCTCGGCACCGCGATGGCACTGCCGAGTGATGATGGCCCGTGCGTCGACCCGGAGGTGCTCACGGCGCTGGCTTCGGCGGTAACCAACAGGGAGCGGGTACGTTTCGCCTATCGCAGCGGCGCCGGCAGCGAAACCCGGCGCCATGTGGAACCGGCGGGACTCGTCGCCGCGCGCCGTCGCTGGTATCTCGTCGGTCACGACATGGAACGCGATGACTGGCGCGTCTTCCGGCTCGACCGGGTCGAACGCCCACAGCCCACCGGTGCCCGCTGCACACCACGCGAACTTCCCGCCGCCGACCCCGCCTCGTATGTGGCCGGACGCCGAACCGATTGGGGCACGCCGACCTACCGCGCCAGCGTGACGATCCACGCACCGGTCGGACGGGTCACCGGTCGCCTCGGCGACAGCCAGGGCGAGGTAACCGACATAGACGGCAAGTCGTGCCGGCTGGAGGCCACTCGCGACGATTCACCAGGGTGGTTGGCGCACCGCCTGATCGGGTTGGGTGTGGACTTCCAGGTCCATGACTCACCCGCATTGACCACACAACTGCACACCATCTCCAGCCGTATCGCCGAGGCCATCACCGCACCGTGAGCGCGACCGCCGTCGCGGGGCCGGGCTACCCACCCTCGGCGCGGCAGGGCCCGAGGACCCGTTTCACGCCGCGAATCCGACGTCGAGTCCTGGCCGAGCGGCAGTGCCACGGGGATAGCGAGCTTGTCCTGCGGTCAGCGCGACAGGCGAATGCGCAGGATCGCGCCGCCCTCGGTACCGGCGAGGAGCTCATCGGGGTGACCGGGCACGGCCACGACGGAGGTCATCGGCTGGCCGTTCAGGACGGCGCATGCGGCGTTCTCGTCAGGGTCGATGCGGACGAGTTGGCCGGAGAGAGTGGTGACGTACAGGATGCCGTCCCGGTCGACCAGGTCGTCGGCGAAGTCGGGGATGCCGGGCAGTGTCGAGGACAGGTCTGCGACCACGGATCGTGAGGTCGGGTCGTCGATGGACATCCGCAACACCCGGCCGAGCGGATTCCCATTGGATGTCAGGTAGATCGAGCGGTCGCGAATGACGATGCCGTTGGCGGTGGAGGTCTCGGCCCGCGCGGTCCAATCGGTGTCGACGGTGCCGTCGGGGCGGATGCGGATCACGCCGGACATGCCGGTCACGTAGAGGTTGCCCGCCGCATCGAAGGCCGCGCCGTTGGGCATGGTGAAACCGGAAACGAACGTCTCGGGCTTCGGGTCGGCGGCGGCGGGATCGAAGCGGACGACACCGCCCGGCCGCAACAGACTGGTGGGTGAATCGCCGTAGACGACGTAGAGCAAGCCGTCAGGTCCGAGGCGAACGGCGCCAGGAAATTCGACGGGAACACGCGCGGTGAGCACACCGGAGCTGTCATAGCGTTGCACTTCATTCCGGTAGAGGCGCGCTACCCACAGGTTGCCCTGCGCGTCGTAGCCCACGTTCTCCGACCAGTCGAGCATCGGGATACCGGCGGGTACCGCGGTCGCGGCCTGCGCGGTCGTGCACGCGGCAATCGGCTCGGCTGCGACAGCGGACGGCGCCACGACCGCATCACAGGCGATAGCGACCAGTACAGCAAACAGCCAGCAACGATGAATTCTACGCAACTGCCACCTCGGTTCTCGAAGGAACGGTGATCGTCGGGCAGTCTAGCCAACCCACCGATCCGGCGATGAAGTCGACTGATGCGCACAAGATTTGGCACTATCTGTGGATGCCCTTCTTTGGCGGCGCGCGCGGACGCATGCACTATCGGCGATGGCCGGTCGGAAACGACGACAGCAGGGCGTGCGTGGTCGTACTCCTCCCCGGAATCGGGCAACACAGCGGCCACTATCACCGATTCGCACGTACCCCACGAGCGGCCGGGATCGAGATGTGGGCGCTGGACACCTCGGGGTACGGCTTGAGCGAAGGAGATCCGAACAATCCTGGAACCCTCGCCGAACTGGTCGCTGACGCGACCATGATGGTCGAGCTGGTCCGGGCGGAGTTGCCCGATACACCGACGATCCTGATGGGCCACTCACTCGGTGCGGTCACCGCGCTCGGCGCGCTCGGCGCCGCGGTGCCGAACAGGGCATCGGCGACCGACGATCTGAACACGGTGGAGGCCGACTACCCGAGGACCCCGAGCCTATCGCCGGAGACGCTTGCCGGGTTGGTGTTGTCCGGGGTACCGAAACGCGCACTCGGCGGCGGTGCGCCCGGCGCACCCGGATCGCCATTGCCGCGCTCGCTTCCGGTGCTGGCGGTACACGGTGTCGAGGACCGTCGCGCCCCGATCGATGCGATGAGGGTCTGGACTCGTCGCCACGAATCGGTAGATTTACGCGAGTACGCCGACGCCGGGCACGATCTGCTGCACGAGCCGGTGCATGCGCGGGTCGCCGCCGATATCGCGGAGTGGATGCAGGGTGTTGTCGTGGGGTCGGCGCAACACCGTTGAACTGAACGCAGCACGATGAGGAAGGGGGACGCGAGATGCAGCCGAACGCGACAGCACTCGATACCGCGATCAGTGAGGGTGAACTGTGGATCGACGGCCTTTTGGTCGCCGAGGGCGCACCCGAACGATGCGCCCGCCGCTATGAACAGCTCGCCGACGAGGTCGAGGCGCAGATCCAGGTACTCGGCGCCGCGACCTTGCTGCCCGGGTTCGGCGGATTCGGCTCCGGTGACGCGCTGCGCCGCGGCTTCGAGGACAAAGCCAACGGCGCGGTGACCAGGATGCAGCAATATGCCGACGCCGCAAGGGAACTCGCGCGCACCTTTCGCGCCGCCGCCGCGGCGTACACCCAAGCCGACGACGACCTCGCGGTAGCGGTCGATCAGGCCGACGTGGCGGGGGCCGCGCATGCGTAAGCTGCCACGCATCGCCGAGCGCGGTGCCCATCGCACCGATCCCGACTACGCGCCATCGGTCGAGATCTTCGACAACCTCTCCCATCAGGACATCCACACCGGGGTGCAGTTACTGAATCCCGCCATGCTCACCGCGGGCAAGCAGGCCTGGGACGGCTCAGCGACCGGGCTGGCCGAGGCGGTCGAGCAGGCACACAACGAGATTCGTTCCACCATCGCCGACGGTTGGCGCGGCGGTGCCGCGCAGCAGGCCGCCGACGCCGTGCAGCAGTTCGAGCAGTCCGGACAGCAACTCGCGGATGTGATGTCGACGGTGGCGCAGCGACTCGGCCAGGCGGGCGACGCCGCCGAGGCATTGCGCGCTGCGGTCGTCGAACCACCCAGTGCCACAACGGATCTGGATGCCGCCCTACTCGATCCCGGCCAGGCCACCAGCAATATCGCCGGGCAGAAGGCCATCGAGCACTCTCGCCAGGACATCGTGCGGGCGATGGAGAGCATCTACTCGGATGCGTTCATCTCCAGCGGGTCCGGCATACCGGCCTTCCCGGATGACGCGACGGACGCCGCGCCCACGGCAGCGGGCACCACCCAGACCCCACCGCAAACGGCGACGACGGCCACCCTCGACGGCAATACGGGAATGCCTGCCGCACAGCAGATCTCAGCGACCACTCCCCTGCCCACCGCACCGGAGCAGACAACAGCCGAGGAGACCGCTCCCGCGGCGGCTACCGACACGACACCCGCATCGGTGACCCCGGCCGCCGCTTCGCTCGGCAATACCGGCATTCCCACCGCCGATACCGCGCCCGCCGCGCCGCGGGTTGTCTCCGCCGCGACGGAAAGCCCGGTACCTGGACCGGCGACGATCACCCAGGGCCGCGGTCCACGAACAGCTTCCGGCACACCGGTTGCCGCCGCCGCGACCACGGTCACACCCACGGTGCCCGGCTCGGGCGGCAGCGCCAACGCCGCCGACGACGAACGCAAGCGCGAAGAGCGCCGCAAGGACTCCAACTCCGACGCGGTCAACGGGATGGGTGCCGGTGCGATGGGCGGCATGATGGGCGGCGCGCTCGCCGCCGCCGAGACGCCTCGGCAGTCGTCGAGCTCGCCTGCTCGGGCCCCGCAGGCCGACTATGACGACGATGACGATCTGCACTTCGTCGACGACGAGCTCACCTTTCTCGAACCACCCGACGAGAAAGGCGAATTGATCGGCGCCATGGATCCGACGACTCCACCCGTACTCGGCGAGTGGGCCGAGTACGAGTGAGTTGGACACTGACGCCCGACCAGTTCGCACTGGCATGGGCGCGTACCGACGGCGATCGGATCCCCTATCCCCTCGCTGTCCGACTATCCGCGCGCGACACCACCGAGCGGGCTGCGCAACTGCCCGCGCTGGAGCGGTGGTGCGACGGAGCGCTCGACGCCGACCTGGAGGCGGCGCTGCGTTTGCTGGCACGGCCCGCGGTGCGCGTCGAAGTATTCGGGCAGCGCGACGACTCCAGTTCCGAAGCCTCGAGACCGGTCCGCATACTCGGCGTGTCCTCAGGGGAAATCGCGGTGGTCGCCGCGCAGCGCGCCGCCGAGACGCCCGATCGCGGTGGTGACATCCGGCTGTTCGTGGGTGCGGCGAAAAACCTTTCCGCCAGGGTGATTTCGATGCTGCCCGTGAACGCTCCCGGCGCCGCGACCAGAATGACCGCGCCACAGACCAAGGTCAAAGAGGACAGCCGCGACCTGGTGACCGTGCCGGTCGCCGGTCCGTCGACGCCATCGCGAATCCGTCGGCTGCTGAACCAGCCCCGCGATGGCATCGGACAGATCGTGGTCTCGTTGCGCCGCGCGGACAACGAACTGCGCCCGTTCGGAGTGCTGTGCTGGATCGATCTGATCGGCGACGGCCGGTACGCGGTACGCACCGGGGCCGACGTCGACATCGTGCCGGTGACCGCGGAATTATTTACCGCCCAGCTGAGCCCTATGGTCACCGCGGCCGAACGCCGCATCGCCTACGCCGAGCGCTGGTGAGGTCGGTTATGGGCGCTGGGTCGAACTGAGGCGCTGGGTCGAACCGAACTGCCCCCTCACGGCAGCAGCGCGGTGACTTCCTCGTCTTCGAGTTGGTGGAAATCCTTGTAGGCGGCGCCGACCCCGCCGAGCGTGTGCGGGACTAGCGGACAGATCACTTCGTCGGCCTCCGCCTCTACGCGACGCAGCGCCTCGGCCGAGGACACCGGCACCGCGACCACGACCCGGGCCGGCCGTTGCTGCGCGACGATGCGGCAGGCGACTACGACGGTGGCTCCGGTCGCCATGCCGTCGTCCACGATCACGACCACCCGTCCGCCCATCGCGATCGGCTGGGCATCGCCACGCAGCACCTTGCGGCGGCGTTCCAGTTCGACACGCTCGGCGTCCTCGATCTCCGCGAACTGTTGCGGCGTGATCCCGGTGTGCTCCAAGACATCCCGATTGAGTACGCGCACACCGCCCGCGCCGATGGCGCCCATCGCCAACTCCGGCTGCCACGGCACACCGAGCTTGCGGACGAGCAGAATATCGAGATCGCCGCCGATCATCTCGTGCACCGCGACGGCCACCGGGACGCCGCCGCGAGGCAGCCCGAGCACCAGCGGTTGCGACGCACGCAGGTGCGCCAACTCAGCACCCAGCGCGCGACCGGCCGACGCCCGATCGGTGTAGATCATCCAAAAGAACGCTACTCCGGTACCCGCTCGGTAATAGTGAATCGGCGCAATGCCAGGCTCGGGTTGGTTATGCGCACCTCGGCCAGATATTCGAGGTCGATTCCGGCGGTCAGCACGCCCGGCTCGTCGCCGAGTTCGGCGAGCACGCTGCCGGTCGGATCGATGATCATCGAGGCACCGGCGCCGCGCGGCGCGCACTGATCGGCGGCGGCGACATACACGGTGTTCTCGATCGCCCGCGCGCGCAGCAACGTCGTCCACTGATCCACCTTCGCCGGACCCGGAATCCACTGCGCGGGCAGCACAAGGACCTGTGCGCCCGCGGCCGCGACGCGTCGGGAGCCCTCCGGGAAGCGGAGATCGAAACAGGTTTGCATGCCGAAGGTCACATCGCCGATCGAGAATGTGGCGGGCGTCTCGATTTCACCCGGCTCGACCACATCGGATTCGAGCTGTCCGAACGCGTCGTAGAGGTGCACCTTCCGGTACCGCGCGATCAGTGCGCCGTCGGGATCGAGTGCGACGAGAGTGTTGCGAATCCGGTCCGCGCCGTTGGCAACCTGCTCGACCATTCCCGCGACGATATGCACCCCGAATTCGCGCGCGATCGCACCGAGACCGGCGACGAACGGCCCGGTCAACGGTTCGGCGACGGCCACAACACGCTCATCGAGCCTGGACACGGCAAACATCGAGTATTCGGGTGCGATGACCACTTTCGCGCCGCGCTCATGGGCCGCTCTCGTGTGCTCGCGCACCGCCGCGAGGTTGGCCGAAGGGTCGGTTCCCGGTGCAAACTGAACTACCGCGATATCCAGCGCGGACGCTGCGTGGTTCTCATGCACGGACGCACTATCGGGTTGCATACATCTCACGGTATTGGGCCGGTGGCCGGGATGGCCACCGCGAGGCGGTAAACTCCTGGTCAATGAGTACCAATCAGGTCGACAGCGTTCCTGGCGACAACGACAGGGACAACGACGGCCCGACCTTCGCCGATCTCGGTATCGATGAGCGCGTCCTCGCGGCCATCGCCGATGTGGGCTATGAGTCGCCGTCGCCGATCCAGGCTGCGACGATTCCGCCACTACTTGCCGGCGCCGATGTGGTCGGCCTCGCCCAGACCGGCACGGGTAAGACCGCGGCGTTCGCGATCCCGATCTTGATGGGTCTCGAAACCTCCGGCAAACTCCCGCAGGCCCTGGTGCTGGCACCGACCCGCGAGCTCGCGATCCAGGTCGCCGAGGCGTTCGGCCGCTATGCCACCCACATTCCCGGGTTACACGTGCTGCCGATCTACGGCGGCCAGGCCTATGGCGTTCAGCTGTCGGGCCTGCGCAGGGGCGCGCATGTGGTCGTCGGTACCCCCGGCCGGGTGATCGATCACCTGGAGAAGGGCACCCTCGACCTGTCGCAGCTGAAGTACCTGGTGCTGGACGAGGCCGACGAGATGCTGAAGATGGGCTTCCAGGAGGACGTCGAGCGCATCCTCAAGGACACCCCGGCCACCAAGCAGGTCGCGCTGTTCTCCGCGACCATGCCCGCGGCCATCCGCAAGATCTCCAAGCAGTACCTCAACGAGCCGGTCGAGATCACGGTCAAGTCGAAGACCTCGACAGCGACCAACATCACCCAGCGCTGGGTGCAGGTTTCCCACCAGCGCAAGCTCGACGCGCTGACCAGGGTGCTCGAGGTCGAGACGTTCGAGGCGATGATCATCTTCGTGCGCACCAAGCAGGCGACCGAGGAGCTGGCCGAGAAACTGCGCGCCCGTGGTTTTTCCGCCGCCGCCATCAACGGCGATATCGCGCAGAACCAGCGTGAGCGCACCATCGGTCAGCTCAAGTCCGGTGCGCTGGACATTCTGGTCGCCACCGACGTCGCCGCGCGTGGTCTGGACGTCGACCGCATCTCGCACGTGGTCAACTACGACATTCCGCACGACACCGAGTCCTATGTGCACCGCATCGGCCGCACCGGGCGTGCGGGGCGTAGCGGTGAGGCACTGCTTTTCGTCGCGCCGCGCGAACGCCACCTGTTGAAGTCGATCGAGCGGGCCACCAGGCATCCGCTGACCGAAATGCAGCTACCCAGCGTGGACGATGTGAACGCACAGCGCGTCGCCAAGTTCGGTGACAACATCACCGAGAGCCTGGCCTCGTCGAATCTCTCGCTGTTCCGCAAGCTCATCGAGGATTACGAACGCGAGCACGATATTCCGCTCGTCGATATCGCGGCCGCGCTCGCCGTGCTCTCCCGCGACGGCGACAACTTCCTGATGCAGCCCGACCTGCCGGAGCCGGAACGGCCGCGCCGTGAACCGCGCGAGCGCGCACCGCGTCGCTTCGAGGACGAAGACGGACCGCGCGGACCTTCGCATTCGCGGGCGACCGGCGAAGAATTGGTGACCTACCGGATCAGTGTCGGCAAGCGGCACCGCGTGGTGCCCGGCGCGATCGTCGGCGCGATCGCCAACGAGGGCGGACTACGGCGCAGCGACTTCGGGCACATCAGTATCCGCCCGGATCACAGCCTCGTCGAACTGCCGGCGAACCTACCTGCGGAAACGCTGGAAGCATTGCGGCGCACCAGGATCAGTGGTCAGCTGATCCAGCTGACGCCCGATTACGGTCCGCCGGGAGCGCGCCCGTTCAACCGTGCGCCGCGCCGCGAAGGCGCGGGCGCCAAGCGCCCGGAAAGGCGTCAGCCACGCTCCTGAACCGGGGAGGGTTCATCGAGGTCAGGCGCGCTAGCTACAGTGTTGCCGTCCGGCGTGTATTGCAGCGCTAGTCGGCAGCGGGTGTCCCGCGAACACGGGGGCGGTGTCCCGCAAAGACACAGGAGGGCCGCGTTTGTTCGTGTTCGGTGATCGTGTCGTTTGCACCGCCGTCGATCTCGTGCGCGCGGCGCATTGTGAGTTTGCGCTGTTGCGTGCCCTCGATACCGAACTGGGCAATCTCCCGCCAGTCGCGGACACCGCAGCAGAACCCGTTGCGCCGCGGCGCGGCGGGTTCGACGATTCTCGGGAACGCAGGCTCGCGGATTTCCGTGACCGATTCGGCAGCACCATGGTCGAAGTCGAATGTGGTTCGCGCGTACGGGTTGCCGCCTTGCGGGAAGCGCATGCCGAGACGGTTGCCGCGCTGCGAGCCGGGGTGCACGTTATCCATGGCGCGACCTTTTTCGACGGGAGCTTCGTCTGCTCCTGCGACTTTCTGGTGCGGGCGGGGCACCGGGTTCGCTACACCGTGCACGGCACCGCGGCGGGTCCGCCCGATCAGGTGGGCGCGGCGCTCGAACTAGCCGCGTGCGCCGAGGCTTTGGACGGCAGCGGCGCACTGGCGGCACCCCTTGTCCGGCTATACGAGGGTGAAAACAGCACCACCCACACGCTCTCCGACCTGATGCCGGTGTATCTCGCGCGCCGCCGCCGGGTCGAACGCATTTTGGACGACAAGCTGAGCGAACTGCTACCGGTGCAGTGGGGCGATCCCCGCTATCTGGCCTGCGGGCACTGCCCGACCTGCACCACCGCGCTCGCGGCCGCGCGTGACCTGCTCCTGGTCGCCGGAATGCCGCGCACCGTGCGGGCGCGGCTGCGCGAGGGCGGCGTGAGCACCATCGATCGGCTGGCCGTCACCGAGGCCACCGTGCACGGTGTGCGGCCGCGAACCTTCGGCGGGCTGCGCAAACAGGCCGAAATCCAGCTGCGCCGCGAGGATTCCGGGCAGCCGACCCATCACCTCGTCGACATCATCGCGCTCGGCGCACTGCCGCCGCCCGCACCGGGAGACCTTTCGCTCACCATCGATGAGGACCCGATCGGGCGGCCGATCGGCGTCGAGGTCGCTGCGCCGGGCACCGTGCATCTGGCCTTCCGGATGGAATCCGCCGACGATATCGCCGGACAGCGCCGCGCGTTGGACGAGGTGCTCGGCTATCTGGAGCAGCGGCGTCGGATGTACCCGGACATGCATATCTACCACTACTGCTCCCGGGTCCGGTCCGCGCTGCTGCGCTGGACCGGTGCGCACGGCAGCGGCGAAGAGATCGTCGATGGTCTGCTGCGCGCCGGCGTGCTTGTCGATCTGTATCCGATCGTGCGCAACGCGCTACTCATCGGCGAACGGTCCTACCGGCTGAGCAGACTACGACGACTGCTACCGGGCGAGGCGCACTCCTCGATCACCGAACGCGATTGCCTGACCGTGCTGCGGCTGCGGGACTGGCTGGTGAACCGAGCCGCCGAACAGCGGATCGACCCGCGGACGGTGCCGCTCGAGCGCGCGAGTTCCTGGTGCCTGGTGACCGAACCCGACGAGGCGGATCTGGCGCCACCGTCGCGGCCGTCCTCGATCGAGGCCGCACTGGCGGAATTCGCCGCGATACACGGCGCAGCACATCATCCTGCCGCGATGATGGCCGCGGCGCTCGGCTATCACCGGCGTGAGCGCCAACCGCTGTGGTGGGCGCACGCCGACCGGCTCAGCCACCCGGTCGACGAATGGGCCGACGCCCCAGGCGTTCTCGTCGCCGACTGGGGCACGGTGGATACCAAATGGCATCGCAGCCCGCACCGGGCGACCATGCGCCGATACCTCACGCTGACCGGGCGAATCGGCATCGGCTGGGGTGCGGGAACAGGATCGAGCGCGGCGGGCAACGGCGCGGCGGGCGCATCAGGCGGTCCAGGACCGCATACCGCGGGTGCGGTGGCGGCACACACAGTGCTGGCGCCGGGAACCACCGTCTACACCTTCTACGATCGTCCGGTCGCCGCGGGCATGGTCGCCGCGGTCGGACGGCGGGCGACCGCGATCGCCACGGTCCTCGGCTGCTCGGTGGACGCGGACTTCGACGACACCGTGCGCCTGGAGGAGCTGCTTTCGGAGGGTTGCGAGCCCTACGACGACCTACCGACGGCCATCGCGCCCGGTCTGCCCGCATGGGACGAAACCGCGGAGAACGCCATCGAATTCGTCGCCCAAGAGCTACTGATGGCACTGCCCGAGGTGCCATCGGGCGCGATATTCGACATCTTGGCCCGTCGCCCGCCACGCCTACACGGCGCCGGCGGCCTGCCCGACGTACACGGCGACCATGCCGCGGCGATCACCGCCGCGACGCGCGATCTGGATAACTCCTATCTCGCTGTACAGGGCCCTTCGGGTACCGGCAAGATCTCCACCGTCGCCCGCGCCATCGAGCGCCTCGTCACCAGGCACAAGTGGCGGATCGGCATTGTCGCGCAATCGCATTCGACCGTCGAGAACATGCTGGACCTGATCGTCGAGATCGGGGTGCTTCCCGAACTGGTCGCGAAGAAGGACGTGCAGTCGGTGGCCCCGGAGTGGGCTGTGATCGACGGCGGCAGGTACGCACGATTCCTGGACAACGCCGTCAACGGGTGCGTACTCGGCGGCAGCCCATCGGATTTCGCCGACGACGGGCTGGTGTCACATGAGCGCCTCGACCTGCTCGTGATCGCGGACGCCGGCGGGTTTCCGCTGGCCGACACGGTCGCGGTCGCGGTCAGCGCGCGAAACCTCCTGCTGCTCGGCGACCCGGCGCCGCCGAAAACGCGCAGCGCTCACCCCG
The DNA here is from genome assembly GCF_046764875.1 of Nocardia arseniciresistens. Taxonomy (NCBI): domain Bacteria; kingdom Bacillati; phylum Actinomycetota; class Actinomycetes; order Mycobacteriales; family Nocardiaceae; genus Nocardia; species Nocardia arseniciresistens. The sequence continues at coordinate 185,104 of NZ_JBKORD010000001.1, forward strand.
AGCCGATCGGTGAGTCGGTGCTCGGCTGGCTCGCCGAGGGGCGCAACACCCTGCCCGTCGAACGCGGCTACTTCCTGGACCGGACCTGGCGGATGCATCCCAAGGTCTGCGAGCCCATTTCCCGGCTGTACTACGACAGCAGACTGCGCTCCAACGAAACCGTCACGCTCGCACGCCTGCTGGACGGTGTGCCGCCCGGCGTGGACACCGTGCTCGTCGACCACACCGGCGACTCCATCGAATCGGTGGCCGAAGCGCGCGAGGTGGTTCGCCGGGTACGCGCGCTGCTGGGTCTGCCGTGGACGACCGGCGCGATAACCCGGCGGCTGCATCCGCACGACATCTTCGTCGTCGCGCCCTACAGCGCCCAGGTGGGTCTGATCCGAACGCTGCTCGCGCGCGCCAAGATCGAGGATGTGCTGGTCGGGACGGCCGACCGTTTCCGAGGCAGGGAGGCCGCGGTCGTACTGCTCTCGATGACCACATCCAGCCCTGCCGACGCGCCCTATGGCATGGGGTTCCTGCTGTCACGCAGTCTGATCCAGGCCGCATTGTGCCGGGCCATGTGGAAGGCGATCATCATCCGCTCACCGCTACTCACCGAATATCTCCCCGCTACTCCGGAGGATCTGGCGGATCTGGCGAGCTTCCTGCATCTGAGTTGAAGGTGGCGTCCTTCGCATCGGGCGGATGCCACGAATACCTATTCGGAGTATAGGTATTCGGCCGCGGATGAATTCCGGCAAGTACCGAATTCCACAAACACCGCCGGTGTTTCTACTGCCAATTTAAGCCAGACCGGTTGGTATTCAATGTCCAATTCAAAGACTTGTGAATGCGCGAGTAAACGATCTTGTTTTGCGATCTCAGCGGTAAAGGTAGCCCGGCTTCAGCCGAAGCAGTTGCCCTCGCCGCGATAGGTCGGCACCGTCGTCCTAGAGCCGTCGCCGTCGACAAGATGGATGCGGTCGAAGCGCTCGCACAGCTCGCCCGCCTTGGCGTGACGGAACCAGACCCGGTCACCGATCCGCAGCCGCGAGGCACCGGAAAGCGGCGTCTGCACCTCGCCCGCACCCTCGGTTCCGATCAATCGCAACCCACTGGGCCACACCGGTTTCGGCACCCTGGTCGACCCCGTCGGGCCGGAGGCGATGTAACCGCCCGCGAAGACGGTGGCGATGGACGCCGTCGGCTTGCGCAGCACCGACGTGGCGAAATACAGCGCGGGACGTGGGGTGAACGAGCGATAGTGGTCGAACAGGGTCGGGACATACAGCCCGGACCCCGCGGTTACCTCGGTGACATCGGGGTCGGCGACACTGACCTCGATCGACCCGGAACCGCCGCTGTTGACGATCTCCAGCTTGCCGGTCACGGAACGGACCGCCTCGAGAACCCGCCTGCGGCGCTTGGCTATTTCGGCCGCCGAGGCCTTCTTGACCAGGCGCACAGCGATATTCGAGTCGGGCAGCCCGGCGATCTGCGCCTCGTAAGTCATCACGCCGACCACCTCGAAGCCGCGTGCTACTGCCGCGCGGGCCAACTCGGCCGCCTGATCGGGCGTGCGGATCGGCGAGCGGCGCACGCCGAGGTGCAACGGCCCGATCCGCAGCGAGGCGTCCACATCGAGACACACCCGCGGATGAACCAGGTCGCTGCCGATCGCCGCGCGGATCAACTCCAGCTGCGCGAGGTCGTCGACCATCAGGGTGATCGATTGCCGCAAGATGTCCTCGGCGGCGAGTTCGGCGAGCCCGGCGCGGTCGACGGTCGGGTAGCCGAGCAGCACGTCACGGGCGCCGAGACGAACCAGCCAGATGGCTTCGGCAAGCGAGTAGGACATGATGCCCGCGAAGCCGCCGTCCGCGGTAAGGCCGGTTCCGAGCACCTGCTCGAGCACCGCGCGGCAACGCACCGACTTGCTCGCGACGCGCACCGGCACGCCGCCCGCGCGACGCACCAGGTCGGCGGCATTTGCACGCAACGAGGTCAGGTCGAGGGCAGCCAGCGGCGGGTCCAGCTCGGCGGTGGCAGTATGCAGTGCGAGGATCGGCGACGTCGGGGTCACCGGTACAACTCAACCATCAAACTGGTCACACGTCCAGTATCGGGGGGTGTCAGTCTTCAGTGCTGCGATCAGCGGTGACCACGGCCGATCAGACCTCGGCGGCCCGGGTGGCCAAGCTGCTGACCAGGTCGTCGAGCACCACCAGCGTGGTTTCGTCATTGCAATCGGCGAGCCAGCGCAGCACCGTGCCCTGTAGCACCGACACCGCATAGGCGGCGATGGCCTCGACCGGCTCCAACCATTGCGCACCGGACTTCTCGGCACACAGGTCGAGGAAGACCACGACCTCGCCGTCCAGCCTGCGGTACACCGCGGACGCGGCCGAGTCTTCGACGCATTCGGTCTGCATGTCCCAGCGTTGCCGCAGCGTCTGCACGGCTTCTTCGTACGCCCGGACATGCTGGGTCGGGGTGGTCTTCACTATCGGCCAATACGCGCTCACACCGGCATGCAGCAGCACACGCAACGCCCGCACCCCGGTAATATCGAGCGAGGCGGCCGCCTTCTCTACGGCCTCGCAGATGGCCGGTCGCAACCGGCCCTCCGCTATTTCTCCACGAACGCTCAACGACGACTCCCTCGGCGAAAGAACTCGCGCGCCAAGCCCGGCGCGACTCGCTGAACATGGCGGGCCGCTTGCGACCGCTTGCAGGTCGCTCGAAACACCGCCGCGCCCGAGAATCCTCCATTAGGAAATCCCGTGGCTGCCCGGTCCAACATTCATCAATGGTAGAGGCTTTTCGGGGTTTAAGAACAGGTTAGTCGGGTATTTCCAGACCGGAAGAATGTTTTGTTACCCAAACGGAATCGCTCTGCGATCATCAGGCGCCTGCCGGAATCGCCTCCCTGGGCGACACTCTCGACTGCTTCTCGCGTCGGACATACCGTGGCCAACGGTACGGGCGGCCCCCGGCAACCCGGCATCGTGTGAGCTATCCCACACAGATACCTCGCAAATCGGTCATCTGGCCGTCGGATGTCCGATCCGGGAACGACACCATGGCGTCGCTCGAGGGGCGATAGCCTGGATCGGTGACTCTCTCGCCCCCCGCCGACCATTTCTTTCTCGCAGGCACCTTCAACTTCCGCGACGTCGGTGGCCTTCGCACCCTCGACGGCTCGAAGGTCCGCCCGGGCGTGCTGCTGCGATCGGCCCAACTCAGCGGCCTGGACGCGCCCGGCCACACCATCCTGCGCGAACTCCGTGTTACCGATGTGTACGACCTGCGCGGCCTGCGCGAGATCGACCACATCGGCCACGACAACCTGCCCGAGGGCGTGCGGCTGAACATCACGCCGTTCGATTCACGGATGGCCGAGGCGCCGCCGCACGACGCGCAGACCGGGTCCGCGTTCGCGCACATGCTCGAGGTCTATCGGATGTTCCCCGCACTACCCGAGGCGCACGAGGCAATCGTCGCCATCGCCGACACCATCGTGCGCAGCGATGGCGCGGTGCTCGTGCACTGCGCAGCGGGCAAGGACCGCACCGGCTGGGCGATCGCCGCGCTGCTCGGCGCAGTCGGGGTCACCAACGAAGACGTGCTCGCCGACTTCATGCTCAGTAACGCGGCGGTGCCCTCGCTGCGCGCCATGCTGTCGACGAAACTGGCTGTTGGCGAAGAGCTTTCCGATGATCTGCTCGGTGTCCGCGAGGAGTACCTCGGTGTCGCGCTGGAATCGGTGCGCACGATGCACGGTGAGTTCGAGGCATACCTGAGCGCGATCGGCTTCACCGTTGAGCTGCGCGCCGCGCTACGCGAGCGTCTGCTGGAGTGAACTCCAGCGGTCGCGTCCGTGCGCTACTCGGGCAGGTCGCGCCGGACAAGGCCGTCGGCCGCGATGGTCACCTGATCGCCGGTGTGGAACCAGCTTCCGGTGAAACGGTCCGCGGTCGACTTGGGGTTGTTCCAGTAGCGGCGGGTGACATTTGGTCCGCGACAGAGCAATTCACCGTGACCGGCGCTTGCCTTGGGGCCCCACAATGCCAATTCGGTACCGCCGAAGGGGAATCCGAGCACCGTATCGGCGCAGGATGCGGCGGGGGTGTCATCGTCGACGGCAAGACCGATGCCGCTCGTCTCGGTCGCGCCCCACACCGACCACCGCCGTGCCGCGGGAAACAGCTCCCGCAGGGCGGCCGCCAGAATCGCGGGTTCCGAAGGGGTGAGGGCCCGTTCGCCGCGATGCCCGGCATTGCTGATGCGGGCGATGCCCTCGGTGTGCAGGCCGTCGGCGCGCAGCTTCGCCAATCCCGGTAGTAGTCGGGTGAAGACGCGCGGTGTCGCCGACACCATATCGATCCGTTCGGCGACAAGAGTTTCGGCGAGTCTACGAGTGTCCGGCGCGAGCACCACCGTGCCGCCGACCGCGAAGGTCGGCAGCAGCTGGTCCACACATCCGCTGGCGTGCGCAAGCGGAAGCAGCAGCAGGTTGCGCAGGCCGTCGGTCGGCAGCTCGAGCGCCTCGACCACCGAACGTATTGCCGACAAGAGGTTTTCGTTGGTCAGTTCGACACCCATCGACGCGGCAGTGCCGCTGGTGTAGCACAGCAGCGCCAGATCACCCAGCCCAGCACCATCATCGATGAACGCCGCGCCGTCTGGCAGCGGCGCGTCCGAACCGCCGCCGGTACCGAGCACGAAATCGGTATTGCTGTCGGCGATCACCCGTTCGGCAAGCTCGGCGGGCAGGCCGTCGGGCACGAGAACGGGCACCGCGCCACTGAGCAGCGCGCCAAGGAACGCCTGCACCCACCTGGCACCGGCGGGCATGTGGACGGCGACCCGGTCGCCGAATCCGATGCCGTGCTCCTGTAGACCGCCCGCGATCCGGGAGGCGGAATGCCACAGCTCCCGGTAGGTGAGCCGCGGACCGCCGATCTCGACGACGGCCTCCCGGGCTGCGAAGGCGTGCACCTGCAGATCCAGCAGTTCGGTGAGCGCGGGCGTCAGATTTCCGTATCGCAGCACTCCGTCGGCGCCGCGAGCCAACGGGTTGTCGCAGGGTTGCGGTCGGGTCAGGGGATATTCGACCAGGAGCTGTGACATGGGTCCTCCGCACACGCCTAGAGCTGGCAGGCTTCTGCGAACTATATGACTCGAGTCACAAATTTTTCGGCATTAAGCGGCGAACAGGTCGAGCTTTTCGATATTCGATGCGGCTCACTCGCCTGTGTAGGTGGCCTTGCCCGGCCCGACCTCGAGGAAGCTGCGCACCGCGCCGCGCAGGTCAGAGGTGTCGAACAGGGCGCCGGACACTTCAGGAGTCACCGAATCGGCATGTGCCACACCGCCGGAACGCCACGCCCCGATGATCTGTTTGGTCGCGGCGTGCGCCTTCGTCGGCCCTTGCGCCAAGCGGTGCACGAGTTCCTTCGCCGCGGTGTCGACGTCGTCGTGCACTGCGTTCACCACGCCCCAATCGGCCATGGTCGCGGCGTCGTAGAGATCACCGGTCATCACGAACTCGCGGGCCCGGCCGGATCCGGCGCGCTCGGCGAGACGCTGCGGACCACCCATCGAGGGCGTCAGGCCGACGACCGTCTCGACAAGGCCGAACTTCGCCTTCGGCGCGGCCAGGATGAGATCACAGGCCAGCGCCATCTCGAAGGCAGCGGTCAGGGTGAGCCCATGCGCGGCGAACACCACCGGGCACGGCAGCGCCTCGAGCGGATGAATGATCTGGGCGAACAGGCTGCGCCACAGCTCGGCGCCCTGCTCGGTGGACAGGCCGTCGAAGACGTGCACGTCGACGCCGCCGGAGACCAGCTTGCCCTCGGCGCGCAACAGCAGCGCCCGTGGTGGGCGGGCGGACAGCTCGGCGAGATCTTCGATCAAGGCATCGAGCATCGCCTGGTCGAAGAGGTTCAGCGGCGGACTGGCCAGGGTCAGCGTGGCCACCTCCGCGCCGCCGTCGGTGGTGTTGCGTTCCAGCCGGGTTGCCTTTGTATCAGTCATCCGGTCAGCCTAGAAGGCACCGTCTGGAAGACTGTGGAGGTGACCAAGTCGGCATCCCTCAGTGGTTCATACGTCGAGCCCGGCGAGTTCAGGCGGGACACCAACTACATCCAGACCCGCATTACCGCGGACGGGCGTGATGGCTATCCGGTCGAGCCGGGTCGCTATCGGCTCGTCGCGGCGCGGGCCTGCCCGTGGGCCAACCGCACGCTGATCGTGCGCAGGCTGCTCGGGCTCGAGGGTGCGCTCTCGCTCGGGTTGTGCGGGCCGACGCACGACAAGTTCAGCTGGACCTTCGACCTCGATCCCGGCGGGGTCGATCCGGTGCTGGGTATTCCTCGGCTGCGCGACGCGTATCTGGCGCGCTTCCCCGACTATCCGCGCGGCATCACCGTGCCCGCGATCGTCGATGTCCGCACCGGCCAGGTGGTGACCAACGACTACGCGCAGATAACCCTCGACTTCTCCACCGAGTGGACCGAATTCCACCGCGCGGGCGCTCCGCAGCTCTACCCGCAAGCGCTGCGGGCCGAGATCGACGAGGTGAATCTCGCGGTTTTCCGCGACGTCAACAACGGCGTGTACCGCTGTGGCTTCGCCGGCGCCCAGGACTCCTATGACGCGGCCTACGACCGTCTGTTCTCCCGCCTCGACTGGCTCTCGGAGCGCTTGGCCGGACAGCGATACCTGGTCGGCGACACCATCACCGAAGCCGATGTTCGGCTGTTCACCACGCTGGTCCGTTTCGATCCGGTGTATCACGGCCACTTCAAGTGCAACCGGAGCAAGCTGGCCGAGATGCCGGTGCTGTGGGCGTACGTGCGCGACCTCTATCAGACGCCGGGATTCGGTGACACCGTCGATTTCGACCAGATCAAGACGCATTACTACGTGGTGCACACCGACATCAACCCGACTCGGATCGTGCCGAAGGGCCCCGATCTGACCAACTGGCTGACTCCGCACGGCCGGGAAGCACTGGGCGGCAGGCCCTTCGGTGACGGCACTCCGCCGCCGCCGCCCGCGCTCGCCGAGCGGGTGCCCGCACTGAACCAACCGGCATGACCGAGCGCCATGGCGGCCGGTTCTGATCGGAACCGATTCGACCGGGTACTTCGTTGTCATGACGAGCTGACGGCAGTCGGTGCCATACAGTTCACGCAATACAGGTGGAAGAGGAGGATGACGCCGTGTTCAAAGGCGCGTTCGAGAAGACGGTGGTCGAGCTGCTCGATTCCGGGTCGCGTCTGCAAGCGCCCGCCGTCGCCAAGTATGTCGACCGACTCCGGCGCTCCCACCCGACCGAGAGCCCCGCGCAGGTCATCGAGCGGCTGGAGAAGCAGTATCTGCTCGCGGTGACGGGAAGCGGCGGTGCTGTCGGCGCGACCGCCGCGGTGCCGGGTGTCGGCACCATCGCGGCCATCGCCGCCGTCAGTGCGGAGACGACCTTCTTCATGGAAGCTTCCGCGGTGTTCACCCTCGCGGTGGCGGCTGTGCACGGGGTTGCCCCCGAGGACAAGGAGCAGCGCAGGGCGCTGGTGCTCGCGGTGGTACTCGGTGACACCGGCATGGAGATCGTCGAGAAGACGGTCGGCCACTCCGCGAAGAACTGGGGCACGGCTTTCGCCAATCGCATTCCCGGGCTGTCGAGCATGAACGACTCGCTGCTCAAGCGATTCATCATTCGCTTCATCACCAAACGTGCCGCACTGATGGCGGGCAAGATCGTCCCCGCCGGTATCGGCGCGGTGATCGGCGGGGTCGGCAACCGGGCGCTCGGCAAGACGACAATCAATAACTCGCGCAAGGCATTCGGGCCTGCGCCGGTGGTGTGGCCCGCCGATCGGCACCTCATCGTCGAGGCCGATCCGCTCACCGCGATCGACCCGACGAAGCCGCAACCACCGACCACACCGCGATGAGCGCGAGCAGGGGACCCGCCTTCACCGTCCGCGGCCTCGGCAAGCGGTACAACCTGGTGACGGCCGTGGAGGACGTGAGCTTCACCGTGACCGCGGGCACCGCGGCCGCTCTGGTCGGGCCAGCGGGTGCGGGTAAGACGACCATCCTGCGGATCCTGCTCGGCCTGCTCGAACCGAGCGCGGGCTCGGTCGCCGTCGGCGGGCACGGCTTACCCGGCACCGCACGAGCGATGGGCGGCATGCTGGATCCTCGTGGAATGCATCCCGCGCGAACGGCGCGCGACCATCTGCTGGTGTACGCGGCGGCGGTCGGAGTGTCGAACGAGCGAGTCGACGAGGTGATCGAGCTCGTCGGCCTCGGCCCGACTGCCGATGCCAAGGCCGAGGCGCTGACCGCCGGACAGCAGACCCGGGTGGCCTTGGCGGCCGCGCTGCTCGGCGATCCGCCATTGCTGGTCCTCGACGAGCCGGCCGCGGGCCTGGACAACGCGGAACGCGCATGGCTGCATGAGTTTCTGCGCGGGCACACCCGCCGCGGCGGCACGGTGCTGTTGTCCAGCGAGAGTCTCGCGGCGGTGATTCCGGTCGTGGACAAACTCATTGTGCTGAGTGCAGGCTCGGTGGCCTACGAGGGCAGCCCGACCCGCCTGCGCCGTAGTCATCCCGATCGTCTGGTGGTTGCCTCGTCCACGCCTATCGCGCTTGCGACAACGCTGGCCGCGCAGGGCTTCACCGACGTGGTGATCCGCCCCGACGGGCGGCTGGCCGTAGCCGAAGCCTCCGAGGGGCAGATTCACGACGCGGCGAGGGTCGCGGGCGTGCGCCTGGACAGCATCACCCCCGATCCGATCCACCCCGACCGGGTGTTGGCCTCGCTCGCCAAACCGGCCCGTCCACAGCCAACCCCGTATCCCGGAGTGGCCGCCCATCTTCCGACGCCCCACGGGATTCCACGATGATCGACATCCTGCCGGCGGACCTGGTCCCCTCGGTCAACTCCGAGGTACGCAAGGTCACCACGCTGCGCCCGAACCGGATCCTCGGCATCGGAGTGCCCGCGGTCGCGCTCGTCGCGAGTTCGGTCACCGCCATCCTCGCCGGACCGGCCGATCCGAAGGGCGATCCCGCGACCGGGGCGGCGACGATCGGGCTGTATCTCGGCCTCGCGGCGGCGATCCTGGTGTCGGGCGCCTTCGGTGCGGCGGGCGCAGGCGCGGAATACCGCTACGCCACCATGCCGGTGACGCAGTTGTTCACCTCCGACCGTGACCGGCTCGTCACCGCGAAACTCGTTGTCACCGCCGGGTTCGCGCTTGCGAGCGCGTTCGTCGTCGAGCTGATCGCGATGGCCTGCCTGATCGGGTTCGGACACGGCAAGTTCGACTTCGGCATCCGACTGCTCACGGTGCTCGGCGGCGGCCTGCTCGCCACAGCGTGCTGGTCACTGATCGGCGCCGGTCTCGGTCTGCTGCTGCGCACCTCGACAGGCGCGGTCGCCGTACTGCTCGGCTGGCTCGTCATCGTGGAACCGTTGAGCTGGCTCGTCGCCAAGGGCCTCGGCATCGCGGGCTTCGCCACCCTGTTCCCCGGCTCGGCCACCGTCAGCACCGTCGCCGTCGGTTCCTTCCCTGACAGCGACTTCCTCGCCCCTACCCCCGCGGCGGTCGTGGTCCTGCTGTTGTGGACCATCGGCGTCGCGGGCGCGGGCTGGTGGTCGGTGCGCCAACGCGAGTTGTGAACCGCGCGGGACTGCGAGGAACCCGAGACCGCTGGCGCGGGCGGCGGCGAGGACGGTGTGGATCCGCCGCCGGCCATCGGTGCAGCGATGATGAGCATGGTCAAGTCGAGATCAGTTGCGGGCGTAGTCATGCCAATGTCTCCATTGCTACGATAGAGAACAGCGCTCTGACCCATCCTGTGTGTAGAAGCGCGAGCTGCGTCAGCTGACACTGGCGTGGGTACGCGCCGAACGCGCGTTATCGATTCGTGAGTGAAACACCCCGTGTTCCGAATCGTAGTACCGGGATTTCGGGAATTCGATCCTTTGCGCGCCGACCCCGATCCTGGAAGCGAGGATCCGGCTTATGAGCACCACGCAGAAAGTCGCCATTGTGACCGGCGCATCCCAGGGTATCGGCGCGGCCCTGGTCGTCGGCTACCGCAAGCTCGGCTATGCCGTCGCCGCGACCTCCCGCTCCATCGGCGCATCCGACGATCCCGACGTGCTGACCGTGCCCGGCGACCTGTCCCAGCCGGGTACCGGCGCCGACATCGTCGACCAGACACTGGCGCGGTTCGGCCGGATCGACACACTGGTGAACAATGCGGGAGTCTTCGTGGCCAAGCCGTTCACCGACTACACCGACGCGGACTACGACACCGTGACCGGCGTAAACCTGCGCGGCTTCTTCGACATCTCCCGCGCCACTGTCGCCGCGATGCTCGCCCAGGGCAGCGGAGGCCATCTGGTGAACATCTCCACCACCCTGGTCGACCACGCCGACTCACAGGTGCCCTCGGCGCTCGCGTCGCTGACCAAGGGCGGTCTGAACGCCGTCACGAAGTCGCTGGCGATCGAGTACGCGACCCGCGGAATCCGGGTCAACACCGTCTCGCTCGGTACCATCCGCACCCCGATGCACCCGCCCGAAACGTACGAGGCGCTCGCCGCCCTGCACCCGGTCGGCCGGCTCGGTGAGATCGACGACGTCGTCGACGCGATCCTCTACCTCGAGCACGCCGCGTTCGTCACCGGCGAGATCCTGCACGTCGACGGCGGCCAGAGCGCCGGACACTGAGCACGCGTCGGACATCTCATGAACAACACCGCGGCAAACGAAGAGATCCTCCGAGGCGTGCTCGACCGGTGGAAGGCGGCCGTCGACGCGCACGAGCCCCAGCGCGTCGCCGCCGAGTTCACCGCGGACGCGATTTTCCAGGGCCTACGCCCCTACACCGTCGGGCGGCAGGGTGTCGCCGACTACTACGACTCGCAGCCAGCGGGTATGACCGCCGCGTACCGAATCCTCGAAACCCGTCGTCTCGCGGACAATCTGGTGCTCGGCTACCTGAGCGTCGATTTCTCCTTCATAGACCGGCCGACGCTGACCGTGTACCTGAGCGTACTGGTCAAGGACACACCCGAAGGGGTTCGGATCAGCCACTACCAGGTGTCCAGGCTCGGCTGACGCAGCTCGAAGGGTCGCTCACTCAGCAACCGAAAGTCGCGACGGGACATCGGAAAGGACGCAATCATGCCCACGTATCGCGCCTTCGAAGTCACGGGGACCCGCGAATTCTCCCTGGTCACCCGCGAGCTGGGCGATCCACCGGCGCGGCAGGTGCGACTGCGGGTCGACAGCTGCGGCGTGTGTCATTCCGACACCCTCGCTGTGGAGGGGCTGCGCGCCGACCCGACGCAGCCGGTCGTTCCCGGTCACGAAATCGTCGGTGTAATAGACGCCGTCGGCGACGGTGTGACCACATGGCGGATCGGGGATCGCGTCGGTGTCGGATATCTGGGCGGCCAGGACAACGAGTGCGACCTTTGCCGGCGAGGTGACTTCGTCAACTGCACCGATCAACCGTGGACCGGGACCACCGTCGACGGCGGATACGCCGAGTACACCTTCGCCCGCGCGAGCGGGCTGGTCCGGATCCCGGACGGCATGGATGCGCTGGAAACCGCCCCGCTGCTGTGTGCGGGACTGACGACCTATAGTGCCCTGCGGCAGATCGAGGCCCGCCCGGGCGCTCTCGTCGCGGTCCAGGGGATCGGCGGGCTCGGACACCTCGGCCTGCAGTACGCCGCCGAGCTCGGTTATCGGGTCGCCGCTATCGCCCGCGGCACCGACAAGGCCGAGCTCGCCGCGCAACTCGGCGCGGACCATTACATCGACAGCGCCGCCGAGGACCCCGGCGAGGCGTTGCGCGCGCTCGGCGGCGCCGCGGCGATCATCGCCACCGCGGCCAGCGGCGCCTCGATGTCCCCGCTCGTCGCCGGCCTCGCGCCGCGGGGTCGGATGGTGGTGGTCGGCGCCGCACCCGACCCGATCTCGATCCGAACCTCCGACCTGATCTTCGGCACCCACATGGTCTCCGGGAGCCTGACCGGCAGTTCCATCGAGAACGAGGACAATCTCATCCTCAGCCAGGCCCGCGGCATCCACCCGATGATCGAGGTGATGCCGCTGGCGGAGGCGCCGGAGGCGTATGCCCGCATGATGTCCGGCAAGGCACGGTTCCGCGTCGTCCTGGACATGCGCAACTGATGTGATCCGAGTCGACGAAGCATGAACGCACACCGATTCATCACGACAGTCCACAAGGGGAAACACATGAGAATCAGCACCACACCCGATGGCACCGAGGACAGTCGGACAGAGGATGTGATGGGCGCTGCCCACGCCTATCCCAGCGATGAGACCGCACTGCTGGTCATCGATCCGTACAACGATTTTCTCTCCGAGGGCGGCAAGCTGTGGCCCTCGGCCAAAGAGGTCGCCGAAGGAGTCGGGTTACTCGACCATATGCGCGCCATGCTCGCCGCAGCGCGGAGCCGCGGCTTCCGGGTGTTCATCGTGCCGCACCACCAGACAACGCCCGGCGACTACCTCACATGGGACCACCTCTCGCCCACCCAGCGTCGCATCGTCGAACGACAGACGTTCGCGGTCGGCAGCTGGGGAGCGCAGTGGCACCCGGACTTCGAGCCCCGCGAGGACGAATTGGTCATGAGCCAGCACTGGTCCGCGAGCGGCTTCGCCAACACCGACCTCGACATGATGCTCGTGCAGCACCGCATCCAGAAGATCGTCCTCATCGGCATGAGGGCCAACACGTGCATTGACACCACCGCTCGGTTCGGTCAAGAACTCGGTTACCACGTGACCCTCATCCGCGACGCCATCGGCGCGTTCCGCTGGGACGAAATGACCGCGACGTTCGAGATCAATGCGCCGCAATACGCGCACGCGATCTTGACGACGGACGAATTCCTCGCCATCGTCAACGGCCGGTCCTCGGCAGCCCAACCACAGTAAATCCAACGAAAAAGGCACCATCATGACCATGGTGTTCGGCAACATCGACGCGTCACGCAACTCCCCCGTCGGTGCGTGTCGTTAACGTCGGGTTATGTGTAGACGAAGACGATCGAGATGGGCGAGCACCTGATTTGACTGAACATCTGGTTGGCGAGCGCTCGCGCGGTTGGATGCGCAGACTGTGGGCCGAGAGTCGGTCGCATGGCCGGCTGCTCGTGGGGATCTCGGCCGCGTTGGCGGTCGGGGCGGTGGTGGAAATTACCGCGCCGCTGCTCACCAAGCGGGCGCTGGATGCGGCGGGGGTCGGGGATACCGACGCTATCGGGGTGGTTGCCGGACTGCTCGCGCTGCTCGCGGTGGGGCGGTTCGCCGCCGCGTTCGGGCGCAGGATGCTGGCGGGGCGGCTGTCGTTGAACGTGCAGCACAGTCTGCGGCTGCAACTGCTCGGCTCGTTGCAGCGACTGGACGGAACCGGGCAGGACGCGATGCGCACCGGGCAGGTGGTGTCGCGTTCGATCACCGATCTGCAACTGGTGCAGGGGCTGCTCGCCATGGCTCCGCTGTCGGGGCTCGCGCTGGTGGAGTTCGTGCTCGCGGCCGCGGTGATGGTGTGGCTGTCACCGCCGCTGGCCGCTGCCGCGCTGTTGGTAGTGCCGGTGATCGCGCTGGTGGTGTATCGGATGCGGCCACGGCTGTATGCCGCGACCTGGTCCGCGCAGCAGCGCGCCGCCGAGGTCGCCCAGCACGTCGAGGAGACGGTCACCGGGGTTCGTGTGGTGAAGGGGTTCGGGCAGGAAGCCCGCATGGTCGAGGTGCTCGAACAGCACGGCAGAACGCTGTATGCCGAGCGGATGCGCGCGGCACGGATAAACGCGCGGTTCGCGCCGACCGTCTCCGCGGTCCCGCAGGCCGGACTTGTCGCGGTCATCGCCTTCGGCGGACTGCTCGCGCTGCACGGCACCATCAGCATCGGCACCTTCCTCGCCTTCGCCGCCTACGTCGCCACCATGACCTCGACCACCCGCACCATGACCTCGGTGGTGATCATGGCCCAGCTGACCCGCGCGGCGGCCGAACGGGTCTACCAGGTAATCGACACCGCGCCGACGATCGCCGACCCCGTCACACCCACCCCGCTACCCGACGGCCCGCTCGGCATCGAAATAGACGCGGTCACTTTCGGATTCGACCCCGACCGCCCGGTGCTGCGCGACCTCGACCTCACCGTGCGCCCGGGCGAGACAGTGGCGATCATCGGCCCCGCCGGTTCCGGCAAGACCACACTCTCACTGTTGCTACCCCGCTTCTACACACCGGACGCCGGCAACATCCGCCTGTTCGGCACCGAAACCGACCGCACCGCTTCCCAATTCGATGCCACCCCGGACACCTACCCGGCGTCGCCGGGTCCGCGACTCGACCACGACGCCGAGCCACCGGGCGGTGGGAATCCGGCGGCCGTCGATATCGCGGACCTTCGCGCTGCCGATCTTCGCAGCGCGATCGGCGTTGTCTTCGACGACCCGTTCCTGTTCTCCGACAGCATCGCCGCCAATATCGCACTCGGCCGTCCGGATGCCACCGACACCGAGATCCGGCAGGCCGCCGAGTTGGCAGCGGCTGACGACTTCATCACTGAACTGCGCGACGGCTATGACACTGTGGTCGGCGAGCGCGGGCTGACCTTGTCCGGCGGTCAGCGCCAGCGGATCGCATTGGCAAGGGCGCTGTTGGCGCGGCCACGCATCCTGGTGCTCGACGACGCCACCTCCGCGGTCGACGCGGTGACCGAGGCCGCGATCTTCGACACACTGCCGGATCAAGGCGGGCGAACGACATTGATCCTGGCCCATCGCGAGTCGACCCTCGCGCACGCCGACCGTGTCATCCGGCTGCCTGCTCCGACTGCGACCCATCACCTCGAGCACGTGAATGTGGCGGCGACTACGGTCCGAGTCGGCCACGGGCCTTCCGCGATCGGTGGCGCGGGGTCGGGCGCAGCGGCCGATCTCAGCGAGACTCCCGAATTGCGTCGCGATATCGAGCGGCTACCACCGGCCATCGAGGAACCAGGTCTGGACGAGCGGCGGCTGCGGCAGCCCGATCCCGGCTTTCGGCTCGGTCGGCTACTGCGCCCGGTCCGCTGGCTGGTGCTGATCGTGATCGGTCTGCTCGCGCTGGACGCGCTCATCGGGGTCGGCTTCCCGCCGATCGTGCGCTATGCGATCGATTCCGGTGTCGGGCACAGGGATTCCGGTGCGCTGGCCATGGCGGCAGTACTCGGTGCCGTGCTTGTGCTCACGGGGCTCGCGGTCGCTGCCGTGGCGACCGTGCTCACCGCGCGCACCGGCGAGCGGGTGCTGTACGGCTTACGCGTGCGCAGCTACGCCCATCTGCAACGACTGGGGCTCGACTTCTACGAGCGGGAACTGTCCGGACGCATCATGACCCGGATGACCACCGACATCGACGCGCTGTCGACCTTCTTGCAGACCGGCCTCGCGACCACCCTGATCGGTGGCCTGACCCTCATCGGCATCGCGGTCGCACTGCTGGTCATCGACGCATCACTCGCGGCGGCGGTGCTGGTGGCGCTGCCGGCGCTCGCGGGCGCGACCTGGCTGTTCCGTCGGG
This sequence comes from Nocardia arseniciresistens, assembly GCF_046764875.1. Lineage (NCBI taxonomy): Bacteria > Bacillati > Actinomycetota > Actinomycetes > Mycobacteriales > Nocardiaceae > Nocardia > Nocardia arseniciresistens. Next base: position 200,732 of record NZ_JBKORD010000001.1, read on the forward strand.
TCTCCTCGACCGCGTACACGGTGTCGCGCGAGCATGTCTCGGCGGTGAACGCCGATTTCCAGGAGAACGTCAGCGGCCTGCGCGCGGTACAGGCCAGTCGGCACGAACCGATCGCGGCGCACCGGTTCGCCGAATACTCCGAGCGCTACCGCAACAGCAGGATGCGGGCCCAGCGCGCTATCTCGATGTACTTCGCGTTCGTCATCGCGTGGGCCGACCTCGCGTTGGCGGCGGTGGTCTTCATCGGAGCCCGCGAGGTCGCGGACGGCACAACGAGTCCTGGCACGCTGATCGCCTTCGTGCTGTACCTGGAACTGCTGTTCGCGCCGATCCTGCAACTGTCCCAGGTATTCGACGGATATCAGCAGGCCAGGGTCGGGCTGCGCCGGATCGGTGAACTGTTGCGCACGCCGTCCTCGATCGCCGCCGACTCTGCCGATGCGATCGCGATCACGGACGGACTGCGCGGCGAGGTCACCGTCGACGATGTTCGATTCCACTACCCGGGCACCCGAACACCCGCCCTCGACGGCGTATCGCTGCATATCCCAGCAGGCTCGACGCTCGCGCTGGTCGGACCGACCGGCGCGGGTAAATCCACCATCGTCAAGCTGCTTGCTCGCCTGTACGACCTGCCCGATGACCGGGACTTCACCAGGGATACCGAACACGTTGTTCGAAATCTCGGCAACGGCACTGTCAACGGCGGGCGCGTAACCGACAGCGCGATCCGAGTCGATGGCGTCGACATCCGCGACTACCGCCTCACCGACTACCGATCCCGACTCGGCATCGTCCCGCAGGAGGCTCACCTCTTCACCGGTGACGTCGCGAGCAACATCGCATTCGGGAAACCTTCGGCGACCGATGCGGAGATCGCCGCGGCCGCGACGGCGGTCGGCGCTAGCGACATGATCGCCGCGCTTCCACTCGGCATGCGCCAGCCCGTCGGCGAGCGCGGCCGCGGGTTGTCGGCGGGGCAGCGTCAGCTCGTCGCGCTCGCGAGGGCCGAGCTGGTCGGCCCTGATCTGCTGCTGCTCGACGAGGCGACCGCGACGCTCGACCCGGACTCCGAGGCGTCGGTACTGCTAGCGAGCCGTTCGCTGGCGCGGGGGCGGACCACGGTCATCGTCGCGCATCGGCTCGGCACGGCCGCACGAGCCGATCAGATCGCCGTTGTCGATCACGGAAAGATCTCGGAAATCGGCACGCACGCCGCGCTGGTGGCCGCTGGCGGGCCGTATTCCCGGCTATGGGCTGCTGCCCGGGAAACCGAGGGAATATTCTCGGTCACAGACGAGTCGTCACCTATGGGATCGGAACTGTCGGGTGGTCAGTAGATCCGCCGGATTGCTGTTGGGCCTATCCTCAGACAGGGCGCATCGGCGCGTATCCGCTGATCCCCGTGCCGGGCACGTCACAAACGTCGCAGCGCGAAGAACGAAATGAGGCGAACACCTGCTGTGAGCAGCTCAACTTCCCAGTTCGGACAGAACCAGTGGCTAGTCGATGAGATGTATCAGAAGTACAAACAGGATCCATCTTCGGTAGACGAGAGTTGGCACGAGTTCCTCGCTGATTACACGCCTGAAGCCACTGGTGATTCCGGTAACAGCCAAAACGCAGCGCCCGCGCAGGCGGCGGCGCCGACACCGGCTATGACCTCCCCCACACCCGCGCCCGCCGCAGCTGCACCTGCCCCGGCCGCACCGGCGCCTGCCGTACCGGCCACTGCTGCTCCGGCTCCGGCGAAGCCCGCGGCTCCGGCCAAGGTCACCGCGCGCACCCCGCAGACAACTCCGGCACCTACCTCGAACGCGGCACCAACCTCCGGAGGGCCGAAGCCCGCCGCGGCCGCCGACGAATCGAAGGTGCTGCGCGGTGCGGCCGCAGCGGTCGTCAAGAACATGTCCGCCTCGCTGACCATCCCCACAGCGACCAGCGTTCGTGCCATCCCGGCGAAGCTGATGATCGACAACCGTCTTGTCATCAACAACCACCTGGCCCGCACTCGCGGCGGCAAGATCTCGTTCACCCACCTGCTGGGTTACGCGATCGTGCAGGGCGTCAAAGCCTTCCCGAACCTGAACCGGCACTTCGCCGAGGTCGACGGCAAGCCGAACGCGATCACCCCAGCGCACACCAACCTGGGCCTCGCCATCGACCTGCCCGGCAAGGACGGCAGCCGCACCCTCGTCGTAGCCGCCATCAAGGGCTGCGAAGAAATGACCTTCGGGCAGTTCCACACCGCCTACGAGGACATCGTCCGCCGGGCCCGCATCGGCAAGCTGACCACCGAGGATTTCACCGGTGTCACCATCTCGCTGACCAATCCGGGCACCATCGGCACCGTGCACTCGGTGCCACGACTGATGCCGGGCCAGGGTGCGATCGTCGGCGCGGGCGCCATGGAGTACCCGGCCGAGTTCCAGGGCATGAGCGACGAGCGGATCGCCGATATCGGCATCGGCAAGCTGATGACGCTGACCTCCACCTACGACCACCGCATCATCCAGGGCGCTGAGTCCGGCGACTTCCTCCGGACCATCCACAACCTGCTGATCAGCGATGAGTTCTACGACGAGATCTTCCACGGGCTCGGCGTGCCCTACGAGCCGGTCCGCTGGCGCAAGGACATCCGCGAGCGCGGCGTCGACAAGAGCTCGCGCGTGCTGGAAATGATCGCGGCCTACCGCAACCGTGGCCACCTGATGGCGGACACCGATCCGCTGCGCCTGGTCAAGGACAAGTTCCGCAGCCACCCCGACCTCGATGTCACCCAGCACGGGCTGACCCTGTGGGATCTGGACCGCACCTTCAACGTGGGCGGCTTCCATAGCCAGGAGCAGATGAAGCTGCGCGAGGTGCTCTCGGTACTGCGCGACGCCTACTGCCGCCACGTCGGTGTGGAGTACACCCACATCCTCGATACCGAGCAGTTGCAGTGGATCCAGGAGCGGGTCGAGCAGAAGCACGCGAAGCCGACCGTCGCGCAACAGAAGTACATCCTGAACCGACTGAACGCGGCGGAGGCCTTCGAGACCTTCCTGCAGACCAAGTACGTCGGCCAGAAGCGCTTCTCGCTCGAAGGCGCCGAGACCGTGATCCCGATGATGGACGCGGTCATCGACCAGTGCGCCGAGCACTCGCTCGACGAGGTCATCATCGGCATGCCGCACCGTGGCAGGCTCAATGTGCTCGCCAATATCGTCGGCAAGCCGTACTCGAAGATCTTCACCGAGTTCGAGGGCAACATGAACCCGGCGGGGGCGCACGGCTCCGGCGATGTGAAGTACCACCTCGGTGCGCACGGCACCTACCTGCAAATGTTCGGCGACAACGAGATCGAGGTCTCGCTGACCGCCAACCCGTCGCACCTGGAAGCGGTCGACCCGGTACTCGAGGGCCTGGCCCGCGCCAAGCAGGACATCCTCGACAAGGGTGACGGCCCCGAGGGCTACTCCGTTGTCCCGCTGATGCTGCACGGTGACGCCGCGTTCGCCGGTCAGGGTGTTGTCGCCGAGACGCTGAATCTGTCGGGGCTGCGTGGCTACCGCGTCGGCGGCACCATCCACATCGTGGTGAACAACCAGATCGGTTTCACCACGGCGCCGGAGAACAGCCGCTCGACCGAATACTCCACGGACATCGCGAAGTTCATCGGTGCGCCGATCTTCCACGTGAACGGCGACGACCCGGAGGCGTGCGACTGGGTGGCGCGTCTCGCGGTGGACTTCAAGCAGAAGTTCCGCAAGGACGTCGTGATCGACATGGTCTGCTACCGGCGTCGCGGCCACAACGAGGGCGACGACCCGTCGATGACTCAGCCGGCCATGTACGACGTCATCGACACCAAGCGCTCGGTCCGCAAGGCATACACCGAGAGCCTGATCGGCCGTGGCGATATCTCGCTGAAAGAGGCCGAGGACGCCCTGCGCGACTACCAGGGGCAGCTGGAGCGAGTCTTCAACGAGGTCCGCGAGCTGGAGAAGTACGTCCCGGAGCCGAGCGAATCGGTCGAGGGCGACCAGCAGGTGCCGACGACAGTCGTGACGGCCGTGGACAAGACGACCCTGCAGCGCATCGGTGACGCCTTCCTCAACGTGCCGGACGGTTTCAGCGTGCACCCGCGCGTCAAGCCGGTGCTGGAGAAGCGTCGCGAGATGGCCTACGAGGGCAAGGTCGACTGGGCTTTCGCCGAACTGATGGCCTTCGGCACGCTGATCGACGAAGGCAAAGCTGTCCGGTTGACCGGTCAGGACTCGCGTCGTGGCACGTTCACCCAGCGGCACTCGGTGATCATCGACCGCAAGACGGCCGAGGAGTACACCCCGCTGCACAACATCGGCAGCAAGAACCCCGGCTGGTTCGCGGTGCACGATTCGGCGCTGAGTGAGTACGCGGCGGTCGGCTTCGAGTACGGCTACTCGCTGGGCAACCCCAACGCACTTGTGTTGTGGGAGGCGCAGTTCGGTGACTTCGTCAACGGCGCGCAGTCCATCATCGATGAGTTCATCTCTTCCGGTGAGGCCAAGTGGGGCCAGCTGTCCGACGTTGTGCTGCTGCTGCCGCACGGCCACGAGGGCCAGGGTCCCGACCACACATCCGGCCGCATCGAGCGGTTCCTGCTGCTGTGTGCCGAGGGCTCGATGACGGTCGCCGTGCCGTCCACCCCCGCGAACTACTTCCACTTGCTGCGCCGCCACGCACTGGACGGCATCCGCCGCCCGCTGATCGTCTTCACCCCGAAGTCGATGCTGCGCAACAAGGCTGTGGTCTCGGACCTGAAGGACTTCACCGAGTCGAAGTTCCACTCGGTCTTCAACGAGCCGACCTACGAGCAGGGCATCGGCGACCGCAACAAGGTCAAGCGGGTCCTGATGACCAGCGGCAAGCTCTACTACGAGCTGCTCGCCGCCAAGGCGAAGGGCACCCGCGACGACGTCGCCATCGTGCGGATCGAGCAGCTCTACCCGCTGCCCAAGTTCCGCCTCAACGAGGCCCTCGCGACCTATCCCAACGCGACCGATATCGCATGGGTCCAGGAGGAACCGGCCAACCAGGGCGCCTGGCCCTTCTTCGGCCTCAACCTCCCGGAGGTCCTCCCCGACCGCTTCACCAAGCTCCGCAGGATCTCCCGCCGCGCCATGTCGGCACCGTCCTCGGGTTCGAGCAAGGTGCACGCGGTGGAACAGCAGGAAATCATCGACGAGGCTTTCGAGCCGACCACGTAGTTAGCTGATTGATCCGGACGCCGGGTCGAATCCACTTGGTATGGAGTGGATTCGACCCGGCGTTCCGCATTCCAACAGGGTCGACACCACAGAGCGCCGCCGGTAGTGTTCGTGTCTATGAGCGACGGGGGTACGCCGGCTTCTGGCCAGAACGTCTCGGTCGTACCCCAGCAGGTCCGCGAAATTCAGTCGAGCCTGGATCTGCCGTGAGCTCACATTTCTCGGTAGACCTCGACCACCTCGACCAGATCGTGTCGCGCCTGTCCGGCCTGGCCGGGTTCGTCGCCGACCACTTGGACGAAATCGACGACAAGGTAGCCGTCCTTCACGGCAGCGGCTGGGAAAGCGTTGCCGCCCAGGCATATGCGGACGCCCATCGCCAATGGGTCACCGGCGCACGCGAATTCGCCGAGGGAATCCGCGACATGAGTGACGCCGCCCGCAAAGCCCACGACCGCTACACCACCGCCATCGAACTCAACCGCCAGATGCACCAGGGGACATGAGAAATCGTGGCCATCAACCTGGACTGGCAAACCTACTACGACGCCTCCAAGGAACTCCACACCCTCGCCGATGAGATCGGCAACGCCCTGCATCCACTGCGAAACGCGCTGCACGGCTGCGAACGTATGGCAGGCGACGCCTCGGAGACCGTCGAATGGATCAACCACTACGACCGGCATGCCAGCGAGCTGATCTCGACCACCATGACCATGGCCAACGCGCTCGCTAGATATGGCGACGCACTCGCCGCGACCGGCTACAACCTCGGCTTAGCCAACAGGTCCAACCCGGCCCCCGAACGCCCCACCCAGGTTGGCTCGGTCTTCGACGGCAAAGAACGCACCCCGCCATCGACAGCCAAGGGCGACAACGGTTCCGGCGTCGAAACGACAGTCGCGGGACTCCTCGAAGCCCTCGGCAAGATCCCCAACGGCGACACCACGAAACTCGGCAACGCCGCTGACGCATGGAAGGCCTTCGCCCAGCACACCAGCATTACCGAAGCCCCCGCCCGCCTCAGCGCCGTCATCAACAAATTCGAAGGCGATCACCCCAACCTCGACGACATCCTCAGAAACCTCAACACCCTCCACGACGGCGCCCAAGGTATCGGCCAAGGAACCCTCGCCATCGGTTCGCCCCTCGCCGACTACAACTCAGCGCTCGGCGAAATGCGCAGCGACATCCATGACGAGGTCCTCAAAACCGAACTGGAACTCACCGTCGTCCTCGGCCTCGCCGTCGCCTTCAGCGTCTTCGCCGGAGCAGGTGCCGTCGCGGGCGCGGTCGCAGGCGGCGGCATCATCGCCAGCGCCGTCACCGTCATCCGCGCCACAATCCTCCGCAGCCGCATCCTGCGCATAGTGGGTTTCATCGGCGGCATCGCCACCGCCGCAACAGCCGCCGAAGCCTTCAAACCCATCCCCGACCTCAGCTTCCAAGCCGCGCTTGCCGCTATCGCGTCGATCACTGTCAAGATGGCAGACGACGACAAGCCCGCAGGTACAGGCAATTCCACCAATACTCCAGGGACAAGCGAGTACGAGCGGCGCATTGAGGAACTAGCGAAGGATCCCGCTAAGAATGGCGCATCGAGCCCGCAATCGAAACGGGAAGCCGAAGTCGGTTTGCAAGCAGAACACGACGGCTCGATCCCTGGACCCATCACCAGAGCACAACCCGGACCAAACGGCGAGGATCAGGGCGAGTTCATCGACTCCAACAACGAGCGATGGGATGTAAAAAGCTCCCCTGACTCACAGCCAGGATATCGCCCCGGCGCGGGGCAGCCGATCCCCAACCCTCAGACGGACGAACAGTTCACTAAGATGATCGACAAAGATATTGCAACCGGAGAGAATGTCCTCCTCGATCCCGATGGCATGTCGGCTGCCCGCCGAGCCCATCTCGATCAGTTGGTGGCAAACAATCCAAATTGGCGAGGAAAGGTAGTCTGGGGTAGATGACCAGAACATACGGACGCTCACGCGAAAACGTCGTTCGCTGGCCTGATGACGTGACAGCACGTCACATTCTGGAAGAATACCTGGATAAACTTTCGACCGAGTCGGCCTCCTCGCTTTCGGTAGATTCTCTCCTCGCTGCCGACGGAACCCAATTAACTGGAGCAGACCTCTCGGGCCTGCACCTTCAAGAGGCGTCACTAAATGAATCTAATTTGCGTGGCGTCCACATAACAGAAGCCGACCTATATCAAGCCTGGCTAATGTCTGCTGACATTAGCTACGCCGATCTCACGCATACCGACTTGCGAAAAGTGCAAGCGCGCGGCTGCAAGGCCGAGTACGCAGTTCTTCGCGAGTCGCAATTACAAGGTGCCGTATTCGAGGGCGCCGACCTGAAGGGTGCCGATCTAAGCGAGGCAAACCTGATTGATGCGACCTTCACAGGTTCCGATCTGCGTGGCGCCAACCTTAGCCGATGCCGATTCAACTGGACTGATTTGTCAGACTCCCGACTCGGAGACTGTCTTGTGACAGAAGCTGTCGGTATGATTCTCGGACCGATTGACATCGGCACGAATACTCCACACGTTCTTGGAGGTGCGGAATTGAAATCTTGGTTCGCCGCCCACGATGCACCAAATGTTGAGATCTACCTTCCCCCAAGGTGACTTACAGATTATGAGGGGGCCCACGCAATGTACTTCCACCGTGATGATCACCGGCGATAAGAGCCGCTTCGCCATCGAATTCCAACTCGACGAGGCAAAGTTGTCGAAAATGACTGATTATCTTGACTGGGCCGACTCGCATACGAGGAGCTGTCCTTCAAAACTTTCGTGATTTCCAATTCAACGACGGCGGTAGACATTGCTATCAATGGATCAACGTAAAGAGATTCAGACTGTCAAGCCGCGATGCCAGCGACCGAACGGTCCTGCGCTCACTTGTGTCAAAGGTCGAATTCCGAGACGATTACGTTGGAGGCGGAGTAGACGCCACGGGAACACGGCACGGCCCATATTGGCGGAATCAGATTTCCGCGGACTCGTACCAACCTCGAAATAGTACTTATACACCGCACCGAGGGAAGCGTCGCGCTCATCGTTGCAGCAGATGACTGACGTCTCGAGCGTGTTTCCCATCGAGCAGCCACCAGCGGCCAGCCGGAGAGACATGCCATCGAGCGTGGCGCGGTGTTCAATGCTTCTGACTGTTCAATTATGTTGAACGCTATCGATGATCGAACAGCGGTTCGGCGGTTGATCGAGCTCGTAACCAAGGACCTGCATATCGCCTGGGCCCGAACCGATGTTCATCGGTTCTTCACCACCGGTGTGACCGCCGGGGAATTCGACCAGCCGCACGCCTGACCCCGACAGCCGCCGTGAGCCTCCTGGCCTTTCCGAGCGAGATGGTCAGGGGCGCTTGCCTTCTGGGCACCTGCCCGAAGCCTGGCAGTCACGCGAATGCCGGACGATACATACCGTCGACAACCAAGTTGTCGTCAGTTGCCAACGGAGCTCGCAGATGCCCTGACGGCCGGGTCGAATCCACTTGATACCAAGAGGATTCGACCCCGCCGTTCGGCATTCCAACAGCGGTCGACACCTTCAACGTGCAGGGCGACGACCTCCTGCGGCCGTCAGGGTGTGGAGATGCCGGTGGCGAACTTGACTATGACCTTGTCGTCTGTGACCTCCTGCACCGTGACATTGACGCCGTTACTGGGCTGGGTCTCACCGACCGGGACGGTGACCTCCTGACCAGCCACCTTCAAGGTGATCAGGTTGCCGTTGACGGCAACGAGTTCCGCATCGATGCCGAGGATGCTGGCCTTGGCGTTCACGCCGCGGGTGAAGGTGACCGTGCAACCGCCGAGGTTGCAGTCGGACTTGGTGCCGGCGCCTTCGGCGGTGCAGGCGACCGCGCCGAACGAAGCCAGCAGGGCGAAAACGCAGAGGGCAATCAGCCGTCGGAGAAACATGCCGCCGAGTGTAGGGCGAATCCGGATTTTTCGGACATGCTGTCGTTCCCGATAGGTTTCCCGCGACCGCGGCGCCAGATCCACGCGCCCGTCCAGCAGGGCGGCGAACCTGCAGCGGGTCCACCGCGACCTCGATCGAGAACAGGTCCGACGGTGCATCCGGAGGGCTCGCCGCATTACCGTGGTTGCGCGCTGGGAGCTGCCGTGTCGGGTTCGGAGGCCTGGTCGGGCCGGACGTCGGGGTGCGATGCTGCTGTGACGCCCGGTATCCGGTCTTGCACAACATAACTGGCTCGGGTGTGGATGGGCGCGCCTGGGCGGCGAATGTAGGGGACGACGCGGAAGTCGTTGCGCCACAGGCCGTGGTCGAGTTCGACTCGGACGTAGCCGCGTTGTGCGTTGAAGAACTTCATGTCGGGGTTGGCGGCGAGTAGGTTGCGGCCGGTGGCGGTGGTGTCGGCGCCGTCGCCGCCGCTTGTGATCGAGGTTCCGGTGAATTCCGATGCGACGATGGGTGATTCAGGTACCGAGTAGTCGCGGCGCAGGTCGGCGGCGTAGTTGTGGTGGCGGTCGCCGGTGATGACGACGAGATTGCGTACGTCGCGGTCGGCTGCTGCGCCGAGCACGGTGTTGCGGTCGGCGACATAGCCGTCCCAGGCGTCGGTGCCCAGTTCGGTGCCAGGGCCCGGGTCGTAATCGGATTGACCCATCGCCACCTGATTGCCGATAATCTGCCAGCGGGCCGGGGATCGGGCGAACCCATCGATGAGCCAATCTCGTTGCTGCTCACCCAATATCGTGCGATCGGATGCGAGTCGGTCGGCGCAGTCGGTGGCTTCGCCGTCGTCGCATACCCGCTTGGAGCGGTACTGCCGGGTGTCGAGCATCGTGATCTCGGCGAGGTCGCCGAATGCGTAGCGCCGGTGCAGATGCATGTTCGGCCCCGAGGGCAGCTGTCCGATCCGCAATGGTTGGTGCTCGTACATCGCTTGGAAGGCAGCGGCTCTGCGGCGGCGGAACAACGCTGGGATGCGATAGATATCGAATCCCAGCCCTGGGGCGTCGGCCGCCCAGTTGTTGTCGACCTCGTGATCGTCCATGGTGACCAGCCACGGGAACGCGGCGTGTGCGGCACGCAACGGCTCCTCGGCCTTGGCTTGTGCGTAGCGCAGGCGGTAGCCGGGCAGATCAACCGCTTCGTCACGAAACTGCGGCTGCACCGTCATGCCCTCGCGACCACGGTTCCAGCCGCGTTCGTAGATGTAATCCCCCAGGTGCACAACCAGATCGAGGTCTTCGGCGCTCATGTGCTCGTAGGCGGTGTAGAAGCCGGAGGTCCACGACTGACACGAGGCGAACGCGAAACGCATACGCGCGGTGGGTTGCCCTGGTGGCGGGGCGGTGCGAGTCCGGCCGATCGGCGAGATGACCGATCCCGCGCGAAAGCGATAGAAATACCATCGATTCGGGGCCAAACCCGTGACCTCTGGATGCACTGAATGAGCGAGTTCACGCGTCGCGACGGCGGTACCTCGCGTCACTACCTGCTGGAAGGACTCGTCATGCGCGACTTCGTATTCCACGGTCACCGGGGCTTGCGCCATCCCACCGAGCCCGTCCGGGGCGAACGGGTCGGGAGCCAACCGAGTCCACAACACGACGCCATCGGCGTTGGGTTCCCCCGAGGCCACCCCCAGGCTGAACGGATCCCCCAGCCAACGCGGCGCGCAAAACCGCCCGCTACTTGCCGCCGACGCTCCGACCAGCACCGCGATCGAGCCGACGGTTCCGAATCGCAACAACTCTCGCCGAGACAGACCCATACGTCAGGGTATATCGACCGCGCCCGATTCGAAGCGGGTGGAACGATGCCGACCATCCCGATGGTGGAGCGCTTCGCCGAGGCACTGGAACTGCGACTCAGCGTCCAGTTCCATCCGCTGCGCGAAGTTGGATGACCGTCGAGCCGGGCCGAAAGCAATATGCCTTCGAGATCTCGGAGAGTGCGGATCCCGACAAGTGGCGTGAATCAGTTGCGGAGAGCCGCAGACAGGGCGGGGCTGAGCGAAAGCGCGAGGGCCAGGAGTGATTCGACGAGCAAGTCGACTAGTTCCTCGCGGGTGATCGGTTCGTCGCGAAGCCAGCTGAGGGTGGTTTCTTCCACGAAGGCGATCCAGCCTCGGATGGCCAGCAGTAGGCGCGGGCGGTCGGTGTCGTCGACGGGGACGGGGGCCTCGGTGAGGATGATGCCGACGATGGCCTCGCGGGTTTCCTCGACGAGGGTGACCAGCAGTGGGCTGGTGCTGGCGGGACCACGCAGCAGCGCCAGGTAGGACGTGCGGTTCTCGCTGACATAGGCGATATAGCGGTCGATCGAGTCGCGCAGCATGTCGAACACGCCGAGCGAGCGATCGGGGGCTACGCGTTCGAGTAATTCGGCGTTCGCATGGTGCACGATCGCGAGCTGGAAATCCTGTTTGGTCGGGAAGTAGTGGAACAGCAGGCCGCGGGAGATGCCCGCCTGTTCGGCGATCTCGGTGATGGAGATGTCTTCGATCGCTCGATCGCCGAGCATCTTGGCGCCCAAGGTAATCAGCTGTGTGCGGCGCTCGCCCGGGCTGAGCCGGGTGCGCTTCACGGTCCCGCCGGTGCCTTTGCTACTCACGTCGCCATCCTACTGAACGGTAGTCAATACTGTTGACTCGTGCTCAATAAGACCGTACGCTCCTCTACATGAGTCGCAAGGTTACAGACAAAGCTGTCGCCAACCGCCCCGCCCGCCATGTCAAGACGATCATCATCGGCAGCGGGTTCGCCGGTCTCGGCCTGGCCATTCGATTGAGCCAGCAAGGCCGCAACGATTACCTGGTCCTCGAGCGCGGCAGCGATGTCGGTGGCACCTGGCGCGACAACACCTACCCGGGTGCTGCCTGCGACGTGCCATCACACCTGTACTCGTACTCCTTCGCGCTCAACCCGGACTGGACGCGCTCGTTCTCCAAACAGGGCGAGATCCAGCAGTACATCCAGGGCGTCGCGGCGAAGTACAAGGTGCGCGACAAGCACCTCTTCGACTGCGATGTGACCGCCGCGCGCTGGAACAACGACACCTCCTGGTGGGAAATCGAATCCAGCAAGGGCAGTTTCACCGCCGACACCGTGGTCTCCGCGGTCGGCGCGCTGTGCGAGCCCGCGCTGCCGGATATCAAGGGCATCGGCAACTTCAAGGGCGAGGTTTTCCACTCCGCCCGCTGGAACCACGACGCCGACCTGACCGGCAAGCGCGTCGCGATCATCGGCACCGGCGCCTCCTCCATCCAGATCGTGCCTTCCATCGCACCCAAGGTCGCTCACCTCGACGTCTACCAGCGCACCGCGCCCTGGCTACTGCCCCGCATGGACCGGCCGTACACGTTGCCGGAGCGATTCGCCTTCAAGCGCATCCCCGGTTTCCAGCGCCTCGCGCGCGCGGCCATCTACGCGGTCCGCGAGACCCAGGTCGTCGGCCTTGCCAAGATCCCCGCGCTGATGCAGGCGTTCGAGCTGATCGCACGGGCCAAGCTGAAGCATGAAATCCGCGACCCCGAGCTGCGCGCCAAGGTCACCCCGAACTTCCGGATCGGCTGCAAACGCATGCTGATCTCCAACGAGTACTACCCCGCGCTCGGCCGCGACAACGTGGATGTGGTCACCGACGGCATCGCCGAGGTGCGCGAGAATTCGATCGTCACCAAGGACGGCACCGAGCGCGAGATCGACGCGCTCATCGTGGCGACCGGCTTCCACGTCACCGATTCCCCCGCCTACAACACCATCGCGGGCAAGGACGGACGCACCCTCTCCGAGGTCTTCGACGAGATCGGCCAGCAGGGCTACAAGGGCTCGTCCATCGCGAACTTCCCGAATATGTTCTTCCTGCTCGGCCCGAATGTCGGCCTCGGCCATACCTCGATGGTGTTCATGATCGAATCGCAGATCAACTACATCGCCGACGCGCTGGCCACCGTGGACCGGATGGGCCTGCGGACGGTCGAGGTGCGCCGTGACAAGCAGGACGCCTACAACGTGGAACTGAAGAATAAACTGGAAGGCAGCGTCTGGAACACCGGCGGCTGCTCCAGCTGGTACCTCGACAAGCACGGCAACAACACCACGTTGTGGCCGGACTTCACCTTCGAATTCCGTAGGCTGACAAAAACATTCGATGTCGCCGCCTACGAAACGACAAGCGGCAACTCCCGAAACAACCTGAAGGTGGTGGCACAGTGAGCAACGATGCTTACTTCAAGGGCAAGGTCTGCGTGATCACCGGCGCGGGGTCCGGCATCGGCCGTGCGCTCGCCGAGAACCTGGCCAGGCGCGGAGCAAAGCTCGCACTGTCCGATATCGATACCGAGGGCCTCGCCGAGACCGTCCGACGCTGTGCGGCACTCGGCGCCGAGGTGAAGTCGGACCGGATCAATGTGACCGAGCGCGAAGCGGTGCTGCTCTACGCCGATGCCGTGAAGGCGCACTTCGGCAAGGTCAATCAGGTCTACAACAACGCGGGCATCGCCTACCACGGCGAGGTGATTCGTTCGGAGTTCAAGGACATCGAACGCATCATGGACGTGGACTTCTGGGGTGTCGTCAACGGCACCAAGGCCTTCCTGCCGATATTGATCGAGTCCGGCGCGGGCCACGTCATCAATGTGTCCAGCCTGTTCGGCCTCATCGCGGTGCCCGGCCAGAGCGCGTACAACGCGGCCAAGTTCGCGGTGCGCGGGTTCACCGAGTCGCTGCGCCAGGAGATGCTGGTCGGCAAGCACCCGGTGAAGGTGACCTGCGTGCATCCCGGTGGCATCAAGACCGCGGTGGCACGCAACTCCACCTACGCCGAGGGCATCGACGGCAAGAAGGCCGCGGCGATGTTCGACGCGAAGCTGGCCATCCATACCCCGGAAATGGCCGCACAGACCATCACCGAGGGTGTCCGAAAGGGCCACGGGCGAGTGCTGATCGGCTGGGAGGCGAAGGTGCTCGACCTGTTCGTCCGTATCACCGCCTCCGGTTACCAGCGCATCGCCGCCACGGTGAACCGCCCGTTCCTACCCTGATCTCCAGCGTCGAGGAAAAACCATGCGCGACATCAACCTTCCGCTGCCCCTCGCGCGGGCGGTGCTGCACTCGATCTTCCGAATCACGCTGAACCAGCGGTTGCCGTGGCGGTTGCAGCGCCTGCTGCTCGACGCCGGTGCTGTCGCACAGCTGGTGCCCGCGGGGACGCATGTGCACCGGCTCAGTCTCGGCGGCAGGCCCGCCGAACGGATCACCGCGGGCCCCGAGCGTGGCCACGGTGCCGATGCGCGTGGCGCGGTGCTCTATCTGCACGGTGGCGGTTACGCGGTCGGCTCGTTCGCGACGCACCGTTCGCTGGCCGCCCGGCTCGCGCACGAAACCGGCTGCACGGTCTACGTTCTCGGTTATCGGCTGGCACCGGAGCACCCCTTCCCCGCCGGACTCGACGATGCCGAGATGGCGTTCCTCGAGCTGGTCGAGAGCGTGGGCTACCGCCCGGACCAGATCGCACTCGCCGGTGATTCGGCAGGCGGCGGATTGTCGCTGGCCACCGCGCAGCGGCTGATCGCCCAGCACGGGCACACCCCCGCCGCGCTCGGACTGATCGCACCGTGGGCCGATCCGAACCAGATCCCCGAGCGCGAACGCGATCTGGTGATCAGCAGGCCGTGGTCACGCGCATGCGCCGCCGCCTATCTCGGCAACGGCGATGCGTCCGACCCCGGCTACGCGCCGCTGACCGGGAAACTACACGGTCTGCCGCCGACCTATATACAGGTCGACAAGAGCGAGCTACTGCACTCCCAGTGCGTCGAATTGGTTGCCGCCCTGCGGGCCGCAGGCGTGCATGTCCGGTTCACCGAGTCGCAAGGCCTGTGGCATGTGGCGCAGTTGCAGGCGGCGCTCGTCGAACCCGCCGCCGCGGCGGTGACCGAGCTGGCCGAATTCCTGCGCGAAGCGATTCAGCCGGTCTCTATGCGCGAGTTGAAATAGGCGGTTGACGCGCCGCCTACGGACCAACGCGAGTCCCAGGACGGACCGAGACCCGCTGCGTACGATTGAGGCCTTGATCGGGCCGCTATTTCCAAATCAGACCACTTTTCGGTGGTCGCGAGGATGACCCGGTCTCAGGTGTCGTAGATTACCTGCGAGTAACCCCACGTGGAAGGGCACTGATGCGAGAGTTCGAAGTCCCGGCTTCCTACACCATTCCGGAAGACGCGAACAATTCCGATAACGTCTTCCGGCACGCCGAGCAGTCGCCGGGCGCGGTGCTCTTCAATATCCAGGACGGCAACGGTGGCTTCACCGATGTGACAGCCGCGGATTTCGCGAAGACGGTCACCGGTGTCGCCAAGGGCATCATCGCCTCGGGTATCGAACTCGGCGACCGCGTCGCCATCATGGCGCCCACCCGCTACGAGTGGGTCGTGCTCGACTTCGCCACCTGGGCCGCGGGCGGCTGCACCGTCGCCATCTACGACAGCTCCGCCGCCGAGCAGGCCAAGTGGATCCTGCAGGACTCCGCGACCAAGCTGCTCGTTGTCGACAGCGACAAGCACCGCGCGGTCATCGACGAGATCGACGCGGGCGCACTGACCGATCTGAAGGAAACCCTTCAGATCGGCAAGGGCGCGATCGATGAGCTGATCACCCGTGGCGCCGACCTGGACGACGAGGCCGTGCATACGCGCCGCGCGCAGGTCAACGCGGCCTCCCCCGCGACCCTGATCTACACCTCCGGAACCACCGGACGTCCCAAGGGCGTCATGCTCTCGCACTCGAACCTCTGGGCCGAGTCGAAGTCCGACCGGATCGCGCTCGGCAAGTACGTGACCGCGGGCAAGAAGACGCTGATGTTCCTTCCGCTCGCGCACGTCTTCGCGCGCGCGGTAACGCTGGCTGCGTTCGACGCCAAGGTCATCGTCGCCTTCACCTCCGACTGGTCCACCCTGGTCGAGCAGTTCGGCAGCTACCGCCCGCATTTCATCCTCGCGGTGCCCCGAGTGTTCGAGAAGGTGTTCAACGGCGCGAAGCAGAAGGCACACGACGGCGGCAAGGGCAAGATCTTCGACGCGGCCGCGGAGACCGCCATCGCGTGGAGCGAGGCCATCGACAACGGCGGCGCGGGCCTGGGTCTGAAGCTCAAGCACGCGGTATTCGACAAGCTCGTCTACAGCAAGTTGCGCGTCGCGCTCGGCGGGCAGTGTGAGGCCGCTGTCTCCGGCGGAGGACCGCTTGGCGCGCGCCTCGGCCACTTCTTCCGTGGCGTCGGCGTCACCATCTACGAGGGCTACGGGCTCACCGAGACCACCGCGGCCGTCACCGTCAACACCCCGGGCAACATCCGGGTCGGCACCGTCGGCAGGCCGATCGAGGGCCACGCGATCAAGATCGCCGAGGACGGCGAGCTGTTGCTGCGCGGTTCGGTGGTGTTCGACAGCTACTGGGGCAATGTCACAGCCACCGAGGAAGCCTTCGCCGACGGCTGGTTCAAGACCGGCGACCTCGGCGCCATCGACGCCGACGGGTACCTCACCATCACCGGCCGCAAGAAGGAAATCATCGTCACCGCGGGCGGCAAGAACGTCTCGCCGGGGCTGATGGAGGATTCGCTGCGCTCCCACCCGCTGATCAGCCAGGTGATGGTGGTCGGCGACGGCCAGCCGTTCATCGGTGCGCTGATCACCCTCGACCCGGAGGCGCTGCCCGGCTGGAAGGAACGCCACAGCCTGCCCGCGGATACCCCGATCGAAAAGCTGATCGAGAACCCGGAGCTGGTCGCGGAGGTCGACGCCGCTGTCGCCGAGACCAACAAGAAGGTGTCGCACGCCGAGGGGATCAAGAAGATCCGCATCCTGTCCGTCGACTGGACCCAGGAGACCGGCGAGCTGACCCCGAAAATGTCGCTCAAGCGCGCGGTTGTCATGAAGCAGTACGCCTCAGAGGTGGAGAAGATCTACAGCTGAGCTAGTCCTGGACGAAACGTGGCCCGCGACAGCAACTGTCGCGGGCCACGCTTTTCACCGCTATTCGGGGAGCCTGTCGAGGAAGTCGGCGATCAGTGGGGCGATGTCGGCGAGATGGGTTTCCAGGGCGAAGTGGCCGGTATCGAAGATGTGCAGCGCCGCATCGGGGAGATCGGCGAGGTAGGCGTGCGCGCCGGGTTCCGGGAAGAAGCCGTCGTTCGCGCCCCAGGTGATCAGTGCGGGCGGGGCGTACTTGCGCAGGTAGGCCTGCCATTCGGGGTAAGCGGCGACATTGGATTTATAGTCGAAGGCCAGTGCTACCTGAGCCTCCTTGCGGCCGGGCAGGTCGAGGAAGTGCTGATCGAGCAGCCAGCTCTCCGGGGAGATCACGCTGGGATCCGGGACGCCGCCTTCGTACTGGCCGCGGGTGCCCTCCAGGGTGAGCAGCCCTCGGATAATGTCCTCGGCGCCTTGCTGCTCCGGGGTCAGGGCAGCGAATTCCCGTGCACCGTCGGACAATCCGGCCTCGTAGGCGTTGCCGTTCTGTACCACGAGGCCCGCGACCCACTCCGGATGACGGGTGGCGAGGCGGAAGCCGACCGGGGCGCCGAAGTCAAAGAGGTACATCGAGAAGCGGCGCAGGCCGAGCTGCTGGACGAAGCCCTCCATCACGTCGGCGAGCCGATCGAAGGTGTACTCGAAGTCCGAGGGTGCGACGGTGTTGCCGAAGCCGGGGTAGTCAGGGGCGATCAGCCGGTATCGGCTGCCGAGCAGGTCGATCAGCCTGCGGAACTGGTGAGAGGCCGAGGGGAATCCGTGCAGCAACAACAGCGCCGGCGCGTCGGCACGGTCCGGGACGGACTCCCGGTAGAAGACCTGGACTCCGGCTACGTCGACGCTACGGTGCTCGACTCGAGGCAAGGCGTTCATCTGTTCACACGCTTTCTTGATGAGATGTTGCATTAGTTCTAACCGATGAGAACCTAATGTGTCAATGATTTGGAGTAGCATTAGAATCATGAGTGAATCCACTCCGCTGATCGGCGAGCCACTTGCGCTGGATCTGGTCAACACCGCACCGGATGGCCCCGACCTGCTGGATACGCCGGAGCAGCTGGCGCAATGGCTTGCGCTGCAAGCAGATCGACTGCACGGCATCGCGCACGAGCCGCCGACCGAGGCCGACGTGATCGCGGTTCGCGCGGTTCGCGCGGACACCGCCGCGACGCTCGCGGCATTGCTGGCAGGACAGCGCCCACCCGCCGCCGCCCTGCGCGGACTGGAAAAGGCCCAGGCCGGCGCGCCCTTGATCCGGGAACTCGACTGGAACGGCGACGCCGTGGTCGCGACCGGTCGTCGCCACGGCCCGCTCGGCGCTACCGCCGCGGCCGCGCTGGCCGAGTCCGCCATCGACCTACTCACCGACCCCTCGATCGGTAAGCTCAAACGCTGCGAAGCCGACGACTGCGTGCTGCTGTTCCTGCCGACCCACCCACGTCGGCGCTGGTGTTCGGCCCAACGCTGCGGCAACCGGGTCCGCGTCGCCCGGTACTACCAGCGGCACAAGCCCGAGAGCTCGGCGGATTGAATCCGCCTCCACCGGCGGCCCAAGCCCGACAGCACAACTGACCGAATTCGTATCGAATGGCCATGTGGACCAACCGCGTGCGCGCGGTTGGAGTCGGTCGCCGGTGTCAGCGCACCATCCGCGCGCGCCCAGGGGATTCGCCCGCGCCGTCGCACTGCGGGCTCGGGTGCACGTCACCGAATGGTCATCATTCATGCGCGAATGCGGCAGTAGGCTCCTTTTATGGCCGATCTACGGGTATTGCGCGTGGGGGCGGGGATCGTTTCCGCCGGGCTGGCGCTCGGCGTCGCCGAGCTGCTCGCGGCCTTCATGGGCCCCGAGCGCGCCCCGCTGGCCGCCCTCGGCAACACCGTGGTCGATCACACCCCCGACGGCCTGCGCGAGTGGGTCATCTCCACCTTCGGCACCAATGACAAAACGGTGCTCTACCTCTGTATGGGCGTTGTCGCGATAGTCGTCGCCGGGCTGGCAGGGGCCATCGAACGTACTACCCGCGCCGCGGGCTCCACCCTGCTCGCCCTCTTCGGCGTCATCGCAGCCGTCACGGCCGCCAACCGCACCGGCCTCGGCGGCGCCGTTCCCACCGTAATAGGCGTCGCCCTAGGCATTTACGCCCTCCGCACCCTGACCCGCCGCATCGACGAGGCAGCCGAATCCGCGGGCGCATCCCCCGCACACGCGGCAGACTCCAGCAGCTCGACCACACGCGAGGGCGGTGCGCCGGATGCATCCGCGGTGGCCGACGAATCCACCAGTGCGGCAACGCAGTCCACGCTCCCCCCAACAGCGGCGGCGGGTGGCGGTGTTGCCGCGGAATCGGGGAGCGCGGGCACCCGGCCCGACCCCGCGATGCAGTCGGCGAGCACTGCCGGGCACGGCGCGGCGGTGCCGCCGCGCTCGACAGCGACGCCGGAGCGACGGCAGGTTTTGCGTGGGCTCGCGATCACCGGTGGGCTCGCGGTGCTCGCCGGAGTAGGTGGACGATGGTTGGGCGCGCAACGGCATGACGTGTCGGGTGAGCGGGCGGCGGTGCAGTTGCCGGAGCCGAGTGCGCCGGAGGTGCCGCTTGCGCCTGGTGTCGATCTGCGACTGCCGGGGCTGACGCCGTACTTGACGTCGAATTCCGACTTCTATCGGATCGACACCGCGTTGATCGTTCCGCAGGTGTCCATCGATGACTGGTCGCTGCGCATCCACGGCATGGTGGATCGCGAAATCCGAATCAGCTGGGACGATCTCGCCGATCGGACCGCGGTCGAGAGCCTGGTGACACTGGCCTGCGTCTCGAATCCGGTGGGTGGCGATCTGATCGGCAACGCCCGCTGGCGCGGCTATCGCCTCGACGCGCTGCTCGCCGAGGCAGGCCCGCATCCCGACGCCGACATGGTGCTCTCGCACAGCATCGACGGCTTCACCGCGGGCAGCCCGCTGGCGATCCTCACCGACGGCCGCGACGCCTTGCTCGCGGTCGGCATGAACGGCGAACCACTGCCGGTTGCCCACGGCTACCCGGCCCGACTCGTCGTCCCAGGCCTCTACGGTTACGTCTCCGCCACCAAATGGGTGACCGAACTCGAGGTCACTCGATTCGACCGCGCCACCGCCTATTGGACCCGGCGCGGCTGGTCCGCCAACGGCCCGATCAAAACAGAGGCCCGCATCGATACCCCGCGTTCCCGAACCCGCATCAAGGCGGGCCCCAACCCCATCGCGGGCGTCGCATGGGCCCAGCACCGAGGCATCGAAGCCGTCGAAGTCCAAATCGACAACGGTGATTGGCAACCCGCCCGCCTATCCACCGAACAGTCCATCGACACCTGGCGCCAATGGGTCATCGACTGGACCGCCACCCCCGGCACCCACACCATCCGCGCCCGCGCCACCGACGGCACCGGCGAAACCCAAACCGCCGACCGCGCCGACGTAGTCCCAGACGGGGCCACCGGCTACCCCACCGCAACAGTTCAGGTGAGCTGACCGGCACACGCGGTCTCATCGCGCAGGTCGAGGGCGCCTCGGGCTGTCGGAGCTCGTGTGCTGAACCGCTCGTACTCCGTGAACGCAGCGTTCACGGAGTACGAAGTGGGCAGACCTCAGGCCGTGACGCTATCGGCTTCCGCAGGTGCGGACTCGGGTCCCGCGGCGGCGCCCTCGCCGTGGCGGATGAACAGGGCCGAGGCGATGACGCCGATGAGGAGGATGCCTGCGGGAAGCAGGATGGCCTGGCTCAGGGCGGTACTGAAGGCGTCCTTGACGAACTCCGGGACGGGGCCGCCGCTACCTTCGGAGATCTTGCCGCCGCCGAGGCCGTTGGCGGTCATCCTGGCTGCGACAAGGGCGCTGATCGCGGCGCTGCCGAGTACCGAGCCGACCTGGCGGGTGGTGTTGTAGACGCCCGCGCCCGCGCCCGCCAGCTGCACCGGCAGGTTGTGGGTCGCTGTCGAGGCCAGGGGTGCCCAGATGCAGGCATTGGCGAAACCGGCGAGCGCGGCGGCCAGCAGGAACCACATGATCGACGAGTGCGGCGTCATTGCCCACGAGAACCAGAAGACCGAGGCGGCGAAACCGACAAAGCCGATGGTCGGCACGACGCGCGGTTGCAACTTGTCGGAGTATTTGCCGATCAACGGCGCGAAGATGCCCGTGACGATCGCCATGGGCGCGAATACCAAGGCGGACTTGGTCGGTGACATCTCGCGCACCGCCTGCAAGTAGAAGTACAACGGCACCATCATCGAGGTGACCGCCGCGCCCATCGAGGCGATGGCCAGATTGGACAACCCGAAGTTGCGGTCGCGGAACAGGCGCAACGGCAGCAGTGGCTCACCGGAGTTGCGCGCCTGGTTGACCACGAACGCCACCAAGATCAGCGCACCGGCACCGATCATCAGCCAGATACGCAGCGACCAGTCGTAGGTGTTGCCCTCCTGGATACCGAATACCAGCAGGAACAGGCCGACGCCGCTGAGCAGCACACCGGGAATGTCGAACTTGTGCTGGTGCGTCGGCAGCGCGGGCACCAGCCAAACCGCCAGCGCGAAGGCGACGATGCCGACCGGCACGTTGACGATGAAGATCCACTCCCAGCCGAGACCGTCGACCAGCACGCCACCGAGGATCGGGCCGACCAGGGTAGCCAGACCGGCCACGCCGCCCCACAGCCCCATGGCCGCGCCGCGCTTGTCCGGCGGGAAGGTCCTGGTGATCACGGCCATGGTCTGCGGCGTCATCAGTGCGGCGCCGAGGCCCTGCACAGCGCGGGCCGCGATCAGCATCGTGATGGTTCCGGACAGACCGCACCACAGCGACGCGGCGGTGAATACCGCGAGGCCGATGAGGTACATGTTCTTGGGGCCGTAGCGGTCACCGAGCCTGCCCGTGACGAGCAGCGGCACGGCGTAGGTGAGTAGGTAGGCGCTCGTTACCCAGATGACCTGGGAAATATCGGCGCCGAGATCGAGCATGATGGCCGGGTTGGCGACCGCGACGATCGTCATGTCCAGCAGGATCATGAAGAAGCCGACGACGAGCGCGGTGAGCGCTAGCCACGGATTACGTTCGGTGGTCATGGATTTCGTTCCTATCTCGGATGTCTCCGGATGGCCGAGTTTCGGTGAGTGACATCAGGGCGTGCTCGTCCGCGCCGCACGTCGAGGTACCGGCGGCAACGCGGCATCCAACGCTTCAGTGGCTTCGGACCAGGCGTTGTGGTGTCCAGAGACCCGAACGCCGGTCGCGGGATCGAATTCCTCCCACTCCATCTCGCCGCTGTCGAGCTCGGCGATGAAGTCGCTGACCCAGGCGAGCTCGGCCGCGGCGGTGGCACGCAAGTACGTAAGCACGATCCAATAGCGGCGCGGCACCGCGTTGAGGCCCGCCCACCTGCCCATCGCCTCGAGGTCGGCGAGGTCGTGTTCCAGGTACGCGACGCGCTCACGCAACAGCGCGAGCACATCTACCTTCGGCAGGTTGTGCGCCTCCGCGAGCCCAACGGGGAACACCGGATACTCCGGCGCGGGGCTCCGCAGGATCTCGGTGATCCTGGCGCGCAACGCCTTTCGACCACTGTCGGTGATCCGATAGGTGGTGCGCTCCGGGCGGTTCCCTTCTCGATCGATACCATCGGCCCGCACAAGTTCCTGATCGGCGAGCCGCGCGACTGTGTGATAGAGCGAGCCGGGGCGCACCTTCACCAGGGCGTCTTCCCGGCGGGTGATCAGCATTTGATACATCTCATAGGGGTGCATGGGCCGCTCTTCGAGCAGCGCGAGCACAGAAATCGCCAATGGCGTCACCGCGAAGCGCCCCTGCTGCCCCATACCGATTACCTCCTGCCGATTCCCCGAGACCATGCACGGTAGCCACAGCTACCGACATACTCTCCGAGTTAATACTCCGCATGGAATATACGGCGCGGAACAGTTGGGCCGCAAGACGCTCGGTGCGTGCGAAAATGTGATCGGCGGCATACGTCAGCCACTCAGCGACGGCTGAGCGCGGCGAGCCGTACCTACCCCGACTCGGGCTGATGACCGGCATCTATGCGGGCGACTGCCCTGCACTGAGCGGCACGCGGCAAGACGCGAGCCGCGACAGACCAGGGCTACAGCGCGTGTTCGTCCAGCCAGGCGCGCGCTTCGTCAGCGGGGACGGCGCCGTCGCGTATTCGGCGGATCATGACGACGAGGTCATCGGTGGTCAGCTCGCCCGCGACGTAGTTCAGCTTCCGGAGCTGTATGTCACCGAGCAGACCCTTGCGATACACGGCGAGTACGTTCTGCGCACGGAATACGTAGTCCTCGTCGGACAGGATGGTCAGCCCGTCGGTCGCACCCGGAACGAGCGCGGGCGGTCCGGTCAGAACTCCGGCCTGGATCTCGCCATCCAGCAAGGCTTTTCGCAGGGTGGCGGCATCGGGAAAGGGTTTGGCTCCGGCGACGTCGCAACCGGACATCCCGAGTGGGGCCGAGGGCGAGCGCAGGACGCCAGGCACCGGAGCCACCCCGACTTCGAGTTCACCGCAGCGGCCCGCGAGATCACCGATGGACCGCAGCCGGTCGCGGGTCGCGACCGCCTCGGTCACCAGCATGCGCGGTCGCATGTCCGTGCCGTCGGCCGGATCGGAGACCGCGAGCCCCTCGGGCAACGACCGGTTCACCGCCTGGGTTACCGAGGGTTGCGGCACCGAGCCCGCCGCCACCGTGGTGGCTTCCTCCGGCTTGCGGGCCTTCGAATTGGTGTCGAGAAAGGCGAGTAGCTCGCCGCTGTGTTCACCGACCACCGCGATATCGCCCGCGTCCAACGCCGCGAAATAGTCCGCGCGATTGCCTAGATGTGATGCGACGGAAGCAGACACGCCGGTCCGAGACAGTGCCCCAGAATAGATTTCCGCAAGCAGATTCGATTCCATCGAATCGCCCGCGCCGACCACTATTGTGGTTCCCTTGTCATTGTTTCCACAGGAAACGACCAGCGTGAGGGCTGTGACGACCAATCCGCGAGCCAGCACCCGCCTCGACGCGGCCAACATCATCCGGTGATACCAACTCTCCGTAGCCAACAGGGACACCATGCAACGGGCAGTATGAACAACCAGAATGTACCGGTGGCCGTTGAGGCACGGCCCGCCGCACCGCTCGCCCTTGCCGGAAGGACCCTCAAGTGAAAACCACCATCTCCCCCGATGCCGTGCGGCACGGGCGATCGGCGCTGCGCATGACGCTGCGCGCCAGCCGCTTCCTCGTCGCTGCCACGGCGCTGGCCGCCGCCATGATCCTGTCCGCATGTGGCAATTCCGATCCACTCGCGGCGTCGGGCAGTTGCGAGGGTGACGGGCTCACTGTGGGCTCCGCGAACTTCCCCGAATCCGAGACCGTCGCCAATATCTATGCCGAAGTGTTGCGGGTCAACGGCTTCAAGGTCGACACGCGGCTCAATATCGGCAGCCGCGAGGCCTACGTCCCAGCGCTGCGCCAGTGCGCGGTCACGGTGATCCCGGAGTACAACGGCAACCTGCTGCAGTACCTGGACAAGAACGCGACCGCGACGAGCACCGCCGACATCGACAGCGCACTCACCAAGGCGCTCGGCCCGGATCTGGCCGTCGGTGCCTCCGCGCCGGGCCAGGATTCCGACGCGGTCGTGGTCACCAAGGCCACCGCCGAGCGCTGGAACCTGCACTCCATCGCCGATCTTGCCGCACATTCGGCCGAGGTGAAATTCGGTGCCCCCGCCGAGTTCCAGGAGCGGGCGGGCGGCCTGCCCGGGCTGAAAAAGAACTACGACCTCGTCATCGCAGGTGACAACTTCGTGCCGATCGCCGACGGCGGCGGGCCCGCCACGGTGCGCGCGCTGGTCGACGGCCAGGTCACCGCTGCCGATATCTTCACAACCTCACCGGCCATCACACAGAACAATCTTGTGGTCCTGGAAGATCCGAAGCACAACTTCCCTGCCCAGAACGTGGTCCCGCTGTTCAACGCGGCCAAGAAAACCGACAAGTCGATCGCTGCGCTCGACGCCGTATCCGCGAAGCTGACCACCGACGAGCTGATCAAGCTCAACGAGGCGGTCTCCGGCAGCAGCAAGACCGAGCCCAAGGCTGCCGCCGCGGCATGGGTCACCGCCCAGGGATTGAACAAGCCGGCCGGATAAAAGCGCGCCTTTTCCGTCCGCGCCGAATACAGGAGCCCGCGTGTCCGATATCGAATTCACCGGTATCAGCAAGACCTATCCGGACGGCACCCACGCCGTCACCGACCTCGATCTGCGTATCGAATCGGGGTCGTTCACCGTTTTCGTCGGCCCGTCCGGCTGCGGTAAAACCACCTCGATGCGAATGATAAACCGGATGATCCGCCCGTCCGCAGGCACGATCACCATTGCCGGACAAGATATTTCGACGATTGATCCGGTTAAGCTCCGGCTCGGTATCGGGTACGTGATCCAGAGCGGCGGGCTGCTGCCGCACCGCACCGTCGTCGACAATGTCGCGACGGTGCCGGTGCTGCGTGGTGATTCCCGTCGCGCCGCGCGTGCCGCGGTGCTCGAAGTGCTCGACCGAGTCGGTCTGGACCGTTCACTGGCCGGGCGGTATCCGGCACAGCTGTCCGGCGGGCAGCAGCAGCGCGTCGGGGTGGCGCGTGCCTTGGCCGCTGACCCGCCCGTGCTGCTGATGGACGAGCCGTTCAGCGCCGTCGACCCGGTGGTGCGCGGCGAACTCCAGATCGAAATGCAAAGGCTGCAGGCCGAATTGCACAAGACCATCGTCTTCGTCACCCATGACATCGACGAGGCGATCACTCTCGGTGATCGGCTCGCGGTGTTCGGTCGCGGCGGTGTGCTGCAACAATACGATTCGCCGCAGCGCGTGCTCTCCCAGCCTGCCACCGATTTCGTCGCGGACTTCGTCGGACGCGATCGCGGCTATCGCGGCTTGTCCTTCCGTGCCGCGAACAGCGTTCCACTGCACGAGATTCAGACCACAACCACTGATGGAGTCTCCAAACTTCGCCTGGAGCGCGGCGACTGGGTGCTGGTGGTCGACGCGAACGGCAGGCCCGTCGGTTGGATCGATGTGACCGGCGTCGAAGCGGTACGTGGCGGGCGGACGCTGTACGAAAGCATGTCGGCGGGCGGGTCGCTGTTCACGCCATCGGGTGATTTACGCCAAGCGCTCGATGCGGCGATTTCCTCGCCCGCCGGAATCGGTGTCGCCGTGGATGATTCGGGTGCCGCGCATGGGGGCGTGCTCGCCACCGAGGTCCTCGAGCAGCTCGCGGGGCAACGGGCGGCCGAAGACGCCGAACGCAATAGGCACTACTTCGAACAAGAAGCCGCGCAATGAAGTACCTGATCGACAACTTTTCGGAGATCATGGGGTTCACCAAGACTCACCTGTATTTGGCATTGGTACCGCTGGGGCTGGGTTTGTTGATCGCAATTCCGTTGGGCGCGTTGATTCGTCGGGTGTCCTGGCTGCGGCGTGTCACTGTGACGGTATCCAGCGTGGCCTATACGGTGCCGTCGCTGGCGTTGTTCGTGATCATCCCGCCGCTGGTGGGGATTTCCACCATCGATCCGATGAATGTGATCATCGCGCTCACTCTGTATTCGACCGCGCTGCTGGTGATCGCGGTGCCGACGGCACTGGATTCGGTGCCTGTCACCGTGATAGATGCCGCCGACGCCGTAGGATTCAGCCCACTGCGACGCACCCTGACCGTCGACATGCCGCTCGCCGTACCGGTTTTCGTGTCCAGTCTGCGCGTGGTCGTCGTCACCAATATCGCGATGGTGTCGGTCGGTGCGCTGATCGGTGTCGGCGGCCTCGGCAAGTTGTTCACCCAGGGCTATCAGCGTGACTACCCGGACGAGATCATCGCGGGCATCGTCGTGACGCTGGCGCTCGCCCTGATCTTCGACAGGCTGGTGTACGCCCTCGGCCGCTGGTCGACACCGTGGGCGCGGGCCGACGCAAGGGCCGCGAAAGCGAAAGGGGCGGCGGCATGAACCTTTTCCTCGAGGCCTGGCACTACCTCACCGATGGCGCGAACTGGAGCGGACCCACCGGCATCGAACACCGCATCGCCCAGCATCTTTGGTACAGCTTCCTCGCGGTCGCGGCCTCGGCCGTTATCGCGATGCCGCTCGGCCTGATCATCGGGCACACCAAGCGCGGAGCGGCGGTCCTCGTCGGTTTCGCCAACGCCATGCGCGCACTGCCGACCCTCGGCCTGCTCACCTTCCTGGTGCTGCTGATGGGCCTCGGGCTCACCCCACCGCTGCTCGCCCTGATCACCGTCGGTATTCCGCCGCTACTCGCGGGCGCCTACGCCGGAATCGCCAATGTCCCAGCGGATGTCGTCGATGCCTCGCGCGCTATGGGGATGACCGAAACCCAGATTCTGTTCCGTGTGGAGGTCCCCAACGCGCTGCCGATTCTGCTCACCGGCCTGCGCGGTGCCACCCTCCAGGTCGTGGCCACCGCGACCATCGCCGCCTACGTCAACCTCGGCGGTCTCGGTCGCTACATCTTCGACGGCATCGGCCTCTACCGCTACGACCGCGTCCTGGTCGGCGCCCTGCTGGTGGCCGTCCTCGCCATGTTCCTCGACGGACTGCTCGCCTTCACCGTCTGGGCGAGCGCACCCGGCACCGGCCGACTGCGCCGCTCGAACGTGGTCCTCACCCCGGCCGCTCTCCTGGGAACCTCCGACTGAACCACAGCAAAGGGCGCCTCGCTCCACATTGAACGAGACGCCCTTTGCTTATCGAACTATCGGCCGCTATGCGACACCCTCGGCGCGCGCTGCGGCAGCGACGGCCTCGGCGACGGCGGGGGCGACACGGGGGTCGAGCGGGCTCGGGACGATCTTCTCCGGGCCGAGCTCGTCGGCGACCACGCTCAGGATGGCGTCGGCGGCGGCGATCTTCATGCCCTCGGTGATTCGGCGGGCACCCGCATCGAGGGCGCCCTTGAAGACGCCGGGGAAGGCGAGCACGTTGTTGATCTGGTTCGGGAAATCGCTGCGGCCGGTGGCCACGATCGCGGCGTACTTACGCGCCACCTCGGGGTGGATCTCCGGATCCGGGTTGGACATGGCGAACACGATCGACTCCGGAGCCATCGAGGCGATGAGCTCTTCGGCGATCAGGCCTGCCGACAGACCGAGGAACACATCGGCGCCCGCGAGCGCCTCCGCGGCGCCACCGGTCAACCCGCGCGGGTTGGTGCGCTGGGACAGTTCGACCTTCACGTCGTTGAGATCGCTGCGGTCCTTGCTGACGATGCCCTTGGAGTCGAGCACGGTCACATCCTGCACGCCCGCGGCGAGCAAAATGTTCGTGCACGCGACGCCGGCCGCACCCGCGCCCGACACCACGACCTTCAGGCCCGCGATGCCGCGGCCCTGAACCTTGGCCGCGCCGTTGAGTGCGGCGAGCACCACGATGGCGGTGCCGTGCTGGTCGTCGTGCATGACCGGGCAGTCGAGCGCCTCGATGAGCCGCTTCTCGATCTCGAAGCAGCGCGGGGCGGAGATGTCTTCCAGGTTCACCGCGCCGAAGCTCGGGCGCAACCGGATGATCGTCTCGACGATCTCGTCGGAATCCTTGGTGTCCAGCACGATCGGAATCGAGTTGAGCCCGGCGAACTTCTTGAACAGCGCCGCCTTGCCCTCCATGACGGGCAGCGAGGCGCGCGGGCCGATGTCACCGAGACCGAGCACCGCGGTGCCGTCGCTGACCACGACCACTAGCCGGTCGGTCCAGGTGTAGCGCTTGCACAGCGCTTCGTCGTTGGCGATGGCACGGCTGACCTGAGCCACGCCGGGGGTGTAGGCGATCGAAAGGTCGCGCTGAGTTTCCAGCGGCGCGGCGAGTTCGACCGAGAGCTTACCGCCGAGATGGCCCGCGAAGATCTCTTCGTGAGTGATCTCAGAAAGGCTGGCAGTGGCATTCGGTGCGTCAGTCACAGATGACACGATTTCACTCCTGCTCGGGTCGGGCACAACCGGGAAACGGTTACCGCCGGGTAT
This sequence comes from Nocardia arseniciresistens, assembly GCF_046764875.1. Classification (NCBI taxonomy): domain Bacteria; kingdom Bacillati; phylum Actinomycetota; class Actinomycetes; order Mycobacteriales; family Nocardiaceae; genus Nocardia; species Nocardia arseniciresistens. Next base: position 230,076 of record NZ_JBKORD010000001.1, read on the forward strand.
ATAGGTGATAGGTGACTCATATCGCTCATCGAGTGCGCTGACCGGACGATTCGAGACGGCTTGCGCATGCGCAAAAGATGCCGATATCTCGATCACGTGGCGCGGCACTGATCCGCGGAGCGGGAGCCGGACGGGTAGGTCCGGACGGAACATGCGGAGAGATCTTCAGGTCGCGACGGTGCGTCGCGAGGCGGAGATCTCCGTGATTCCCGAACCCGGCGGTGGCATAGGTGGGGAATCCGACACATTCTGCCAGCCGGATCGACGTCTTGCCAAACCGGTGTGTCGAAATCCGGTCGCGCGCCATTTCCCCAGGGTAAGTCGCCGGAATTACCCGCAGGTAAGCGGAAACTCGCACGTCACGGTGCCGGGCCGGTGAGCTGTCACAACGGCAGTGGATCGCCTGCGGTGAGGTCGGGGTCTTCGGCGACCGACAGCCGCACGAACGGAACCGCCTCATGCGTGACCGACACCGGCTTCCGAGAACCCGCTGCCGTCACCGGGTTCCCGGATGCTGTCTCCGGAGCGATCAGTGCTTCGCCCCGCGTGGCAGTCGGCTCTCGTCGTGCCGACTTCGGCTCCCCGGTCGACGCCGATTCCCGGACTCCGACTACGGACGCGTGCGCGTCCGCGCGCACCCACACCATGTCAAGGCCGCCTGACGTCAACCGCACGCGCCAGTCGGCCGCGGCAACCGGATGATCGGTGCGCCGATGCATCCCTCTACTCTCCGTGCGCGCCAACGCGCTGTGCTTGGTCCACCGTGCCACCGCCAGCAGGGCCGCCGCCTGCCTGGCTCGCAGTCGTTGCGCGCCGGTGCCGCCGAGACCGAATTCGGCGCCCGGCCACATGCCGTCGAGTTCGCCGATGCTGTCGCTCAGGCTGCCCGCGCTGCGCAAGTAGCTGCGTCGCAGCGGCAACGTGTGCTCCTGCACCAGCCCGACCACCGCCCGCGGATCGATCCTGGCCTCCGGGTTGAGCCCGGCGCCGGGTATTTCGCGCGCAGGCCCGAGTCTGCCCCTGGCGCGCGCGAACCCTGCAGCGCCCGCTCCCGCCCATACGCCGGAGGCGATGGCCCACGCGCCGCCCTGTCCGCCGAAACCGCTGACCGCGCCGGTGATCTGCTCCCGAGTTGTCACGTCGCCCGCGCCGTAGAGTCCGGCCACCGTCGTCGCGCAGTCCGTTCCCACGATGCGCAGGCCACCGGTGCCCCGCACGGTGCCCTCCAGCACCGCACGCAATGGAACCCGCTTGGTCTGGTCGACAATGCCTTGCTGCGACATCCGGCGACGGACCCCGTACGGCACATCTTCGAGAGCCGCGTACACGCGGTGACCGTCGAGGATCGCCGCGAACGCCGCGGCGCGATGGCCGGTGATGACCGCGCCGGATTCGTCGTAGAGCGTGGCGAAATGCAGCGCTAGACCGCAGGTGAAGCTCGAGTTCGGCACCGGCTCCAGGCCGTAGGCGCTGGAGAATTCCATGCCCGACAATTGCGCGCCCGCTTCGGCGGCCAGCAGCAGTCCGTCACCGGTGTCGACGTCGGTGCCGGCGCCGCCGGATAGGAAGGCGCAGCCGCCGGTGGCCACCACCACCGCGCCCGCGCGGACCGTCCAGCTGCGAAACCTGTTGTGCTGTTGTACTCCGGTAGCGCCCGCCACCACTCCGTCACGATCGGCGAGCAGTTGCAGCGCGGGATGGTGATCGAGAATGCGCACCCCGGCGCCGAGCAGGCTGCGCCGCATCCTGCGTAGATAGCTCGCCCCGTCCAGGCACACCCCTAGCGAGGTGGGCTTGTCCGGCGCGGTCCCCCGTTGCGATCCCGGTGTCAGCCCATTTCCGTCCGGGGTACGGCCGTCGCCGGGAAACCGATACCCCCACCGCATCAATTGCTCGACGCGCAGATGGGTCTCCTCCAGCACTCGATGCATCCAGTCCGGATCGCCGAGGCAGCCGCCGTGCTCGTACGCAAGCCGTACCGCCTCGTCCCGTGCCGGTCCCCGCGGGATATTCCACAGCGAGGTCGTGCCGTAGGCGGTCGGCCCACTTGTCCCACAGCGACCCTTGTCGACGAGCACGACCCTGGCGCCGGTCGTGGCGGCGGAGACGGCGGCCCAGGCCCCCGCGGGACCGCCTCCTAGAACCAAAACGTCCGTCTCCATTTCGATCACAAGGAGAAATGTTCGACCACAATTCACCCGGCCGCAACCATTACCGGAATTTCAGCTCCACCACTGCGTCCATAGCAATAATCCGGCAGCCAGAAAAACAACCACCGATCCGGAAAAAGCGGCGAAACCCCGATGTTTATCCGAAAAAATCTGTGCCGCAATGACGGTCGCCGACGCGACGAGATGCCAGGTTATCGACACACCTCCGGGACCGGGAAACTCGCGCCGTGCAGCGATGATCGCGGTGCCGATGACGACGAGGGTGAGGACGAACGTCCCGGCGGCGACAACTCCGCTCAGTCCGCGCACCAGTCTCACGAGCCGATCACCGGCACTCCCGTCGCTTTGCCGGCTAGTTCCTCGAATTGCGCTGGGTCAGTGGTGAACTCACCGAGCCGAATGGTCTTGTTAGCGCCGTGATAGTCCGACGAGCCGGTACCGATCAGACCGAGTTCGTTCGCCAGTTCCCCGAGCACGACGCGGTCGGCCTCGGAATGATCCGGATGGTCGATCTCGAGTCCGCCGAGGCCGAGCGTGGCGAGTTCGCGAATATCATCGAGCGCCAATAGCCGTCCGCGCTTGCGTGCCCTGGTATGCGCGAGCACGCTGACGCCACCAGCGGTGGCAATCATTTCGACCGCCTTGCGCAGCGGCGTGTCGGCCTTTTCCGCGTAATACGGTCCGTGCGGGGCGAGTAATTCGGTAAATGCCGCGTCGACACTGGGTACTACACCCGCCTCGACAAGCGCACGCGCAAGATGCGGCCGTCCCGCCGACCCGCCGGCCGAGGCAAGCACGGCATCCGGATCGATGGGCAGTCCGTCGGCCCGCATCAGCTCGGCCATCATGCGCAGCCGGTCCACCCGCTCGGCACGCAACCGCTCCCGCTCGTCGGCGAAACACCGATCCGCCGGGTCGAAAAGGTACGCGAGCAGATGCACTGGAACGGGCCAGCCGTCGTCGCCGAGGCCGATGCAGGACATCTCCATACCGCGCACCAGGCTCAAGCCCTTGGGCAGCGCGTCGACCGCCTCGGTCCACCCCGCGGTGGTGTCGTGGTCGGTGATCGCGACGACGTCGAGGCCTGCCGCTGCCGCATTGCGGACAAGTTCGGCAGGGGTGTCGGTACCGTCCGACGCGGTCGAATGGGTATGCAGGTCGATGCGCACGCCTTCCAGTCTTACAGTGCGCACGCGGCGAGCCTGCACGCGCAGGCGACGTAGCATCGACCGGTGCCATCCATTCCGCCGTTGCCGTCCTTCCGCGGCCAGGGTCGAGCGCGTACGCCGCTGCCCCGCATTCCCGTTCCGACCGCACGGGCGGTGGTCGACTGCGCGATCTACGTCGACGGCAAGCGGCTGCCGGGCAGGTTCAACCATTCGGATGCCATGGCCGAGGTCGGCAATCGTGGAAACGGGTTCGTGTGGGTCGGGCTGCACGACCCGGACGAGTATCAAATGGCCGACATCGCCAAGACCTTCGACCTGCACCCGCTGGCCGTCGAGGACGCGGTCAAGGCACATCAACGACCGAAACTAGAGCGCTACGACGACACACTGTTCCTCGTGCTTCGCACGGTCACCTACGTCGAGCACGAATTGCACAGCATCAGTGAGATCGTCGAGACCGGCGACATCATGGTCTTCGTCGGACCCAATTTCGCGGTGACCGTGCGGCACGGCGAACATTCCGGACTCGCCGGTGTCCGAAAGCAATTGGAGAGTCATCCTGAGCAACTCATGTTCGGTCCCGGCTCCGTATTGCACGCGGTCGCCGACCACGTCGTGGATTCCTACATCGAGGTGGCTCTGTCGGTCGAGAACGATATCGAGGAGATGGAGGAGGCGGTCTTCACCCCGCGCAACACTGTAAGCATCGAAACGATCTACCAGCTCAAGCGCGAGGTCGTCGAGCTGCGGCGCGCGGTCAATCCGCTACAGGTACCGCTCCAGTTACTCGGCCACAAGCCGGATCTGCCGCTGCCCAAGGAGATTCGGCGCTATCTGCGTGATGTGGCCGACCACCACATCACGGTCTCCGAGCGCATCACCGACTTCGACGAGTCCTTGAGCGAACTGGTCAGCGCCGCACTCGCCAAGATCGGCGTGCAGCAGAACACGGATATGCGCAAGATTTCGGCATGGGTGGCCATCGCGGCGGTGCCGACGATGGTCGCCGGTATCTACGGCATGAACTTCACCCATATGCCCGCGCTGGAGGCGGAGTGGGGCTTCTGGGTGGTGCTGGTGATCACCCTCGGCATCTGTGTCGGTCTGTACGTCAATTTCCATCGCAACAACTGGCTCTGACCACACCATCGGCGTCGCGGACCTACAGCGACGCAGCACCTCTCGCGGGATCGTGCACGTCGATGCCCGCCTCCGCCCACGCATCACGCAACGCCTGCGCACCGCGCAGCCGCACCCACGCCGCCTCGGTCGCGGTCACCGGGATGACCGTCAGATACCGAACCGGCTCGGCGGGCTCGGGTAGCAGTACTTCGGGAATGTCGCTCGCGCCCAACAACACCGCGGTAAACGGTGCGTCCTGCCAAACCGGCTCGCCCAGGTCCAGCAGCGCATCTGCCTGCAGCACAACACCTTCCACCACGGGCGTCGCGACAAGCACACCGAGCGTCTTGGCAAGCCCCGTGCTAGTCCCTGTCCCGGTCCGCAACGCGAGCACCAGCTCGGCACGCGGCCCGCGCACCGGATCGGCGAGCAGGTCGCTGGGATCACCCATCGGATGGCGCGACCCACCCAATGTGACGTAGTGCACCAGATCGTCGCCGGGAATCCGCAGTATTTCGATGGGTTCCAGTCCGAGGAACGTCACCGACGCCGAATCCACGCCCGCGGTGTCCACACCGAAGTGGTCCAACACCTCGGTGCGGACCTTATCCACTACTTCCATGCGCTCAGATCGCCAACCGCGCGAGCATGTCGCGGGCCTGCTCGGCCGACTTCGGATCGCACAGCACGTCATAGCGTCCCGCCACCAACTGCATGGTGGAGGCGAAATCGCGCTGCCCCTTGGTCGCCGCGTACGGGATCGAGGTGGAGATGACGCCGAAGATGATGCCGCCGACCAGACCGACGATCAGCGGACCGAGCGCGCCGCTTGTGGTGAAAAGGCTGAGCAGCAGGCCGAGGAAAAGGCCGAGCCACGCACCCGACACGACTCCCCCACCGATTACCTTGCCCCAGGTCAGTCGATATAGGACCCGCTCGACCTGCATCAAATCGACACCGACGATGGTCACGTCCTGTACCGGGAACTGCCCGTCGGCCAGGAAGTCGACTGCCTTCTGCGCCTCGGCGTAGGTCGGGTAGGAGCCCACCGGCCAGCCCGTCGGCGGCGTCGGCAGACCCTGCCGTGCGCGGTTCGCGTTCCCCATGGGATTCGTCATACCTCTATTGTGCTATTCCGACTGGTCCTTCGGTGGTGTGAAACGCCCCGCCGCCCGTCATCGAGATGAACGCCGCATTCCGGCGGCCCGTCCCTTGTCGGCGATCACCTGCGCCATCTTCGCACTCGCCTCGTCGATCATCTCGTCACCGAGCATGACCGCACCACGCGCGCCGCCCGCAGCGGAGGTATGGAAAGCGTAGGCATCCAAAATCTGTTCGGCGCGGTCGTAATCGACCTGTCTCGGGCTGAAAATCTCGTTGGCGGCGTCGATTTGACCGGGATGCAGCACCCATTTGCCGTCGAAACCGAGCGCCGCGGTGCGTCCGGCCGCCCTCCGGAACCCTTCGACGTCGCGGATTTGCAAATAGGGGCCGTCGATCGCCTGCAAGCCGTGCGCGCGGGCCGTGAGCAGGATGGTCATCAGGATGTGATGGTAGGCGTCGCCGGTGTCGTAACCCTCCGGCTGTTCACCGACAACGAGGGTCCGCATGTTGATGCTCGCCATGAAATCGGCTGGGCCGAAGACCAGCGTCTGCACCCGTTGGCTGGCCGTGGCGATCTCGTCGATATTGCGCAGTCCCATCGCGTTCTCGATCTGCGGTTCGATGCCGATCCTGCCGACCTCGAGTCCGCTGGCCTTCTCCAACTGGGTGAGCAACAGATCCAGCGCCCTGACCTGGCCCGCATCGGTGACCTTCGGCAGCAGGATCGCGTCGAGCTGCCTGCCCGCGCCCTCGACGACCATGATGACGTCGGCGTAGGTCCATTCGGTCGTCCAGTCGTTGACGCGCACCACCCGCAGCTGCGTGCCCCAGCCCGGTTCGTTGAGCGCCGCCACGATATTCGCGCGTGCCGCCGCCTTGGCCCCGGGCGCGACCGCGTCCTCGAGATCGAGGAACACCTCGTCCACGGGCAAGCCCTTGGCCTTCTCGATCATTTTCGGGTTGCTGCCGGGGCAGGCGAGCACCGAACGGCGCGGTTTCATGATCACTCCCGTCGATCGTGGCGTGGTAGATGCACCCGCCGCTGAACCTCTAGCCTGACAGCCATGGCAGCAACCAGGGTGTACGTCGCCAGGCTCGCAGGTCTGGTGGTGCTCGGACCGGACGGCGAGTCTATCGGCCGGGTTCGCGATGTCGTCGTGGCCGTCCGCTACGACGGCCAGCAGCCGCGCATTCACGGTCTCGTTGTCGAATTGCCGACCCGGCGGCGGATTTTCGTGCCGATGCTGCGGGTCACCGCGATCGAACCCGGCGTGGTGACGCTGAATACCGGCACGGTCAGCCTGCGCCGATTCGCGCAGCGGCCCGGCGAGCTGCTCGCACTCGCCCAGATCGTGGATTCCTCGGTGCGAGTGAATGATCCGGATCTACCGGATCTCGACGGCATAGACGTCTTTGTCGCCGATCTCGCGATCGAGCAGACCAGGACACGAGACTGGGTGGTGACCAGGGTCGCGGTGCGTGGACACCGGCGAATCGGTCGTCGCCGCACCGTGCATGTAGTGGATTGGATGCAGGTCAGCGGGCTGACGCCCTACGAGGTCGGCAGGCCGGGCCAGGACGTCACCCAGTTGCTTTCCCAGTTCGAAGGCATGCGAGCCGCCGATGTCGCGCACCTGCTGCGTGAGCTTCCCGAAAAGCGGCGCATCGAGGTCGCCGAGGCGCTCGACGACGAGCGGCTCGCCGATGTCGTGCAGGAGCTGCCCGACGACGAACAGGTCGATCTACTCGGTCATCTGGAGGTGCGCAGGGCCGCCGACGTGCTCGAGGCCATGGATCCCGACGATGCCGCCGACCTGCTCGGCGAGCTGTCGAAGGGTGAACGCGAATCGCTGCTCGCGCTGATGGATCCGGAGGAGTCCGAGCCGGTACGCAGGCTGCTGGAGCACTCCCCTGACACCGCCGGTGGTCTGATGACGCCGAAACCGATCGTCCTGACCCCCGCGACCACGGTCGCCGAAGCTTTGGCTCGGGTTCGCAATCCGGATCTGACCCCGGCGCTGGCCTCCATGGTGTTCGTCGTCCGCCCGCCGACGGCCACCCCGACCGGCCGATACCTGGGTTGCGTACATATTCAGCAGTTGTTGCGTGAACCGCCCGCCCATCTGGTGGGCGCCTTGCTCGACAACGATCTCTCCCCGCTGCTGCCCGACGTACCGCTCGGCGCGGTGACTCGCTACTTCGCCACCTACAACCTGGTCTGTGCGGCAGTGGTGGATGCGGAGAATCATCTACTCGGCGCGGTGAGCGTCGATGACGTCCTCGACCATCTGCTACCGCAGGATTGGCGCGACCAGGAAGAAGTGCACGTGAGGGTCGCCGGACATGAATGACAAGTCGAGCAGCAGGCCGGGGTCGAGTTCGGCGCGCCAACGCCTGGAAACTCCGGTCGAGACCCGATTCCGGATCGATTGGGACGCCGACGCGCTCGCGCGCTACAGCGAGCGCATCGCCCGATTCCTCGGAACTGGTCGATATCTGGCGATTCAGACCATCGTGGTGATCTTCTGGATCGCGCTGAACGTGTTCTGGTTCGCGCTGCGCTGGGACCCGTACCCGTTCATCCTGCTCAACCTGGCGTTCTCCACCCAGGCGGCCTACGCGGCGCCGCTGATTCTGCTTGCGCAGAACCGGCAGGACAACCGCGACCGAGTGTCGTTGGAAGAGGACCGATCTCGCGCCGCGCAGACCAAAGCGGACACCGAATTCCTCGCCCGCGAACTCGCGGCATTGCGTATCGCGGTCGGCGAAGTGGCCACCCGTGACTATCTGCGGCGTGAGTTGGACGAGATGCGGGAGGTACTCGACCGCATCGAGGAGGCCGCGGGGCCTTCGAATGAAGGCACGAACGCCGATAAACCCGCCAAGGCGAGTCGCAAGAAATCCACCGGCCGAAAGCAGTCCACAGGCCCGGAATGGCCGCCATCAGCTGATGATTGACCGGAAATGCTCAACAACACACCTGACTGGTGGGTAACCTGGAGTCCGTTGTCCGGAGCGCTCGGGCAGGAAATGGGCGAGTTCGGGCATTCGCCCGCTGCGGCGCCCCTCCAGCCAAACGCTCACACGACGTAGAGGATTGGTGTGGCCGAATGCGAATATCTGCTCCGATAACCGTTTCGGCCCTTGTCGTCGCGGGTCTCGTCTCTGCTGGCTCGGCCTCTCATACCGCTCGATCAACCACCCCGCCCGATGCGCCGGAAGCGCTGCTCGCCGCGTCCAGCGGTCCGGCCGCCGGTACCGGCGGCGCGGGCATGGTCGCGGACGCGCCGTTGTCCCGGACAGTTGGCCTCCTACCGGTCACACCCGACGCACCCCGCAAACTTCGAGCAATGACCCCGTCCGCCGACGGCTTGCCGATGTTCGCGAGCTCCGTACCGCTGCACGACATCGTGCTGCCCATGAGCGGAGGCGCACTCGGAATCCCGCAGATCGTGCTCGCGGCCTATCGCAATGCCGAACTGGCCCTGGAATCCTCGATGCCGGGCTGCGGAGTGTCCTGGAGCCTGCTCGCCGGTATCGGCCGCATCGAATCCGGACACGCAAGCAGCGGGCGCACCGACGCCGCGGGCACCACCGTCTCGCCGATCTTCGGACCTGCCCTCGACGGCACCCTGCCGGGTAACGAAGTGATCAAGGCCGCCGACGGCAGCGCGATACGCGCCATCGGCCCGATGCAGTTCTTGCCGGGCACCTGGGCCGGGTACGCCGCGGACGGCAACGGCGATGGTGTCGCCGACCCGCACAACGTTTTCGACGCCTCGCTCGCCGCGGGCAAGTACCTCTGCTCGGGCGGCTTGAACCTGCGCGACCCGGCGCAGGAATTGCGCTCGGTGCTGCGCTACAACAACTCGATGGCCTACGCCGCCAACGTGTTGAGCTGGTCGGCGGCCTACCGCACCGGCGGCACGCCGAGCCAGGTCAGCATCCCCCCCGGCCTGATCCCGCCGGGCACCGCGCCCATCCAGGCCGGCCCGGACATGCTTGCCGTCAACTCGGTGGCACCCACCACCGCCGCGCCGCCGCCGCCCGCAGCGACCACCATCACTCCCGCGCTACCGACCCAGGTGATGATCATCATCCCCGGTCTGCCGCCGATTCCGTGCGGCATCTTCTGCCCGGCACCGCCCAAGCCCGTGAATCCCTGCGACCCGCCGGTGGTCGCAGCGCCGATGCCGCTGCCGTTGCCGCTTCCACTATCGCTACCGCTACCGCTACCGGGCGAGCCCGCGCCGGTGCAGGTCGCGCCGGGACAGACGTATGGCGTTGCGGGCGAACCGAACACAGCGGACGAACCGAACGATCCTGAGCGCCGGAAGCAGCCTCAGCTGCCCGCCTCGTGCACGCAGCCGAACGTCGCCCCCAATGGCCAGGCGCCCGCGCAATTGCCGGGCGAAGCACCGCAAGCCCAGCCGACCCAGCCGACCCAGCCCACCGAGCCCGCCGAGCCCGCCGAGCCCGCCGAGGAGCCACAGGTCGCAACGCCGCCCGAGCCCGCCGAGCAGGCCCCCGCCGCGGCCGCCACACCCACTCCGGCGCCGGGCATCACGCTGCCGTTCGGCATCGTGATTCCGCTGCCGCCGCAGGGTTGATGCCAAACCGAAATGCAGGTCACGAAGCAGTAACAAAAAGGTCTCGAATGCGGTACTCTCATCTTCGTCCATCACGAAGGGCTCGACGTCGAGTCAATGGGAGGGTCACCGCACAGTGGGGCGTCACCGAAAGCCACCGGCTGCCACCGCAAGACGCAGCTCGGTAATCGCATTAACCGGACTGGTTCCCGCTGGACTCGTGGCAGTCAGTGCCGCGTCCGATGTGGGCTCCGTCAGTCAGACCGCGGCATCGGCCTTGCAGCATTTTGCCGGTGAAGAACAAGACGACCAGGTTCCCAGACCGCTGGCCGTCGCCGCACAACCAGCGACGGCCGACTTCGTCGCTCACGCCATGGCAAAACAGGCGCGAACTTCGCCTCCCGTCGTGAAAACCGTTGCGCTGCCCGATGGTAGGCAACCGGCCGCGATGCCCGCTGGTCCCCTCGGTGTTCCAGGGGTCGCCATCGCCGCCTATCAAACCGCCGAGCAGACCCTTTCCGCCGAGAACCCTGTCTGCGGAATGCCGTGGTACCTGCTCGCAGGAATCGGCCGCGTCGAATCCACCCACGCGTTCGGCGGCAAGGCCGACGCGGACGGCAATCCGCTGACACCCGTCTACGGGCCGGTGCTCGACGGCAGCCTCTCCGGCAACAACGTGATCCACGATTCCGACGGTGGCTCGCTCGACGGACTGTCCGGATACGACCGCGCGATCGGCCCGATGCAGTTCCTGCCGGAAACGTGGAAGCACTACGCCGCCGACGGCAACGGTGACGGCATCGCCGACCCGCAGAACCTCTTCGACGCGGCGCTGACCGCCGGAAAGTACCTCTGCGAAGGCGGACTGAATATGCGTGATCTCGCCCAGCAGTCCAGGGCGATCCTGCGCTACAACAACTCGATGGCCTACGTCGCGAACGTCATGGCGTGGGCGACTTCCTACAGCAGCGGGGTCGCACCACAGCCCGGACAGCTGCCACGGATCTGACGCAACGTAAAATTCCTGCCATGTCAGTGGTTATGGAAGCGGATGTGCGGGGAGCCCTCGCAAAGGTCGACGACCCGGAGATCCGCAAACCGATCACCGAACTCGGCATGGTGAAAAGTATCGCGATCGGCACGGACAGCAATGTCCACATCGAGATCTACCTGACGACCGCGGGTTGCCCGCTGCGCACCGAGATCACGCAGCGGGTAACCAAGGCGGTTGCCGACATCGCGGGCGTCGGCGCCGTAACCGTCGAGCTCGACGTGATGGATGACGAGCAGCGCACCAACCTGCGCAAGCAGTTGCGCGGCGACTCGGCCGACCCGGTGATCCCGTTCGCCCAGCCCGGCTCGCTGACCCGCGTGTACGCGGTCGCCTCCGGTAAGGGTGGCGTCGGAAAGTCCAGTGTCACGGTCAATCTCGCCGCCGCCATGGCCGCGCGCGGACTCTCGGTCGGCGTGCTCGACGCGGACATCTACGGCCATTCCGTGCCACGCATGCTCGGTACCGACGCCCGGCCCACCCAGGTCGAGCGGATGATCATGCCGCCGCAGGCGCACGGCGTGAAGATGATCTCCATCGCGCAATTCACACAGGGCAATACGCCCGTGGTGTGGCGCGGCCCGATGCTGCACCGCGCGCTACAGCAGTTCCTCGCCGATGTGTTCTGGGGGGACCTCGACGTGCTGCTGCTCGACTTGCCGCCCGGCACCGGCGATATCGCGATCTCCATCGCCCAGCTCATCCCCGGCGCCGAGATCCTGGTCGTCACCACACCGCAGATCGCAGCGGCGGAGGTCGCCGAACGCGCGGGCGCTATCGCATTGCAGACCAGGCAGCGCATCGCGGGCGTCATCGAGAACATGTCCTGGCTCGACCTGCCAGACGGCAGCCGCATGGACCTCTACGGCTCCGGCGGTGGCCAGCTCGTCTCCGAGCGCCTGACCCGCGCCGTCGGCGCCGACGTCCCGCTGCTCGGTCAGATCCCGATCGAACAGGCCGTGCGAGAAGCGGGTGACGAAGGCATCCCGATCGTGCTGAGCGCACCGGAGAGCGCGGCAGGCAAGGCCATGCTGGACATCGCCGACAAACTCGCCGTCCGTCGCCGTGGCCTTGCGGGCATGTCCCTCGGAATCGACACCACAAGGCACTAGCAGGCCGCTGGCCCGCACCCATGTCCGTACGAATCGGTCGTCGCGGCCGAATCTCGAAGGCTGAATTCCGCTGTACGAGGTGTGACCGGTGTCGGTGGGTGCCAATAAGCTCATTCTCATGCTCACGCTGCTGTTGTATGTGCTGATCGTCGGTTTGGTCGCCGCGGTCTTGTTCCTGGTCGCCAGTGCGGTGTTCGGACGGTCCGAAGAGCTCGGACCACTACCGGAGGGCACGACCGCGACCGTGCTGCCCGTCGACGGCATCTCCGGCGCCGATGTGCGGGCGCTGCGCTTCCAACAGGTGGTGCGCGGCTACAAGGCGGGCGAGGTGGACTGGGCGCTGACCCGGCTTGCCGCCAGGATCGACGAACTACAGTCGCAGCTCGCCGAGGCGCGCAACAGCGCCCCGCGGCAAGTTCCCATCGTGCAGGAGCCGAAGTGAGCGCCTCGAGCGACACGGCGGTCGACGGCCTGATCCGCTGCCCATGGTCGGAGGCCTCCCAGCTCTACCGTGACTATCACGATCAGGAATGGGGCAGGCCGCTGCACGGTGCCGACGCCATGTTCGAACGGGTCTCTCTCGAGGCGTTCCAATCGGGGCTGTCATGGATCACCATCCTGCGCAAGCGCCCCGCTTTCCGCAACGCATTCGCCGGGTTCGAGATCGCCGAGGTGGCCGAGTTCGGCGAGGACGATGTGGCGCGGCTGCTCGCCGACCCGGGCATCGTGCGCAACCGATCCAAGATCGTTGCCACCATCGCCAACGCGCGAGTTGCCCTCGACCTCGATACCGGGCTCGACGAGCTGATCTGGTCGTTTGCACCCCCGCGACGCCCGCGCCCGAGACAGGTCGCCGACGTGCCCGCGATTACTGCCGAATCCGTAGCTCTGGCAAAAGAATTGAAGAGGCGCGGGTTCCGTTTCGTCGGCCCGACAACCGCCTATGCATTGATGCAGGCGACCGGAATGGTCGACGACCACCTGGCCGACTGCTGGATCCCATAGCGACCGTTGAAAGGGCCGGCGGTGAGCTGTCCAACACAGGCCGAGCGGTCACATTTCGAACTCAGGTATCCGTCCACAACGGCGATAGGGAAGAATAGGACCGGTGTAGCTCGCCAAATGCCGGCGAGCTCACCTGTTGGTGACAACTGGAGTTCCAAGAAAGTGCGCAGCATATCGCGCAGATCTGGAGGGAGCAGAGGATGGCGGCCATGAAGCCCCGCACCGGGGACGGTCCCCTCGAAGCAACCAAGGAAGGGCGTGGGATCGTCATGCGGGTTCCACTCGAGGGTGGCGGGCGTTTGGTCGTTGAGCTCACGCCGGATGAGGCAGCAGCGCTCGGTGACGAATTGAAGAGTGTCACCAGCTAGTCGCTCGGCACTTGCTGATGTGGCCGGTCTATTGGCCTGCCCCGAATGCGGTCTCGGTTTCGAGCCGCACGATCGGGTGCTGCGCTGCGGAGCCGGGCACAGTTTCGACATAGCCCGGCAGGGTTACGTCAGTTTGCTGACCGGCGCATCGACCAAAATGACCGGTGATACCGCGGCGATGCTCGACGCGCGGGCTGCTTTTCAGGGTAAAGGACATTTCGCGCCGATCGCCGTCGCGGTCGCTGCGGCGATCGGTTCGACGTCCGGCACTGTACTGGAGGTCGGCGCGGGCACCGGCTATTACCTGGCCGGTGTGCTCGATGCCGCGCCGGACGCGCGCGGCATCGCGCTGGACGTAGCCAAGCCCGCGGCGCGCCGCAACGCACGTGCGCATTCGCGCGCCGCGTCGGTACTCGCCGACGCCTGGCGCGGACTGCCGATCCTCGACGATGCGCTGAGCCGAGTCGTCTCGGTGTTCGCGCCACGCAATCCCGCCGAAGTCGCAAGGGTGCTGGCGACGGACGGCAGCTTTGTCGTCGTCACACCCACCGAACACCATCTGGCCGAGCTGGTCGGACCGCTCGGCATGGTGACGGTGGATCCGAACAAAGATCGCAGGCTCGGCGCGGCAATGTCCGGCCACTTCGATGCCATCGACCGCACCGTCGTGGAGTATTCGATGAAGCTCGGCCGTGCCGATGTGGCGGATGTGGTCGCGATGGGCCCTTCCGGGCACCATGCCGACCTATCCGATGATCCGCGGATCGCGGCCATGGCAGAGACCGTCGAGGTCACCGCGTCGGTCGTGGTCGCTACCTATCGACAGCTCGGCTAGCCGAACATAGAGCCTGCTGCCTCGCTCACAACCGGACCGTATGCACGACCGAATGACCGGCCGCCGCGCGGTCGGCCGGAGGTCAGGGTTTGCGGACCTGCTCATAGACCTCAACGGTCCGGGCAGCGACCTGGAGCCAGTCGAAGTCGGCGATCGCCAGCGCTCGTCCCGAGGCGCCGAACTCCGCGGCAAGCACCGGATCGCTCGCGACCTCGTTCACGGCCGCGGCCAGTTCGCGTTCAAAGTCCGGCCCCACACTCGGGTCGTAGTGCACAAGCCGTCCCGTCGCACCGTCGGCGACGACCTCGGGGATGCCACCGACATCGGAGGCGACCACCGCCGTCGCGCATGCCATCGCCTCCAGGTTCACGATGCCGAGCGGCTCGTAGACCGAGGGGCAGACGAAGACCGTTGCGGCGGCGAGGATCTGCCGGATCTGTTCGGTGGGCAGCATCTCGCGTACCCAGAACACATTGCCGCGGCGCTGCCGCAACTCGGCAACCGCGGTGGACACCTCGAGCTCCAACTCCTCGGTGTCGGGCGCGCCCGCGCACAGCACCAGCTGGATATCGGGATCGAAGTCCCGTGCCGCGGCGAGCAGATGCCCGACCCCCTTCTGCCTGGTGATCCGGCCGACGAAGGCCACCATCGGCCGGTCGGCGCGCACCCCGAGATCTGTCAGGATCGAGGGACCTGCCGCGGGAGGTCCCGGATGCCAGACCGTCGCGTCGATGCCGTTGTGCACCACATGAACCCGGTCCGGGTCGATCGCCGGGTAGGCGTCGAGCACGTCGAGCCGCATGCCCTCGCTCACCGCGATGATGGCGTCGGCATGCTCTACCGCATTGCGTTCCGACCACGAGGACAGCCGGTAGCCACCGCCGAGCTGCTCGGCCTTCCACGGCCGCCGCGGCTCCAGTGAATGGGCTGTCAACACATGCGGAATTCCGTACAGGGTGGCCGCGAGATGCCCGGCGAGCCCGGTGTACCAGGTATGCGAGTGCACCACGTCCACTTCGCCCGCGGCATCGGCCATGCGCAGTTGGGCCGACATCATCTGCAGCGCGGCATTGGCGGCGTAGAGCATCGGATCCGGTTGGTGCACTACCGCGTCGGTGCGCGGCACGCCCATGCAGTGCACCGTCATGTCACAAAGCTGCCGCAACCGATCGGTCAACTGGGTGACGTGCACGCCAGCACCGCCGTACACCTCCGGCGGGTACTCGCGGGTCAGCATCGCGACCCGAAGCCGGTCCTGCGCAAGGGCCTGGTCGGTTCGCTCGTGCCCGGATCCTGCCGCCGAGCGCGCACCCTCCGTGCCGAAACTCACCGGTTCAAAGTAGACGTTCGGGTCGCACGGGGCCACTCTCGCCCGCGCGGCGCGGTAGTTTGGCAGATGTGAGGAGCCAGCCGCACGTACTCGGGATCGTGCTCGCCGGTGGCGAGGGCAAGCGCCTTTTTCCACTCACCGCGGACCGGGCCAAGCCCGCTGTTCCCTTCGGCGGCGCCTACAGACTCATCGACTTCGTACTCAGCAACCTGGTCAACGCGGGTTTCCTGCGGTTGTGTGTGCTCACTCAGTACAAGTCGCATTCGCTGGACCGGCACATCTCACAGACCTGGCGACTATCGGGCTTCGGCGGCGAATACATCACTCCGGTGCCCGCCCAGCAACGCCTCGGTCCGCGCTGGTACACCGGCAGCGCCGACGCGATCATGCAGTCGCTGAACCTGATCTACGACGAGGACCCCGACTACATCGTGGTGTTCGGCGCCGACCACGTGTACCGGATGGATCCGGAGCAAATGCTTGCCGCGCACATCGATTCCGGCGCGGGTGTCACCGTGGCCGGCATCCGGGTGCCGCGCAGCGAGGCGAGCGCCTTCGGCTGCATCGACTCCGATGAGTCGGGACGGATCACCCAGTTCCTGGAGAAGCCCGCGCATCCGCCGGGCACCCCGGACGACCCGAACATGACCTTCGCCTCCATGGGCAACTACGTCTTCACCACCAAGGTGCTGGTGGATTCGATCCGCGCGGACGCCGACAACGCCGATTCCGACCACGACATGGGCGGTGACATCATCCCAACGCTCGTCCGTGCCGGTGACGCCGCCGTGTACGACTTCGCCGACAACGATGTCCCCGGCGCCACCGACCGCGACCGCGGCTACTGGCGCGACGTCGGCACCATCGACGCCTTCTACGACGCGCACATGGATCTGGTGTCGGTGCATCCGGTCTTCAACCTCTACAACAGGCATTGGCCGATCCGCGGTGCCGCCGAGAATCTGCCGCCCGCGAAGTTCGCGCAGGGCGGTCTCGCGCAGGAGTGTGTGATCGGCTCCGGCTGCATCCTGTCCGCGGCCACCGTGCGTAACTCGGTGCTCAGCTCCAATGTGGTGGTCGAAGAGGGCGCGACCATCGAGGGCAGCGTCCTGATGCCCGGAGTGCGTGTCGGTCGCGGCGCGGTGGTCCGCCGCGCCATCCTGGACAAGAACGTGGTCGTCGGCGAGGGCGAAATCATCGGCGTCGATCTGGATCGCGACCGCGAACGCTTCGCCGTGAGCAACGGCGGCGTCGTCACCGTGGGCAAGGGCGTCTGGGTCTGACCGCACGGACCACCTTGCCTGTGCGTACCTGATGGGCGCGGTCGGACAAAGGTCCGTCCGTTGACCGCGCACAGCCGCAGCGAAGGCGGAGGTACGCCTAGCCGCGTGAGGCGCAGAGCAGGCCGTCGCCCACCGGGATGAGCACGCTGGTCAGCTCGGGGTCCTCGGCGATCGCCCTGGTGGCGGCGCGTACGGCCTGGGTGGCAGCGTCACGCTGGGTCGCGTCGGGAACGCGGCCGCCGAGCAACGCATTGTGCAGCACGACGGCGCCACCCGCGCGCAGCAACCGCACCGCCTCCGTGACGTACTGCGGATGCTCGAGCGGCGCCGCATCGATGAAAACCAGGTCGTAGGCGCCGTCGGCGAGGCGGGGCAGCACATCGAGGGCGCGGCCGTTGATGAGCCTGGTGCGTGCGGGCAGGATCTCGGCGGTACGGAACGCTTCCTTGGCGGCCCGCTGGTGCTCGGGCTCGGAATCGATGGTGGTCAGCGTCCCGTCCTCGCGCATACCGTCCAGCAGCCACAACCCGCTGATCCCCGCGCCGGTCCCCACCTCGACGACCGTCCGCGCGCCGAGCAACTGCGCGTACATGCTGAGCAGCGCGCCGACCGAGGGCGCGACCGGCGCGGCACCGAGTTCGATGGCCCGTTCGCGCGCGCTGATGAGAACCTCGTCTTCCATGACGGATTCCTCCACGTAGGAGAGATTTCGCTCCAGGTTCGATGCCACGTATGCAGGCTATCCCGCGAATCCGCGTGTCCGCGTTTCCAGCACACAAGTGCGTGCGTCGAATCTTGCGCCACTTGGTACCGCGTAATAGCGCGGCTTCGGGTTTATCTGCGTCACACCGAGCAACAACCGCGATGCGCGACGCGATAACCGAGATAACAGTGTCGCGTCCGCAGATTCTCAGGTGTCCCTCAGGGTCTCCATATCCGTGGCATATCGGAACAAAGAAGAGTGAGCCCTACGCAAGACCAGCTGACCGCACCAGGTGCGGGACGCGGGAACAATGACATACAGGTTGTCTGTTGTAACCGTAAGCAACGATCGCAGATCCGGATCAGCGCCCAGTCCCAGAGCTCGCGGTCCCTAGTAGGAGGTAGCCCCATCCACACGGTCGATGCGGCGCGCGGATACGCCACCCTGCCAGAGCAAGCACTGCCGATCGAGCTCGAATCGGCAGAAGAGTCTATCGACGAGCTGAGCGGTACTGCCGCTTTCGACGCCACCGGTGACCGGGCGGTGATGCCGTCATGGGACGAACTGGTCCGCGAACACGCCGATCGGGTGTATCGGCTGGCCTACCGCCTCTCCGGCGACGCCCAAGACGCCGACGATCTCACCCAGGAGACCTTCATCCGGGTGTTCCGTTCGTTGTCGAACTATCAGGCGGGCACCTTCGAAGGCTGGTTGCATCGCATCACCACGAACTTGTTCCTGGACATGGTGCGCAGGCGCAACCGGATCCGCATGGAGGCACTGCCCGAGGACTACGACCGGGTACCCGCCGACGGCCCGAGCCCGGAGCAGGCATATCACGACGCCAGGCTCGACCCGGACCTGCAGACCGCGCTCGACTCGCTCGCGCCCGAGTTCCGCGCCGCGGTCGTGCTGTGTGACATCGAAGGTCTGTCGTACGAGGAGATCGGCGCCACTCTCGGCGTCAAGCTCGGCACCGTGCGCAGCCGAATCCACCGTGGCCGTCAGGCACTGCGTGAATACCTTGCGCATAATGGATCTGAGGAGCGGTTCGCCGCTGACGCGAACGTAGGGTGATATGTCGGGTGCCGACGTCACCCACTAATTGGATGATGTCGGTTGGAAGGGTGAGCACCGAATGAGTGGCGACTCCAGCACGTCAGGTCGTCCGTCGCAGGAAGGGCCTGGGCGCGCCAATGCCAGGCCCCAGCGTTTTCGTCCCACCGAGCATCTGGCGAGTGAGGCGATCGCGGCCTATGTCGACGGCGAGTTGCGAATGAACGCCTACCTGCGGGCAGCTCAGCATCTCGCGCTCTGCCCGGAATGCGCAGCAGAGGTGGATGCGCAGCAGCAGGCCAGGATCGCGTTGCGCAAGGCCGGTCAGGTGTCGATTCCCACCGGCCTGCACGACAGCCTGACCCGCATTCCGCTTGCCGAACTGCCGGGTGGCATGAGCAGCGGATCGACGTCCGCTGACGGGACTGCGCGCAACGAGGCAGTTTTCGGCTTTCTGACGGATTCGTTCACCGCGACCCGGTGGACAACGTGGTGGCGCAAGTAGAGTCTGGCGAGTGACCACCGAATCGACGAACTCCGGATCGGCCGACACCCCGGATTCGGCGGCCGCCCGGGGGAACCTGAGGCCGTCGGACGCGCCTGTGCTCGGGCCGCGCCCTGTCTATCGACCACATGTCGACACCCATACCGCGCACGCCTTCCGCCGCCCTTCGGGTCTGACGGGCTCGTTCGCCGAGTACTCCGCACCACAGTCCGGTTCGGCCGCATCGCATCTCGGCCCCGACATGCACAACCGCCCGCCGGACGCCGTGCTGGCCGAGGCATTCGGGCGCCCCGAAGGTTCCACCGAGATCCTGCAGCGTGACCCCGACGAGGTGGCCGACACCGCCCCCGCCGCGGGCCCAGCCGACCCGTGGCGCGATCCGGCGACCGGGGCCCGACTCGGTGCGCCCGCCCTGCCGACGCCGCAAGCCGCGTCGCTGCCGCAGGCAAGGAAGCTCACGGCCCGCGAGGTGCTGTTCGGCTCCAGCGTCACACCGAAGGCGCTCGCGCTCCTTGCCGTGGTCGCCTTGGCGATCGGCGTGCTCGGCGGACTGACGGGAAGGCTGACCGCAGAGGCCGCCGCGCCGCTGACCTCACGCAAGGTCGCACTGGAACAGGCCGGAGACACCGAACGACCGCACGGCCAAATCGCCGAGGTCGCCAATGCGGTGCTGCCGTCGGTGGTGTCGATCCGCGTCACCGTCGGCGACAACGGCGCGACCGGCTCCGGTGTGGTGATCGACGGCGCGGGCTATATCGCGACGAACAACCACGTGATTTCGATGGCGGCACAGGACAAGTCCAATCGGGCGGCCATCCAGGTGACTTTTTCCGACGGCACCAGGGTGCCCGCGCACATCGTCGGGCGCGACCCCAAGACCGATCTCGCCGTGCTCAAGGTAGATGTGAAGAATCTCACGGTGGCGCAATTGGGCAAGTCCAAGGACGTGCAGGTCGGTGACGACGTGCTGGCGATCGGTTCGCCGCTCGGCCTGAGCAAGACCGTCACCTACGGCATCGTCAGCGCGCTGCACCGTCCTGTCGCGCTGTCCGGTGAGGGCAGCGACACCAAAGCCGTGATCGATGCGGTGCAGACCGACGCGTCGATCAACCCCGGCAACTCCGGTGGCGCGCTCGTCGACCTACAGGGCCGTGTCATCGGCATCAACACCGCGATCCGCAGCGAGACAGGTGGTTCGGTCGGTCTCGGCTTCGCCATTCCGGTCGACATGGTGACCGAGGTCGCCCAGACCCTCATCCGTGACGGCGAGAAGCACCATCCGATGATCGGGCTCAGCGCGCGCAGCAAACAGGTGGCGAACGAGGTGATGAGCGGCGCCGCCGTCGCCGACATCGCACCGAACGGTCCGGCCGCGAAGGCGGGCATCGTCGAAGGCGATGTGATCGTGAAGATCGGCGACCGTGAGGTGACCGGTCCGGATGAGCTGATCGTCGCTGTGCAGTCGAGCAAGATCGGCCAGACGGTGAACGTGCAGTTGATCCGCGACGGCAGGCAGGTCGATGTGCCCGTCACGCTGGAATCCGACTGAGCCGCGTCGGCCACAGGCGCGTACCTCCGCCTCCGCTCCCGCCGTGCGCGGGTAACCTGAGTCTGTGTTCAGCAACATCGGCTGGAGCGAGATGGTCATCCTGCTCGTCGCCGCCCTCGTGATCCTCGGCCCGGAGCGACTGCCCGGCGCGGTTCGCTGGACCACGCGCAGCCTGCGCCAGGCGCGCGACTATGCCAGTGGCGCCACCCAGCAGTTGCAGCAGGAGCTCGGACCCGAATTCGAGGAGCTGCGCAAGCCGCTCGCCGACCTGAACGAATTGCGTCAGATGTCACCGCGTTCGATGGTGACCAAACACCTTCTCAATGGCGACGATTCGATCTTCCGCAATTTGGAGGACGCGGTACCGGACAAGAAGGATTTGTTGGGCACCGCGAGCGGAATGCCGGGCTACTCGATGCCCGAGCTGGATAAGCCGTTGGACCGCAACGAACGTCCGCCGATCGACACCGACGCGACCTGAAAAGGGGCGCAGAGCTATTGAAACGTCCGAGGTTCTGTCAAGCGGGCTAGACACCTGGTCCTGTCGGGCTGTCTAGACTTCGCACATGTCGGCCGATGACGTGGCGCGCGTTTTCGCAATCGAGGACAAGGTCGAGCGATTGAAGGCGGCCACCGATGGTGTGGCGGCGGCGCAGCAGACCATCAACGAGCTCACCAGGATTCGGCGCGCGGTAATCAGGGAGCTACACGCCGAGGGCTGGACTTTCGCCAGAATCGGTGCGGCTGCTGGACTTTCCCGCGCCAGGATTCATCAGGTCAGCACCCAGGGGCCGGCGCCGGAGGGATTGTTCTTCGGGCACGGCTCGATGACCGTGCTCGCCCCCGAGGTGCGCAGCGGTCGGGTGCTCGGCGCTCCCGATCCGGCCGCGGCACAGCGGCTTGTCGAGTTGCTACGCGAACTGGGTTTCACCGCCGCGGTCGAGCATTTTCTGCCGGGCAGGCCGGTCGATCTGAACCGGGACGGGCTGATCGTGCTCGGCGGTCCCGAACTGTCCCCCAGTGTGCGCCAACTGATCACGGCCGATCCGCGCCTGCGCCGCGCGGTCGCGAGAGCGGGTGACGCCAGACGCGGCATCGAAGACCGCGCCGCTCGGCGGGTGTACCGCCCCGGCGGCCCCGAGCCGCACGACATCGCCTACCTGGCCCGCCTGCCACGCCCCGACGGCCGCGGGACCGTCCTGATCATCGACGGCCTGCATCCGCCCGGTTCGCTCGGCGCCATCCGCCTGCTCGCCACCCGGCTGGCCACCGTGCACGAGCGTGCGGCCGCCCACCTGTTCTCGGTGCTCGTCGCGGTCCGCTACGACCGCTCCAGCGGTGAGCCTCAAGAAGCCGAATTACTCACCCCGGTCTACCGGCACGACCACGAACCCAGATCGCCGCTACCCGGCATCAGACGCTGAGCTATCTCCGCGCATCGATCAGCCGAAGCCGCTTCGGCGAACATTACGATTCGATACACGGTGCCGAACAGGATCTTCCGGCCCCGACCCTGTCGCACGGTCGCTACCTGCGCGGATTCCCGTTTACCGTCCGCTATCGCCGGAAGCGCCGGGAAACCATGTGGCGCACGTCACTTGCGCGTTCCGTTCCGCGAATTGTTACGCCGATGATTCAATAGCTGGAAGATAACTATTCGGCGGTAGGTGGACCTGGTGAATGTTCGACGTTCAATGACAGCTCAGACCGCATCCCCGGCCCGAGCGGCCGCGACAGATCTCGTGGCGACTCGCGCGACCACTCGGCCGATGGTCACCACCCATCGCGTGACCTACAGCGACCAATTGAAGGTGTTCATCGGACCCGACGAGACGGTCGCCAATTTCCTTCGCCCGCTGTGCAGGCTGGACGGATACCACCGCTACTCGGTGAACATGACCCGGCTGCCATCGCCGATCCCCGCCACGGAAATCACCGCGACCATCAGCTCGACGCACGGCGACAGCGCTGTGCAGTGCACCGGATCCGCCGATGCGCTTGTCATCGAGATCTGGACGGCCGTAGATGGCATACCGCAACATTTCATCGTCGGCCTGCCCGGCATCCGAACCGGCGAGCCGACCGTATGCATCCCCGACGGAGCCGATTTCCTGCGCGTGCACGCGGACGAGGTCTTCACCGCCGAGGACGCGGCGGAGGTCTTCGCGACGTACTTCCGGACCGGCGACATCCCGCCTGGCTTCCAACTGCGCGAAACCCCCGCCTGACGCGCCCACCCGACAGCTCCCGCTCACCGAGCTGTCCATGCTGCCGGACAGGGCCCTCGACAAGCCCCGCGAGCACGCGGCGGCAGTGCGCAAATCCTGACAGCGGGCTCGTCGGCAGGTATGAATTGCCGTTTCGTAGCTACCCTTGAACTGTGCGCACAATGCTCGAACAGCT
This sequence comes from Nocardia arseniciresistens, assembly GCF_046764875.1. Lineage (NCBI taxonomy): Bacteria > Bacillati > Actinomycetota > Actinomycetes > Mycobacteriales > Nocardiaceae > Nocardia > Nocardia arseniciresistens. The sequence continues at coordinate 253,431 of NZ_JBKORD010000001.1, forward strand.
GATCACGCTGATCCGACGCGGGCCGGTGGCATTGGCGCGGATCGTGGATGCGACGGGAGCGGGACCACGCGAGCCGGGGGCCGCCATGGTGGTGAACGCGGCAGGTGAGGTCTTCGGGTCCCTCTCCGGAGGCTGCATCGAATCCGCTGTGGCCGAGTCGGCTCGGCAGGTGCTCGCCACCGGACACGCGGTGAGCGATCGGTTCGGCTACGCGGACGGCGACGGTATCGAGGTGGGGTTGACCTGTGGCGGCGAGATCGAGGTCTTCGTAGAACGAGTCGACGCCGAACACCTGGCGGCGCTCGAGGCATTGCGACAGCAGATCGACACCGGCAGGCCGGTAGCACTTGCGACCACGCTGGACTCCGTCGCGGAATGGAAACTCTTCCGCCCCGGCGATTCCGAGCCATGGCGCGGCGTGGACAAGGACGCGCATGCCCTGCTCGCCGCCGGACGCAGCGGTGTGGTCGGCGCCGAGGAGTTCGAGGTGCGGCTGGCGCCACGACCGCGAGTCTTCGTGCAGACCTTCGGCATTCCGGCCCGCATGATCCTGGCGGGCGCCAACGATTTCGTCCGCGCCCTCGCCAGGACAGGTCGCCAACTCGGCTACCGGGTCACCGTGGTCGACGCCCGCGAAACCTTCGCGACTACAGCACGATTCCCCGCCGCACACGAGGTAATCGTCGACTGGCCACACCGATATCTGGAGGCGGAGCGCGTGGCAGGCCGCATCGATCAACGCACCGTGTTCTGTGTACTCACCCACGACACCAAGTTCGATGTGCCCGCCATCGCAACCGCGCTGACCATGAAAGAAATCGCCTTCATCGGCGCACTGGGTTCGCGCCGCACCCACACCGAACGCACCGCCCGCCTACGCGCCGCCGGAGTAACCGACACTCAATTGTCGCGACTGAAAAGCCCGATCGGCCTGGATCTCAACGCCCACACCCCCGACGAAACAGCAATCTCCATCGCCGCCCAAATCCTCGCCGAGCGCGGCCATTCCACGGCCCGCCCCCTCGACCACCTCGCTGGCCCCATCCACCACTGACCACCACAGTGCGCGGTGGCGACCGGCAGTTCGGGACCGGATGTCGCTGGTGGACGCCATTTTTGTGGCCGCCCGAACTCAGAAGGCATCCAACTGCCTGTCGTCTCGATGTCCGACAGGTGATTTCGCTGAAGCACCGCCGAATAAAGCGACGAGACAGCCAACTCGACAGATAACCCTGGGACTTCTCAACCCGGCCGTTGCACCACACTCACATCGCGGCGGTCACGCGGCCGCGCGGGCCGGGCGCAGCGTATTCATCGGCGGGCGATCGGCCAGCGACACCTCGGTGCTCTGCGCGCTGAAGGCATCACCGACCAGCGGGAACTGCGTGAGCGCTGCCCCGGAGTCCTGTATGCCGCTGCGACCGAGCACGGTGCCGAGTATCTGGCGGCTCATCACGCCGAGATCGGCCAGCGGGCGGTTGCGGTGCGTGCGCACGCCGAGATTCACCTGCCCGATGGCGGACAGGCCGAGCTGGTCATAGGTGTCGAGCAGTAGCCCGATCTCGACGCCGTAGCCGGGTGCGAACGGCACCGATGTCAACAGTTCCCTGGTGCCCGCGTACTCGCCGCCGAGCGGTTGCAGCACGTCCGACAGCTCCGGACGCAGCGCGGCGAGCAACGGACGCGCCACGAGTTCGGTCACCCGGCCGCCACCGTGCGCTTCCACCGCCGCACCCTGGCGCAGCGGCCTGCGGTAGTAAGCCTTCACCAAATGCATGTCCGCGACCGTCAGCAGCGGGCCGAGCAGCTTGGGCACGAAGGCCGGATCCGGATCGATCAGGTCGGAGTCGACGAAGGCGATCAGATCACCGCTTGTCACGGCAAGCGAGCGCCACAGCACCTCGCCCTTACCCGGCAGCGGATCGAGCTCGGGAACCGCCTCCTCGCGGCTGATCACGTCGGCGCCGGCGGCGCGAGCGCGCTCGGCGGTGGCGTCCGTCGAGCCGGAGTCGAGCACAACCAGTTCGTCGACCAGCGTGCCGAGCAGCGGCCGAATACTGGCCACCACATCGGCGACGGTGCGTTCTTCGTTCAGCGCGGGCAGCACCACGGAAACGGTGCGCCCTTCCTTGGCGGCGACGAGTTCGTCGACCGTCCAATCGGGGGTGTCCCAGGTATTGGTCGTCGCCCATGCGGGCTCGCGGTGTTGGATTTTCATACCAGACCTCGCAAGGTTCGTGCGGGGGGCCGGATGCCCTGAATCGCGGCGATCATGTCCACGACGCGCCGGGTATCGGCGACCTCGTGTACTCGGAAGACTCGGGCGCCGGCCGCTGCCGACCATGCCGTTGCTGCCAATGTGCCCTCCAACCGTTCGGATAGACCGACACCAAGAGTCTCCCCGATAAAATCCTTGTTGCTCAGCGCCATCAAGACTGGCCATCCGGTATTTACAAGAACGTCTATTCCCCGCAACAACTCGAGCCCGTGGTAGGTGTTTTTGCCGAAATCATGGGTCGGATCGATCAGGATCGAATCCTTGCGCACGCCCGCCGCGGCCGCATTTTCCGCGGCCCTGACCACCGTATCGGTCACTTCGGCCACCACATCGGCGTAACGCACCCGATGCGGCCGGGTCCTCGGGACGGCGCCACCGGTGTGGCTGCACACGATTCCGACACCCGATTCCGCTGCCATCCGCACCAGATCCGGGTCGGCGCCCGCCCAGGTGTCGTTGATCAGGTCAGCGCCCTCCTCGACCGCGGCCCCGGCAACCTCGGCGCGCCAGGTGTCGATGCTGATCAATAGCTCCGGATACTTGGCCCGGATCGCCGCGACGAACGGGATCACCCTGCGAGCTTCCTCGGCCGCGTCGACCAGCGCCCCAGGGCCCGCTTTGACCCCGCCGATGTCGACGAGATCGGCGCCTTCGTCGACCGCTCGCGCGACAGCGTCCATGGCTGCCGCGTCGGTGAATGTCGCGCCCTTGTCGTAGAAGGAGTCGGGAGTGCGATTGACGATCGCCATCACCAACGCGCGATCCGTCGCCACCGGCTTGCCGCACAAGGTCGGCAGCGGCGCTACGGGGCTGAACATGCCCCGACTGTAGCCAATCCGTCTATCCGTGTACTCAGGCCATAGACGTTAGCTGCCACAGAGCTTGCGCTCAGGTCTTGCGTCGAATGCGGGTCGACTTTTGGGCAAGCCCCACACAGTTACGAATGCGCGAACGAAACCACTTGTCGGGTCGGGCTCACTTCGGTGCGCGCGACCCCGCGACGTCGGCGGCGTAGTCGTCGTAGGCGGGCACGTAACCCTGCGAGCGACCGGCCAGGACGTAGAGGGTGCTGACGTCGTCCGGCTGGTAGCCCAGTTTGCGCAGCTCCACCTTGCGGCTCTTGAACGTGGAGGTCTGCTCGAGCTCCGGCACAACGCGGATGAACAGCGGCACGGCATACCCTGGCAGTCGCGCATAGACCTGCTCGGCGAGCGCGTGCCCGTCGAACTCGGCGCCGGGGTACAGCGTGACCGCACCCATTCCCGCTTTGCCGTCGGTTCCCGGAATGTCGACGCCGTAGACGACGGCCTGCGAGATCGCGTCCGCGGCGTCGAGGGCGCCCTCGACCTCGGTGGTCGCGACATTCTCGCCCTTCCAGCGGAACGTGTCGCCGAGCCGGTCCACGAACGCGATGTGGCGCAGGCCCTGATCGCGGACCAGATCGCCGGTGTCGAACCAGGCGTCGCCGTCGTGGAAACCGTCGCGAACCAGTTTGGCCTCGGAAGCGGCCTTGTCGGTGTAACCATCGGCGGGCGAGCGGCTGGTGACCTTGGCGAGTAGCAGCCCGACCCCGCCGGAGGGCACACGCCGCAGCCGTCCGTCGCTGCCGCGCGCGGCTTTTCCGGTGGCGTCGTCGTATTCGACGATCGCGTACGGCAGCGCCCCGATGCCCGCGGTCCGGTCGACGCCGAACATGTTGACGAAGGCGATGTTCACCTCGCTCGCGCCGTAGAACTCGACAATCCTGCCGATACCGAAACGGCTCTTGAACTCGTCCCACAGCTCCGGCCGCAGGCCGTTGCCGACGACGAGCCGAACCTTGTGTTTCCGCTCGACCGGCTTCGCGGGTTGATTGAGCAGATACCGGCACAGCTCACCGATGTAGATGAAGGCGGTGGCCTTCTCCTGAATGATCTCGTCCCAGAATCCGGACGCGGAGAACTTCCTGCCGAGCGCGAACGTGCCACCCGCGGACAGCACCGACGACAGCGCGACTGTCAGCGCGTTGTTGTGGTAGAGCGGCAGGCAGCAGTACATGGTGTCGGTGCCGCGCACCCGAATTCCGAGCCCGCCGAGCCCGGCCATGCTCTTGGTCCAGCGAAGGTGCGTCATCACGCTGGCCTTCGGCAACCCGGTGGTGCCGGAGGTGAAGATCAGGAAAGCCCGTTCCTTCGCGGTGATCTGCGCGCAGATCGGCGGATCGGTGGCGTCGGCCGACTCGGCGGCGGCGTGCAGCTCCTGCGCGTCGAGCACGTCGGTCAGCGGCTCGGGCAACGAGTCCAACGCCTCTTTGCATTCCGCGCCGACAACATTCAGCACACTGTTGAGCAGACCGAAGCTGTGGGCGAGCACGGTGTCGCGCTGATTGTGATTGAGCAGTCCGACGGTCGCGCCCAGTTTCACCGCGGCCAGCACCACGAACAGTGTTTCCGGACGGTTCGTCATCAGCACACCGAGCACCTCGCCGCGCCGAATACCCCGCTCGCTCAGTACCTTCGCGTACCGGTTCACCTGAGCGTTGGCATCGCCGTAGCTGAAAGTCCTGCCCTCGAACCGCAGGAAAGGGCGGTCCGGATGGCGGTGAGCGTTGCGCTGGAAATACAGACCGACCGAGGACTTGCTGTCCGGGCGGACCAGCATGCCCATGGCGCCCCGAAACATGGTCGGCGCGTCGACTGCAATGCTCGGCAGTCGTTTTGCCACATCGAACAGGCTGACGGCCGGGTGGGCGTCGGTGCTCATGGCGCTATACCTCCTCGTCGAGGATGGAGCTTTCATCTGGTGCCGCCGGGGGTTTCAGCGCCGCGAACGCCGACTCGAGATCGGTGGCCACGGTGATCCGGTCCCTGGCGAACTGGGACACGAACTTTCGGTCGTAGAGCTCGTCGAGCCAGCGGAACAGGCCTTCGTAGAAGCCGTCCTGGTCGAGGACAACGACTGGTTTGTCGTGCTGACCGAGATAGCCGCCGGTCCAGGACTCGAAGAATTCTTCGAGAGTGCCGATTCCGCCCGGCAGCGTGAGGAACGCGTCGGCGCGGTCCTCCATGACCTGCTTGCGCTGGCGCATGGTGTCGGTGACGACGAGTTCATCGGCCGCGACATCGGCGACTTCCTTGTGCACCAGGTGTTTCGGGATCACCCCGATCGTATTGGCGCCACCGGCCCGCGCCGCGGTAGCGACCGCGCCCATCATCGAAACATGTCCGCCGCCGGAAACCAATTGCCAACCGCGCCTGGCGATCTCGGTGCCCACCCGGGCAGCGAGTGCGATGTGGGCCTGATCGGCGGTGCTGGCCGAGCAGTAGACACAGACGGAGTAGACCCTCGGCGCGCTCACCACTGATCCTCCGTGCCGACCGCGTCCACGTTCCCACCATTCGCGGCCTCGCCGAGCACGATTCGGCAGACCTCCTCGACACTGTCGGTGACATGCAGCAGACCGAGGTCACCCGGCGCGATCTTGCCCGAACTGCCCAGCGAGTCGCGCAGCCAATCCACCAGCCCCGCCCAATATTTGGTGCCGAACAGGATGATCGGGAAACGGGTGATCTTGCGGGTCTGCACCAGGGTCAGCGCCTCGAACAGTTCATCGAGAGTGCCGAAACCACCTGGCAGACAGATGAATGCCTGCGAGTACTTCACGAACATGGTCTTGCGGGCGAAGAAGTAGCGGAAGTTGATACCGAGATCGACCCACTCGTTGAGGCTCTGCTCGAAGGGCAACTCGATGCCCAGCCCGATCGAATAGCCGCCCGCCTCCGACGCGCCGCGGTTGGCCGCCTCCATCGCGCCGGGCCCGCCGCCGGTGATCACCGCGAAACCGGCCTGCGCGAGCGCGGCGCCGATGGCGCGTGCCGCCTCGTACTCCGGGTGCTCTGGTTGGGTGCGCGCGGAACCGAATACGGTCACCGCGCGCGGAACTTCGGCTAGCGCACCGAAACCCTCGATGAACTCGGCTTGGATGCGCAGCACCCGCCACGGGTCGGTATGTACCCAGTCGCTCGGTCCGTGCTGATCCAGCAGATTCTGGTCAGCGGTGCCGCGCGGCTTCAGATCGCGGCGGAACATGATCGGTCCGCGGAACTTGGGTGTCGACTTCGGCGTGCTCGCGACCTCGTTATCGGCGTCGGTGGACATGACGACCACGCTACCGGTGCGAGCCGATGGATCAGACGGAGCCGGTGAGATAGCTGCGCAGCATCGCGGTGACCGCGGTGATCTGGGCGACCGGGACGTGTTCTTCACGCTTGTGGGCGAGGTTCGGGTCGCCGGGGCCGAAGTTCACCGCGGGGATGCCTCGGGCGGCGAAGCGCGAGACGTCGGTCCAGCCGTACTTGGCGCGTACGCCGCCGCCGCCATGGGTATTCACCGAGGCGATGAGGTCTTCGGCCGCCGGGGCGGTGAGGCCGGGCAGTGCACCGGCCGCCGAGTCGGTCACCTCGAAAGACACGTCGAGGCCCGCGAAGACCTCGCGGACGTGGTCGATGGCCTGCTCGACCGAACGGTCGGGGGCGAAGCGAAAGTTCACGTCGACCTCGGCGGCGTCGGGAACGACATTGCCTGCGACGCCACCGCTGACGCGGACCGCGGACAGACCCTCCCGGTAGACGCAACCGTCGATGTCGACCGCGCGGGCCGGGTAATCGGCGAGCCGCTGCAAGACCGGAGCCAAACGGTGAATGGCGTTGTCGCCGAGCCATGCTCGCGCCGAATGCGCCCGCACGCCCGCCATACCGAGCCGAACCCGCAGCGTGCCTTGGCAACCCGCCTCGATCCAGCCGCCCGAAGGTTCGCCGAGGATCGCCATATCGCCCTCGAGCCACTGGGGCAGCTCGCGTTCGATACGGCCGAGCCCGTTGAACTCGGCGGCGATCTCCTCGCAGTCGTAGAAGATCAGCGTCAGATCGTGCACCGGGTCGGCGACGGTCGCGGCCAGGTGCAGAAACACCGCATCGCCCGACTTCATGTCCACAGTGCCGCAGCCGTAGAGCACCTGCTCCCCCGCCTCGTTCACCTCGAACCGGCTCGGCACGTTGTCCGCGATGGGCACGGTATCCAGGTGCCCGGCCAGGATGACCCTGGTCGGCAAGCCGCGATCGGTGCGCGCGAGCACCACGTTGCCGTGCCGCAGAACCTCGAACCCCGTCGTCTGCTCCCGCAGCGCCCGCTCGACGATATCGGCGAGCCGCGCCTCGTCGCGGGACACACTCTCGATGTCGACGAGGGCGGCGGTGAGCTGGATCGGGTCGGCACGCAGGTCGAGGGTCACTAGTTCAGCCTAGGACGGGGTGAATCGCGGTCGACACCGAGGACAGGCGCCCGCTGGTCGACGGTGGCGGGCGCGACGCGGGTCGATCGCCGCGCGCCCGAGGTCCCGCAATCTCCGACGGTCACCGCGATGGGGCCGCGAAGGTCACCGCTGTCGGCCCGATGGTCGCTGACGTGGGTCCGAGGTCACAGACGTGGGTCCCTGCCGTGGGGTTGCGGTCGGTATTCTCTCTTCACGTGAGCACTCAGGGAGCAACAGCAGTCGGTATCGCCAATGTGACCGCGGACGGAACCGTCCTGGACACCTGGTACCCGAACCCGCGTCTCGGCGAGTTCACCGAGACCGGCACCAAGCGGCTCGACGAGGCTCCCGCCGAGCTCGCCGCGCTCGTCGGCGTCGACGATGCCCGCGGCGTCGAGGCGATCGCGGTGCAGACCACCATCGCGGACCTCACCGCGGCCCCGGTCGACGCGCACGACGTCTACCTGCGCCTGCACCTGCTCTCGCACCGCCTGGTTCGCCCGCACGGGCTGAACCTCGACGGGCAGTTCGGACTGCTCAGCAATGTGGTGTGGACCAACCACGGACCGGCGGCGGTGGAGGGCTTCGAGCTCACCCGCGCCAAGCTGCGCGCCCGCGGCCAGGTCACGGTGTACAGCGTGGACAAGTTCCCGAGGATGGTGGATTACGTGCTGCCCTCCGGCGTCCGCATCGGCGACGCCGACCGGGTCCGCCTCGGCGCGCATCTCGCCTCCGGCACCACCGTCATGCACGAGGGCTTCGTCAACTTCAACGCGGGCACCCTCGGCGCATCAATGGTCGAGGGTCGTATCTCCGCGGGCGTTGTCGTCGGCGACGGCTCCGACGTCGGCGGCGGCGCCTCCATCATGGGCACCCTCTCCGGCGGCGGCACCACCGTCATCTCCGTCGGCGAGCGCTCACTGCTCGGCGCCAACGCTGGCCTCGGCATCCCGTTCGGCGACGACTGCGTACTGGAAGCGGGCCTCTACCTCACCGCGGGCACCAAGGTCACCACCCCCGACGGCGCCATCGTGAAGGCCTCCGAGTTCGCCGGTCAGAACAACCTGCTCTTCCGCCGCAACTCCGTCACCGGTGCGGTGGAAGTGGTGCCGCGCAAGGGAACCGGCATCGAGCTCAACTCCGCACTGCACGCCAACTGAGCCGATAGCCGCACACGTTCGCCTTCGCGAAGGTGTGCGGCCACCGCGCCTCAGCTCGCCGGCTGCTCGATACCGAAGGCGATGACGCGGGTCGGGTGAATGCGAATCAATTCACCGACCTCACCGTTGACATAGGACTCGATGTCGGTCAAAGCCTCTGCGGTACCTCGTATTTCGAGGCAACGCACCCGCCACGGCTGGATCGACGCGACATCGTCGACCACGAACGCCACCCGATCGTTGTCGGCGAGGTTGCGAAACTTCCTCGAGGCGCCCATATTCCAGCCACCGATGTCGATCGTGCCGAGTTCCGCGTTGTAGCGGAACCCGACAGGACTGTTCTGTGGCGAACCGTCGGGACGCACGGTCGCCAAACGGCCCAGCTGTTGGGTGTGCAGGTATTCGAGTTGTTCGGGCGTCAATGTCGCGGTCATGCCGTGACAGTAAGACCTCGACCTGAGTAGAGGTCAAGTCCATCCTTCGACCGACCTCGCTCAGCCGAGCAGCTTCTTCTGCACTTTGCCCATCGCATTGCGTGGGAGCGCACTTACCACTCGCACCTCACGCGGCCGCTTGTGCACCGACAGTTGCTCGGCCACGTGCTCTATGAGCGCCTTCTCGATGGAATCCGTCGCCGCGCTACCCAGGACGACGTAGGCGACGATGCGCTGGCCGAGGTCGGCATCGGGAAGTCCGACGACCGCGACCTCGGCGACGTCGGGGTGCCCGAGCAATGCGGTTTCCACTTCGCCCGCACCGATGCGGTAGCCGCCGGACTTGATGAGGTCCACCGATTCCCGGCCGACGATCCGATGGAAGCCATCGGCAGCTATGGCCGCCACGTCGCCGGTCTTGAACCAGCCGTCCTCGGTCCAACATTCGGCCGTCGCCTCGGGGCGGTCGAGGTAGCCGTCGAACACCATCGGTCCATGCACCTGGAGACCGCCGATGCTTTCGCCGTCGTGCGCGACGGCCGCGCCCGCTTCGTCGCGGATGCGGGTCCGCACGCCCGCGACCGGAACGCCGACCCAACCCGGCCGCCGCTCGCCATCGGCGCGGGTGGACAGCGTGATCATGGTTTCACTCATGCCGTAACGCTCGACCGGCGCGTGACCGGTGAGTTCGCGCAGTCGCTCGAATACCGGAACCGGCAGCGGCGCGCTGCCGGAAACGAGCAGCCGTGCGCTCGCCAATTGCTTTGCCGCGTCGGGATCTTCGGCAATGCGCGACCACACCGTCGGTACGCCGAAGTACAGCGTGCCGCGCGCTTCCGCATAGGCCTGCGGGGTCGGCTTGCCGGTGTGGATAACCGGGCTGCCTACCCGCAACGGGCCGAGCATGCCGAGAATCAGGCCGTGCACGTGGAACAGCGGAAGTCCATGCACCAGAACATCATCGGCGGTCCAAGACCAGGCATCGGCGACCGCGTCGAGGCCCGCGGCGATGGCGCCACGACTGAGTACGACGCCCTTGGGCGGACCGGTGGTCCCGGAGGTATAGAGCACGAATGCCGTTGCGGCGGGCTCGGGTTCGGAATAGGTGTGCCAGGAGCGGGCATGCACGCGGACCGGCACCACAGGAAGATGCGTCTGTGCCGGCGCCTCCCCCAACCACGCCTGCGCCCCCGAGTCGCCGAGGATGTGCTCGAGCTCGGCGGTGCCCGAGTCCGGTGGTACCGGAACGACGGTGACCCCCGCGATGAGGCAGCCGATCACCGCGAGGACGGTGGTGACGGTCGGCCTGGCCAGCACCGCGACCCGCTCGGCACGAGCGACACGTTCGGCCACCGAGGTCGCCGCACCGAGCAGATCGCTGCGCGAGAGCGTGACCCCGTCGATGGTGACCGCATCCGGGATGTCCTCTCCCGCGGCGACGGCGAGCGGGTTCAGGGAGCGAAGCAGCAGGGGCGCACCGAACGACATTCGCTCACGCTACTTCGGTAGCAGGCGAGCTTGACACACTCCCCCGCCGATCACAGCTCGATGAACCCGCGCGATGCGGTTGACAGCCCCATGAGGCAGTGAGACCGTTTATACATAACCTTCTCAACAATGAGAACGAGGTCGATGATGACCAGCCCGCTCCGCGCACCTACCCACGCGCCGACACCCCCCGGCGAATTCGATATCCGGCAGTACCTCGACGGGTCCGCCGCGTTCTTCGCCGCCGCCGCGAACGTCATCATGCAGCTCAGCACCCGGCCGGTCGGATACGGCGTGTTCGAGAGCACCGTCGACAGCGGCAAGGTCATGCTGCACCCGATCAAACGAACAAGGACCACCTTGACCTACCTCGCCGTCGCCATGCTCGGTAGCGAGGACGAGCGCGCGGCCTATCGCGACGCGATCAATCACTCGCACCAGCCGGTTCGATCGACCCCGAGCAGCCCGGTGAAGTACAACGCCTTCGACCCGAAGTTGCAGCTGTGGGTCGCGGCCTGCCTGTACTGGGGCGCCCGCGACCTCTACGAGCGCATGCACGGCCCGATGGACGATATCGCCGCCGACGGGTTCTACCGGCACGCCGAACGACTCGGCAGCACCTTGCAGATGCGTTCGGACATGTGGCCCGCCGACCGGGCGGCGTTCGACGCCTACTGGGCCGAGAACCTGTCGAAGACGGTCATCGACCCGCCGATCCGCGAATACTTCTGGGAGATAGTCGATCTGAAGATGTTCCCGCGTCCGGTTCAGCTGGCCTTCGCCCGCCCGCACCGCTGGGTGACCGCCGGGCTGCTGCCCCCGCACCTGCGCGCTGAAATGGGCATGACATGGACCGCGCGTGACGACCGTGCGCTGGCCGGGCTGCTGCGCGCCGTCGGCGCTGTAGAGAGTCGAATGCCGAAGCAGGTCAAGACCTTTCCTGTCAACGCCTTCCTGTGGGACATGCGCGTTCGACGACGGCTCGGCCTGCGCCTTGTCTGAGATCTAGCTGACGCGGAACGAAACGACGACGTGGTCGCGAGCGAACTTGCGCGCCGCCACATCGTCGCCGAGCGGAATCACCGTCTGCGGTGTGAGCGCCAGCGAAACCGCTGTCCGGGCAACCATTTCGGCGAGCGGCTCCGGATCGTAATCGGGCAGCTTGCCTTCGCCCTGGAGCCGGGTGATGAATTCGGCGAGATAGTCGCGGCCGAGCTCGATCACCGGAGCACCCTTGACCGTGAGGTACGGCAGCACGATCTCCGGCTCGGTCTCGAGCAACCGGTCCAGTAATTTGTTGCCGCGCAACCCATTCAAGAATGCGACGAACAGTTCGACGATCTGATCCTCGGCGCTGGCGTCGTGATCGACCTGCCGCTGCAATGTGGCGTCCGCCTCGTCGATGAACTGGCGCGCCTGGCGTAGCGCAACCGCTTGGATGAGATCGGTCTTGCTGGCGAATCGCCGGTAGAGGGTCGCGAGCGAGAGTCCGCAGCGCCGAGCCACCTCGACCATGCTGGTGCGTTTGATGCCGAAATCCAGGAAGGCCAGCAGCGCGGCGTCCAGCACCCGCGCCTGATTGCGGTCCTCGGGGCCGGCACTACGCACCAGCGCCAGCAGTCTGGTCAGCCTCGCCATGCCCCCACCCTAATTGGCCGGTCGGACGAATCCGTCCACCGACCGCGCACGGCCGCAGCGAAGGCGGAGGTACGCCGATACGCGTCGGTGAAACGATGACACCAACAGCATTGCATGCCATCATCGTCGGTGGGGTACGTACATGCGAAAGCCCACGGACAATGAAAGACGAGGTCAACGATGACCGCCCCGCAGCACAAGCCCGACCGCCCGTCGGATCCGGACGGCGCCACATCGTCGGTTCCGCCGATCACGCCGGACACCGTCGGCGAGTACCTCGACGGTATCGCCGCGTTCCTCGGCGGCACCGCCAACGTGATCATGCAGCTGAGCCTGCGCCCCGTCGGGCGCGGTGTGCTGGAGAGCACTGTCGACAGCGGCAAGATCACGCTGCACCCGATCAAACGGCTGCGCACCACGCTGAGCTATCTCGCGGTCGCGCTGATGGGCACCGACGAGGAGCGCATGCGCTACCGGGAGGCCGTCAACGAGTCGCATCGACCAGTCCGATCGACCTCCGCGAGCCCCGTCGAATACAACGCCTTCGACCCGGAGTTGCAGCTGTGGGTGGCCGCCTGCCTGTACTGGGGCATCAACGATCTCAACGAGCGCATGCGCGGACCGATGGACTCCGACACCGCGGACGCTCTCTATCAGTTCAGCTCACGCCTCGGCACCACCTTGCAGATGCGACAGGAGATGTGGCCCGCCGATCGTGCGGCGTTCCAGAAGTATTGGGACGAGAACCTGGCCGAGCGTGAGATCGAGCCCGCGTTGCGCGACTACTTCAACGACCTGATCGATCTGAAGATGTTGTCGCGCCCGAGCCAACTCGTCTTCGCCGGTCTACAGCGGTTCGTCGTCACGGGGCTGCTACCGCAGCACCTACGCGACGAGATGCACCTGACGTGGTCGGATCGCGATCAGCGGCGGTTCGACCGACTGCTGCGTGGGATCTCCGCGGTGCAGACCCGGCTGCCGAGGAAGGCGCGACTGTTCCCGCTGAATGTCTACCTCTACGACCTGCGCAGGCGCATGCGCCGAGGCAAATCGCTGGTCTAGATGAACTGGCAGCCGATTGACACACCATAGAGTCAATGAGAAGGTTAGAACCTAAAGCTCTCACCAGCTAATTACCGCGCCGCAGCTGGATCCGGAAAGACGAGGCCAACGATGACCGCGCCCCTTCGCGCAACGACGCCCGAACCGGTACCGACCTGCCGCTACGGCACGGCCGATGACTTCGCCATCGACGAGTTCTGGAGCGGTGTCGCCGCCTTCCTCGGCGGGACCGCCAATGTCATCATGCAGCTGAGCCTGAAACCCGTCGCCTACGGCGTCATGGACAGCACCGTCGAGACGGGCCGGGTGGATCTACACCCGTGGAAGCGGCTGCGCACCACGCTCACCTACCTCGCGGTCGCGATGATGGGCACCGAGGAGGACCGCGCGGTCTACCGGGAGGCCGTCAACCAGTCGCACCGCCCGATTCACTCCGAGCCGGGCGCGGCGGTCCGATACAACGCCTTCGACCCGAAGTTGCAGCTGTGGGTGGCCGCCTGCCTGTACTGGGGCGTCATCGATCTGGAGGAACGACTGCACGGCACGCTGGACGAGGACACCGCAGAGGTGTTCTACCAGTACGCCGCTCGGTTCGGAACCACGTTGCAGATGCCGAGGCAGCTGTGGCCCGCCGATCGAAAAGCGTTCGAGGAGTACTGGAACACCAACCTGGCGACCAAGACCATCGACGCGCGCACCCGCGCCTATTTCGACCACCTCATCGATCTGAAGATGGTCGCGCCGCCGCTGCGAGCCTTCGCCCCGGTGCAGCGATTCGTGGTCACCGCCCTGCTTCCACCGCATCTGCGCGACGAGATGCACATGACATGGACCGCCCGCCGCGACCGGTTCGCGGTCAGGCTGCTGCGTACCATCGGTGCCGTCCAGGGTCGGCTTCCCAAGCAGGCCAGGCTCTTTCCGATGAACGCCTTTCTGTACGACATGCGCAGACGCCACCGTCTCGGCAAGCCGCTGCTCTGACCTCACGACCCGTTGACGGCGTCAGGAATCGCCGACCAGGGCGCGTAGGAAGAACACCAGGTTGGCCGGACGCTCGGCCAGACGCCGGGTGAGATAGCCGTACCACTGGTTGCCGTAGGGCACATATACCCGCACCTGATTGCCCTCGGCGGCTAATCGCAGCTGCTCGGCATCACGGATTCCGTACAGCATCTGATGCTCGAATCGCTCCGTGCCCCTGCCGGTTTCGGTGGCCAGCCGCGCTGCGTCGGCAATGAGCACCGGATCGTGTGAGGCCACCATCGGATAGCCGTCCCCGCGCATCAGGACATCGAGGCACCGAAGGTAGGAGTCGGTCACCTCGGACGCGCCCTGGAAGGCGACGGCGTGCGGTTCACGATAAGCGCCCTTGCACAGCCGGATTCGCGAGTCGGCACCGGACAGCCCCCGGCAGTCCGCCTCGGTGCGGTGCAGATAGGCCTGCAATACCGCACCGAGCCACGGGAATTCGGCACGCACCGCACGCACCGTCGCCAAGGTGGCCTCGGTGGTGCTGTGCTCCTCGGCGTCGACGGTGACCCAAACGCCCGCCTCAGCGGCCTTGGCGCACAGGATGAGCAGATTCTCGGTCGCGGCCGCTGGTCCGTCGCCCGGCAGCGCCTGCCCGAGCGCGGACAGCTTCACCGACACCTCGACCCGTGCGGGCGCGCCGCTCGGTCCGGTGCCCAATGCGGCCAGGTCGTTGATCAGCGAAAGATATTCCGCGAGTGTGGCATCGGCCTGCGCACGGTCTATGGTGTTCTCGCCGAGGAAGTCGACACTGATCATCCGGCCTGTGTCGAGCAGCGAACGCACCACCGGAATGAGCTCGTCGCGGGTCTCGCCGGCCACGAACCGCCGCACGATATTCGCCGTGACGGGGATCCCGGTGAGCATCCGCTTCATCCGCGGCAACCCCGCCGCGGCGAGAATTGCGGGCCGCAGCGGATTGATCACCTCAGGCCTCCCCCATATGCGGATACCGATAGTCCGTCGGCGGTACGAAGGTCTCCTTGATCGTGCGCGGCAACACCCAGCGCAATAGGTTCAGCGGCGACCCTGCCTTGTCGTCGGTACCGGAGGCGCGTGCACCGCCGAAGGGCTGCTGGCCGACCACCGCACCCGTCGGCTTGTCATTGACATAGAAATTTCCCGCCGCGAATCGCAGTGCGGCGGATGCTTGCTCGACGGCGTGACGGTCCTGTGCGAATATCGCGCCGGTCAGTGCGTAGGGCGCCGCCGATTCGACCTCGGCGAGAATGGCTGCGTACGCGCCGGGCTCGGCATCGTCGTAGACGTGTACCGAGAGGACCGGCCCGAAATACTCGGTGGCGAAGGACTCGTCGCGCGGATCGTCGACCAGCAGCACTGTCGGCCGCACGAACCACCCTTCGCTGTCGTCGTATTCACCACCGACCGAGATGGCGATGCCTGCCGCCCTCGCCCGTTCGATGGCGGCCACATTCTTGTCGTAGGCACGGCGATCGATCAGCGCACCACCGAAATTCGACAGATCGGTCACGTCGCCATAGGTCAGTTCTCTGGTCAGATTCAGGAAGTCGTCGCCCATCACACGCCACACCGATCGCGCGATATAGGCACGCGATGCGGCCGAACATTTCTGTCCCTGATACTCATACGCACCGCGAATCAGCGCGGTTCGCAAAGCATCCGGGTCGGCGGAGGTATGCGCGACGATGAAGTCCTTTCCCCCGGTCTCACCGACCAATCGCGGGTATCCTTGGTAGCGGCCGATATTGGCGCCCACCTGACTCCACAGGGACTGGAACGTCTTGGTGGATCCGGTGAAATGGATGCCCGCCAGTCGTGGATCGGCCAGAGCCACCTCCGAGAGTTCGACACCGCTGCCGGTCACCATATTGATCACGCCGGGCGGCAGGCCCGCCTCCTCGAGCAGCCGCATCGTGTAGAACGCCGACAACGTCTGCGCCGACGACGGCTTCCACACCACGGTATTGCCCATCAGGGCGGGCGCGGTCGGCAGATTCCCGGCGATCGCGGTGAAGTTGAACGGGGTGATCGCGTAGACGAAACCTTCCAGCGGCCGATAGTCGAGCCGGTTCCACACCCCGGCGCTCGACTCCGGTTGCTGCTGGAGAATCCCGCGCGCGAACGCCACATTGAACCGCCAGAAATCGACGAGTTCGCACGGCGCATCTATCTCGGCCTGCTGGACCGTCTTCGACTGGCCGAGCATTGTCGCGGCCGCGATCGTTTCCCGCCACGGCCCGGCGAGCAGATCGGCGGCCCGCAGGAAGACAGCGGCCCGCTCGTCGAACGGCAATGTTCGCCAGCCGGGCGCTGCCGCCATCGCCGCATCGATCGCGCCCTGGGCTTCCGAATGGGTGGTATCGGTGTAGGTCCCCAACACCTGCCGATGCCGATGCGGTGCCACGATCGTGCGCCGCACCCCGATCCCGGGACGATGTTTACCCCCGATCACCAGCGGCACTTCCACCGATTCCGCGGAGATCTCGGCGAGCTCGGTAACCAGCAACTCCCGCTCACGACTACCCGGCGCGTAGGAATGCACCGGCTCATTGCCGGGGGTGGGGACAACCGTGACAGCGTCCATAACCAAGGCTATCGCCGTTCGCCGATGATCGCGCGTGCCGACAAGCCGTGTCGGCCGCCCGAATCACCGTCGGAACGGCCACCGGTTCCGACAGTGTGATCAGGCCGAGGAGGTCAGATGGCGGTCAGTCGGCGCACCGCGGCGGCGATCCGCTCGTCGGTCGCGGTAAGCGTGATTCGAACGTGTTCCGCGCCCGTGGGTCCGTAGAAGTCGCCGGGTGCCGCCAGGATGCCGCGATCGGCAAGCCAATCCAGAGTGCTGCGGCAGGGTTCGCCACGGGTGGACCAGAGGTAGAGGCCCGCCTCCGAGTGGTCGATACGGAAACCTGCCGTCAGCAAGGCGTTTCGCAATACCTCGCGCCGCGCACGGTAGCGCTCGCGCTGCTGTGCCTCGTGGGTGTCGTCACCGAGTGCCGCGGTCATCGCCGCCTGGATCGGGAACGGAACCATCATCCCGGAGTGCTTGCGCACCTCGAGCAGTTCGGCGACAAGCGCGGGATCGCCCGCCACGAAACCGGCGCGATAGCTGGCCAGGTTCGAGGTCTTCGACAGCGAGTGGATCGCGAGCAGGCCGGTGTGGTCACCGTCGCACACCTCGTGATCGAGGATGGAAACCGCGCGGCCGTCCCAGGTGAGGCCGAGGTAGCACTCGTCGGAGGCGACGATCGCGCCACGCTCGCGGGCATAGGCGACCACCTTGCGCAGGTGGTCGACGCCGAGCACCCGACCCGTCGGATTCGATGGGGAGTTCACATAGATCAGCGCGGGTGATCGCGGGCCGAGTTGCGTCAGCCCGTCCGCCCTTGCGACCTGCGTACCGGCCAGCAACGCGCCCACCTCGTAGGTCGGGTAGGCGACCTCGGGAATCACCACGAGATCGCCGCCACCGAGTCCGAGCAGCCTCGGCAGTCCCGCGATCAATTCCTTGGTGCCGATCACCGGCAGCACGGCCGCCGGATCGATCCCGGTGATCCCGAAGCGTCGCTTCAGCGCGTCGACCGCGGCGGTGCGCAGCTCGAGCGTGCCGTGTGTGGTCGGGTAACCGGGCACCTCGGCCACCGAACCCAACGCGGCCCTGATCAGCGGGTCGACCGGATCGACCGGGGTTCCCACTGAAAGATCGACGATCCCGCCGGGATGTGCGGCTGCCTTCGCTTTCACCGAAGCGATGGTGTCCCAAGGGAAATCGGGCAGCAGACTGCTGACCCGGCCGCGCGCTGACACGTCAGAACTCACTCACTCGCCATCGGAGGTAGCTCCTTGATGAGTTTCGGGTCGTAATCCACCTTGCCGACCTTCGTCGCGCCGCCGGGCGAACCCAGCTCGTCGAAGAAGTCGACGTTGGCGTTGATGTACCCGCTCCACTGGTCCGGGGTGTCGTCTTCGTAGAAGATGGCCTCCACCGGGCACACCGGTTCACATGCACCACAGTCCACGCACTCGTCGGGATGGATGTACAGCATGCGACCACCCTCGTAGATGCAATCCACGGGGCACTCTTCGATGCATGCCTTGTCCTTCACGTCAACGCACGGTTCAGCGATGATGTACGGCACTGCCGCTCTCCTAGTCTGTCCTCACCTGCGGTGATAGCCCGCCGGGCGTCACATTATCCCGGCAGCTCAGGCTACTCCGGGTCAGTCTGCCCTAACTAATCGTGTTTCGCACCGCGCCATTGCGGCTTCTCGGGACTACCCGACCGTAAGCGGCAGGACCGACAGCTTATGTTGCGGGACACCATAGGTGGTGGTGCGCTCGCGGACCGGACGACCGATGCCTTCGGCGATATCGGTGAGTTCGGCGACGGTTTTGGCCGAGCCGTGCTGGGAGCCGGCCATGCGGGAGATTGTCTCCTCCATCAACGTACCTCCCAAATCGTTCGCGCCACCGTTGAGCATCATCCTGGTGCCCGCTGTGCCGAGTTTGACCCAGCTGGTCTGAATGTTATCGATGCGACCGTGCAGCATGATCCGTGAGAGCGCGTGCGCCGCCCGATTGTCCCTGATGGTCGGACCGGGGCGCGCCGCGCCGGCCAGGTACAGCGGTGAGCTCTGATGCACGAAGGGCAACAGCACGAATTCGGTGAAACCACCTGTCTCGTCCTGGATTCCGCGCAGCACCCGCAGATGGCCGACCCAGTGCTTCGGGTTGTCGACGTGGCCGTACATCATCGTCGAGCTGGAGCGCAGGCCGACCTGGTGCGCGGTCGTGATCACCTCGACCCATGCCGAGGTGGGCAGCTTGCCCTTGGTGAGCACCCAGCGCACCTCGTCGTCGAGGATTTCCGCGGCCGTGCCGGGAATGGTGTCGAGCCCTGCTTCTTTCAGCGCGACCAGCCAGTCACGGATGCTCTGCCCGCCGCGCGAAGCGCCGTTGACGATCTCCATCGGGCTGAAGGCGTGCACGTGCATCGACGGCACCCGCTGCTTGATCGCCCGCACCAGATCGGCGTAACCGGTGACGGGCAGCTCGGGGTCGATACCGCCCTGCATGCAGATCTCGGTGGCGCCATCGACATGCGCCTCCCATGCCCGGTCGGCGACCTCGTCCATGCTCAGGGTGAACGCATCGGCATCACCCTTGCGCTGGGCGAACGCGCAGAAACGGCAGCCGGTGTAGCAGATATTGGTGAAGTTGATGTTCCGGTTCACCACATAGGTCACGTTGTCACCGTTGACATCGCGACGCAGCTGATCTGCCAGTGCGGCGACAGCCTCCAGCGCGGGTCCCTCGGCGGTCGCCAACGCGAGGTACTCGTCGTCGGTGAGTCCGGCGGGGTCGTTCTCGGCCGCGCGCAGCGCCGCGAGCACCTCGGAGTCCAACCGCTCCGGCGCCGTGACGGCGAGATCGCGCGCCTGTTCGCGAATGGTGTCCCAATCGCCGAAGGCGCCGACGACATCCTGGCCGAGAGCGGAATCGCTGCGGCTCTCGGTGATACGGCCATCGGTGTCGATCGAGGTGTTCAGATCCACCCGTCCCGCCGACTCCCATGACTCGTCGGGCTCCTGCCATGGCAGGCCGACGGGCATCGCGTCCGGGTTGGCCAGGCCGGTGGCCGGATCGGTGAGCGCGGCGACGTGCGCGCCGATGCGCGGGTCGACCCACGGGTTGCCCGCGCGCACGTATTTCGGGTGCGCCGAGGTGCGTTCGACGAGTTGGTAGCCCGCGGCTTCGGTGATCTCGCGCAGGGTGTCCAGGTTCGGCCACGGCCGTTCCGGGTTCACGTGGTCCGGGGTCACCGGCGATACGCCGCCCCAGTCGTCGATGCCCGCGTCGATCAGGGCGAGGCATTCCTCGTGCGACACCAGATTCGGCGGCGCCTGCACCGGTACGTCGGGTCCGAGCAGCAGCCGCGTCACCGCGATGGTGGCACGGAACTCCTCCAGCCCGGCGTCGGGGGCATCGCGCATCGCGGTGTCGTCCTTGGCGCGGAAGTTCTGGATGATCACTTCCTGAATGTGCCCGAAAGCCTTGTGCTGCTTACGGATCGCCATGATCGACTCGGCGCGCTCGTGCAACGTCTCGCCGATACCGACCAGGATGCCGGTGGTGTACGGCACCGAAAGCCTGCCCGCATCGGTGATAGCACGCAGCCGAACCGCGGGATCCTTGTCCGGACTTCCGTAGTGGCACTGGCCCTTTTCGGTGAACAGCCGGGTGGCGGTGGTCTCGAGCATCATGCCCATCGACTGCGCGACCGGTTTGAGCCTGGAGATTTCCTCCCACGACATGACGCCGGGATTCAGATGCGGCAGCAGCCCGGTCTCCTCGAGCACCATGATCGATACGGCGCGCAGGTAGTCGAGGGTGGAGTCGTAGCCGCGCTCGTCGAGCCACTGCGCGGCCTCCGGCCAGCGGTCCTCCGGACGGTCTCCGAGGGTGAACAGCGCCTCTTTGCAGCCGAGCGCGGCACCCTGACGAGCGATCTCGAGTACCTCGTCGGGTTCGAGGAACATGCCCCTGCCCTCGGCGCGCAGCTTGCCCGGCACCGTGACGAAGGTGCAGTAGTGACACTTGTCACGACACAGCTTGGTCAGCGGAATGAAGACATTGCGCGAGTAACTGATTGTCTTGGGCCGACCGGCCGATTCCAGCCCGGCGTCGCGAACTCGTGCGGCGCTCTGACTCAGATCGACCAGGTCCTCGCCGCGTGCGTGCAACAGCACGGCGGCTTCATCGACATTGAGCGTCACGCCATCGCGAGCCCGCCGCAGCGCACGGCGCATGGCCGACGGTGCGGGCGGTGCGGGCGGGACACTCGGGGTCGCTAGCTCGGTCACGCCCTCGATCATGCGCTAATCATCCCGGACTGTCTCCCTCCATAGCCTGTGACCGTTGCCAACTGCATGATGGAGCGCACTATTCCGCCGCATCGCCCCGGGTTATTCCCGCGCAGGCCGACGCGCTTTCGCCCGAGTTCATGCAACCATGTCAGGCATGTCGCAGCCGCGCACAATCATGGCCGATCCGGCCTGGCGCCCGAGCCCAAAAGCGAAATTATTGTGGACCCTGCATTCCGCGGTGGCCTGGATCATTCCGCTGGTAGCGCTGATCGTCTGGGTGGTCTTCGATTCCGGACACCGCGCGGCGCAACTCGCCGCGTCCGCTGTGGCATTGGCACTCGCGGTATTCAGTATCGGCGTGATACCGCTGTGGCGGTATGCGGTGCATCGCTGGGAAGTCACCGACGAGGCCGTGTACACCCGGGTCGGCTGGGTGACCCAGGAGAGCCGCGTCGCGCCGATCTCCAGGGTGCAGACGGTCGACACCGAGCGCGGGCCGTTGGAGCGGCTACTCGGGCTGGCGACGGTGACCGTGACGACCGCATCCTCGGCCGGCGCGGTGCAAATCACCGGACTCGACCTGCCGGTAGCCGAGCAGACCGTCACGCGGCTGGCCGAGATCGCGGCGCTGCACCGCGGAGACGCGACATGACCGAGTCCGTTCCGCCCGTGGCGGACTCCGCCGCGACGGAGACAGACCAGCCGTGGCTGCGGCTCGATAAGCGAATGTTGCTGGTGCACCCGGTCAACGAGGTGATCAAGTTCATCCCGGTGCTGATCGGTTCGGTGATCCTCGGGACAAGCAGCGGCAATCACGGGTGGAGCGTCATCCCGCTGGCACTGATCATCGGGTTCGCGCTGACCCGCTGGTTCACCACCACCTACCGGGTAGGCCCGACCCATGTCGAGTTGCGCACCGGCTTGATTCAACGCAAGAAGCTCTCGGTGCCGCGCTCGCGGATCCGGTCGGTGGATATCGAGGCCGACCTGTTGCACAGGGCCCTCGGGTTGGCGGTGCTGGCGATCGGGACCGGCCAGCATGCGGAATCGGGCGAGAAATTCAAGCTCGACGCGTTGGACGCGCGGGTGGTTCCCGACTTGCGGACCGCCCTGCTCGCACACACCTTGGCCGCAGGTACGCCGAATTCCGTTCCTGGCCAACAGGTTCCCGGTGCCACGGATCCCTTTCGAAAGGTACTGCCGGAGTACATATCCGGCGATCCGTCGACAGGACGCGCCAGGGAGATCGGGCATTGGCAACCGAATTGGGTGCGCTACGCGCCGCTCTCGCTGACCGGGTTCGCGATCATCGCACCCGTCGTCGGCCTGGCTTTCCAGTACGGACTCGGCCAAGTGCTCGTCAGCTCCGACACGGTGCAGAACCTCGAGAACGGCAGCGCTGTCTTCCTCGCCGTCGTCGGTGTACTGCTGTTCTTCGCGATCGTGATCGTGATCAGCCTCATGTCCTGCGCACGTTATCTCACAACATATTTCGGCCTTCGCGTGCTCGACAACGGCCGCACCCTGCACCTGCGCAACGGCCTGTTCACCACCCGCCAGACCACCCTGGACCGAGCCCGTTTCCGCGGCGCCACCGTCAACGAACCGCTGCTGCTGCGCCTGGCGGGCGCCGCGGAACTCGAAGCCATCATGGTCGGCGACAATCCGCGTCAACGGATTCTCCCGCAGGCACCCCGCTCCGCCGTCGAGCACACCCTCGCGGAACTGCTCGCACCCCGCGCCACCGTCGTGGCCGGACCGAGCGAGCTCGGCTCGGCGCCACTTGCCGCACACGGACCGGTCGCCCGTCGCCGCAGATACTCGAGGGCGTTGGCGCCTGTCCTGCTCGTCCCGGTCGCGATGCTCGCGGTTTCCCTTGCGGAAGTGCACTATTCGGCGTGGTGGTGGCTGCTTCCCGCAGTCTTGGCGATCATCGCGGCCGCCTTGGCGGAAGACCGGTATCGCGGCCTCGGCCACACGGTCCTACCGGCAACCGACAGCAGCCCCACCTGGCTGATCACCCGCGCGGGTTCACTCGACCGCGACCGCGACTGCCTGGAAGCTCCCGGCATCATCGGCTGGACCGTCCGCCAATCCTTCTGGCAGCGCCGCGCCGGCGTTGCCACCGTCGTCGCCGCCTCCGCCGCCGGCAAGAAGAGCTACCTCGTGATCGACATCCCCTTGGACCAAGCCTGGCCCCTCATCGAATCGGTTACCCCGGGTCGCCTCGGCGCTCGGTGAGCCGGCTCTACGACACTGGCCACACCCGCCTGGGTCCGGCTCGTCACAAGGCCCCGCAGCGCCACCACAGCCGACGATCACGCTGAAAGCCGCGGGTGATCCTGGCGCAGTCACCCCAGTTGTGGCGGTCGGCTCGCGAACTACACGGTGGTCGGCGCTCGGCCCTGCCGACCCGAGCCGCGGCACAGATTGCCGGGAACCTCACACAACGCGCCGAGCACTACCCCGGAAACCACCGGCTGGGGCGGATTGGCAGTGTCGCTGAGCGGTTGCCGGATGGGTGCCGCGTTGAATGGTGCGTGTGGTCGAGACGCTGAAGCCGGATCCGCAGGAGCCGCGGATAGTCGATCGTCGGGAGCGGCGGCGGCAGCGTGGTGATAAGTATCGACTGACTGCTCTCGGCGGTCTGGCGGCTTTGTCGCTGGATGCGTTGTCCAGTGTGGCCTACGGGCCGGAAGCGATCGTGCTCGTGCTCGTCGCGGCGGGTGCGGCGGCGATCTCATGGACGGTGCCGGTGGCGCTGGCGATCGCGGGGCTGTTGCTGGTGCTGGTGTTGTCGTACCGGCAGGTGATCGCGGCGCATCCGGACGGCGGTGGTTCCTATGCGGTGGCGAAGAAGGATCTCGGTCGCGGCGCGAGTCTGCTCGCGGCCGCGAGCCTGGTTGTCGACTATGTGCTGACCGTCGCGGTGAGCCTCGCCGCCGGCGCGGCCAGCCTGGCGAGTGCGTTTCCAGTGCTTGCGGATCACCTATTGCTGATCACGTTGATCGGGCTCGCGGTGCTGACCGTGATCAATCTTGTCGGGGTCGCCGAATCGGCGAAAGTGCTGATGGGGCCGACGCTTCTGTTCATCATCGCGATCTTCGCGGTGATCGTGGTCGGGCTTTCGCGCTCGTCGCCGGTCGCGGTGATCGGCGTCGACCGAGGGCCGATCGTACCGACCGATGTCATCGGAATTGTGCTGTTGCTCAAGGCATTCGCCGCGGGCTGCTCGGCGCTGACCGGGGTCGAGGCGATTGCCAACGCGGTACCGTCATTCCGGACGCCCGCGGTGCGAAGGGCCCAGCACACCGAGGTCGGCTTGGGCGTGCTGCTGTGCGGGATGCTGCTCGGTCTTGCCGTACTGATCCGACACCATCACACGGTGCCTCGCGACGACGTCACTCTGCTCGCCCAACTGTCGGCCGCGGCTTTCGGCACCGGCTGGCCGTTCTACCTCACCAGCCTGGCGGTCACCGCGGCGTTGTGCCTTGCCGCGAACACCAGCTTCGGCGGGCTGCCGGTGCTGCTGGCGCTGCTGGCGAAAGACCATCGGGTCGCGCATCTGTTCGCGTTGCGCTCGGAGCGCCCGGTGTTCCGTTACGGTGTTGCGGCACTTGCTGTTCTGGCCGCCACCGTGCTGATCATCGTGAAGGCCGAAACTCATCGGCTGCTCCCGGTGTACGCGGTCGGTGTGTTCATCGGCTTCACCATCAGCCAAACCGGCCTGGTCCGGCACTGGCGCGGGCAGCGCGGGCCCGGCTGGATCCGCCGGGCCGCGCTCAACGGCTTCGGCGCCATTTTGACCGCCGTAGCCGCCGTGGTGCTGCTCGTCGAAAAATTCACCGAGGGCGCCTGGCTACTGCTGATCATCGTGCCCGCCTTGATCATCCTGTTCGCCCGCACCGAAAACTACTACCGCGGTGTCGCGGAACAACTCAGCTTCGGCCGAATCCCCGCGCTCCCAGCACAATCCCCCGACCCCGAACCCATGCTTATCGTGGTCCCGGTGGTCGCCGTCAGCGAGGTCACCGCACGCGCTCTCCGAACCGCCCAGGCAATGAGCGGCGAAATCGTCGCCGTCGCAGCGGAAATCGACCCGGCATCCACCCGCCGCCTCAGCCACCAATGGAAACAATGGGACCCCGGCATCCCACTCACCGTTCTGCCCTGTCCCCGTCGCAGTCTGGTCGCCACCCTCGTCGGCTATGTCCGCAACCAAACCCGCCACGGCCGCCAAGTGACGGTGCTGCTCGCCCAGGTGGAAGCCCACCACTGGTGGCAGCGACCGCTGCACAATCCGCGCGGTCCGGTTCTTGCCGCAGCCCTGCGCGCCCGCACCGACGCGGTCATCGCCACGCTCGAGGTGCGACTGGATTAGCGGATCAACGCACGACTCTCAGCGACTGCTGACCAGTCCCGCGTTCAACCGGAAGTAGAGATACCCGAGCGGTGGCACCAATCCACAGAACAGTAGAAGTACTGTGCGCCAATCGCTTCCGAGCATGATGTCGCCGCCGGGCCCGGTCACCGAGCAGAGCAGGAAGCCGAAAGCCCATGCGGCGATGGGCAGGAAAGCGAAACCGGCGCGGGTGGTCACCGAGCGGACGCCCATGACGAGCAGGACATTGATCACCCCTGCCAGCACGGCGGAAAGCGGGAAGGCCACCGCGCCAAGGTAGGTCGGTAGGTAGAGCACCTCGAGCGCGAGGGTGATCAGCGCGTCGAGCACAAGCAGCGTGATGATCACCGGTACCAGGGCTTCCAGACCCGGCTGCTGCTTGCCGTAGCCCGATCGCGCCTTGGCGCGATCGGCGGCGCTGTTGTCGACGGCGGCCCTCACGCGACCGGAGGGAAGCCGAGGAGGGTCAGCAGATGGCTCTGCATATCGACGAACGCGTACAGCACCGACATATAGATATCGTGCTGCTGCTGCCCGCCGGGTCGCAGGCTGTCCACGAAGCCCACGATCGCGTTCTGCAGGTCCCAGTTGTACATGCGTACCTCCGCCTTCGCTCCGGCCATGCGCGGTCTCGGGACGGACTTCGTCCGGCTACGCCCATGAGGTAGCTACCGAGTCTATTCCGGCGGACGAGGGTCAGTCACCGTCGATCGGAATGTTGGCGACCACCGGAAACTCACCGGTGTAGCCCTTACGTTCCTCGGCGATCGCGAGCACCCGCTTGCGCGCGGCGAACCAGCCGATGATCAGCGCCGGAATGATCAGCACCAGCGATGCGACGGTCCAGGTGCCCACCGGGTAGTCGCAGCCGGTGAGGACCACAACGAAGAACAGGAATGCCAGCGTGGCAATGCCGGTATAGGGCGCACCGAACAGCTGGAACGACGGCCGCTGTAGTTTGCCCTGCTTGGACCAGCGCCACAGTTGCAGCTGGGCGAGCACGATGGTGGCCCAGGAGGCGACGATGCCGAGCGAGGCCAAGTTCAGCACGATCTCGAAGGCCTCATCCGGCACGAACCCGTTCAACGCGATGCCGCACAGCGCGATCAGGCTGGTGAGCAGGATGCCGCCGTAGGGGACGCCGTTGCGCCCCATCACGCCGGTGAACTTCGGGGCGCTGCCGTTCATCGACATCGACCGCAGGATGCGACCCGTCGAATACAGACCCGCGTTCAGGCTGGAGAACGCCGCGGTCAGCACCACGAGATTCATCACACTGCCGATGCCCGGCACATCGAGCATCGTGAAGAAGGTGACGAACGGGCTCTCCTTGGAGGAGTAGCTGGTGTAGGGCAGCAGCAGAGCCAGCAGTACGAGCGAACCGACGTAGAAGACCGCGATACGCGCGATCACCGAGTTGATGGCGCGCGGCATGATCTTGGCCGGGTTCTCCGTCTCGCCCGCCGCGGTACCAACCAATTCGACAGCGGCGTAAGCGAATACGACGCCCGAGGTCACCACGACCAGCGGCAGGATCCCGGTCGGGAACAGGCCGCCGCTTTCGGTGATAACCCTGGTTCCGGTGGCATTGCCCTGCACGGTGAACCTGCCGAGCAGGAAGATCGTGCCGACGATCAGGAACGCGCTCAGCGCGAACACCTTCACCAGCGCGGCCCAGAACTCCATCTCGCCGAACCACTTCACCGACATCAGATTGACCCCGAGTACGAGCACC
Source organism: Nocardia arseniciresistens (assembly GCF_046764875.1). Taxonomy (NCBI): domain Bacteria; kingdom Bacillati; phylum Actinomycetota; class Actinomycetes; order Mycobacteriales; family Nocardiaceae; genus Nocardia; species Nocardia arseniciresistens. The sequence continues at coordinate 280,795 of NZ_JBKORD010000001.1, forward strand.
AGCGCGATGAGCGCGAGCAGCCACTGCGGGATATGTGAAAATCCTGCCCAATAGTGAAAATACTGAGCAATCGCCGTGGTGTCGGCGATCCCGGTCATCGACCAGTTCAGGAAATACATCCAGCCCGCGACAAAAGCGGCCTTCTCACCGAAGAACTCGCGTGCGTAGGAAACGAACGACCCGGACGATGGCCGGTGCAGCACCAGCTCACCGAGCGCACGCAGAATAAAGAATACGAAGACCCCGCACACCGCGTACACCAGGAAAAGCCCTGGTCCAGCGCTCTCGAGTCGCCCGCCGGCGCCCAGGAACAGGCCGGTGCCGATGGCACCGCCGATGGCGATCATCTGGAGCTGACGAGGTTTGAGACTCTTGTGATACCCGTCGTCTTCGATGTTGAGGTGAGCCTTGTCGCCGACAGCTGTCATGAACCGCTAAGCCTCCACGTCGATGTCCGAAATCACAAGGACGGTACCCGGCACATGAAACCGCCGCGACAGCAACCCTCAGGCAATACCGGTGAAAAGGTCGTGTTCGCGCCCGTCGGAGCCGATAACGCCACGCTGCCCGCGCACGAGCACATAGTGCTCCTCGGGCAGCACCGGCTGCGCGACATAGTTGGACAGTGCGAATTCTCGCCCCGTCGGCGCCACCATCACCTGCGTTGCGTGCGCACGCAAGGCGGCACGCTTGGCCGCCAGCGAATCCGACACCTCGATCGTGGCGGTCACCGTGTGGCTCGGCACGCTCGCCAGCTCCCCAAGAGAGGGAAGGCGCCAGCCGGGCGGCAACGCACCAGGCAACCCGTCGACGGTGCGTCGTGCCAGGGCTTCGGTGTGCAGGCGCAGCATATCGTCATCGGTGACGGTCCAATAGAACTTCGGAGTGTCCCAGCCCTGCTCGGCGGCCGAATGCACTGCGGCCGTGGTGATCTGATGGGCCCGAATGTGGTCGGGGTGGCCGTAGCCGCCCCGAGGGTCGTAGCCGATCACGACGTCGGGCCGCAGCTCGAGCAGCACCTGCGTCAGCGCGTCCACCGCCTCGGCGCCGGAGTGCACAAAGGCTCGGGGATGCTCCGCCGCGGACGTACCCGCCATACCGGAGTCACGCCAACGACCCGCGCCGCCGAGGAAACATGGCGGACCCGCAGACAGCGCCGCGAGTGCCCTGGTCAGTTCCAGCACCCGATAACCGCCGAGCTGATCGGCCCGGTCCGCGGTCAGCTGGGCCCACTCCTCGCCGATCACCTCACCCTCTTCACCAAGGGTGCAGGTCACCACCGTGACCGGGACGCCGAGGCGGCGATAGTGCGCGATAGTGCCCCCGGTGGTGATGGACTCGTCGTCGGGGTGGGCGTGGACAAGGAGCAACCCGCCGGTCACGGGATTCTGCGCCACATAGCCGCGTCACCGAAGATACCGACCTGGATGGCGCCGCTGAGCGAAGCACCATCCACCCGCGGACCGGACGCGGCTACGACGTTGTCCTGCACGATCGGCAGTACCGTGGCCAGACCCCACAGCTTCGGCTCGGCGTCCGCGAGGACACGACCCACTTCGATTCCGCGTAGCGCTTCCTCGATCGCGGGTTGCAGGGTGGGATCGCAGACACCCGACACATTGCTCGGAGCCTTCTTGGCCGATTCGGCGTTGACCTGTGAATTCCCGTCGCGCGCACCGTTATCCACGGGCGGGCAGCCGTAGCGTGAGGCGAGCACGGTCGCGGGGTCGGAGCCCGCGACCTCCCAACCGACGATCGCGTCGACCGCGCCATCGGTCAGGTCCTTGCCGTAGAGCGTGTCCACGGCCACGTTACGGACGCTGGCATCTATTCCGGCACTGCGCAATTGGTCTGCCGCGGTGTTGGCCACGGCGATGGCGGTAGCGTCACCGGTGGCCGCGCCGATCCGAATCGCCAGCGCCTTACCGTTTTTCGCGAGCGGACGCGGGTGCGGCGCCGGTGAGGTCGGCGAGGTGACCGGCGGAGGTTCCGGCGCGCGGGCATAGCCCGCCTCGCCGAGCAGCGCGAAAGTCTCTTCAGCGGTCGGCCTCGGTGGAGCGGTCGGCGCGTAGCCGGGGTCCGATGGGGTCAGGATCTGCGCGCGCACGGGCTCGACCCAGCCGCCGGTCTGCGCGCCGACGGTCGCCAGCAATGCGGGATCAAGCAGCGCGAGCACACCGTGACGGACCCGAGGATCGCTGAGATCGCCACTGCGACCGTTCAATACGAATTGCAGTTCACGCGACTGGGGCATGATCGCGGTACGCACCGATGGAATCGCCGCCAGTTGCGCCTGGGTCGCGACACCGCCGTGCACCAACGTCATCTGAGCGTCACCGGTACGCAGCGAATCAGCGAGCTGGGCGGGAGTTCCACCGCGACGCAACAGGATCTGATCGGGGGCCGCGGGTGTGCCCCAATACCTGTCATTGCGTTCGAGCAGGATCTCGTCACGACCCCGATCGACCGATTTGATGTCGAAGTTACCGCCCGACACCGGGATTCGCTCGACCAGACCGCTGGCGAAACCGCCGGGCACGTCCTTGACCAGATGCGAGGGCAGCAAGTTCGAGAACAATTCACGCCAGGCCGGATACGGCGAGTCCAGTGTGACGGTGACGGTCTTGCCGCCGCCGGAGGAGCTCACATCGGAGATGAGCCGGTAACCCGCCGGGTCGACAACACCGGGCTGGGTGATCATCTGCTGCCACAGAAAGCGGAAATCCTCCGCGGCGATCGGCGCACCATCCGACCAGTTCGCCTGATTGCGCAGCTGATAGGTGATGGTGAACGGTGCCTGCGCGCTGACCTCGGCCGATACCACCAGCGCGGTGTCAGGCACCCACTCGGTGGCACCGGCCACCGACGGGCTCGGCACCGGACGGAACGGACTCGGCAACACCATAGAACTCACCGCCGCGGTGGCGGGCGACTGATCGGACCGCAGGTGCGGATTGAACCCGATTCCGATGTCGTCGATGGCCACCACGACGGTGTTCTTGCCCGGTTTGGCGGGCGTCGTCTTGGGACTGTCGGTGCTTTCGATCGGCGGCGGTGGATTCGCGGTACACCCGGCGAGTACCGCCACCGAGGTCGCCGCGATCACCAGCATTCCGCGCATCGTCGCGCGTCGTCTTGCCCCCGAGCTCACATTCGGCACCCTACCCGTTTACAGCGCGGCCCGGTCCTGAGCCTTCCGTCGAGACAGCGCGCGACCGCGCTCGGTGGCGCCCAGGATCGCCTTGCGCACCCGAACCACCTCCGGCGTGACCTCGACACACTCGTCGTCCGCACAGAACTCCATCGCGGCCTCGAGATCGAGGTGCAACGGCTTGGCGAGGGTCTCGAACACATCCGCGGTCGAGCTGCGCATGTTGGTCAGCTTCTTCTCGCGGGTGACGTTGATATCGAGATCCTCGGCACGCGGGTTGACGCCGACGACCATGCCCTCATAGGTATCGGCGCCCGGTTCGACGAAGAACTGGCCGCGGTCGGAGAGCTGGATCATGGCGAACGGTGTCACCGAGCCCGCACGATCGGACACGAGCGCACCGGTGTGCCGTGCGCGGATCTCGCCTGCCCACGGCGCATAGCCGTGCGAAACGGCGTTGGCGATACCGGTGCCTCGGGTCTCGGTGAGGAAGTCGGTACGGAACCCGATCAGGCCGCGCGACGGGACGATGAACTCGATCCGCACCCACCCCGCGCTGTGGTTGGCCATCTGGACCATCTTGCCCTTACGAGCGGCAAGCAACTGGGTGATGGCGCCCAGGTATTCGTCCGGGCTGTCGACGGTCAGCTCTTCGTACGGCTCATGGATCTTGCCGTCGACGATCCTGGTGACCACCTGCGGCTTGCCGACGGTCAGCTCGAAGCCCTCACGGCGCATCTGCTCGACCAGGATGGCGAGCGCCAACTCACCACGGCCCTGCACCTCCCAGGCGTCGGGACGGCCGATGTCGAGGACACGCAGCGACACGTTGCCGACCAGTTCCTGGTCCAGACGCGACTTCACCATGCGTGCGGTCAGCTTGTGGCCCTTCACCCGGCCGACGAGCGGCGAGGTGTTGGTGCCGATTGTGACCGAAATCGCAGGCTCGTCGACGGTGATGCGCGGCAAAGCGACCGGATTGTCCGGATCGGCGAGCGTATCGCCGATCATGATCTCCGGGATACCCGCGATGGCGACGATGTCACCGGCCTCGGCAACCTCGCCGGGCCGACGCTCGACGCCGACGGTCTGCAGCAGCTCGGTGATCTTGACGGTCTTGACGCCGTCGGCGTGCATCCACGCGACGTTCTGTCCCTTGCGCAGCTCACCGGCATAGATGCGGACCAGCGCGAGGCGGCCGAGGAAGGCCGATGCGTCGAGGTTGGTGACGTGCGCCTGAAGCGGCGCGGACGCATTGCTCTTGGGTGCCGGGATGTACTCCAGCAGCACGTCGAACAGGGCGTCGAGGTTCGCGGCGTCGGGGGCGTTCCCGTTCTCGGGACGCTCCTTGGACGCCTTGCCCTCACGACCCGACGCGTACAGGACCGGCAGGTCGAGTGCGAGTTCGGCGGCCTCGGCGGCGGCGTCATCGAGATCGGAAGCCAGATCGAGCAACAGGTCGTGGCTCTCCTCGACAACCTCCTCGATACGGGCGTCGGGACGGTCGGTCTTATTGACAACCAGGATCACCGGCAGCGACGCGGCGAGTGCCTTACGCAGCACGAACCGGGTCTGTGGCAGTGGTCCCTCTGATGCGTCGACCAGCAGCACGACGCCGTCGACCATGGAGAGGCCGCGTTCGACCTCACCACCGAAGTCGGCGTGGCCTGGCGTGTCGATGACGTTGATGACGGTCACCGAGCCATCCGGATGATGCCGGTGGACAGCGGTGTTCTTGGCGAGAATGGTGATGCCCTTCTCGCGCTCCAGGTCGCCGGAATCCATCACCCTGTCGACGAGCTCGGCTCGCTCGGCAAAGGCTCCTGATTGGCGCAGCATGGCGTCGACCAGCGTCGTCTTACCGTGGTCGACGTGGGCGACGATGGCGACGTTGCGAAAATCGCGTGCAGACGACACGCCTAATCCTCCTGCTGTTGGTGTTGGTGCGGGCCGACCCCTGCAAACAGGTGGAGAATCGATACTCACCGGGCATTGCGGCCAGCTACAGACTACCGGTATCCAGGCGCGGCGCAGACCACGCGCCCCAGTAAGGGTATGCTTACCAACCATGGGCAAGGTCAAGGCGAAGCAGGTTTCGAGCCTGAAACCGAAGAAAAAGTGCTGTCGCAAGAAGACGCGCTGCCTGAAATGTCCTGTTGTCATCATGCGCATGAAACGTCTGGAAGCCGCTGGTTGCTGCGGCAAGGAACTGAAAAAAGGCCTGAAGAAAGCCCGCGCCGCCTGATCAGTGCGGATACTTGAACCATGGCTACCGAACTGTTGTCCGACGCCGATATCAATGACGCACTCGAGGACCTGCCCAACTGGCAACGTTCGGGCGACACCATCACCCGAACGGTCAAAGCGCCGACTTTTCTCGAGGGGATCGAGTTGGTCGGCCGAGTTGCCGAGGCCGCGGAGGCCGCCGACCACCACCCGGATATCGATATCCGCTGGCGCCGGATCACTTTCGCACTGTCGACCCACTCGGCAGGCGGACTCACCGGCCGCGACGTGATGCTTGCCCATCAGATCGATCGTCTGACCCAAGGCTGAGCGCCGGTCGCTACTCGACAGCGGCAGTGCGCGGTGCCCGATCATCGACCGTGTTCCTGTCGGCCGAACGCACTTTCGGGAAGGTGCGCAGCCGTCGCACGGAGGCGAATTCCGCGCGCAGTACCGCGCGTCCGTGCCAGATCATCCAGCCCAGCAGCACAAGCACACCCAGCACATCGACCGCGCCCAGCCAGGACAGCACACCGGGACGGGAAATCGCCCAGATCGACGGCTGCGCGAACGACAGCACCCATGGCACGCCGATCAACATCGTCACCAGCCAGAAGCCCGCGATGATCCTGGCGACCGCGGCCTGCCGCAGCGGGCCGTAGACCAGCCACAGCACCGTCGGCAACAGCCACACGAAGTGGTGCGACCAGGAGATGGGCGACACCATCAGCCCGAACAGCTGCACCAGGATCAAGGTGCCCAACCGGTCGTCGGAACCCAGTGTGCGCCAAGCGAGGAACGCGAGCACGGCGACGACGAGCACGGCCGCCATCCACCACGGCCCGGACTCGACGTCGTAGCCGAGGATGCGGCTGAGGGTGCCGCGCAACGATTGGTTCCACACCGACCCGACCGGCCCGATCCGGCTCGCGTCGCCGAGCAACGTGCCGAAGTAGCGTTTCGCTTCGGCGTGCGCGATCAGGAAGCTGACACCGACCGTCGCGCCGAACGCCACCGCCGAGCAGATCACCGTCGCCCAGCGGCGACGGGCCACGAAGTACAACCCGGTGATCGCCGGTGTCAGCTTGATGCCCGCGACGGCGCCTACGAGCAGACCCGACAGCCACCACCGCGAGCTGCGCACCGCGACCATGGCTCCGAGCACAAGGAAAACATTGACCTGCCCGTAGTCGATCGTGGTGCGCACCGGTTCCAGCCACACCCCGACCGCCGTCCAGCCGACAGCCGCGCTCTGCCAACCGGGTTCGCGCACCCGCTGCGCGCCGAGAATCAGCTCGAGGCTTATCCACACCACGCCGTAGAGCGCCGCGACCGTGGCGAGTAGCCACAGCACCGCGATGGCCGTGAACGGCAGATAGTGCAGCGGAAAGAACACCAGCGCCGCGAACGGCGGATAGGTGAACGGCAGCGGAAAGTCCGGCGTCTTCTCGGCGTAGGTGAAGTCGTAGAGCCCATCGGTGAGCAACGAGGCGGATCCGTCGACGTAGACATGCAGGTCGACGAGGTTCATCCCGTTCTTGGACAGCAACATCCACAACAACCGTGCCAGCACGGAAAGACCCAGCACTGACACAGCCAGCTGTAAACGTCGGTTCAATTCGCAGGCTTTCGAGTCGGGGCGGCGGGTCGTCGGCCTGCAACCCTCGGATATTCGGGCGTTCGGCGACAAGATCTGGAGGCTCCGATTACATTAACCGCAGCCCGGAGTGTCCCGGTGATACCCTCGCACCACTGATAACATTCGCATCACCTTTCACTCCTGTAACACCAATCGGCGCTACCGTCTGATAACTCTGCTCGTCCAACGCGCCTGTCGGGATACTGCGGCTGTACAACACGGCAACCGTGTCCCTAGAGTGACCCCGAAACGATGGCTTTTCAGCATCGACTCCTGATGTACCCGACGTTAAGGACGGCTAGACCAGTGCTTCGCACCCGAGGAACGCGGATCGCATTGTCCGTACTCGCCATCACGGCGAGCGCTTCCCTTGCCGCGCCGATGACAGCTGTCGCGGCCCCGGCTCCCGCGCCGGCGGCGGTCCCGAACAATGTCCCGATGGTGCCCGAGGGCGTCCCGATCGATGTGCTGGCCGCACTGGCTCCGGCCATCGTCGGCGCGATCGCAGGCCCCGCCGACGCCAAGCCGATCGCAGGCGGCCCGCAGGGCATGCTGCTCGATCAGGCCCGCAGGCTGCTCGCAACCATCAACCTGCCGCCGCAGATCAAGTCCACCTTGGAAAGGATCATCACCTTCCTGGACGGCAGTGGCGGCGGCGGACCGGAGATCCCGAAGGACGGCGGACCGGTCATCGCCCAGTTCCTCTACCCGACCATCGGCAAGGGCTGCATCGGTCCCGGCGCTGATTCCATCGGCACAGCACTCGCCGTGCCCGGCCCGGCCCAGCTGCCGCCGCCCGGACCGCTGGCCGGTCAGGCAGGGTTCGTATTCACCGCGCTCGGCACCAAGTCGCCGACAGAGGTGCAGAACCCGCCGATGACCGTCCAGTGGATGAACCTGGACACCCGCAAGTCGGGCAGCCAGCCGCTGACCGACGAGGCGAAGATCAACCCCGACGGTCCGGCCACACTTTCCGCGATCGCCGACACCGGCTTCGGTCGCGTCGTCGCGGTCGTCTCCGGCTCGCTGACCACCAAGGCCGAGGACGCGGCTCCCCGCACCTGCTCGTTCCTACCGACCCTCGGTTTCTTCACGGTCGCGTGACCTTCCGAAGCCCGGCGGCCCAAAATGGACCGCCGGGCTTCGTCATGTCCACGGCAGGGTGGTTTCACAACGGGTCGACACACGCGGAAAAATCGGCCGCGATAGTGCATAGCCGCACCACACCTGTGGTAGACCGAAACTATGGCTACCGTCGAAGTGTCGCTGCGGCGCAATGATTCGATAGAGAGCAAGAATCCGATTCGGCGCGGGCGTTCGATCCGAAGCAAGCGCTCGCGGCGATCAATACTGTCTTTCCGTTCCGAGGGCTCGATTTTGTCCATCGGCTCCGCGTACTCGATCCTCTCGATCGGCAGCGTCGGATCGGTGCTGTCGATCGGATCGATCGGATCGTTCGGGTCGGTGATTTCTTCGGGCTCGTTCGCCAGCATCGGCTCGGCCCTCTCCGGCCTGTCGCGCTGGTCGCTGCTCTCCTGGCTCGGTGATCACCAAGCGCCGGAGAATCGGCCGAACCTGCGCGTTGTCCCCGACGACGAGCCCGAGCTGCGGCTTGCGGCAACCTGCCACTGCCAGACCTGAGCGGGCAGCATTCACCGCCGCTGGCCGGGCAGTGTTCAGCTCACCACTGCCCGTATTCGGGTTGCAGCACATTGTTGACGTCGACACCGATGCCGTCGATGGACCGCTTGTCGATCTCGATCTGATGCAGGTGCGCGGCCGGGTGCACGAAACCCTTCGGGGTGCCCCAATTGTGTTGCCAATACCAGGAGCCCAGCCCAGCGGCGCGCGCCAGTTCGATAGTCGGCGCGTTCGCGTAGACCCCGGTGTTCTCCTTGCCGACCACGGACTCCCAGCCGAGTAGGTACGGCCCGATCATGGTGGCGAAGTCGACCGGCGTCGGCTTGTCATCGATCGAGGCGTAGATCGGCCGGTCCTCGGGGCCGCCCGCGGCGAGGTGCAGTTCCAGTCCACGCGCGGCGTGCTGCTTTCCCGCTTCCAGCCCGCCGCGCCAATCCGCGGTATCGGCCTTGCCGTACTGATAGTTCGAGACGATCGTCAGGCCCTCGGCGTGCAGCTGGTCGACCTCCCGCGCGAGCAGCGGCTTGCCCTCCATCCATTCCGCACCCGGCCTGCGATCGGACACGTACCTGATGACACCGATATGGCCGGCTTCCCGGATCGCGGCGGCCGAGGGCACGCCACCCGAGTAATCGACCATAGTGCCGACGACCCCGCTCGCCGAGGCGTTCGGCGCGCCGATGGTCGCTCCGAGGGCGGCGGTGGCCGCGGCATAGACGAACAACTCGCGGCGGGACACATGGATGGAACGCATCGCAGGACTCCTTCGCGCAAACCCGAATTGGCAAGCAGCGTGCCCGGCGCACCTTCCCCAGAAGTCACTCACGCGCCGGGAGCCTCGAACGTGCACTCATTTCACCATATTCACATGGGAACCGCCAGACCCATCGGACACATGGATCACACTCGCCACAAGAGTTCCAGCTGTTTCTGGTTCAGGGTCTGTTTCAGGCCACGCCGTCGATGCGCGCGGCGACGTCGATCGTTCGGCCGGAGCCGTCGGCAAGCTCATCGCGCACGACCCCTGCCACCTGCGCGAGGATCTGTTTCTTGATCCCGGCGAGCGCACCGAGAGTCGCCGCACGCATGCCGTCGGCCTTGAATTCCAGCCGAATATCCTTCGAATCCGGGGGCGGCACATCAATGACCACCAGCAGCGGGTCGGCGGCGCGTGCGGTCAGCACCAGCGGAACCTCGAGGTCGGCACGATAGCGATTCGCCTTCAGCACATCGACGGTGATGTCGAGGCTCACCGGCAACGTCAGATCGAAGGACACCACGTCGCCGGTTCGATCCGCCAACTGCGGGACACGCACAGCTCCGCGCACCGTGACGGTCACCGAGTTACGCGGACCGGTTCGCAGCGGTCCGATCTCGATCGGACGGCCCGCTATCCGTTCCACCACATCGAAGACCCGATCCTTTGTCACGATGCGGGAGAAGAACCTGTGGCCGAATTCGTCGTAGCCGATCCAGTCGAATGTCGTCTTCGTCACGTGCTCGGAGCGAACGCCGTCGATCATCGCCTCCACATCGAAGACCCGGCCGCGCCGCGCCTGCCGGTCGGCGAGCATCGCGTTCACCCGATTGACGACCTCGCGCTGCACCACACCGGCTATCGGGTCGAGCAGCCATTCCCATGCCGATTCGATCGCTTGGGCCCGTAGGACGAAGCTGACGTCGCGGGCCGTGATCGGCGGTACCTCGATGATGATGAGCACCGGATCCGCGGTACGTGCGTGCAGCGTCAGATCGATCTCGACGACCGCCTCCAGCCGCAGCTTCTTGCCGCCGAGCAGCACCTGCACCGATAGCGATATCGGGACTGTTACCTCGAAGGTCACGTCCGGGCCGCGACGCAGCACTGCCGGTTGGCCGACCTTGCCCTTGGCGACGAATCCGGCCAGACCGACGGGACCGACCGAGAACGGCCCGATCGTCATGCCACGACCCGCCATCCCGGATACCGCGGCCATGATCCGCTCTTCGGTCACCGCGTGGGTGACGAACCGTTCCCCGAAGTCGGCATAATCGATCCACACGGGATCGTCGCTCGTTTGGTCGGTCGGCTGCATCAGAATGTTCCGAAACCCTCACCTTGTCGACGGACACTCGACACGCTACGCGACATGCCGGACACCGCCCCTGACCGGCGCGCAGCCCGTAAGGCGTACCTCCGCGTTCGCTGATTAGGTGGTCCCTGTCCTGCTGATGAGGGGGTAGCAGGACAGGGGCCGAGCGACGCTGCCGGGCGCCGCCGGATCTATTTTAGGACCTAGCCGCGGACCCGCCGACCGCGCACACACATCGGAAAGGTCAAAGCCTGCCGAATCCGACGATATCGGGCACCTCGGTCAGCGTGAAACGGTGAATTCGTATGTCGCCGAACTCGTTTCCACCCATCGTCGTCACTACCCCGTCACCAGCCGTGAGCACAATGTTGGTGTGCTGGGAAAACGGACTGTCCGGGCCGTAGAGCAGCACGTCTCCGGTGCGCGGCCGGTACCCGGCGGCGAGCGGCGTGAACCGGTGCGCGCCTTGGTAATACTCCTGCAGGGTGTACACCCCTGGGATCCGCCACGATCCGGAGTTCGGGTTGGCGAGCGGGGCCCCCGATTCGCGCATCACCCAGCTGACGAAGTCGGCGCACCAAGCCTCATCGATACCCTCGGCGTATTTCGATCCATTGCCGGGAGTGTCGAACTCCCGCTCCAACACCGCGACCACCCGGGCCTGGGCCGGATCGAGCGTGGACGTATCGATCGCGGGGAATGTCGTCACGCGATCACCGGCAATCGCTTCGCCGTCCGCACGCTCCTGCCACAGGCGTATCCCCACCACACCTGCCGCGACCATCGCCGATACCACCAAGCCGAGTACCGGCCAGCGGTAACGCGGCCACCGATGCGCCGTCCCTTGTTCTGTCATCTCCCCCGACCTCCCGCCGACCACGACCGAATTCCGGCCCTGTTCCATTAGGACACACGAGCGATGTCGGTGGCGAACCCTCTCCGGGGTGGCATCCGCGAGCCCGCCGGAACCGGTAGCTACACCGAACGGCTGGTTTCGATCGGTGCGGCTCGGGTAGTCCCCCGGGGACGTAGCGGCGCCCGACGGCCACCGGAATGACGGAATTCGGGCGGTGTCTCGCCGCCCGGAAAATCGTCCGGCAGAGGCGCAGTCGAGATAGTCTCCCAGGACACCGGGCGACGGGGAGGTGCGACCTGGATACCTTGTGGACGTTCGTGGTCAACCGACGAGCGCAGTTACTCACCGACTCCTATCTGCATGTTTCGGCCGTGATTCAGTCGGTGCTGCTCGCCACCGTCGTTGCGGTGCTCATCGGCGCGCTGGTCTATCGCAGCCCGCTGGGTTCATCGCTCGCGACCGCGACGGCGAGCGCGATTCTCACCGTGCCGTCGTTTGCGTTGCTCGGCTTACTGATTCCGTTCCTCGGCCTCGGCGTCGGACCGACGATCACCGCGCTGGTGCTCTACGCGCTGCTGCCGATTCTGCGGAACACCATCATCGGGCTCGCCTCGGTGGATCCGGCGATCGTCGATGCCGCGCGCGGCGTCGGTATGAATCGACTGCGGGTGCTCGCGCGGATCGAATTCCCGCTGGCATGGCCGTCGATCCTGACCGGGATGCGGGTCAGCACTCAGATGATCATGGGCATTCTCGCGATCGCCGCCTATGCGAAGGGGCCCGGTCTCGGCAATCTGATCTTCTCCGGCCTGGCCAGGCTCGGCAGTCCCAACGCCGTGCCGCAGGCCCTTGTCGGCACGATCCTCATCGTCGTCTCGGCGCTGGTCCTCGATGGGATCTACGTCATCATCGGCCGTCTCACCACCTCGAGGGGAATTCGTGACTGACACCGAAACCCGAAGCGATACTGCGGAATCGGCGGTTTCCGGCGTCGAGATCGTGCTCGACTCGGTCACCAAACGCTATCCGGGACAACAGGACCCGTCTGTCGACAATGTCTCACTGACCATTCCCGCGGGCGAAATCGTCGTGCTGGTCGGACCTTCCGGCTGCGGCAAGACGACAACCATGCGCATGATCAACCGTCTTATCGAGCCGACCTCGGGCACCATCACAATCGGAGGACGTGACGTCTCGGCGGGTGACCCCGACCAGCTGCGGCGCGGTATCGGCTACTCGATTCAGCAGGCCGGCCTGTTTCCACACATGACGGTCGCCAAGAACATCGCGACCGTCCCCGGCCTCATCGGCTGGGATCGCAAGAAGGTCGCCGCCCGCACCGACGAGATGCTCGAGTTGGTCGGCCTCGCTCCCGACACCTACCGCCACCGCTACCCCAGGCAGCTCTCGGGCGGCCAACAGCAACGCGTCGGGGTGGCCCGCGCACTGGCGGCCGATCCCCCCGTGCTGCTGATGGACGAACCGTTCGGCGCTGTCGATCCGATCACCCGCGGCCTGCTCCAGGACGAACTGCTCCGGCTTCAGGCCGAGCTGGGCAAGACCATCGTCTTCGTCACCCACGATTTCAACGAGGCGGTCAAGCTCGGCGACCGAATCGCGGTGCTCGGCAACCAATCCCGCATTCTGCAATACGACACTCCCGCGGCGATCCTGGCCGACCCCGCGGACGAGACCGTCGCCGGATTCGTCGGCGCGGACGCCTCGCTCAAACAGCTCACCCTCACCCGGGTCATGGACGTCGAAATGGGCCAGTGCCCGACCGTCGCCGAGGACGAGCCGGTCGACACGCTACGCGCCGCGCTCGTGGGCCGAAAGTGGCCGTGGGCGCTGATCCTCGACAGTCATCGGCGTCCGTTGCGATGGGTGTCGGCCGCGGAACTTCCGCACGCGACTTCATTGCGCGACACCGGATCTCCGATCGGCACGCCGCTGTCGTTGCGATCGAGCTTGCAGGAGGCGCTGGAGTCTTTGCTTGCCGAACAGACCGCGAACGCGGTCGTCACCGGACGCCGCGGTGAGTACGTCGGACTGATCACGATCGACACACTTGTCGAGCACCTGGCAGCATTACGCGCCACGCACAGCAGCGCAGAACCGGACCAGGCGACATGACTTCCTCGACCGCGAGGGCCGGGGTCACACCGGCGACAGAACGCCGGGCCGAACGCATCCGCCTGCTCGTGCAGCCGGTGCTGGTGCTCGCGCTCACCGCCGGGGTGCTGGTGTGGGCATTCCGGCGTGACCTCACCACCACTCAGCAGGCGAGCATCAGCGCGTCCAATATCGCGCACCTCAGCTGGCAGCATGTGCTCATCACCGCGACGGTCGTCATCATCGTCGTCGTGGTGGCCGTGCCGCTCGGCACACTGCTCACCCGACCCGGATATCGCCGCCTCGCACCGATTTTCGTCGGTATCGCCAATATCGGCGCCGCCGCACCGGCGATCGGCCTGATCGTGCTGTGCTACCTCGCCACCCGCACCACCGGATTCTGGATCGGCGTCGCGCCGATCGCGTTCTATTCGCTGCTTCCGGTGCTGCGCAATACGATCCTCGGCTACCAGCAGGTGGATCCAACCCTTGTCGACGCGGGGCGCGGGCAGGGTATGTCGACGCTGACGGTATTGCGCCGCATCGAGTTTCCGCTCGCGGTGCCCTATATTCTCGCCGGGCTGCGCACCTCGCTGGTATTGGCTGTCGGCACCGCGACGCTGTCGTTTCTGGTCAGCGCGGGCGGTCTCGGCATTCTGATCGACACCGGCTACAAACTGCGCGACAACGTCACGCTGGTGGTAGGCGCGGTCCTCGCCGTCTCGCTCGCGCTGCTTGTCGACTGGCTCGGCGCGCTGGCAGAACAGTTCCTCGGACCAAGGGGCCTGAGATGACCCGGCGGTTCGAAAACGCCCAGCGGCGTGAAACGGCACAGCGATACGGAAAGCCGCGCAAGTTGCGCAGGCGAGCTGCCGTGGCGGCCGCCTCGGCGATGCTCGCGCTGATCGCCGGTTGCGGCCTGCAATCCGGCAGCGCGATACCGCTGCAAGTGGGTCCGGGCAGTATTCGTCCGGTGCCCGAACTCGACGGCGTGACGATCACCGTCGGGTCCAAGGACTTCACCGAACAAAATATCCTCGGCTACCTCATCGAGTTCGCCTTGTCCGCGGCCGGAGCGCAGGTACGTGACCTGACGAATATCCAGGGCTCCAACAGTGTTCGCGATGCCCAACTGCACGGGCAGATCGATGTCTCCTACGAATACACCGGCACCGGCTGGATGAACTATCTCGGCAACGAGACCCCGGTCCCGGACGAGATCGGCCAGTTCGAGGCGGTCCGCGACGCCGACCTGGCCGCACACGACATTGTGTGGGCCGAGATGGCGCCGATGAACAACACCTACGCACTGGTGACGAGCAAGCAGACCGCTCAGCAGACGGGCGTGCGGACATTGTCGGACTACGCCGAACTCATCGATACCGACCCAGGGGCCGCGGCCACCTGCGTCGGCACCGAATTCAATGTGCGCCAAGACGGTTTCCCTGGCTTGGCCCGTAAGTACGGCATCGACACCGGCAAGGTCCACAAGCAGATCGTGCAGGATGCCATCGTGTATCAGGCCACCGCCGACGCGAAGCAGTGTCGATTCGGCTCGGTCGCCGCCACCGACGGCCGCATCCCGGCTCTCGACCTGGTGCTTTTGAAAGACGATCTCGGCTTCTTCCCGAAATACAATGCGGCACTGGTGATGCGCAAATCCTTCGCCGACGCCCACCCCCAGGTCGCCACCGTCATGGCCCCCATCTCGAAACTGCTGACCAACGAATCCATCACCGAACTGAACCGCCAGGTCGATGTGGACGGCCGCGAGCCCGCCGAGGTCGCGAGGGACTGGATGGTCGCTCAGGGATTCGTCACCGCCCGCTGATCCACGCGCGGGTCGCGGCCAAGGTAGCGCAGCAGCTCGGCGATACGGGTGTCACCCGATTCGGCGTCGAGCACAGCCGCGTACGCGCCCCACTGACGCAGCGGCTCAACGATTTCCGCCTCCTCACCACTGCCGGGCGCCGGATGCGCGGTCCGTGCCGCGGTGAGCAGGTGGCCCGCGAGTTCGTCGGTCAGCGGCGACGGTTGACCGGTTGCGATCGCGATATCCCAGGCGTGCACGGCGGCATCCAGCGCGCACATGACCGCCGCGACCGGGGTCGCGAGCGCGCCGTGCGGCAGCGGGGTCGGGACGGAGCCGGTGTCGTCGGCGACGGTCGCCCAGGCCGCGGCGGTCTGCTCGATCGCCGCACTCACCAGTGCGGCGGCCGAGCCGTCGATGGTGCCGGAAGGGTCGAAGGGGTTGTCAGCCGGTCCAACGCCGACACCGAGTGCCTCGGCGTAGGCGAGCTGGTCACCCGCGGCGTGCTGGATCACCTGCGTGACATTCCACTCCGAGCACGGAGTCGGCAACTGCCACTGCCCGTCCCCGATGCCTGCGACGACGTTACCCAGCGCAGCGTAGGAGGTCGCGAGCACCTCTCGCCAAACGGGGCGCAACGTCGCGGCGGCGGTGGTGGCGTTCATGATGGGCCTTTCGTCGTGGTTCTTGGTTGTGACCTAAGCCTATGGCTCCATTAGGCTGGATTCGTTCCTAATAATTTCGGAGGTGAATGTGGCGGCCACCACAACGCGAGTCCTGCGTTTGCTCTCGCTGTTGCAGGATCGCGCGCACACCGGCCGGGAGCTTGCCGAACGGCTCGATATCACCGACCGCACCCTGCGCAACGACATCCAGCGACTGCGCGAACTCGGCTACCCCGTGCACGCCGAACGCGGCGCTATCGGCGGCTACCGGCTCGGGCGCGGTTCGACGATGCCGCCGCTGCTGCTCGATGACGACGAGGCGGTGGCTGTCGCCGTGGCGGTCGGACTTGCCGAGGACGGCGCCACCGGCATCGCCGACATCACCGAGAATGTCTCGCGGGCCTTGGCGAAGCTGGATCAGATCCTGCCGAAGCGGTTGCAGCGCAAGGTAATAGCTCTGCGTAATGCCACCGCGATCGGACCGGCGACCACCGGCTCACGGGAACCGGACGCCCCGGTGCCCGCCGCGGTGCTCACCGCCCTCGCGGGCGCGATCCGGGACACGACCGTGGTGTCTATCGAGATCGAAAGCAGCACAACCGAAATCGAGCCGTACCGGCTGATCAACTGGCAGCGACGCTGGTACCTTGTCGCCTACGACCTCGAAACCCATTTCTGGCGTGCGGTTCCCGTCGCACAGGTACTTCGGGCGTCGGCGGGCACCCGCCGCTTCGGGCCACGTCCGCTGCCGGAGGAGGACCTGGTCGCCTTCGTCATGCGCGACATCGCAAGCACCGGTTGGAAAGTGAACGCCCGCGTCACCGTGCTCGCGCCCGCCGAAACAGTGATCGCCCGCATCAATCCCGCCGTCGGCGTGGTCGAGGCCGTCGACGCGGACACCTGCACCCTGCTGACCGGCGCCGACGCACTGGAAACCATCGCCATCTACCTCAGCATGCTGATGATGGACTTCCGCGTCGATAGCCCACCGGAGTTGGTCGCACATCTGCGCACACTGGCCCGGCGGTATTCCGCCTCAGTGGAATCGGCGCCCTGGCCCGATGCGTCGCAACGCTCGTGACGCACCACGAAAACGGCAACGGGGTCGATTCTCGCCGTTGAGAATCGACCCCGTTACCGTTCGAGCGGATGGCCCGACGATCAGGCGTGCCCGGCCTTGTCCGCGGCATCCGGCGCCTTGCGCATCGGAATGCAGACCGTCAGCACGATCGCGACGAGCGCCGCCGCCGTCGCGATGAGGAAGGTGGTGTGGAAGCCGTCGCGTGAGGGGAACATGTGCACGCCGAGCTGCATGGTCATGTGCGCGAGGACCACGCTCATCACGGCAGATGAGGTCGATGTGCCGATCGAGCGCATCAGCGAGTTGAGGCCGTTGGCCGCTGCGGTCTCGGTGATCGGGACCGCACCCATGATCAGCGCGGGCATCGCGGCGTAGGCAAGGCCCACACCGGCGGCGACGATCATCGCCGCGATCATGATCTCCCAGACACTGTTCATCAGCACCACCGCGCACAGGTAGCCCGCCGCGATCACCGCCGAACCGAGCGCGAGCGTGACCTTCGGCCCGCGAGCCGCCGACAGCCGCGCCGACACCGGCGAAAGCAGGATCATCACGAATCCGGTAGGAGCAAGCGCCAATCCGGCGTTGACCATCGACAGGCCGAACCCGTAACCGGTCTGCTCCGGCGCCATCAGTAGCTGCGGGAAGGTCAGCGACATGCCGTAGAGGGCGAAACCGACCGCGATGGAGGCGAAGTTGGTGAACAGCACCCTCGGCCGCGCCGAGACCCGCAGGTCGACCAGCGGCGAACGCTGCCGCAGCTCGAAGGCACCCCAACCGAGGAACACCACGAGCGCGATCGCGAAGAGAGTGAGGATGCTCCCGCTGCCCCAGCCCCAGTCCGCGCCCTTGGTGATCGCGACGAGCAGGGCGAGCAGCGCAATCGAAAGACCGACGGCACCACCGAAATCGAAGCGCGCGGGCGTACGCACCGGCGACTCGGGAACGAAGGCGAAAACCAGTGCCGCACAGACGAGACCGAGACCCGCCGCAACCCAGAACAGCATGTGCCAGTCGGCGTTCTGCGCGATCGCCGCCGCGAGCGGCAGCCCGAGGGCACCGCCGACGCCGAGCGTCGCGCTCATGATCGCCATCGCCGAACCCACCTTCTCGGCGGGCAGTTCGTCGCGCATGATGCTGATGCCGAGCGGGATCGCACCCACCGCGGCACCCTGCAACGAGCGGCCGATGATCTCGGGAACGAGGGAGGAGAACAGCGCACAGACCACCGAGCCCGCCACCAGCAACAGGATGTTCGCGAACAGCACCCGGCGCTTGCCGAACATGTCGCCGAGCCTGCCGCTGATCGGGGTCGCCACGGCGCCGGCGAGCAGGGTCGCGGTGATCACCCAGGACGCATTGGACGCCGAGGTACTCAGCAGCGCGGGCAGGGTGGGGATGATCGGGATGACCAGCGTCTGCATGAGCGAGACGACGACACCCACAGTGCCAAGGGTCGCGATGAGTAGGGCCGGCGATGGCTTGCGCCGGTCGTCGGAACCGGAGACGGTCGTAGACGCGTCGGCAGCAACAGTCACGAATGTGCACGCTACACAGCATGTGTATCGTGCACAATTTGCTATGACCGTGATTAGGGCGACATAGTGTTGGCCATGCCAGCACCAGGTCCCGAAGAAAGCGCCGCGCTCTCGCGCCTCGTTTTCGAGCTGACCCTGCTTTCCCGGCACTTCCCCGCGTCACTGCTGCGCCGACCGGGGTTCCAGCTCGACCGCTCGGCCTACCTCCTGCTGAGCAGGTTGGAGATAGATTCCCCGCTCAGCCTGCGCGAGCTGTCGGAGGCCTTCCAGCTCGACATCTCCACGATCAACCGCCAGGTCGGCGCCATGCTCAAGCAGGGCCTCGTGGAGAGAGTGCCCGATCCGGACGGCGGAATCGCACGCAAGATCCGGGCCAGCGACAAGGGCTTGGAACTGGTCGCCGCCGATCGGGCCCAAAGCCAAGAAGGCATCGGCGCCGTGGTCGCCGACTGGGCCGACGCCGACGTCCAGCAACTGAGCACCCTGATCGCCCGCTTCAACGAGTCCATCGAACACGTCGAAGACAACCCATGGCCGCGCCCACCGTGCGCCAGATAATCGACGCTTCAGGACTACGGCGGGTCGGCGCGACTACGCGCAGTAGGTAGACGCCCAGGTGATGCCGTAGCAACGGCGGAACCAGCGGGTGCGGTGAGCAGTCACTTGCTGCTGCTCGGCGAATCCATCTCCGCTGTCCAGGGTTCAGTGCTGCCCTGATGTTCGCCGGGTATCAAAAGAATCTGTGGAGCTGAATTGCTCAGCGCGGCTGCGGAACTCGCGCTGAATGTCGATAGCGGGTCGACATCGAGGGTTTGAATGCCCGGCGGCGAGGCATTACGTGAGCAACTACAACAGGCTCGGCGAGGAGGATCAGATGTCTGCTGGATTGTTGGTAGTAGTGATCGCGGTGATAGTGATCGCGGTTGCGGCGGGGGCCCTGGGATTGTGGCCGATGCAGCGCAGTCGACGCCTACGCAGCAAGTTCGGTCCCGAGTACGACCGGACCGTCGAGGAATCCGAGGACCGCAGGCGGGCCGAACGAGAGTTGGCCGAAAGAGAGCGCAGGCACTCGGATTTCGATCTGCGGGAATTGTCGGACGAGGAAAAGCAGCGCTACGTGCGCCAGTGGGCCGAAGTGCAGGAACGGTTCGTGGACACACCGGCGGAGACGCTGACCGAGGCCGACCGGCTGGTGACCACGGTCATGGCCGAACGTGGCTATCCCACTGAGGATTACGACCAGCGGCTGGCCGATCTTTCCGTGCAGCACGCGACAGTGCTCGGCCACTACCGCACCGCCCACGAGATCACGACAAGACAGGCCGACCTCAAGGCACAGACGGGGTCTGTGTCGACCGAGACGATGCCCACCGAGGCCGTGTCGACCGAAGACATGCGCACCGCGATCGTGCACTACCGAGAACTGTTCCAGGACTTACTCGACGGCCGAGCCGACACCAATAAGGACGCGGTATCATGAGCACCGAACAGGACCGAAATCAGCAAGAGACGTCAGAAGACACTGTGTCGCAAGGATATTCGACCACAGATGCCGACGAAACCACCGACTCTGTTGCCGATCGAGCAGCGGACCAGCCGGAGCACAACGGCCGAGGGGCATCGCCGGACGGTGACCCCGCCGCACCACTGTTCGCGCAGGCCGATATCGAGCAGTTGCGTACTCGATGGCGTGAATTGCAGGTCAATTTCGTCGACAGCCCGCAAGAAACGGTGACACAGGCCGATGAACTCGTCCTCACCACTATTCAGCAACTGACCGCGACGTACGCAGAACGCAAGAAAATGCTCGAAGACCGGTGGTCACGTTTCGAGGACGGTAACACCGAGGACCTGCGCCAAGCGCTGCGCGGCTATCGCACCTTCTTCAACCAGCTGCTGTCCACCGGCTCGTAGACCAAACATGTCGGGCCGCAATCCATCCCGCCCAGCGCAGCCTTCGCCGGCCGTTACCAGCCACGACAGCGGTCAGCTCGGCTGCTGCTACGGCAGCTGCCGATCGGTGCCGCGCAGCGGCTCATCCAGCTCGGTACGCCACTGACGGTGGGCGTTGCGATCACGCACCGAACTGTGCGGCCCGCATCCGCGTGTCTTTACGCATTCGAGCCAAGTCCAGCAGGCCGTACACAGCGAAAAACGGTTTGATCCAGCACTTCTCGCCGAACCGGTAGTCGGAAGCACGCCGAAGCCTCCGGGCCAGATCCGGACGCTGACGTCTCAGATAGAGACGACCGCGCAACGCGTGCAAGGGATTCGAAACGATCTTGATCGAGTCCGCGTCCTCCATGAACGGAATCGAGTATTGAATATTCTCCCATGTCGTGTGAGACAGCCCTTCCAATTGGATCCGCTCGCTCGAAGTCCCACACTCCCGCAATGCGTAACGCGCCATGAGCTCGGCCTCCGAAACAGATCCACCTGGCCTTGTCGTCCCGGAAAAGACCAGCCGACTGTTCGGCACCGTGGGGTCCACCGAACGAAGCCCAGCGCGAACCCGCCACCGGTTGAGCGCATTTGCCCGATCCTCGCTGCGATTGGCGAAACCGAGCACGATAATCACTTCGGATTCCGGCGGCACCGATCGATGCTCCCCCAACGCCGTCCGCGACGCCCACCAATGTTCGACCTCGCCCCACACCAATACCGCCGCTACAGCCGCGCCTACCCCTGCCCCTCGCCGCACCGCACCCTCCTCAGCATCAGCCCCGCCTTGCCGAGGTTAGCCCGCCCATACAGTCCGTGACCGCAGCCGAAGCGGCGGCGAGGTCTATTGGCGGCGCAAGGACCGCCCCGCCGATCAAGGTATGCGGATCGGCGGGGCGAGTGCCCCATCGAGCGGGCGAAGACGTTGTCAGCGCATAGCGGGCCGCTAGTTTTCTGCGCCCGGACTCGTACCTGCGCTGCTGCCGGTACTGGGCATTTCACCCTTACCGCCGCTGGCTCCGTTGCCTTTCCCTTTCCCTTTACCTTTACCTTTACCTTTACCGTCAGCGCCTTTTCCGTCGGAACCCTTTTCGTCCTCGTCCTTGACGTTTTCGCTAATGCTGTTCTCGCTCGCGCTGTTCTCGCTCGCGCCGTTCTCACTTGTGCCGTTCTCGCTTGTGCCGTTCTCGCTTGTGCCGTTGCCGCTCTCGCCACCCTGCTCGCCTTCACCGGCAACACCCGCGTCGCCCGCAGGGGCGAATCGAGTCATAACCACGGAGGCGGCACCGTATTCAGAAGGATGTGCAGCCGCAGCCCCACCGGCAGTGAACATCATGGCCGAGGCGGTAAGAACTCCGACCGCACCGGCAGTCGCGAACTTGTAAATCATGTGTAGCCCCTTCTCGAATTGGAAGTGGTACGTCCTGATCAACAAGAGTCAGCGTAGAAGGCAATGTGGGAATTCGGTCTCAGCGCGGACGACACGGCCGGTCGCCGAATCGGGCCCCGAAATCGTGGTGTTCACCGAGTGGCTCATGAGCGGCGATACCCATAGGCTGACGCGGTGATTTCCGGGCAGACAGTGGTCGACGGGCGCTTCGAGTTGCTCGAACCGCTCGGCAGCGGCGGGATGGGGACGGTGTGGCGCGCCTACGACCTCGCCCTACAGCGCGAGGTGGCGCTGAAGGAGGTGCGGGCGGCCGAGGCGGGTGGTGACACGAGCCTGCCCGATGTGCAGCGTGAACGAGTGCTGCGGGAGGCGAGGGCGCTGGCCAGGATCGGTCATCCGAATGTGGTGACCGTGCATCACATCGTGGATTCGGATGCTGGCGCGCATCCATGGATCGTCATGGAGCTGATTCGTGGGCGCACGCTCGCGGAACACCTCGCCGAGGGCCCGATGGACCCGGCCAGAGCGGCACAGATCGGCCGCGGCATACTCGCCGCGCTACGTGCCGCGCACGTGGTCGGCGTACTGCACCGCGATATCAAGCCCGCGAATGTGCTCATGCGTGAGGACGGCACGCCGGTGTTGACCGACTTCGGTATCGCGGCGATCAACGGGTTGAACGGGCTCACCTCCACCGGCAGTGTGGTCGGCTCGCTGGATTACGTTGCGCCGGAACGGCTCGGCGGCCAGGAGGGCAACCCCGCCTCCGATCTGTGGTCGCTCGGGCTGGTGCTTTATGTAGCCGTGGAGGGCTACCACCCGATGCGCCGCGACACCACCGTCGCCACGCTCGCGGCCGTCCTGAAAGGCGAGGTTCCGCCGCCGCAACGCTGCGGCCCGTTGACCGAGGCGCTGCAAGCGCTGCTGGTGCCCGACCCGAGCCACCGCCCACCGCCCGAGCAGCTCGATTGGATGCTCGCGCAGGCAACCGCTCCCTCGGCGCCGGGCCACCCACCCATGGCGCGGGCGTACACGTATCCGCCGCCCGCCGTCCCCATGCCTTCAGGCCAGATCTCGCCACCGTCGGACCGAAATCACCTCGACGCGGGCCGCCCGTCCCAGCAGCGGCGACGCTGGATCGTGGTAGCAATCGCGGCGGCGGCCATTGCCACGGCCATAGTCGTGGCAGTGTCGCTTCGTCCCGACTCGACCGCAGACCAAGCCGCTCCCAGCCGAACACCCGGTACCAGCCAACCTGGGCTCTCCGGCGCAACGCCCCCCGCGGTACCGGTGACCGAAGAAACCCCGGACCTGCTCACCCCCGACGGCATTCGAGACGCGATCACCGCACTGGAAAAGGTGACCGGTGGGCAAGAATTCACCGAGGCGACGTTTTATCCGGCCTACGCCAATGTCGGCGCGCCGGTCTCCGGCAAGCCGAAAATCTACGATGAATACACCTACCGAAACGGAGTAGGTAGTCGCAGTGGCGCGGGCGGCCAAATGTCGGGAAAGTCAACGGTCAGCTTGCGCTCGATCGACTGGGACATTCTTCCGACCCTTATGCGTGCCGCCGAGGATCAACTGAATGTCCCTAGCCCGACTCTCCGTTATGTAATCGTCGACCCTGCTTGGACTTTCAATGAGGAACGCCCGACCATCATGGTGTACCTGACCGATGATTACGGCGCCGCATACCTGGCAGCGGATGTCGACGGCACGGTAGTGAAGACCTATCCACGAGAGCGCTGAAAGGCAGACGCGGTCGGTATCTGCGCCTATGTTCATACCAACGAGCGAAGGGAGCGGCTGATGACCGTCGTGCGGACCTATCCCGCGGGAGTGACGTCCTGGATCGACCTCGAACAGAACGACGTCGCCGCGGCGACGGCCTTCTATGATGCGTTGTTCGGCTGGAGCTTCGCCGATGCGACGCCACCGGGTGCGCCATTCCGGTATGTCATCGCACAACTCGACGGCAAGGATGTAGCGGGCATCGCAGGCCCCGCCGAGCCAACGGCGGCCGAACCCACCGCATCCGCATGGAACACCTATGTCGCGGTCGACGACGCACAGGCCTCAGCCGACCTGGTCACGAACTCCGGCGGACGCATCCTTACACCGCCCACGGCCGCTGGCGAGGGCGGAATCGCGGCCACCTGCAGCGACCCAGCCGGCGTCGAGTTCCGGCTGTGGCAAGCCGAACGCCGCCCCGGAGCCCAGGTCACCAACGCGCCCGGCGCATGGAACTTCAGCGACCTGCACACCGTCGACCCGGCCGCATCGAGTTCCTTCTACGCCAAGGTATTCGGATGGTCCATCGATGACATCGGCTTCGCGACAATGATCCGCCGCCCCGGCTACGGCGACCACCTGGCCGCCACCGTCGACCCCGGCATTCACGAACGCCAATCCGCCGTCATGGCGCCCCCTGGATTCGCCGATGCCATCGGCTGGCTCACTTCTACCCGGAAGTCCGAGACACCCCATTGGCATGTCACTTTCACCGTGGCCGACCGCGACGAAACTGTTTCTGCCGCAACCCGGCTCGGCGCAACCGTCCTCGCGACCACAGACACCGAATGGACCAAGGACGCACTGATCCGCGACCCGCAGGGTGCGGAGTTCACGACAAGCCAGTTCACGCCGACGTAGTCGCTGGCGCTGCGGTCAGATATTTGTACCCGGGATGACGCAGCGACCATCCGGGCCGATGGTCCCGATGATCATGCCGTCGGACAGCGTGCAGAAGCTGCCGAGCTGCACGCAGTCGAAGTGCGTGTTGATGACCATGTTGGTGCCGCAGGGGGTACCCGGGGCGTCGAAGCCATCGGGATCTGCCTGCGCAGCGAGCGGGACAGTCAACGCAGCGGCGACGCCCGTGATAGTGGTTGCGAAGAAAAGCGCAAAGCGGAACATAATTAATCCTCCGAAAATGATTCGGCCTCAATGAATACTTACTGCTCACCGTCCGATCATCGGCAGAACACCGCGCTCGTAAATCGCATCGAACACGGCTTGACCTGCAAGATTTTACTCGCCATTCGACCGAACCGTGCTCTGCGGCCATTCGCGTGCGGACTTCTGTGGGCTACCGCCGATACCGTCGGCCGGTCACAACCACGTGGGTAAATGGCGTTCGCCCGCGCGACTACCGTCGGCGTCGACCCCGGCCGGAGCTCAACGCGGGAGGACTTCGACAGGACACCGAGCGCACCCGTAAAATCTTCCCGCCCACGGGGACTCGGTCGTGCCGGACCGGACGATACGATCCTCCGGGCACGAACGCTTCGTCGTGACGCAGAAGCTGTTGATGGGATGGTCGTGCTGATTTTTTCGCTCCAGTGCCGGACCTTCGAATTCGTTGTCAAGTCGCCGACCCCGGTCGCGGTGGAGCTCGATCCAGAGAAAATCAACCTGCCAGTGTCGTATGACAACTGTTTGTTTCTCCTGGTTGCGGTGGAGGCCGAGGACACAACCAAACAGGTGGCTCGCGCGGCAAAGGCCCTCGGCAAGGCCGTGCGGAACACCGGAGTGAAACAACTCGTCATCAACGGTTTCGCCGGACTATCGAAACTACCGGCGGATTCGACCCATTCGCAGACAATATTGAGCGGCCTGCACTCGCGCCTTATCGAACGCGAGCCCGGCCTACATGTGGATACCATGCCCTTCGGATGGCGCAAGGAATGGACCTTGGACGTCGTATCAGGGGTGTGGGCACAGCGGTGCATCCACGTCTAGACCGCAGCCGGCCCGCCTGACCGGGGCCAGCACTGCCGCGAGGCCTTCTTGCAGATCCTTGACGAAATACTCGGGAACCTCCAGCGACGGGAAATGTCCCCCGATTTCGGGCGACCTCCATCGGACGATCTGTCGGTACCGCTCCTGTGCCCAGGCGCGCGGACACTTCTCGATGTCGCGGGGATACATAGTGATTGCTGACGGGACGTCGACCCGGAGTTCCGGGTCCAGCGAGTTGTGGCTTTCGTAGTAGATGCGGGCCGATGATGCGCCGGTCCGCGTCAGCCAATACAGGGTGACGTCGTCGAGAACGCGGTCTCTGGAAATCCTCTCGAACGGGCTATCTTCGGTATCTGTCCACTCGGCGAACTTGTCGAGGATCCAGGCGAGAAGCCCGACCGGTGAGTCGACGAGCGAGTAGCCGATGGTTTGTGGTCGGGTCGCCTGCTGCTTCGCGTACGCCGCGCGGTGGCGCCAGAAATCGCGGGTTTCCTCGGTCCACTTGCGCTCGACCGCCGTCAGCCCGTCCGTTGTCGACCCGGGCGGTCCCTCCGCGAACGTTGTGTGGATGCCGAGAACGTGCGCCGGGAACCTGCCGCCGAGGACCGTGGTGATATTGCCTCCCCAGTCGCCGCCGTGGGCTGCGAACTTGCTGTAGCCGAGCCTTCCCATCAGTTCCACCCATGCGGCCGCGATCTTTTCGGTTCCCCACCCGGTGGTGGCCGGCTTGTCGCTGTAACCAAAGCCTGGTAACGACGGGACCACGACGTTGAACGCCGGCGCGCCTGCATCTTTCGGATCTGCCAGCTCATCTACTACATCGATGAACTCGGCAATGCTGCCCGGCCACCCGTGCGTCAAGATCAGAGGAGTGGCATCTGCGCGCGCGGATCGGCAGTGCAGGAAGTGGATTCCCAGATCATCAATGGTCGTGCGGAACTGGCCGATACGGTTGAGGCGCTCTTCGAACGACCGCCAGTTGTACCCGGTGCGCCAGTAGTTCACGACGTCGACGAGGTCGGCGAGAGGGACGCCCTGTTCCCATCGGCGAGGGTCAGGCGCGGCGCGATAGACCGTCTCAGCTTCCGGCAGTCGCGCCGCGGCTAATCGCGCGCGCAGATCGTCGAGGTCAGCGTCAGTTGCGTGGGCTTCGAATGCTTGCACGTCGCTGGTTGGACGGCTCATGAGATTTCGTACCTCCTGGTCAATGCGGAACCGGCCACGCCCCATCGCGAACCGTCTTAGACGGTTCTAACATGCCCTCATGCCAGGATGCAACCTGCTAAGGTGGTTCCATGCGTGCCGAGTCCCCCGACTTTCGCCTCGGTAACGTGCTGGCGACCAGCTTCACGGCGACCCTGACGGAGCGTCATGGCAACGCTGTGGAGCGCATTCCCACGCCGCAGCGACTCGTCGACTGGCTGGCAGTGAACGGCCTCGCCGTGGACTCCTGCACCACCGCCCAGCTCGAACTCGCTCGGGAACTGAGGGAATCAATTCACGCCGCCGCGACAGCGACCGCGATCCACGACGCTCTCCCTTCGTCCGCTGTCCAAGTCATCAATGACTGCAGCATTAAGGGTCGTGCGGCCGCCATCCTGACGCCGGAGAGCAATCGTCAATGGCGACTCAGCTCCGCGTCCTGCGTAGAAGATGCCCTAGGCGTAATCGCCGCCGACGCGATCAGCATCATCGCAGGCGAACGAGACGGAAAAATGGCCTTGTGCGCATCGCCGACCTGCCGAGCCGCCTTCTTCGATACCAGCCAAAGTCGCACCCGCAAATGGTGTGACATGAACACATGCGGGAATCGTCAGAAGAAGGCGCGGTTCAATGCCAACCAGCGCAAAAACCCCAGATCAGCGGAGTGATCGTTACCTTCGATACATCGAGGTGGGGGCGAGCCACCGACTGAGTCTCAGTGGTGTGTTCCGTGGTCGACACGGATGTGACCGGCGCGGGCCATGCCTAGCGTTATGAGCATGGAAATCAACACGAACATCAGCACCGACATCAACATTCAGCTCGAGGTGGCCGATCCCCAGGCCGCCGCCGCGATCTATGACGCCGCGTTCGGACTGGGTGACCGGCTCGGGTTCCGGGCCTCGCAGACGCCGACGACGGGTTTCCGTGGATTCATTCTGTCGCTGGTGGTGTCGCAGCCCTCCACCGTCGACAGCCTCGTCGGCACCGCGGTCGAGGCCGGGTTCGCCGTCCTCGAGCCCGCGAAGAAGAGCCTGTGGGGTTACAGCGCGGTGGTGCAGGCGCCGGAGGGGACGATCTGGAAGGTCGCCACCTCGAAGAAGAAGGAAGTGGGCCCGTTCACCCGCGAGATCGATGACCTGGTGTTGCTACAGGGCGTGGCGGACGTAAAGGCCAGCAAGCAGTTCTATGTCGATCGCGGCTTGACGGTGTCGAGGAGTTTCGGCGGCAAGTACGCCGAGTTCGCGAATTCGGGCTCGCCGGTCACCCTGGCGTTGTACCCACGCAAGGCTGCCGCCAAGGAGGCGGGGGTCTCCCTCGAAGGCAGCGGATCGCACCGCATCGTCATGAACAGCGGCATCGGTTCCTTCACCGACCCGGACGGGTTCGTGTGGGAGGAAGCGGTCTGAGCTGGGCGATCAGGCCCTGTCATCTGCGGCCAGGGTCAGACTCCTGGTGTGCTGGTAGGGGCAGTGGGCGCGTTCGAATTCCGCCGCGAAGGCATGAAGCCGGCCGCGGTCATCGTCGAGTAGGGCGGCGGCCCGCTCGACGATCGGACCGGCTATCGGGTTGCCGGACACCGTGGTCCGAGCCGCGGCGACGAAGCCGCGGGCATCCGGATGGCCGGCCAGGACCGCGGCTTCGGCGCGCAGGGCGACATACCAGTGTCGCCAAATCCAGATGGTGCGCTCGTTCAATGCGTCCGGCTCGGTGGCCAGTTCGGCCAGTGCCCGTTCGGGTTGGCCATGGTCGAGCAGCACGATGGCGTCGAAGACGGCGCGATAGGCGAACCGATGGTCGGACGTGCCACCGAGGGTGTCCACGATGGCCAGCCACTCGGCGCGCGAGGCGTCGTCGCCGCGCAGGCCGTGAGCCATCGCGACGGCTGCGGCGGCCGGGGCGAGACCGGGGGCGTAGGGACGGCCGGAGAGTTCCCAGGCGTCGATGAATCGTCCACTGCCGGTGAGTACTTCATCGAGGTTGCCCGCCAGGGCGTCCGCGACCAGGAGCGCCGAGGTGGCGAAATCACCACGCTCGGCCAGCAACGGCAACTCACGCAGCTGTTCGGCCCAGCGGCGGGAATCCCGCAGGTCACCGACTCCGATTCCGATATCGGCCGCCTCGGACAACGCGTTGACGCGTTCGAGGGCGCTGCCGGGCGTCAGCGGCATGGAAGTCAGTAAGGCGCCTCGCCGACGGGTGGTCTCGGCGGCGGCGAAGATATCCCCCGCCCAGCACTGGGCCGCGGCGAGGGCGTCGAGGGCCGCGCTGCGGGCGAGCGGGTCGCCGGTGCGATCGGCCAGTTCTACCGCCCGTTGCGCGAGCGAAATCGCCACAGTGACGGGCGTTTCCGATTCGGGTAGGTCGGTGCGTGCGGAATCGGTCGACGTGATCGCCTCGAGCGCAACGGTTTTCGACTCGCCTTCGGCGACGGTGGGATCGGCGAGCACACCGCATTCGGCGAGGGCCACGGCGGCAAGTGCGGCTGGGTCCGCACCGGCGAGTTCGCGCGCCTCGGACAGCAGCGCCGCGGCCTCGCCCGCCGCAACCGGCTGCGCCAAGGTGTCGGACATGCGGAAGACGGTGATCGCGGCGGTGGCAAGATCCCGGGCTGACGCCGCGGAATCGCCTGCACCGCCGATGGTTTCGGCGGCGGCACGGTAGAGGCGGTACATGTCCCCGCCGCGCATCCGGCACCCGGCCACCTCGGCGGCACGCCGCAACGCCGCAGCGGACGAGACCGGGTCATCGGTCAGCGCCGCCGCCTGTTCGTAGCGTCGCTGGGATTCACTGATCAGATTTCGGGTAAAAGCCAACTGCGCCAGGGAAATCGCCAGAGCGTGCGCGTCGGCCCGACGCTTGGGCAGCACTGCCGCCCAGGTCAGTGCCGCGCGCATATCGTCGGCGGCGGCATCGAACGCGGAGCGCCAGTCGCGGGTCGCCGGCGCGGGATCGGCGGCCAGCTCGTCGGCGGTCGCCGCACACCAATTCAAATGGCGCGTAAGGACTTCGTCGAGTTCACCGGCGGTGGCCAGTTCTTCGCGTTCGTATCGGCGGATGGTCTCCAATGCCCGATACCGGGTGCCGCGCGCGGAACGCACCACGGTCAGCAGGCTTTGTTCGGTGACCCGAGCCAGCCCGTCGGCGACCGCGATCGGATCCAGTTCCGGCGATCCGGCCACCGCCATGGCGTCGGCGGCGGTGAACGGCGCGGCGAACACCGAGACCCGCCGCAGCACGCACCGGTCCTCGGCGGTCAGCAGCGCCTGGCTCCAATCCAGCATGGCCCGGACGGACCGATGCCGTTCGTCGGCACGACGGCCACCGACCAGGAGTCGCAACGGATCCGCGAGGCTCGCGCTGAGCCCGTCGAGTCCGAGAGTGGGTAGCCGAGCGGCCGCGAGTTCGATGGCCAGCGCCAGCCCGTCGAGCCGACCGCAGATCTCGTGCACCCGAGCCAACTGCTCGGCGTCCACGGGCCAGCCCAGCGCTGCGGCCCGATCCAGGAACAACGCCACGGCGTCATCGCCGAGCGACAACGGCGGCACCGTGAAGACCTGCTCGAACGGCACCATGAGCCGCGCGCGGCTGGTTGCCAGAACAGTCACGTTCGGACAGTTCGCGAGCAGGTGTTCGATGAACGGCGCCACCCCGTCGCGCAGATGCTCACAGTTGTCGAGAACCAGCAGCACCCGGCGCTCAGCCAGCGCGGCCGACACCGACTCGTCGAGACTGCGCCCCTGCTGCTCACCGAGCCCCAGCGCCCGCGCCACCGCGGCCCCGACCATCGCCGGATCGGTCACCGGCACCAGGTCCACAAACCATGCGCCGCCGGTGAATTCATTGGCAAGGTCCGCGGCGACCGCCAATGCCAGCCGCGTCTTGCCGACTCCGCCGGGCCCCAGCGCGGTCACATGCCGATGCGCCCGCACAGCCTCGCGCAACGTCCGGCGTTCCCGCTCGCGGCCGACGAACGAGGTCAGCGACGAGGGCAACACGGCGGCCGCCGCGCCGCTCTCCTCGACCCGGTCGAACTCGGCGGCCCGTTCGGCCAGCGCCCGCCGATCCGTCACCCCGACCTTGCGCAGCAGTGAGGACACATGGGTCTCCACGGTGCGCACAGAAATGAACAGCTGCGCAGCGATTTCGGCATTGCTGCGATGTTGCCCAACCAGGGCGAGCACCTCGGCCTCACGATCCGAGATCCCGGCGGCAAGCTTCGACTTCGACACGCCCACATTCTCACTTACGGCCGTTTCGCACGCGCGAGAGCACCTCCGTGGGCCCCTCAGTGGCACGCTCCGTGGTCACCACGGATGTCAGGCCGTTTCGCCGGACATAACGTATTTCCCATACCGACCAGCACAAACACAGGACATACAGGAGTGGACATGACCGCCACCGCAGCCAAGGGCATCAAGACCGTGCTGCACCCCGTCTCCGACCTGGCCACGGCCACGGCGGTGTACACCGCCCTGCTCGGCGTGCCGCCGAATATCGAAGGCACCTACTACGTCGGCTTCGACATCGACGGTCACCACGTCGGCCTGGTTCCGGACGGTGGCCCGCAGGCCATCACCACCCCGGTCATCTACTGGGAGGTGCCCGATATCGAGACCACGCTGGCCGACCTGACCGCCGCGGGCGCAACGGTGAAGCAGGCCCTGCGCGATGTCGGCCGGGGCCGCCGAGTCGCCGAGGTCATCGACACCGACGGCAACATCCTCGGTCTGCTCCAAGATCGCTGAAAGCTCTCCACCAACCATCCGGCCTGTCATACCGATTGACCGGCGAACACGCGCCGATGTCCGGCACGTACACATCCGCAATTCAAGGAGTAACGCATGAAAGCGCACGTCAGCTCGATCCTCCTCGGTGTCCGCGACATGGACCGGGCCAAGCAGTTCTACACCGAGGGGCTGGGCTGGAAGATCAAGAACGACTTCGGCATCTCGGTGTTCTTCGACTCCGACGGCGCCTCGCCGGTCGGCTTCTACGGTCGCGAGGGTCTGGCCGCCCAGGTGGGCACGGATCCGGAAGGCAGCGGTTTCAGCGGGCTGGTTCTGACCTACGTCGTCCGCAGCGAGGCACGGGTCGAGGAGATCATGGCCGAGGCCCGGAACGCCGGAGCCACGATCCTCGAGCCCGCCGGTGCGCTGCCGTGGGGCGGGTACGGCGGCACCTTCGCCGACCCGGATGGCTATATCTGGAGTCTCGGCTACAGCGCCCAGGGAACCGACCAGCCCTACGCCGAGTAGCCGGGATCGGATCCCGACACCAACGTCCATGGTCAGTACAGCTAGTCGTCGGGGGAAGCGCGGCGGTTGCGTTTGGTGACGCCGCGCCGCTTCTTCGCGGAGATGCGGCGTTCCTTTGCTCCGCGCGAGGGCTTGGTGGCGCGGCGAACAGGTGGCGGGGCGGCAGCGGCGTCACGCAGTAACGAGGCCAGGCGTTCGCGGGCGGCCGCGCGGTTCTGCAGCTGTGCGCGCTGCTCCGATGCGGCGATCGTGAGCACCCCGTTGACCAGGCGGGTGGCCAGGCGGTCGAGCATCCGGGTGCGCAGCCACTCCGGCACCGAGGGCGAGTTGGCAAGGTCGAACGACAGCTCCACCCGGCTGTCGGTGGTGTTGACGTGCTGCCCTCCCGGACCGGACGACCGTGAGAACCGCTCGCGTAACTCGGACGCGGGTATCACCAGCACCTGAGTCACGGTCAGGTCCTCTGCCATAATCCGACGCCGCTCTTTCCCATCCGCGATTCGACCCGGCCACGTCGGTCTAGTTGCGTGCGAGGCAACGGTACGACGGTCGAATCAGGCAAAAGGTGCGCTTCCACTGATCGCGATGATGCCGCAACCTTCACCACCACAGCAACAAGGCCAGCCCGGAACGACGGACGGGCTCAGTCCACTCGAATTGCTCGGCTGACTATGCCAACCAGCGGAACTACACGTTGAAGCGGAGTTCGACCCCATCGACGTCCGACCGTCGCCGCGCATTCCAGACCAGCCCGAGGCGAAGGCGCCACCGCTCGAAAGCCATGCAACACAACCACACCAGCCTATGGCAACGACCACCCGAGCAAGAGCGCTGGCCGACCGCGAGGAGCTCCGAGGCCGAATACGTCTAGCGCCGAACGCCGGCTTCGATACGGCGCACCGAACACGCCCGCATGCCCAGAAGATGCGCTTTGACAGCGTAGGGGGCGGGGGCAACCATGGAAACCAGGTTTGTATCTCGAGTCCCCGAGGTGATGTGCGGCGTGCTGATCGCGGCAGGGCGAGGCGATCCGATGTTGCGCGAGTACGTAGAGCAGCGTGTGAACGCGGTGGTCTAGGCGGCTCGGTCATGCCGACTGCCCACGATGATCAGCAGGAGGTGGAACCGTGACTGGGAAAACCGGCAGGGTGGCATTGGTGACGGGGGCCAGCAGTGGAATCGGCGCCGCCACCGCGCGCCTTCTGGCCGCGCGAGAGATGCGTGTGGTGGTCAATTACCTCCACAGCGGCGCGGCAGCCGAGGACGTCGTGGCCGGCATCGAGGCCGCGGGCGGCCGGGCCATGGCGGTGCAGGCCGACGTGCGCGAGACAGCGGCGGTCGAGACCATGATCGAACAGGTCCAGGCGGCGTGGGGCGGCACCGACGTGCTCGTGCACTGACGTCTCACTGTCCTGTGCACACGGGCCATACCGTCCAGGTCCTACCGACGGCCGGGCCGCATCCGGCACACGTCACCTCAGCACTATGGGCCACAGCGGCCTGGCCCGCGGCACACGACAAGCGCGGTGACCCGATGAAGGAGGAACGTTCATGTACACGATCGATCTCGCCTACGTCGGGCGGGGATCGCACGAAGAACTGGTTGCCTACATCGCCGACCAGCAGGGCTACTACGCCGACGAGGGCGTTCACGTCGCGCTGCGCGACGGCTGCACCTGGGACGAGGAGCGGCTGCGCCGCGGCGCTACCATCGGGCTCGGCCGGGCACTGCTGTTCCGGCTGGCCGATGGAATCCCTTGGGTCGCACTCAATGTCAACACCCACCGCCCGCTGTTCTGGTTCCTTGCCCGCCCCGGCCCGACCTCCCTGGCCGACCTGGCCGGCCTGCGGCTGGCGGTACACGCCCCCCACACCGCGCCAGGTTGCTTCGCCCGGATCGCGCTGCGCCGCGCCGGTCTCGACCCGGACCGCGACATCAACACCATCGTCCGCTCGCCCGGCGATTACAGCATGGACCTGCGCTGGCTACACGATGGCAGAATCGATGCCGCCCTGGTCGGCAGCACGATGGCGCCGGAGGCAATAGCCGCCGAGCAAGGCTGGCAGGTGCTGGCTTGGGTCGGCGACTACTTCCAAATCCCCACCGTAGGTGTGGCCGTCGACCCCACCTACATCCGCCCGGACGACCCTGCGGTCCAGGCCGTCGTACGAGCCCATCGGCGCGCGCTGCACGTGATCCACAACGAACCCGACACGACGGTGCGGTATCTCCAGACGTTCCTCGGCCGACACACCGCAGATGAAGTCCGGGCCCATTGCAAGACGTTCATCGCACCGTATTTCACCGCCGACGGCCAACCCGACCTTGCTGTCGGCGCCACCGCGATCACCGCGGTCGCCGCCGAACTCGGTGTCCCCGACACTCTCACCGCAGCCGAGTTCTACCGCACCACACCCTAGCTCGATTTTGCGGGTCTCTGTCCATGGCTGATGGTCTTTCGAGTCGTGGCGAACCGCGATACTGTTCACCTACGAAGTGCCTTCCAACAAAGCTTCTCGGACCCTGGATAAGTCTCATTATGCCTTGTCGGACAGGCACTTCCGTGCGTCCAAACGCCTACCCGAGGTGGAATACACGAAAATCCAGCCTTAACGCGACAAGCAATCAGGAGGAATGAAATGACGGATTCGATCGAGAGCCTCATCACGGCACACCTGAACGCCTGGAACGCACCCGCCGGCCCTGATCGGGACAAGTCGGTCTCAGAGGTGTACGCGCCCGATGTATTCGTCGGCGAGCCTGGCAGCGCCTATCAGGGGCACAGCGGGATGACCGAGGCGATCTCTGGGCTCCATACACAAGTTCCGGGCACGACGATCACCCGCTCGGGACCGATCCAATCGGCACAGGACCTCGTCACCTACAGCTGGACGCTGGGCGTGGACGGCCAGCCTGCGATCGTTTCCGGCCGTGACGTGCTCATCGTGCGCGAAGGCAGGATCACGAGCCTGTACGTCCTCATCGACACCCCGTAGGCGCCTCACCAGCGCTCAGCATGTGCAAGATCTACCTGCGGGAATAGCGAAAATTCTTCGCTGCGTTTTCTCCATCGGCACCGACCATGACCAGCGTCGGAACCGCGATACGCGGGAGTTCGGCGAGGATGTCCGCACGGTCGGCGACAGCGAGGATGGCGCTCGACAACGCCACCAGACACCGCCGCGCACCCCAAATCCAGCTCCAATCAACAGAATCCGATCAAGCGCGGCCGACTGAAAGCCAAACATCGGCAGGCCGCGGCTGATTTGCTAGACCACCCGCTGCAGCGCGCGCAGGTCTGCATCCAGCTTCCTGAACAACCAATAGACGGCGACGAACGCGAGCCCGGAGGCCGCGCACAACCCCAGAACCGAATCGCGCACGAGCGGAAGCTCCTCAGGTTCGAGGGCGCTGAATCCGGCCAGCACCCCGACCAGCGGCACCGACGCCGTCACCGCGAGGTAGACCGTGGTTCTTCGACGCAGCGCGCGAAGAACGGCGAAGTCGTGCGCCGTCGTGAGGCCGTGGCGCAAATAGATGGGATAGACACAGCGGACGACGTAGAACGTGGAAAGGAAGAACGTGTAGGCAACGGAGATGGTGCCCGCCACCAGAACGGTCGTCGCCGCATGCACCAGCAGCCGCGCTGGAAGGTCGGTGAACCAGCGAAGCAACATCACGCCCGTCACGGTTGCGCAAACCGCGGTCAGCAGGGTGTTCAGCGCACACAGGTCGCCCCAGAATAGTGTTCGCGACCGCACCCGCGCGAGCATTGCCTCGTCGTAGCGTCTGCCATCGCGCAAGCCGCGAGGAACCGCGAGCAAATCACGCGACATATATGCGTAGATGAGGACGGCCAGCGGCGAGGCACAGAGGATGAAAACGATGACGCCCTTGTCGAGCTGCGAGTTGGTGGCATCGGACAGGCGCTCTCTCATCAGTTCCTGGACATGCACAGCCATATAGACCGTAGCCAGGCTGACGCCGACCAGCGAAGATAACCACAGGATGGGGGTGGGCCATCGCGAAAGTCGCGCCTGCCAACTGTTCGGCGGCGGATAGACAAGGTCGCGGGCCCTCTCCTCGAGGCACAAGTCGAGCCGCTGGGCCAATTCCGAACCGCACGAGTAGCGGTCTTCGCGGTCGGGCGACAGACACTTCAGAAGCACTCGGCGCAGCGCCATAGGGCAATCCGACGGAAGCTCCGACAGGAACTTCGACTCAACGGGCCTGCGTCGCAGTTCGAGCATGCGGGCCAGCGACGTCTCCGATTCGCCGGCAGACCTTTCGTCCGCGAATGGGCGACGCCCTGTGAGCAACTCCCACAGCATGACACCCAGCGCGAAGATGTCGCTTCGAGTATCGAGGTCGGCGGCGGTCGCCGGTAAGTCCGGATGGCAGGCTTCGAGCTGTTCGGGCGACATGTACGCCAGTGACCCGCCGAAGTACGCCAGGGGACTCGTGCCCTTGATCCGTTTGCTGGAGCTGACGTTGAAGTCGGCCAACTTCGGAATTCCCTCCGCGCTCAGCAGCACGTTCGCGGGTTTGATGTCTCGATGCAACACCCCTCGTTCGGATGCGTGCTGAAGCGCGTCCGCGAGTCGGCGGCCCAGCCAGGCGACAGTCTCCGGCCACGTCAGTGCGGCGGTCCGTGTCCGAACAGCTGATTCGGTGGGCCGGACCTCGCCCCGATCGGCAAGTACCTCGTCGATGGCATCGAGCAGTAGTTGCCCACTGCGGTGTTCCGAAGGCGTCGAGCGCAGTAAGCGCACCACGTCGAGCAGCGTTCCCCCCGGTAGGTACTGCATATAGAGCAGCTTCAGCTCGCCATCGGCGATGAGTCGCTGGTCGAAGATGCGCACGATGTATTCGTGGTCCAATTGGGCGAGGGTCTGCGGCTCGATGCCGTGGTTGTGGGAAATCTTGACCGCGACCAGTCGCTGCATTGATTGTTGTCGAGCGAGATACACCTGGGCGAAGGCGCCGGCTCCGACCCTCATCAGGAGGTCGAAATCGTCGACATGGTCGCCGACATCGATGGCGTCGAGAACAACTTGGGCACTTGGACGAGCAATTATCGTGCTGCGGTAGTCGCTCGTGAGCTCTGCGAGCTCGGGGCCGGCCGCAGTAGCGGTGACCTCAGTGACCGTGGTAGCCGCATCGGCTGCGTGCGAACCGCGGCGCAGGGCGTGGAATTCTTCGTAGACCAGCTCGGCTGGAAGCGGACCATCTTGCAGCTCCGCAAATTCCGCACGGTATTCGATCAGTCGTTTGGGAAAGTGATAGCGAAGCCAGCGGTATTCGAGGTCGATCTTGATCAGTTCGATCAGTATCGTCCGCCGCTCAGCCGGTTCACGGGGTAGGTACGCTGACAGGTCGGGTGGGGACCCGGACGCCCAAGCCTCTGAAAACAGTGCCACGACAGTGACAAGCGCTGAGCGGGTTCGTTCAGCTGTATCGACCAGATCGATCGGCTCGTGCATCGGTAGCTCGGAGATCAGCCCGAGGCGATCACATGGCGGCTACGCGCGATGCGGCCTTGTATCGTAGTTGCCCCACACTATTTCCCTTCCGCCGAACCTCCCTGCTCAAGGGTATCGCTCCGATACGAGCGAATGGGCGGCAACAGCGAGGATCGGCCGCGGCAGGCGTGCCGACCGCCAGATAGGCCAAGCCCCACACCGGGGTGCGGGCGGCGGAGGCACACCGTTCCTGGACCGCCGTCACCTCGGTTCGCGCCGCGTCGGGCAGCACCAGCCACAATCGCGGCCACATCGTGGTCAGCTGGACCATCGACACAGAGTTCACCGGCATGGGTGGTGTGGATCGCGCGATCGTCCAGGGTCGCGGCACGCCACGTTGCGAACAGGGTGCCCGCCCGCCAGAATCCGACACTGAACCCACTGAATCAGGTCAAATCAGGCAAAAGGTGCGCTTCCGCGGATCGCAATGATGCTGCAACCTTCACCGCCACAGCAACATGGCCAGCCCGAAACGACGGAGCCCGCCCGGAACACCGGACGAGCTCAGTCGAGTCCACTCGAATTGCTCGGCTGACTATGCCAACCAGCGGAACTACACGTTGAAGCGGAATTCGACGACGTCGCCGTCGACCATGATGTAGTCCTTGCCTTCGATACGGACCTTGCCCGCGGCCTTGGCTGCCGCCATGGAGCCGTATTCGACGAGGTCGGCGAAGGAGACCACTTCGGCCTTGATGAAGCCGCGTTCGAAGTCGGTGTGGATGACGCCTGCGGCCTTGGGGGCGGTGTCGCCCTGGTGGATTGTCCAGGCGCGGGACTCTTTCGGGCCTGCGGTGAGGTAGGTCTGGAGGCCGAGGGTGTGGAAGCCGGCGCGGGCAAGGGCGTGCAGGCCGGGTTCGGTTTGGCCGATGGATTCGAGGAGTTCGGTCGCGGATTCGTCGTCGAGTTCGAGGAGCTCGGATTCGACCTTCGCGTCGAGGAAGACCGCATCTGCCGGTGCCACAGAGGCTTTCAGTTCCGCGATCTTCGCCTCGTCGGTGAGAATCGACTCGTCGGCGTTGAAGACATAGAGGAACGGCT
This sequence comes from Nocardia arseniciresistens, assembly GCF_046764875.1. Classification (NCBI taxonomy): domain Bacteria; kingdom Bacillati; phylum Actinomycetota; class Actinomycetes; order Mycobacteriales; family Nocardiaceae; genus Nocardia; species Nocardia arseniciresistens. The sequence continues at coordinate 319,686 of NZ_JBKORD010000001.1, forward strand.
TGGTGGTGAGCAGCGAAAGCTCTTTCAGCAGTTCGCTGTCCAGCTTCGCGCGGGCGGAGAAGAGGGTTGCGCCGGTGTCGAGGACTTCCTGGGCGGCCTTCGCGGCGTCGAGAACCGGCTTGCGGTCCTTCTTGACCCTGGCTTCCTTCTCCAGACGCGGGATCGCCTTCTCCAGCGTCTGCATGTCGGCGATGATCAACTCGGTCTCGATCACCTCGATGTCGGCGGTGGGGTCGACTCGGCCGTCGACGTGGATCACGTCGTCGTCGGCGAACACCCGGACCACCTGACAGATGGCGTCGGCCTCGCGAATGTTGGCGAGGAACTTGTTGCCGAGCCCGGCGCCCTCGGAGGCGCCCTTCACGATGCCCGCGATATCGACGAACGACACCACGGCGGGCACGATGCGCTCGGAACCGAAGATCCCGGCGAGCTTGTCCAGCCGCGGATCCGGCAGCGGCACCACCCCGACGTTCGGCTCGATGGTCGCGAACGGATAGTTCGCCGCAAGCACGTCGTTCTTGGTCAGCGCGTTGAACAGCGTCGACTTTCCGACGTTGGGCAGGCCGACGATTCCGAGGGTGAGACTCACGAAGAGGAGAGTCTACGCGGCGCGACGCCGACGTACGGCAGCGGCCTTTCACGACCGACCCCGGCGAGCGAGCCAGGCGAATCGAACGCGTTCAGAACGCGGAGGCACTGTTCGAGCCGTTGCCGTTCGACCCGGTCGGCGGCCTCACGACCGAGGTCAGGGGATCAGGACAACCTTGCCGAGGTTCGAGCGATCTTCGATGACGGCGTGTGCTTCGGCGGCGTCGTCGAGTGCGAATTCCGCGTGGACGGCGGGGCGGAGTTGGCCGGAGGCGAAGTATTGCCAGAGTTCTTGGCGCCAGTGCTCGTACAGGTCAGGGGAATTGCGGGCGATCCGGGCCATCTGGAAGCCGGTCACCGACTTGGCTCCGACGAGTAGGTCGTAGGCCTGGATGGTGCCGCCGCCGGAGCTGTAGGTGATGAGACGTCCGCCCGGTGTAAGGGCCGCGATCGCGGGGGTGAGGAGTTCGCCGCCGACTGCGTCGAGTGCGTAGTCGACGGGTTCGCCCCACGACTCCTGGCCGTATTCGACCACTTCGTCCGCGCCGAGGTCGCGTACGAAATCCGCCTTCGCGAGATCGGAAACCGCGGCGACAACGCGGGTCGCGCCACGGACACGTGCCAGCTGGAGGGCAAGGTGGCCTACGCCGCTCGCGGCGGCGGTGAGCAGTGCGGACTCGCCGTCCTTCGGGTTCGCGGCATCGAGCGCGCCCAATGCGACGAGTCCACTTCGTACCAACGCGACAGCGTCGACGGCGGAGGCGCCATCGGGGATGGGCGAAGCCATGGCCACCGACAGCAGCGCGTATTCGGCGTAACCGTGACCGAATGCGAGGCCGGTCACTCGATAGCCGGGTGCGTATCCGGTGACGTTCTCCCCGACCGCGACCACCTCGCCGGCGATCTCTCCACCCAACGCGATCGGCTCACGCGGCTCGCGCACCTTACGTACGACCGGCAGAGTCACCCCGATCGCATCGACCCGGACCAGAAGCTCGCCCGCGCCCGGCGTCGGCATCTCGACCGACACGACCTCGAGTACCTCAGGACCACCGCTGCACTCGTACTGAACCCGCCTCATCACGCCTCCACAGATCTTTAGAAGAGGTAACGGTAACCGGACGATGGCCCCTTCCCAGTGCACTTTCCCCGCGCGAGTGCTCCATCTCACCATCGCTCGGCGCGAGCTGAAGGCAAGGCTGTGGACATCGGCAAGGAAGCTCAGCTGCGAGGTGCGGTGTCCGCCGCAGGACCTAGCGCCCGGGTAAGGCTCCGCGCGAGATTCCGGGCAAGTTCGCGCGGCGCGGGCGTCGCGTCGGGTCCCGCATCGTAGAACCGCAGGAACGCCTGATGGAAGCAAGTACCGTCGAGGAGCGCCGCGACCGTGTCGGCATCGGCATCCGGATCGACGCGACCGAGTTGCTGCTCGGCGCGCAGATAACCCGCGATGCCTGCGATCGCACGCCCAGGGCCTGCTCCGTGACGATTCATCGAATCACGGTGTGCCGCCATCCGTTCCGGGTGCGCGAGCAGTCCGCCGAGCAGCGGCAGCGACTGTTGATAGAAACTCAGTGCGCCCCACGCCATGGCGGCGAGATTGTCTTCGACCGTGGCCGCGCCCGGCTCGGGCCCGGCATCGATCGGGCCGGGCATTCGATGCCGGAGGACGTTGAGAATGATGTCCTCCTTGTCGCTGAAGTGCTTGTAGAGCGCGGCTTCGGAATACCCTGCGGCCTTGGCGATCTCCTTGGTCGTGGCAAAGGCCACCCCACGGCTGCGCATGATCTCGGCGGCGGCGTCGAGGATTTGATCGCGCGTTCCCATGCGGCCTCCAGTTGACAAGTTAGTAAGTACTCACCCATCCTAGGTTAGTAAGTACTCACCAACCGAACGGACTCGACATGCGACTCACGATCTTCGGAGCATCCGGACGCACCGGCGGACGCCTCGTGCGACAGGCCCTCGCGGCTGGGCACCAAGTCACCGCGGTGGTCCGTGGCCCGCACTCCATCCCGGACCATCCTCAACTGGAAGTGGTCGCGGCCGACGTCATGAACCCCGGCTACATCGCGGAGGCGATCCGGGGCGCGGACGCGGTGCTCGACACCATCGGATCCAATGACAAGGGGCCGACGACCGTCGCGACCGACGCCGCGCTGTCCATCACCAAGGCCATGGAAACGGTCGATGTCCAGCGGATCGTCCTGGTCGGCAACAGCGCAAGAATCGCAGGGCCCGGCGATGATTGGTGCACCCGATTCGTGGTGAAACCGCTCATTCTGCGCCCGCTGCTTCGGCACCGCCTCGACGACATGGCCGCGGCCGAGCACGCGGTGCGCGATTCCGCGCTGGACTGGACGATCATCCGTGCACCGCAGCTCACCGACAAGCCGGCGAAGGGCCGCTATCGGACCGCGGTCGAACGCAACGTGACATTCGGGATCAGGATCTCCAGGGACGACTTGGCCACCTGCATGCTCGACTCGGTGGCCGACCCGCGGGCGATCGGCGCGCACATCAACGTCGCAAGCTGAAGGTCACTCAGCACCACGCCGGGAGCGCCGCCGTTGCGCTTCGCGAGCGGTTGCGGACCCCGTCGACGGGCGTAGCGTGACACTCATGGAGCCGACCACCGAAGTGGTGACGGCACGACCGGCACCAGCGCTCGCGGCGTTCATCGACGGGTATGTCGGTTATCGCATGTCCGGGTTCGCGCCAGGGCTGCATCGGGGTCTGCCGTCCCGGCATATGACGTTTATCGTCGCCATCGGGCACACCATCGACGTTGTCGCGCAGACCGATCCGCGCCAGACACCCGACTACTACGGCTGCGTGCTGAGCGGGCTACAGGCAAGCAATGCCACCATTGCCCACACCGGCTTCCAACAGGGCGTATCGATCGCACTGACCCCGCTGGGTTGTCGAACCTTGTTCGGCATGCCCGCGAGTGAACTCTGGAACACGTCGCTGGAATTCGCGGACGTGATCGGCCCGCCTGGGCACCGGCTGTGGGAGCAGCTACAGACGCTGCCCACCTGGCCGGAGCGTTTCGCGGCCTGCGATCGGGTGTTGACCGAACTCGCCCGCCACGACCGGGTCGTGACACCCGAATTGACCTGGGCCTGGCGTACTTTGGTCGACACCGACGGCACCGCACCCATCGGCGCGCTCGCCGAGCGGATCGGCTGGAGTCGCCAGCACCTGGCTCGCCGTTTCGGCGCCGAGTTCGGCCTCGGCCCCAAACTGGCCGCGCGGATAGCCCGATTCGAGCGCGCGCGCCGCATGCTCGAACGCACCCCGTCCTATGTCAGCATCGCGCAGGTCGCGGCCGCCTGCGGCTATTACGACCAGGCGCATCTGAATCGCGACTTCGCGGAGTTGGCGGGTTGCAGCCCGACCATCTGGCTAGCCGAAGAGATTCCATCCGTCCAAGACGAGCCGGGGGTCGCTGGATGACGCTGGAGACATGACAAACCCAACGACAACATCCAGCACCACACGCACCGCCACCGCCATCTGGCCCTGCCTGATCTTCCAAGACGCGCGCGCGACATCGGAGTTCCTCGTCAAGGCGTTCGGCTTCGAAGTGACGGGACTGTACGCCCGCGAGGACGACCCCACGATCGTCGAGCACGGTGAAATGCGCTGGCCCCTCGGCGGCGGCATCATGTTCGGCTCTGCGGGTAGGAATGACACCGAGTTCGGGCGTCGCGTCACAGGCAACGACTCTGTCTACGTCGTTTGCGACAACCCGGACGAACTGTTCAACCGCGCCACCACAGCAGGCGCCGAGGTCGTGCGCGGCCTGAAAGACGAGGACTACGGCTCCCGCGGCTTCTCCGTCCGCGACCCCGAGGGCAACCTCTGGAGTTTCGGCACCTACTGGGGCGACTAGCACCGCCTCGAAAGCGCAGTTCAGCGACCGCCGATGCCCGCCTGCGCGATACCGCTGACGAACGACTTCTGCGCGATCGCATAGATCAACAGCAGCGGAGCGAAAATCACCATCGCCGTGGCCATCAGAATCGGCCACTGGGTGTGGTACTGACCTTGTAGGCGCACCAAACCTAAAGTGGCGGTGGCGATCTCGTTGCGTTGGATCATCACCAGCGGCCAGAGGAAGTCGTTCCAGACGGAGATCCAAGTGAGCACGGCCAGCACCATCAGGGCGGGGCGGGTGTGTGGGAGCAGCACTCGCCAATAGACCTGCCAGGTGGTGCAGCCGTCGATGATGGCGGCCTCCTCGAGTTCGGCGGGCAGCGTACGGAAGAACTGGCGCATCATGTAGGTCCCGAAAGCGCTGCCGAACAGACCGGGCACGATCATCGCCCACGGGGTGTCCACCCAGCCGAAGGCCCGCATGATCAGGAACTGTGGGATCACCGTGACGGTGAGCGGCACCATCAGGGTGCCGAGATAGGCGAGGAACAGCACGTCTCGACCGCGAAAATGCAAGCGGGCGAAGGCATATCCGGCCAGCGAGCAGAAGAAGACTTGTCCGGCGGTGACGCAGAGCGCGTAGACGGTGGTGTTGAACAGCATCCGGCCCAGCGGCAACAGATCGAAGATCTCGGCGTAGTTGGACCATTGTGGTTGCGCGGGAAGCAGTGTCGGCTCGGTGATCTCGCCGTCTCGCTTCAGCGATCCCGACAGCGCCCACAGGATCGGCGCGAGCGCGCACCAGGCAATGCCTACGAGCGCGGCGTACACGAGGATGCCGCGCAAGGTGCGTCGAACGATCGCCCGCCGCACCCGACTGCCCGCCCTGCCACGAACAACGGGCGGCTCCACCATTTCGGCGGTAGCAGGCGACCGTCGAATAACAGTGTAGGCGTTCATAATTCGACCTCCTCGCGCCGCGCGAACCGCAATTGCAGCAAGGTCACCACCAGCAGGATGGCGAAGATCACCCAGGCGAGCGCCGCCGCGTACCCGACTTCGTAGAAGCTGAACGCGTTCTGGAACAACATGATTCCGAGCAGATAGGTGCCGGTCTCCGGCCCACCGTTGCCACCTGTCAGCGCATAGGCCTGGTCGAAAGCCTGCACCGAGTTGATGATCGTGATGACGAAGACGAACGACAGCGGCCCGCGAATCAGCGGCATCGTGATCGACCGGAACCGCCGCAGCGCACCGGCCCCGTCGATCTTCGCTGCCTCGTACAGGGTCTCGGGCACGCCCTGCATGGCGGCGAGCAGTATGACCGTCGCGAAAGGCACGCCCTTCCATACGGTCACGATGCTCAACGACACCAGCGCCAAATCGGGATCGATCAGCCACGGCACCGGGTCGATCCCGACCCAGCCGAGCACGATATTGAACAGCCCGTCATCGCTGCTGAAGATGAACCGCCAGACCACGGCCATGGCAACAGTGGATGCAACCAGCGGCAAGAACGCGATGGTCCGAAAGATTCCGATACCCGCCAACTTTCGGTTCAACGTCGCGGCGACGCCCAGCCCGATCAGCACCGTCGGCACCAACGTCAGCGCCGTGAAAACCGCCGTATTCCGCAGCGCGATAAAGAACAGCGGATCCCCGACGAACAATCGCCGATAGTTCGCCAACCCTACGAACCGAGGCGGACTGAAGAGATCCCAAGCATGAAAACTCAAATACAACGAAAACCCGAGCGGAAAAAGCAATAACACCGCCACCGCCGCCAAATTCGGCGCAACAAAAACCCACCCCGCCCGCTCCCGCCGCTGAGCCGAACGCCCGCGTTTGCCGGGTGGCACCCGATGGATTGCAGTACTCGACGTTTGCTGCAGCCACGTACCACTCGACAGGCGATCGCGCAGCGTACTCATGCGGGCGGCTCCAGGAGGGCGTCGATGTCGTCGGTGAAGGCACCACCGAGGGAGTCGGCGGTGGCGGCGCCGCGTAGGACACGGTTGCCGCCGCGTTCGAGCAGGGCCGAGACCTTGCCCCATGCGGGGGTGACGGGTAGGGGACGGGAGTTGGCCGGGCCGCCGGTCAGGACTTCCAGGTTGCGGATCTCGCGGTGTGCCTCGACGAAACCCCGCGAGCCCATGGCCGATTTCAGCACCGGCACGAAAAGACCCGAAGCGGCGATGATGGCTTGACCGACCGGCCCGGTCGCGAATTTGACGAATTCCCAAGCCTGTTCGATGCGCGGACTGTCCGCCGCGATGGACAGGCCAGTGCATCCCACATCGGTGTACGCGCCGTGGCCACCGTGCGGGCCGACAGGCAATACCGTGAGATCGACGTCGAGATCCGGCTTGCCGACAAATTCGGAGTAAAGCCAGTGCCCGCCCATCATCATCCCGGCCTTGCCGCGACGAAACAGGTCCGGTGCCGAAACCGATTGCTGGTCTGCAACTTTCGGCGCTACACGATGACGCACCGCGAGATCCGCGTAGAACTGGAAACCCTCGGCGAATCGTGGATCACCGAGGTTGGTCCTGGTCGGGCCTATCGGTGGCGTGAACCAATCCACCCCGTTGTTCATGCCGAAACAGGCGGCCGAGAAATACGGCACCCATGCGTCGGTGAAACCCCATTGCCGGGTCCGGCCGGAGGGCTCCTTATGCGTGAGAGCACGTGTGGCGTCAAGGAATTCGGCGAAACTCCAGGCTTGCGACCAGCGGGCGGGCGGGTTCAGACCGGCATCGGCGAGAAGCTTCCGGTTGTAATAGAGGAACACCCCTGACCACTGTTCGGGCAGCGCGTATTGACCACCGGAATAGGTGAAAGTGTCATACAGCGTCGGGAATCCCTCATCGCGCAGCGCGGTGGCGTGGTCGGCGTCGCGCTGGAGCAGCGGGTTCAGGTCGAGAAGCACGCCGCGCTCGGCGAGACCGGCATACAGCAGTTCCCAGGCCATGATGATGTCTGGACATTTGCCACCCGCACAGTAGGTCAGCATCTGCTGCAGCGCGTCCGGCCCGGACACGATGGTGCGAATCTTGATGTCCGGGCGGGTTTTCTGGAATTCCTCGATGATCCGCTGCCGGACCTTTGCCTCTTGCGGCCGCGCGCCGAAGAAGAAGGTCAGCGCGTCGTCGTCGGCACCGCACCCGGACGCGAGCAGGGGTGCGGCCAGGGCCGAAGCAAGCAGCGTACGCCGACGTATCGGCCGAACCGGCGGGGTAACCAGCGGAGGTGGGCGCATGGCGGATCGAGGTTAGCTCTCGACCGTGCGGACGCAAAGCAATGCGAACCGCCAGCGATGGGGATGCGGGGTGGGAGACAGGTCAGCCGTCCTCGGGGCGGGTGGAGCGCATCACGAACCGCATGGCAGCATACGTCCGGCAACACCGAGGTGACGGCCGACACACGAACAAAATTAAACGTCGGACGAAGGAGTTGGGAAACGCGCCCGAACGCCGTCTCCGATCGGATACGTTGTCACGTGTTTCAGCTAGATCCTGCGCGTTTTACAGGAGAGATAGGGCAGATGGCGACAATCGAATATTTACGGACAGATCCCGAATTGCCGCCGGTCGGCGTCGTTGATCCTTCCCCGATAACTCCGGCCAAGAAAGCGGTGTTCGCCGCCATCGCGGTTCTCGGCGCGGTCGCGTGGGCAGTAGTCGCCATCGCGCGCGGCGAGAACGTCAATGCGGTGTGGATCGTGATCGCGGCGGTCTGTACCTATGTGATCGCCTACCAGTTCTACGCGAGGCTGATCGAATACCGGATCACCAAGCCGCGCGACGACGTGGCGACGCCCGCCGAAGAATTGGAAAACGGCAAGGACTACATGCCGATGGACCGGCGGGTGCTCTTCGGACACCACTTCGCCGCCATCGCGGGTGCCGGTCCGCTGGTCGGTCCAGTGCTCGCCGCGCAAATGGGCTACCTGCCCGGCACGATCTGGATTATCGTCGGCGTCGTTTTCGCGGGCGCGGTGCAGGACTACCTGGTGCTGTGGGCCTCCTCCAAGCGCCGCGGCCGCAGTCTCGGGCAGATGGCCCGCGACGAGCTTGGACCGATCGGCGGCGTCGCCGCGATCGTCGCGGTGCTGGTGATCATGATGATCCTGCTCGCGGTGCTCGGCATCGTCGTTGTGCAGGCACTTGCCGCGGTCAAGGGGGCGGACGGCCAACTGCACGGCGGCAGCCCCTGGGGCGTGTACTCCATCGGCATGACCATCCCGATCGCCCTTTTCATGGGTGTCTACCTGCGGTACGTGCGACCGGGTCGGGTCGGCGAGATCTCCGTGGTCGGCTTCGCCCTGTTGCTGCTCGCCATCATTTCCGGGCGCTGGGTTTCCGAATCCGGTTGGGGCCGTGACCTGTTCACCCTGTCCGGTACCACCATCGCGTGGATACTGATCCTCTACGGTTTTGTCGCCTCGGTGCTGCCGGTGTGGCTGCTGCTCGCACCGCGCGACTATCTGTCGACGTTCATGAAGATCGGCACTATCGGCCTGCTCGCCGTCGGCATCCTGATCACGATGCCGGTGCTGAAGGCTCCCGCGGTGTCACAGTTCGCGCACTCCAGCAACGGTCCGTCCTTCGCGGGCAGCCTGTTCCCGTTCCTGTTCATCACCATCGCGTGCGGCGCGCTCTCGGGATTCCATGCCCTCGTCGCCTCCGGCACCACACCCAAACTGCTGGAGAAGCAGTCGCAGGCGCGGATGATCGGCTACGGCGGCATGCTGATGGAGTCGTTCGTCGCGGTGATGGCGATTATCACCGCAAGCATCATCGACCAGCACCTGTACTTCGCGATGAACGCGGGGGCCGGGCTCACCGGCGGGACCGCCGACAAGGCTGCGGCCTACACCAACTCGCTCGGTCTGAGCGGTCCTCCGATCACCGGCGCCGAGCTCACCCAGGCGGCCACCGACGTCGGCGAGACCAGCATCATCTCGCGCACCGGTGGTGCGCCGACGCTGGCGGTCGGCATGTCCCAGGTGATGTCGGAGTTCCTCGGTGGCTCCTCCATGAAGGCGTTCTGGTACCACTTCGCGATCATGTTCGAGGCGCTGTTCATCCTCACCACGATCGATGCGGGCACCCGTGTCGCGCGCTTCATGCTGTCGGACTCGCTCGGCAACCTCGGCGGCCCTGCCAAGAAGTTCAAGGATCCGTCGTGGCGGCCAGGCGCGTGGATCTGCTCGGCCGTCGTGGTTGCCGCGTGGGGTTCGGTGTTGCTGATGGGCGTCACCGATCCGCTCGGTGGCATCTACACGCTGTTCCCGTTGTTCGGCATCTCCAACCAGCTGCTCGCGGCGATCGCCCTGACCGTCGTGCTGGCCATCCTGATCAAGAAGGGCCTGGTCAAATGGGCCTGGATCCCGGCGCTGCCGCTGATCTGGGATCTCATAGTGACCATGACGGCCTCTTGGCAGAAGATCTTCTCCGCCGATCCGAAGATCGGATACTGGAAGCAGCACAGCAATTACAGCGCGGCTCGCGACGCCGGCCAGCTGTTGGCGCCCGCCAAGACCGTCGACGACATGGACAAGATCGTGCGCAACACGTTCATCCAGGGCAGTTTGTCGATCATCTTCGCGGTGCTCGTGCTGATTGTCGCGGTGGTCGGTGCCGTGGTCTGCGTGCGTACTTGGCGCGCGGGCGGTGGTCCGAGTAGCGAATCACCGGAGGAGCCGTCGAAGATCTTCGGGCCGCGCGGGTTCATTGCCACCCCTGCGGAGAAGGAAGTGCAGAAGGAATGGGACGCCCTCGTCGAATCGGGGCAGGTCCGCGCTCCGGGCGCCGCACACGCCCGAGGGCATTGACCGCACCCGACGCCCCGCGCACCGACCGGTCCTCCCGACCGGCCGGTGCGCGGCTGCGCGCTGCGGGAACTGCCTGCGGTGCCGCGGCGCGAGGGGTCGCCTGGTGGTTCAACTCGGTCCTCGGCGGCCAGGACTACCAGCGCTACGTCGCGCACCTGCACCGCGCCCATCCCGGCTGTGAAATCCCGAGCGAACGCGAGTACTGGCGCGCCCGCCACGCCGACGCCGATCGCAACCCCACCAACCGCTGCTGCTAACCCATAGGGGTGGTGGCGGATTTCCGCTAGCACGCGACGCGGGTTACTGCCATTGTGGTTGGGGTGACGATCACGGCATTGGATTTCGAGCGCTGCTATCGAGCGGTGTCGACCAAGGACTCCCGCTTCGACGGCCAGTTCTTCACCGCGGTGCGCACCACCGGAATCTACTGCCGCCCTTCGTGTCCTGCGATCACGCCGAAGCCGACCAACGTGACCTTCCTGCATACGGCAGCGGCGGCGCAGCAGGCCGGATATCGCGCGTGCCGTCGATGCCTGCCCGATGCCGCGCCGGGATCGCCGCTCTGGAACACCCGCGCGGATCTGGCCGCTCGCGCCATGCGGTTGATCGGTGACGGTGTCATCGAACGCGGCGGGGTGCCCGCGCTCGCGGCGACGCTCGGCTATTCGCAGCGCCAGCTCACCCGGGTGCTCACCACCGAGCTCGGCGCCGGGCCGCTGGCCTTGGCGCGAGCGCACCGCGCGCACACGGCTCGACTGCTGATCCAGACCACGAGCATGCCGATGTCCGACATCGCGTTCGCGGCCGGATTCGCCAGCATTCGCCAGTTCAACGACACGGTGCGCGAGGTGTTCACGGTCAGTCCAACCATCATGCGCACCGAGGCGCAGCGCGCGACCCGCTCCGGGAACGGTCAGGTCGTACCGCCGACGAACGGTTCGCTGATACTGCGGTTGCCCTACCGCGAGCCGTTGGACCGGGCGTGGCTCGAATGGTTCCTTTCCTCGCATGTGGCGCCGGGCATGGAGCTGTGGGAGGACCGCGCGTACACGAGAAACCTGCGCACGCCGCACGGGCATGCGGCGATCCGGCTGAGCTTCCAGCGCGATCACGTGCGGGCCGAACTGGCGTTGCACGATATGCGCGACCTGGCGCCGACCGTCGCGCGACTGCGCCACCTGCTCGACCTGGACGCCGACCCGGTCGGGATCGATGAGGCGCTCGGCGTGGTCTGCGCCCCTGGCTCCGCCGAGAAGAGCCGGGCGGCCCGGCTGGACTACGAGACGGTCGCGTCACGACGAGAGAACAGCAAACACGGCAACGACACCCATGTACTACCCGACGCCGCCGACCTACCCGACGCGGGCACAACACCCGCGCAACACCCCCTCAATGTCGGCGTGCCCCCGCAGCCCACCGATCTGCGCCAGCCGTCGTTCACTCCGGGAATCCGCGTGCCCGGCTGCCTCGACGGCCCGGAATTGTTGCTGCGCACCATGATCGGGCAACAGATCTCGGTATCAGCCGCCGCGACCCACACCGCACGACTTGTCGAAGCACTCGGTGAACGAGTCGACGGACCGGTGCCGCTGCTGTTCCCCACTCCCGCGGTGATCGCCGAGCGCGGCGCGGAGGTGCTGACCGGTCCCGCACGGCGCATTCGCTCGATCGTCGGCGTCGCCGAAGCCCTTGCCGCGGGCGACCTCGCGCTGCACCAGGGCCGTACGGCGACGGACCTGCGCCGGGAACTACTGACCCTCGACGGCATCGGACCATGGACCGCCGACTACGTCACCATGCGCCTGCTCGCCGACCCGGACATCCTGCTCGACACCGACCTGGTTGTCCGACAGGGCGCCACACTGCTGGGCATCGACCTCACCGACACCTCCCGCTGGGCGCCGTGGCGCTCGTATCTGTCCATGCACCTATGGAAGGCGGCGCTGGAAGGCCGCGCCGCGAAAGCGGCCGAATCCCGTACCGGATCGAAGCCGCGCGCCAAATCTTGATCGCCCCTTTCCCTTCCGACTCGAAAGCGAGTTCCCAATCGTGTCCGCCACGATCACAATCCATCACGACACCGTCGAATCGACCACCACCACAGCCGATTTCGCAGTCGTCGACACTTCGGTAGGGCCCTTCACCGCGCTTGTCGACGCCGAGGGCGCGGTACTGGCCTCCGGCTGGACCGCCGACGCCGAGAACCTGCGCGGCCTTATCCATCCGAGCCTGCGCCCCACCGAACTGCGCCACCGCGATTCGCTCGGCGAGGTGACCCGGGCGATCACGACCTACCACGACGGTGATCTGACAGCGATCGACGACATCCCCGTCCGCCAGCAGTCCGGCGAATTCCTCATGCACGCATGGGAAGTGCTCCGCACGGTTGCGGCGGGAACCCCGATCACCTACACCGAATACGCCGCTATCTCCGGCCGCCCCGCCGCCACCCGAGCCGCCGCGAACGCTTGCGCCCGCAACGCCGCCGCCCTCTTCGTTCCGTGCCATCGCATCTTCCGCATCGGCGGCGCACTCGGCGGTTTCCGCTGGGGGCTGGATGTGAAGCGGTGGCTGCTGAACCATGAAAGTCCAACGCATCAGCTGGGACTGGGCAGTCTGACGTCCTGACCACGACGGCCTGCTCGGTTGTCAGGCGACGGTGGTTTCGAGGCGAGACCCGGCTCGGCCACGAAGGACATGCAGACGGCTGGGGATTCGTTGGCGCATCTCGTCGACATGGCTGACAACTCCGACGACTCGACCGCCGTCCCGGAGTTCATCCAACACACCCATCACCGCGTCGAGAGTGTCGGCGTCCAGGCCGCCGAAGCCCTCGTCTATGAAGAGGGTGTCCAGGACAAGGCCGCCGGACTCGGCGGCGACGGTGTCGGCGAGGCCGAGGGCCAACGAGAGTGAGGCCATGAAGGTTTCGCCGCCGGAGAGGGTTTTGGCGGGGCGGATGGCGCCGGTGTAATCGTCGCGGATGTCCAGGCCGAGGCCGCCGCGACGGCCATGCGAGCCTGCCCTGTCAGAATGGACGAATTCGTAACGGCCGCCGGACATTCGGCGCAGCCGGACCGAACCGGCCAGGGCCACCTCTTCGAGACGCGCGGCGAGTACGTATGAGCGCAACGACATTCGGCGGTTGTTCTCACCACGACCCGCGACCACCTCGGCGAGGGCAGCGAGCTCTTCATGGGCGCGCTGGACGGGGGCGATGCGCTCCACCGCGGCCCACAGTTGCCCGCCGAGACGCTCCAGCTGCGCTACCCGGCGTGTCGCTTCGGCGTGCGCGGCCACGGCGGTGTTCACTTCGGCTTGCGCGTCGGCGACCAAAGCCGCCAGCTCCGCGAGATCGCCGGGTTCGGCCGAAGCCGCCGCCTGGATATCCGGTTCTGCGAGAACGGCTTCCGCATGGCCACGCGCCCGATCGGCGGTCAGCAAGTCCGCCTCGATCTCCGCCTGACGCGGTGCGGTGCGTGCCGCCGCGGTGACCACGTGCGCGTAAGCGGTCAACATGGCCACGTCGTCGCGCACGGCGTCGGCTGGACCGGACTCCACGCCGGTGCCGGCGCTGATAACGACGCCACTTCGCCTCGGAAGCCCTGGTTGATCACCATCGAGTACGAAACCTGATGCTATCGCGAGGCTTTCGACACGGTCGGCGACGACGGTGACCTGCTCGCTGGCCGAGGCGGCCTCGGTGCGTGCGTCGCGTAGGGAGGTGGCGTCGGCGATGAGGGTGTTCAGGCGGGTGCGGCGGCGGTCGATCGTCTCGTCGGCGCCCGCGACAGTGCGCAGGCGGGCGGACAGCTCGGCCAGGCGGGCCGTGGTGGCCGCGATGCCCGCGGCGACCGTGCTTCGACGGGTGTCGGATTCGCGGAATTCGTCGTGCAGGCGGAGTTCGGCGGTGCGCAGGCGGGACAGTTCGGCGGTGAGCCCCTCGGCGCGGGCGGCCAGTTCGGCTGCGTCCTCATGGCGGTCGGTGGCGGCGCGCAGTGTGGCGGCCAGTTCTACCGGATCGGTGTCGCCGCCACGGGCGATCAGCGCCTCGATATCGCGCTCCAGGGTCGTGATGCTGGACAGGACGCGGTCGCGGGTGTCTTCGGCGGCACGTTCCGCCGCGGCCGCCGCATCCTCGGCATCCTTGGATACCGCGCTGGGAGCCGGGCGGGCGGGCGACGGATGGTCGCCGGAGCCGCACACCGTGCACGGCTGCCCGTCCGACAGCTGTCCCGCGAGTTCGGCGGCCATCCCGGCCAGCCTGCGTTCACGCAGGTCCAGCACCTGTTCCTTGGCGTCGTTGTGCGCAGTGCGGGCCACCTCGAAGTCGATCCGCGTGCGGTCGAGAGTTGTTCTGTGCCTGGCGATCGTGACCGCCGCGGTCGCGGCGGTCTGTAGGCGTTCCAACTCGGCGCTCAGCCCGGGGAGCATGGCCGTGGCCTCGGCGGCCTCACGCAGCCGGACCTCGGCGGCGGCGATCGATCCGGGGACCTGTTCGCGCAGCCGGGTCAGCTCGGATGCCCGAGAGTTCAGTGCGGCGTCCTCCTCGCGCAGACCGGACAGTTCGGCGGTCAGTGTGGTGGCGACCGCCGCATCGGCACTCACTTCGTCGAGCGCGCCGATCTGACCGCTCCAACAGCGGATGGCCGCGTCGATATCGGCGCTCGCGCCGACGATCGGCGTCGCGTCGGCACCGGTTTCGATGGCAAGCAGGTCGATCCCGGCGATGTCGGCGGCTTCGGGTGCACCGATCTCGGCAACCAATCGTGCTGCGATACGCCGCGTTTCGTCTTCTTTGCGGCGCGCGTGCATGACCGCGGTGCGTGCGTCGTCGATGGCTTCGGCAACCGGTGCGGCGCGGCGGGCCAGTTCGAGTTCGGCCTGCATGGCGGCACGGTGCTCCGCCGCCGCGGCGTAGTCGTCGAGCTGCTGACGAGCCGCCGCCATCCGACGGCGCAGCTCGTGTATGCGGCGTTGTTCCTCGGCGAGTGTTTGCAGGCGGGCCGATTCCTTTTGCCTACCTTCAACTTCCGCTGCCGCGGTGGTCGATTCGGCACGCGCGGTGGCGAGCAGATCCTGCGACCACGACACCGCCTCGAGTGTCTCAACGGATTCGGCACGGCCGAGCCCCACCGCGCCCCGAATCTCCGCGATCAGCTGATTGATGCCATCCTTGCTGTCCGCCACATCAGCGGCCGATGCCCTGCGCTTGTCCGCGAGCCACTGCTCGGCCGTGCCGAATCGCTCGGTGTCGAAAAGCCTTTCGAGCAGCTTTTCGCGTTCCTCGTTGTCCGCCCGCAGGAATCGCGCGAAATCGCCCTGCGGCAGCAGCACGACCTGGAAGAACTGGTCGGCGCTCATCCCGAGCAGCCGGATGATCTCCGCACCGATATCCGGTATGCGGGAAAGGTTCGCACCGCGCCCGTCGAGCCACTCCAGCGTCGCCTTGGCCGGATCGGTACGCACCCCGGGAGTGCCACGCAACTTGGGCCGCTCGAACGCGGGAATGCGCGTCAGCCGCACCCGCCGCCCACCCAACGTCGCTTCGAGCACCACCCGGGGCGGTGTCTGCTCCGGCGCGTGATCGGAATGCAGCCGCTTGCTCTCGCCACGCGCTCCCGGCACATCCCCATAGAGCGCGAACGCGATCGCATCGAGCACAGTCGTCTTGCCCGCCCCGGTCTGCCCATGCAGCAGAAACAGCCCATCGGCACCCAGCGCGTCGAAATCGACAACCGTCGTCTCGGCAAACGGGCCGAACGCGCTCATCTCGAGCCGGTGCAGTCTCACCCGATTTCCTCGAAGCCTGCCGTCGATGCCCACGTGAACAGGCGAGACAGCGCCCCGCGCCGCCCTCGACGGTCACGAGCAACTGTGCTCATGCGGACAATTCCTGAGCCGGGCGGCCGGCCGCCGTAACGGCATCCGGCTCGGTGACCGCCGCGGCGAGAGCTCGCTCCAGCCACTGCATTTCGCTCGACGTGGGCACGCCTCGAACATCGGAGAGGAAACTCTGCGCTACTTCGGTGTCGCGGCGGCCGTGCACGCGTTCACGATAGTGCAGCTCCGGATTTCCTTCCGGACGCGACCATTCCACGTGCACCGCGTGCGGGAACCGGTCGTGCAGCTTGCGCATGGCATCTACCGGGCGGGCGTGGTCGGTGAGGGTCGCCGAGACGTAATGGTCCTCGGCGGCGGCGTGGACGGGGTCGGTGAGCAGCTCGTCGAGGGTGCCGGTGAGCCTGCTCAGCCCGCGCACCAGCGCCAGGTCGTGGCGCTGAACCAGATGCAGCCCGGTGGCATCCAGATCGATGATCCAGACCGCTTTGCGATGGGAGTTCTCGGCGAACGAGTACGGCAGCGGCGAACCCGAGTAGCGGACCGACTCCGAGAGAATCTGCGGCGAATGCAGGTGCCCGAGCGCGACATAGTCGATGCCCTCGAACGCGGAAAGCGGCACGGTCTCCACACCGCCGACCGAGATGGAACGTTCCGAACCGGTCGCCTCACCACCGACGACGAAGGCGTGTGCCAGCACCACCGTGCGGGTGCCCGGCCGCTGTGCGATGTCGGCCCTTATCCGGCTCATAGCCGCCTCGAGGATCTCCGCGTGCGAACGTGCCTGTGGCACACCGAGTTCGGCACGGGTGATCTCCGGCTCCAGGTAGGGGATGCCATAGAAGGCGACCTCGCCGTGCGTGTCGGCCAGCAGTACCGGCCGGTCGGCGTCGGCGACGGTGGTGCGCAGATGCAGCCCGCCCGCGGCCGCGAAGCTGGCACCCGCGCCCAGCCGGGCAGGCGAATCGTGGTTGCCCGCGGTGGCGACGATCGTCGCACCGGCCGCCCGGATGGCCTCGAAACCCCGATTGCACACCGCGATCGCATCGGAGCTCGGGATGGACCTGTCGTACACGTCTCCCGGCACCACAACAACGTCCACCGACTGCGCGGCCACCAACGCCGCGATGGCAGCCAACGACCGTGCTTGGTCGGCAAGCAGATCGACCCCATGGAACGTGCGACCGATGTGCCAATCCGAGGTGTGCAGCATCCGCATTCGCGAAACCGTAGGCGAACCTACCGACAGACTTCAATCGGTCGCTGCGTGGCGGCCGGGGTCTTGTCGGTGTGGTGCGGCACTATCGGCGCTATGACCGCACCGATGCTTGTCGCACTGATGCTGGTGTTCGCCGCCGGGGTCGGCCTCGGCTGGCTCGGGCATGCGGCGCGCGCCGGTCATCGGGCGACGGCCGCGGAGGCGAGACTGTCGGCGGCCACCGATAACGAGCGGCTGCTTCGGCAATCGCTGAACGCGGCGAATGAGGATGCGGCGCGTCGGCATTCGCATGCAATCGGCGCCATGGTCGATCCGCTGCGCGAGGCGGTCGGCACATTGAACCAGCACATCCAGCAGGTCGAGCATCACCGCATCAATGCCTATTCCAGCCTGCGCGAACAGGTTGCGGGTATGCAGCGCACCTCCCATCAGCTCACCACTCAGACCAGTCAGCTCGTCGCGGCACTGCGCGCGCCTCAGGTGCGCGGGCGGTGGGGCGAGATCCAGTTGGAGCGGGTGGTGGAGCTGGCCGGGATGAGCAGGCACTGCGATTTCGACACACAGGTGACAAAGGCTTCGCGCGGCGATGGGACTTCCGAGCGGACCGCCATGGTCCGACCGGACCTGGTTGTCCACCTCGCCGGCAACCGGCAGATCGTCGTCGACGCGAAGGTGCCGTTCACCGCCTATCTCGACGCGACCATGGCCGAGGACCCCGATGTGCGCGCCGAACTGCTCGGCAGGCATGCCAAGCATCTGCGCGCCCACATCGACCAACTGGCGGACAAGGCGTACTGGACCGCCTTCGATCCGACTCCGGAGTTCGTGGTGTTGTTCGTGCCAGGCGATCCATTCCTCGACGCCGGATTGACCACGGATTCCGGGCTGCTCGAGTACGCGTTCGGCCGCAACGTGATTCTCGCAACGCCGACCACATTGATCGCGTTGCTGCGCACGATCGCGTTCAGCTGGCGGCAGGAGGCACTGTCCCGCGACATGGCAACCGTTCAGCAATTGGGTAAGGAGTTGTACGCCCGACTCGGTATGACCGGCAAGCATCTGGACCGGCTCGGCGCGCAACTCGGTAAGGCCGTCGAAGCTTTCAACTACACCGTCGCCTCCGTGGAGTCACGAGTGATGGTCACCGCACGCAAACTGCACGACCTGGAAATGGCCGAGCAAGAGGTTCCAGCAATCCACCGGGTGGATTCCTGGCCGCGCGCTGTGGGCTTCGCCGACGCCGACGATTAGCCCGAGCAACCGCCGTGCCGTAACGCCCCCGCGCGTGGCGGCGGTTAGTGTTCATGGCGTGGCTGCTTCCCAACGTGTGATAACCCGGGTGCCCGCGCCGCAGCGCTCGATACTGCCGTCGGTTCCGGGTATCCCGGCCGGCGCGGCGGTCTCGATCGCGGTCGCCTGCGCGTTTCTGGGGTTCCTTATCGATGCCAGCGGCGAAAGCGGCGACCTGACCGGCACATTTGCCACGCTGTATGTTGTCGGCTGCGTCGTCGCCGTCGTGGCGGTGCGCTACCGCGGGCTGTTCACCGCGATGGTGCTGCCGCCGCTGCTGTTGTTCGTCTCGGTGCCGCTGGCCTACCAGCAGCTGACGGGGCGCGATTCGTCCTCGATCAAAGACATCCTGCTCAACCTGGCGATCCCACTGGTGAACAGGTTCCCGACGATGGCGCTGGCCACGGTGCTGGTCCTGGCGATCGGTGCCGGTCGGATCCTGCTACATCGGCGCGAGGCGGCCGCCGAGCGCACCGAGGATGCCAGACGCGGCACGAGCTGGGGCCGCAGCGCGACAAACCGCCCACGCGCGGATAAGTCGGAGAGCGCCGGACTGGCCGAGTCCGCTCGACGCAAGACCAAGCGCGCCAAGGCCGAACCCGAGGGCGAAGAACAGTCGCCGCGACTGCGCAGGCGCGCCACCGGGCGGGTAGCCGATACCCCGCCGCGGGTTACTGCCGCCGAAGAACCCGATGCCGACGAACGCCCCACCGCCAAGTACCCCCGCGGCGCACGTGGCCCAGCCCGCGCTGCCGCCGCGACGCCACACTCCAGCGTCGAGCCGACCCGCAGGTCCGGTACCCGCGCACGCACCGAGATGCCACCGCATCCACAGCCCAATGTCCGCTACCGCGAACGCGATTCGAGCCGGACCGAACGGCGCAAGCCGGAAAATCTGTAAGACGACCAGCGCCGAACCCAGGGGGCTCGGTGGTCAGCCCCGAGCGGTACGCAACTCACGCGGCAACGAGAACACCAACGTCTCGTTGGCCGTGGTAACCGGCTGCACATCGGCGAAGCCGTGCTCCTCCAGCATGTCGAGCACACCGCGGACCAGGATTTCCGGCACCGAGGCGCCGGAGGTGATACCGACCGTCCGCACGCCTTCCAGCCAGGCAGTATCCACTTCGCGGGCGTAGTCGACCAGGTAGGAGGCCTTGGCCCCGGCACCGAGCGCCACCTCGACAAGCCGCACCGAGTTGGACGAATTACGCGAGCCGACGACGATCACCAGATCGCACTCGGGCGCCATCGCCTTGACCGCGACCTGACGGTTCTGGGTGGCGTAGCAGATGTCGTCGCTCGGCGGATCCTGTAGGGAGGGGAACCGCTCGCGCAGTCGCTTGACTGTCTCCATCGTCTCGTCGACGCTGAGCGTGGTCTGCGACAGCCAGATCACCTTGGACTCGTCGCGCACTGTGACGCGATCCACCGAATCGGGACCGTCCACCAGCTGCACATGATCGGGAGCCTCCCCCGCGGTGCCCTCGACTTCTTCGTGGCCTTCGTGACCGATCAGCAGAATGTCGTAGTCGTCGCGGGCGAAACGCTTTGCTTCCTGATGCACCTTGGTCACCAGCGGGCATGTCGCGTCGATGGTGTGCAGACTGCGCGCCGCCGCCGACTCGTGCACCGCGGGTGAGACGCCGTGCGCGGAGAACACCACGACCGCGCCCTCCGGCACCTCGTCGGTCTCGTCGACGAAGATGACGCCCTGCTCACGCAGGGTTTCCACGACGTGCCGGTTGTGCACGATCTCCTTGCGCACGTAGATCGGCGCACCGTGCTTCTCTAGGCTCTTCTCGACCGTTTCCACCGCGCGGTCGACGCCGGCGCAGTACCCACGAGGCTCCGCGAGTAGCACCCGCTTTCGGCCGTCGGCATCGACAGATCCGGAACCGGCCGAGCGGGCGATTCCGAGGTTCAGGGATATGGCCGAAGACATGCCGAACAGCTTACGTGCGCCGGATGAATCCAGAGCGGCCGGTCGCCGCCGTGACACCGTGATGCGGAGCGATGCGAGCGACGTACCGACATCCGTCCGGGACGAATCGGCCGCAATGATGCCGAGTTCTTTGCGCCATGGTGCTTGGTTCTTTGCATAACACACCGTTTCGGGCAGGCTAGGACCATGTTTCGACCACCATTCCTGGCTCGCGTCGCCGCCGGTGCGGCCGTCTATGCCATCGAAGAAACTCGTCGGCTGCCCACAGCGGCAATGAATCTCCCGATCACCGCCATCAGCCAGATGTTGCAGACCACGATGCACATCCAACAATTCGTGACCAGCCTGGCCCTCAAGGGCGACTCGGTCTTCGAGCACTTGACCAACAGCCCCGTGGAACAGCCCGAGTGGGCCACGTTCGACGAGGACGCGGCACCCGAGCAGACCTTCGGCTCCGAGACCAACGCCACGGCACGCGCCAGCAGTTTCGACCTGTACGCCGCCGACGACCCCGCCGAATTCCAGTCCAACGGCCACAACTCCGCTCGAGAGACCATCACCGAGCAGGAAATCGCCGAGCCGCCGACACCCGCTGCCGAGTTCGGTGAGCCACCAGCGGCGCCGGAAATCGCCGAACCGGAAATCGCCACCCGCTACGACTACGCCAACATGACCCTGGCCCAGCTGCGTGCCCGCCTGCGCATGCTGACCGTCGAGGATCTCGGCGCGCTGCTGGACTACGAGCAGCAAACGCGCGCACGTGCGCCGTTCGTCACCATGTTGTCGAACCGGATCGCCACCGTGCGGGCCCAGTGACCGAACCCCCGACGTCTTCGTCGACGGTTGGCCGGGACAGTGCCGGCCAACCCGCCCGTGCGGCCGATTCGACCAAAGCGGCGCAGACCAATTCCGCCGATCAGCCGTGGCCGGTGCGTTCGGTGGCCATCAAGGTCTCGCAGTGGATCGATCGGCTCGGCAGCATCTGGGTCGAAGGTCAGATCACTCAGATCAATCTGCGCCCGGGCACCCGCACCGCTTTCCTGGTCTTGCGTGACCCGTCGGCCGACATGTCGCTGTCGGTGACCTGCGACCCGGACCTCATCCGCAAATCGCCTGTCCCGCTCCAGGAGGGCAGCAGGGTGGTGGTCTACGGCAAGCTGTCGTTCTTCACCGGCCGTGGCACCGTGTCGTTGCGCGTCATCGAGATTCGGCCGGTCGGCATCGGTGAGCTGCTGGCCCGCATCGAACGTCTGAAGGCGCTGCTCGCCGCGGAAGGCCTGTTCGATCCTCGGCTCAAACGGCCCATCCCGTTCCTGCCCAAGACCGTCGGACTCATTACCGGCCGAGCGAGCGCCGCCGAGCGCGATATCCTCACCGTGGCCCATAACCGTTGGCCCGCAGTCCATTTCGAGGTCCGCAACACGGCGGTGCAGGGCCCGACCGCAGTACCGCAGATGCTGGAGGCGCTGGCCGAGCTCGACGGTGACCCCGCCGTCGACGTGATCGTGCTCGCCCGCGGCGGCGGCAGCGTCGAGGACCTGCTCGCTTTCTCCGACGAGGCACTGTGCCGCGCGATCGTCGCGGCGACCACCCCGATCGTGAGCGCGATCGGCCATGAGCCCGACAACCCGCTCAGCGATCTCGTCGCCGACCTGCGCGCGGCCACCCCGACCGACGCCGCGAAGCGCATCGTGCCCGACGCAGCCGCCGAGCTGGCCGGTGTGCGCGATATGCGAGCCCGCTCGGCCGCCGCGCTACGCGGGTGGGTCGATCGCGAGACAAGAGCACTGGTGCAGCTGCGTTCCCGGCCGGTGCTCGCCGATCCGCTGCGCGAGCTCGAACGCCGCGTCGAGGAAGTCGAACGTCTGCGCACGGCCACTCGCCGCACCGCCGAACACTTGATCCGCACCGAATCCACGGCGACGCTCCACCTGCGCGAGAAGTTGACCGCGGTGGGTCCGGCCGCGACGCTGGCCCGTGGTTACGCTGTCGTACAGCGCGTGAACGGCAAGGAGCGCCACGTCGTTCGCTCGATCGAAGACGCGCAGGCCGGCAGTCAGCTGCGCATCCGAGTGGCCGACGGCGCAGTCAGCGCCGCCGCGCTCGGCACCCAAAAGTTGGGCACCCAGAACACCGACGCAGGGAGGACATGACCTTGGCCGAATCCGGCAAGGACGCCGATTCCGAGCTGGCCGAGATCGCCACCTTCGGCTACGAACGCGCCCGCGACGAACTGGTCAACGTCGTGAAAATGCTCGAGCAGGGCGGTATGGACCTCGACGACTCGCTCACGCTATGGGAGCGCGGCGAAGCACTCGCCAACCGCTGCGAGGAACACCTCGCCGGTGCCCGCAAGCGCGTCGAGGACGCACTGTCCCGATCCGAAGCCGAGTAGAGCCCGAGGAGCAGCAGTGACCATTCGTCGCGCCACACCCGACATCCGCACCGACGACATGGAACGCAGCCGCGAGTTCTACAAGCGGCTCGGCTTCGAAGAAGCCATGGATCTCGGTTGGGTGGTGGCGATGGCCTCGCCGTCCAACCCGACCGCTCAGGTTCTGCTGGTCGGGCCGGAAGCCGAAGTGCCGAACCGAACATGAGCGTCGAGGTCGAAGACGTCGACGCCGTGTACCACGACATGGTCACCGCGGGCGCCGACATCGTCTACGCACTGCGCGACGAGCCATGGGGCGTCCGACGTTTCTTCGTCCGCGACCCGAGCGGCACCATCGTCAACGTCGTCGATCACAGCTGACCGACGACGACCTAACGCTTCAGCGGCTCGGCGGCGGTGACGGCACCGGCCAGGGTAGTGAAAGCGCTCCGATTACCCGCGCCGGTGATGAGGACACGCGACTGCCCGAAGTCGGCGATCCAGGCCGATTCCTCGGTGGGCTCGGAGTAGACGATCCATTTCTGGTCGCCGATCTGCTCGGTGCCGCTGGCGTAGCGAGAGCCGAGCACGAAACGGGAAAGGGACTCCTCGGTCGCGTTGCTCTGACTCATGCGCATGTAGGTGCCCTGTGGGGTCAGGAAACCTACGGTGCTGACCGGACCGCCGCCGGTGCCGGTGATGGTGTCGCGGCTGCCGGAGTTCGGGGTCCAGCCCGCGGGCAGGCTCGGGTTCTTGATCGGGAAGGTAAGGGTGCGGGCATCCGAACTCAGCGCGGCGGCGACGTCGAAGTGCGGAACCTGGCCTTGGGTCGGTCCCTTGGCCGCGAAGCTGCACTGGCTTGCCAACCCGGCGAAAACCACGGCGATCAACACCAACGGGAACAGCGACCAGAGCAGATCCCGGTAGTCGTTCAGAATGCGTGGCTTTTGGTACGACACGCTCCCCAGTATCCATGCTTGCCACAACGCCGGAACCGTGGCATGGAACCCGCAAGCGATCGGTGCTGATCATTTCGACCGACCCGCAAGCGATCGGTACGCACCATTTCGACCAACCCGCAAGCGATCGGTACGCACCATTTCGACCGACCCGCAAGCGATCGGTACGCACCATTTCGACCGACCCGCAAGCGATCGGTACGCACCATTTCGACCGACACGCAAGCAGTCGGTACGGGTGTACCTGATCGGCAACGGTGACGCTTCTGCGAGAATCACCGGTAGCAACGACCGTAGGAGGCACACCGTAATGACGGCATCTTCGCCCGCACCCAGCCGCCGTGAGGCACCGGACCGCAACCTGGCGCTCGAACTGGTCCGGGTCACCGAGGCCGGTGCGATGGCTGCGGGCCGCTGGGTCGGCCGTGGCGACAAGGAAGGCGGCGACGGTGCGGCCGTCGACGCCATGCGGCAGCTGGTCAGCTCCGTATCCATGCGCGGCGTCGTGGTGATCGGTGAGGGCGAGAAGGACGAAGCGCCGATGCTGTACAACGGTGAGCTGGTCGGTGACGGCACCGGTCCCGAGGTGGACTTCGCGGTCGACCCGGTCGACGGCACCACCCTGATGTCGACCGGCTCACCCGGCGCCATCGCCGTGCTCGCGGTCGCCGATCGCGGCGCGATGTTCGATCCGTCCGCGGTGTTCTACATGCGCAAGATCGCGGTCGGTCCCGACGCCGCGAACGTGATCGATATCTCGGCTCCGATCGCCGAGAACATCCGCCGGGTCGCGAAGGCCAAGGGCCTGCTGAAATCCGACATGACCGTCTGCATCCTGGACCGGCCCCGGCACGCCGAGCTGATCCAAGAGGTCCGCGATGCGGGCGCCCGCATCCGACTGATCTCCGATGGTGACGTCGCCGGCGCCATCGCCGCCGCCCGCCCCGATTCCGGAACCGACATCCTGGTCGGCACCGGCGGCACTCCCGAGGGCATCATCGCCGCCGCCGCCATGCGCTGCATGGGTGGTGAGCTGCAAGGCATGCTTGCGCCCACCGACGACGCCGAGCGGCAGAAGGCCCTCGACGCCGGTCACGATCTGGACCGGGTGCTGACCACCGAAGATCTGGTGGCAGGCGACAACGTCTTCTTCTGCGCGACCGGCGTCACCGACGGCGATCTGCTGCGCGGGGTCCGCTACTACCCCGGCGGCGCCTCCACCCGGTCGATCGTCATGCGCTCCAAGTCCGGCACCGTCCGCATGATCGACGCCTACCACCGCCTCACGAAGCTGCGCGAATACTCCTCGGTCGATTTCATCGGCGACGAAGACGCGAACCCTCCCCTGCCGTAATTTTGGCCGCGCCTCCGCGCGGCGTGTTCGCGGCCCCCTTATGGTTCGCGTCCGAGCGAACCGGGCCGCGAATGACAATGCTCGGTCTCGCTTCGCTCGAAACTCGGTGTTCTGCCAATCTGGTTAGGCTCGAGCGCGACATCGCGTCACCGGTATTCCCTATGGCTGCTGTGCGAATGCCCTCAGGCGTGGCAGCCCCACAGCAGTCTTCTCGGGCATAGGGTCGAGTTCATGACGACCGAGGAGAGTCCGTACCGGATCGAACACGACACGATGGGCGAAGTTCGGGTGCCTGCGCACGCGTTGTGGCGCGCGCAGACCCAGCGGGCCGTGGAGAACTTTCCGATCAGTGGGCGTGGCCTCGAACGTGCACAGATTCGCGCGCTCGGCCTGCTGAAGGCCGCCTGTGCCAAGGTGAACCGCGATCTGGGTCTGCTCGATGCCACGAAGGCCGACGCGATCATCGCGGCGGCCACGGAGATCGCCGAGGGCAAGCACGACGATCAGTTCCCGATCGATGTCTTCCAGACCGGTTCGGGCACCAGCTCGAACATGAACGCCAACGAGGTGATCGCCTCGATCGCCGAGGCGAACGGCGTCGCCGTGCACCCGAACGATGACGTGAACATGTCCCAGTCGTCCAACGACACCTTCCCCACCGCAACGCATCTGGCCGCCACCGAGGGCGCCATCAAGGATCTGATCCCGGCACTGGATCACCTGCGGCTCGCGCTGCTGGACAAGTCGACCGAATGGCGCACGGTGGTGAAGTCCGGGCGCACCCATCTGATGGACGCGGTGCCGGTGACCCTCGGCCAGGAGTTCGGCGGCTACACCCGCCAGGTCGCCGCGGGTATCGAGCGCATCATGGCGGTACTTCCACGCTTGGGTGAGCTGCCCATCGGCGGCACCGCGGTCGGCACCGGCCTCAACGCGCCGGACGGTTTCGGCACGAAAGTGGTTGCGGAACTGGTTCGATCGACCGGACTCGACGCGTTGTCCGAGGCCGAGGATCACTTCGAGGCACAGGCCGCCCGCGATGGCCTCGTGGAGGCTTCCGGCGCGCTGCGCACCGTCGCGGTGAGCCTCACCAAGATCGCCAACGACATCCGCTGGATGGGTTCGGGCCCGCTCACCGGTCTCGGCGAACTGCAACTGCCCGATCTACAGCCCGGCAGCTCGATCATGCCTGGGAAGGTGAATCCGGTACTGCCGGAGGCGGTTACACAGGTCGCCGCGCAGGTGATCGGCAATGACGCGACCGTCGCCTTCTCCGGCGCGAGCGGTGCGTTCGAACTGAATGTCTACATCCCGGTGATGGCGCGCAATCTGCTGGAGTCGATCCGCTTGCTCGCCAATGTCTCCCGACTGTTCGCCGACAAGTGCGTCAGCGGCCTCGTCGCGAACGTGGATCATCTGCGCACGCTTGCCGAATCGTCCCCGTCCATCGTGACTCCGCTGAATTCGATAATCGGTTACGAAGAAGCCGCGGCCGTCGCGAAAGAGGCACTGAAACAGCGCAAGACGATTCGTCAGACGGTCATCGATCGCGGCCTTCTCGATGAAAAGTTCACCGAGGCAGAACTCGACCGCCGACTCGACGTACTTTCGATGGCGAAGGTGAAAGACAAATAACAGCAAATGCCAAGTGCCGCGCGGCATGTATCTACACCGAGGTCGGTGCACCAAACTCAGTGCACCGACCTCGGTGGTAGTTCATTCGCGTTATCCGCGACAGCCTGAATCAGGCCAGCGACTCGGTTCGCAGATGTGCGAGCTCGGCACGGGCCTTTTCGCCCTCGTCACCGAGATCGGTCCGTTCGAAGACATTCCACCGCTTCAGCAGCGGCGCGAAGACCAATTCGTTTTCCTTGGCGGGGTCGTAGATACCCGCCTCGGCGAGCAGCTCATCGCTGCTGCGTCCGTCGGGCAGCGTCACCGTCGGCACATGGAAGCTCGCCACACTGTCGGCGATGGCGCGGATCGTCTGATCCGGTGCGAGCTCGAAGGCCGCGGCGACCAGGTTGGCGAACAAGACCAACTGGAGCTCGTCGTCGACCGCGATGCGCTCGGCGATGGCGGTGACCATCGCGTTCTCCCCGAGCGCGGCGGTGTTACGGTGCCGGATCGCGGCGGCCGACTCCTCGAACGCACAGGTGGCAAGCACATCGAGCAGGTGCAGCGCGGGACGGCGGAAGCCCTTGGTCATGTGGTCCATCCGCAACCGCTCCAGCTCGATCGGATCGACCGAGCGGGTGACCATGAGGTAATTGCGAATCATGATCTCGTGGCGGTTTTCCTCGGCCGTCCACCGGCCGACCCAGCGCCACCACGCACCGGTGCGCAGGTACTTGCCGATCTCGCGGTGATACGCGGGCAGGTTGTCGGCGATCAAGACGCTGACGGTCAAGGCAAGCTTGGCGGTGTCACTGAGCTCGGATTGGCCTGGCTCCCAATCGATGCCGCTGAGGAAGCCGAAGTTTCGGCCGTCGTCCCACGGCACGTACTCGTGCGGCTGCCAGCCGTCAGCGGCTTCGATGTGCCGCCGCAGATTGGATTCCACCTCGTCGGCAAGCTCTTGCAATAGCTCGCGATCGGTCAAGAGATTTTGCACTCACACAACCTAGCCGCTGGGCCCGCGATGCGGGAATCTACAGATGGGAATTCTGGATGGAGACCGGCGTCCGGAACGTACGCGCACTGCCCCGGACGCCGCGGCCGATCAGGCCTTGGGCGTGACTGTAGTCTGGCCGTCCACCCAGGTGATCGTGCCCCCGGTGAAATCACTCTGCTTGCCGCCGGCGATGTCCTTCTCGTCGGTGGTCGGGTAGCCGAGCTTGCCGTTGGCGCCGCCCTCGTCCTCCCATGCCTCACGGATCTCGCCCCACACGATGTGCGGGCCGCCGTCCTGGCGCCAGTAGATGGTGCCGCCGGCGAAGTCCTGGTACTTACCGTCGTCGGGCCCGGTCTCCACGGCTTCCTCCGGGGCGCCCAGCGGACCGTTCGGGCCGCCCGCCGCCTTGTACTTCGCGAGAATCTCGTCGGAGACAACGATCTCCCCACCCTGGGTGGCGATCTTGGTTTCCTCCGCGGCACCTGCGGTGTGCTCCTCGGAGTGCTCCATGGCCATCGACGTGGTCGTCATGGAGGAGGCAGCGTTCTTGTCTTTGTCGTCGTCGTCATTGCTGCAACCCGAGGCAAGCAACAACGCCCCCGTCGCGAGCACTGCGGTGAATCCAGCCGTTCGTCGAGCGAAGTGGTGCATTTCCATCCTCTCGAAAGTGGCTACCGGCGACACCGCGGGCGCGGTGACGTCGCGCGTAGCCTAGGCCGATGTCCGGCAACGACCCGGCGAATGGAAGACCGACTCGCCGGGCCGTTGCTGAACACCTATCGAGGTGGATGATACCCGCTCAATTGTGAGGTGAAGCACACCCTGAATAGTTGCTGACTATCCAGGATTTCGCGAAGACTTGCTTGCCTATGCGCTCGGGCCGTACTCCTCCAGCATCTCGGTCACCAGCGCGGCGATCGGCGATCGCTCGCTACGAGTGAGGGTGATGTGCGCGAAAAGCGGGTGCCCCTTGAGCTTTTCGATCACCGCAGCGACACCGTCGTGCCTGCCGACGCGCAGGTTGTCGCGCTGTGCCACATCGTGGGTGAGTACTACCCGTGATCCGGTGCCCAGTCGGCTGAGCACGGTGAGCAGCACATTGCGTTCCAGCGACTGCGCCTCATCCACGATCACGAACGAATCGTGCAGCGAACGACCGCGAATGTGGGTGAGCGGCAACACCTCCAGCATGCCGCGGCTGAGCACCTCCTCCATCACCTCACGACTGGCCAACCCGTCGAGGGTGTCGAAGACAGCCTGCGCCCACGGACCCATCTTCTCGCTCTCGGAGCCGGGCAGGTAGCCGAGATCCTGACCACCGACGGCATACAGCGGGCGGAACACGACCACCTTGCGCTGGGTGCGGCGCTCGAGCACCGCTTCCAGACCCGCGGTGAGTGCCAGCGCCGACTTTCCGGTTCCCGCACGCCCACCGAGCGAGACGATGCCGATGCTCTCGTCGAGCAACAGATCGAGAGCGATGCGCTGCTCGGCCGAGCGGCCGTGCAATCCGAACGCCTCGCGCTCGCGCACCAGCTGCACACGCTTGTCCGGCGTCACCCTGCCGAGCGCGCTGGAACTGGAGCCGAGCAGCCGGATTCCGGTATGGCACGGAAGTTCCTTGGCTTCGTCCAGATCGATCACGTTCTCGGAGTAGAGCTGATCGACCTGACCGGTACTCACGTCGAGCTCGACCATTCCGGACCAGCCCGAGGTCACCACGTCCTGCGCGTGGTATTCATCGGCCCGCAATCCCACCGCACTCGCCTTGACGCGCAACGGAATGTCCTTGGAGACCAGCACCACCGCGCGGCCCTCCGCCGCGAGATTGAGGGCACAGGCCAGTATTCGGGAATCATTGGTGTCGGTGCGGAACCCGACCGGTAGTACCGCGGGGTCGGTGTGGTTCAGTTCCACCTGCAGTGTTCCACCCTCGGTGCCGATCGGCACCTGCTGATCCAGCCTGCCGTGCTGCAAGCGAAGATCATCCAGGTTGCGCAGGGCTTCCCGCGCGAACCAGCCCAATTCGTGATGGTGTCGTTTGCCTTCGAGTTCGCTGATGACGACCAGCGGTAGAACGACATCGTGTTCGCCGAACCTGGTGAATGCCCAGGGATCCGACAGCAATACCGAAGTGTCGATCACGAAGGTCCTTGCACCGGAACCGTGATAGAGCGAGGGGCGGTCCCCCTTAGTGTCCGAAGCGACAGCGGCGGAATCCTTATTTTTCGCGGAGCGGGAGGGCGCCGAGGGAGCGGGGACGGAGCGTGCAGCAGTCACGGTGGGCTCCTATGTGTCCGCGCGGCACCCGCACAGACGATCTCGCTGGACCGGTCCGTCCTGATGGAATCCGACGTGAGTCAGATGCCACGAGGGCCGGGTGCCGGCCCCCTCGTACTGAGTAGCTCAGTCACGGTCAGGACCTCCCGTACGAATCACACCGACGCGACCCGCACTACCGACGCTACCGCCGAGTGACCGTTCCTCGCTCACGGACGAGTAGGCGTGTCCGTGAATTTGTCGTTAACCCCAGCTCGCGGGAACCCGGCGCACGCAAGGGATAGAGTCGCAAGCATGGACGTGAACGAGGATCTGGAGAAGCTGTCGTCCAAGGAGTTGCACGACAGGGCGGTGAAACTGGCGGTCCGGCACGGGGACGTGAAGTATCTGTGGCGACTGCTCACCTCGATCCCCGCCGCCGAGGCCGCCGCCGGCAATCTCGGCGAGAGCGAGGCCGATATCAAGTACGTGGTACCGATGATCGACGACTACATCCACGCGGGCGATGGCGACATCGCCGAGGTGTTGCGGCCGTTCTACCTGGAGTACCTCAACAAGCATTCCTGACTCGGCCGCGGGAGAAGACCGCTCGCCACAGACCGACCGCGGTACCACGCAGGAAGTTCTCCCAGCTGAAGTGGTCGTGCCACAGGATGATCCGGCCGTCGCGCAGCTCGAAGGTACCCGCGACCCAGAACGCCACGCTCACCGGACCGAACCGGAGGATGTCGGTGCGGTCGGTGAGCACGATGTTGTCGTCCTCCGCCGCGATGTGATGCATCTGCACGGCGAAGCCGAACTGGTCTCGATGCAGGCCACGCAGGATGCGCCTGGCCAGGCCGCCACCCACGTCCGGCAACGAGGTGTTCTTCCAGACCAGGTCGGTGTGCAGAAGCTGCAGCGCCTCCTCCACCGCTCCCATTTCCAGCGCGGCCAAGAACTCGCGCACCGTGATGATCGCGTCTTCGGTCAGTTCGGTCTGTTCGGGCATGTTTCGACTGTATGCCGTGCGGAGGGGCTCCGGCAGGTCAGCCACGGCCGTCGATGAGGACGGCGAGTCCGTCGAGGATGCGGTCGATGCCGAAGTTCAGCGCATTGTCGCGGTTGGCCCCCGAACCGGACTGGCCGACGGTCGCCTGCTCGGCGAAGGCCGCGATTGTCTCGGGGTACCGATCGCCCGCTGCGGCGAGGACGGCACCGAGCTCACGCATCAGCTCTTGTTCCAGTCCTTCGTCGCCCATCGTCATCGTTTGCTGCGCGAGGCTGCGGACGTGCCCGTTCAGCAAAACAATGGTGTCGAGTCGTTCGGCGCCTGCCAGGCCGGTGTCCGCCAAGACCACGAGCGCGGCCTCCATCCACGCCAGTTCGTTGGGCCCGAATGGCCGCGCCCCGAGGGCGAGCTCCAGTGCCCACGGATGCGCGGTGTATTTCTCGAAAATCGTCTCCGCCCACCGTCGCAGGCCGATACGCCAGCGTTGCTCGACCGAATCCGCCTGGATGGCGGCCGTATCCGGCGGCGTGCCCATGGCCGCGTCCAGCATCAATGCGGTGAGTTCGGCCTTGCCCGGCACGTAGCGATACAGCGACATCTTGGTGAAGCCGAGGCGTTCGGCGAGGCGCTGCATGGACAGGCTCGCCAGGCCGTCGGCATCGGCAAGGGCGATCGCCTCGGCGACGATCCCCTCCAGCGATAGCGACGGTTTCGGTCCGCGTTTGGGTCGCTGCTGGATACCCCACAGCAGTTCGACGGCGGTAGGTGACGGCATAACCACATCCTTCCCGAGTAACGGCTTGACTTGTAACTGTGTCTATCATACTCTCATTCGCGTCCACCGGAAACAGATTCCATCGGACACACTAAAGGAGTCATTATGCGCAACAAAACCGTCCTCATCTCCGGCGCCAGCGTCGCGGGCCCCGCCCTCGCCTACTGGCTGCACCAGTACGGATTCGCCGTCACCGTTGTCGAGCGGGCACCGGCACTGCGCGCCGGTGGCCAGGCCGTCGACTTCAAGAGCGAAGCCCACCGCATCGTGCTCGAACGGATGGGGATCTGGGACGAGATCCAGCACCAGCGCACCGGCACGACCGACATGGTGTTCGTCGATGACGCCGGCCAGAAATTGGGCGTCGTGTCCGGCGAATTCACCGGCGGCGACGTGGAGATCCTGCGCGGTGACCTCGCGGCGATCATGTACAAGCAGACCGTCGATGAATGCGAGTACATCTTCGGCGACTCGATCAGCGCGCTCACCGAAAACTCCGACGGCGTGCTTGTCGAGTTCGAGCACGGCCCCGCACGCACCTTCGACCTGGTGTTCGGCGCCGACGGAATCCATTCGCGGGTACGGAAATTGACCTTCGGACCGGAAAAGGATTTCGTCAAGCACCTCGGCCACTACTACTGCATCGCAGGTGCGAGCCCTTGGAGCGTCGATTCCGACGGGCCGCACGAGCGCGCGACCGCCTACGCGCACAACGCCCCTGGCAGGCTCGCGGTCAGCGGCGGCTCGAAAGCGCAGCAGCTCTATATATTCGCCGCGAAAGAGCTCGACTACGACCGCAACAACACCGATGACCAGCGGCGCGTCATCAAGCAGACCTACGCCGATGACGGCTGGGAACTGCCGCGCATGCTCACCGAGATCGACGAGTTCGAGGATGTCTTCCTCGATTCGATCAGCAAGGTGGATATGAAGAAGCTCGGCTACAGCAAGGGGCGGATCGCGCTGATCGGCGACTCGGCCTACGGAAACACCATGGGCGGCTATGGAACCGGACTCGCGATCGTCGGCGCCTACGTCATCGCCGGTGAGCTCGCCCTCAACGCCGACCACACCACCGCCTTCGCCAATTACAACGAGATCATGCGCCGCTACGCCAAGATCGCGGGCAACAGCAACGCGGGTGCGTTCCTGGCACCGAAGACCGCGCGCGGTGTCAAAATGCGCAACTGGTTCCTGAACTCGTGGATGTTCACGCTGATGATGAAGTACAGCGACAACGCGGCGAACGATATCGACCTGCGCGATTACCCGACACTGGTCGCACAGTCCCGTGCGAACTGACACGCTGCGCGGTGCGAGTCCACTTCGGCGTGGCCGGCACCGGAGGACGGGGTGTGTTTCGATGGAACCGGGGCAGGGTCGAGTGCGTCTATAAGGTTAAGACGGCACTGATGGAAGGGCGGAGGGCCGGTCATGAGACCAACCGACGGCCGCGCGATCACCAATCCCGAGAACGCGCAAAACTTTTCGCACGCGGAGATCAAGCAGGCGTCGGTTCAGATGAACCCCGCCGGGCTGGACGGCGCCTTCGAGGCATGGTCGGGCATCGCGGCGGCGGTGACCAAGGCCGGAGAACAGTTCGAAACGGCCATCCAGCTAGCGGTGGACCAGGATTGGGAAGGCGCCGCCGCGGACAGCGCTACGCGGGGCATCCGTGACTTCGCCGAACGAATGAGCGAGCTCGGGCAGTCGCTGGATCAGCAGTCGCAGCCACTCTCGGCGGCGGCGGACGCGGCGGCCCGGTTCAAGGCGGCGGTTCCCGACCTGATCGAAAGTTCCGGAACCACAGGTGATCCGGAAGCACGCAACACCGCGGAAGAGCAGGCCCGCGGCGATATGAACACGCTGTACATCGAACCGTATGGGAACACCGCCCCTGAAATTCCGACGTTGCCGCCTCCGGTGCAGCCCATCGCGGTCGGAATCGGCGGCATCGGCGTCGCAATCGGCAATCCGAGCGGCACTGGTTCCGATGAGCCGACGCCGAGCGGGACCGAGCAGGACAAGCCCACTGGGCGCGACCAACCCAGCGGCCACGACGAGCCCACCGGGCAGGACGAGCCCGCGGCAGTGGACAAGTCCACGGACCAGGCCACACCGGCCGAGCAGGGCACACCGGAACTGTCCGAATCGGACAAGCCCGGAAAGACGGAAGAGGCCGCCGCGCAGCAAGTCTCGCCCGCATCGTCTCAGCACAACGGCACACCGACGACTCCGGCCGGAACGACACATACCCCGGCCGGACCGGCAATGGCCTCGCCACTCGTCCCCACGGCATATCCGGCAACGGCGCCCACCGCCTACACCCCGCTCTCGCTCGACAGCATTCCGAGTCGGGCCGCGACGCCGAGCTCGCCCGGTGCGGCACCGATCTACGGAAGCGAGCCCCGGCCGGGTACGTCGGTCCCCGGCCAACCGGGGCAGACGTCGGGAACACCAGGGCCACAACCCGTCTCGGGATCCGCCGGTCGCCCCGGCGCGACGGTCGGCGCAGGCTATTCGGGCATGTCCGCGCCGCGAACCCGCATCAGCGGGACCGACGACAACGAGCACGATTCACCGAAATACCTGCGCTCGGAGGAACACGCAACCGACCTCATCGGCACGGTCGAACCGACCGTCCCTCCCGTGCTCGGAGCCGACTGATGGCGCAATGGTCGCTCACGGCCGAGCAGTTCGCCGCCGCGTGGTTCGGAACCGGGATGGACCGCTTGCCTTTCCCGTTTCGATTCACCAGCCGCTTCGAGGGCCGCAACGAATACCAGGCGTATCAGCAACGGTTCCGCGCCGAACTGACCCATGAAGACCACATCCACCTGCGGCGTGCGCTCAGCGTGCTCGCCAAACCTGATTGGCGCATCGAACTTTTCGGCATCGATAACAACCGCGACCAGGCCGAGATTCGGGCCGTCGGGTGTGCGACCCGCGGCGGTCCCGGTGTCATCGCCGTGCAAATGCCCGGTTCCGACGGCGGCAAGGTACGCCTGCGCCGCTGCCGGGTCGATCAGCTTGCCACCGAACTGATCCGGCTACTACCCGACCCATCACCTGGCACCGCGACCGAAAAGAGTTACCTACTCGACGATCTCAACGACGACCGTCCCGATCCGTTCGCCACCGCACCCTCGCGCACGGTCAAGGAACGCTACTGCCGCTTCTGGCGTCAGGAATACGACACCAGGGGCACCGCGGTCGTATTGCTCGGCCCCCGCAACAGCGCACCTGTACGCACCGGCAAGCTGCGCTGGATCGATACGACGGAAGGTCGCTACTGCGAGGTTCCCGCCAACCGTGCCCTGATGGTCCGTCCCGCCACCAGCACGGATATCACCCGCTACCTGGACGAGGCCATCATTCGCGGCAAGGCCCGACTCGACGGTTAGACCCGAATTCACCCGGCAACCGCGCAGCATCACGATCGAACGCAATAGTCGCTACTCGTGTTGCGCGGGTTCTGCCAGGGTCAATTCCTCCCTGTATACCGAGCGTGTGTGCCCGTAGCGTTAGCACGCATGAGCATCCGCCTCGGTTATCAGATGCCGAACTTCAGTCACGCAGGCTCTGTCCGCGATCTGTTTCCGTCGGTGATCGCGCAGGCAAAGGAGGCCGAAGCGGCCGGGTTCGACACCACGTTCGTGATGGACCATTTCTATCAGCTGCCGGTTATCGGGCCGCCCGACGAGCCGATGCTGGAGGCGTACACGACGCTGGCCGCGCTGGCGACCGCGACCGAAAGCATCCAGCTCTCGGCGTTGGTCACGGGCAACACCTATCGCAATCCGGCGGTGCTCGCCAAGACGGTCACCACGTTGGACGTGGTGAGCGGCGGCAGGGCGGTGCTCGGCATCGGCGCGGGCTGGTACGAACTCGAGCACCGGCAGTACGGGCTCGAGTTCGGCACCTTCACCGATCGGTTCGCCCGGCTGGACGAGGCGCTGCAGATCATCGTCCCGATGCTGCGCGGGCAGCGGCCGAGCTTCGACGGCGCCTGGTATCACGCGGAAGACGCGATGAACGAGCCGCGAATGCGCGATGACCTACCGATCCTGCTGGGCGGTGGCGGCGAAAAGAAGACCTTCGCGCTGGCCGCCCGCTACGCCGACCACCTCAACATCATCTGCCACGCCGCTCAGCTGCCGCAGAAGCTGGCCGCATTGCACGAGCGCTGCGCCGAGATCGGCCGCGACCCCGCGACTCTCGAAACCAGCTACCTGGCCACCGTCATCCTCGACGAGGACGGTGACCGCGCCCGCAAACACCAGGCCGACCTTTTGGAAAAGCAGGGCGACGAATTGGCGGCGCTGCCTGTCGAACTGCGCGCCTCGCAATCCGATCGCCAATTCGTCGGTAACCCGGACGATGTCGCCGAACAGCTCCAGCGCCGGGTTCTCGACCACGGCATCGACGGCCTGATCATCAACATGGTCGTCAATGGGCACGAGCCGGGCATAGTGGACCTCGCCGGGCGCACTCTTCGCCCACTGGTGCAGTAGGACAACGACAACGTCTCCGCACACCTCATGCGGTATGCGGAGACGTTGTGTTCGGGTGAGTCGGCTCAGCCGAGCAGGTTCCAGTCCTCCAGACCCTGGTAGAGCGGGAGGTCGCGGGCCAGCTTGGTGACGCGGGCGCGCAGTGATTCGATGTCGGCGCCGCCGGCAAGTGCGGTGGCGATGATGTCGGCGACCTCGGTGAACTCGTCATCGCCGAAGCCACGGGTGGCCAGGGCGGCGGTGCCGATGCGCAGGCCGGAGGTGACCATCGGCGGGCGCGGGTCGAACGGAACGGCGTTGCGGTTCACCGTGATTCCGATTTCGTGCAGCAGATCCTCGCCCTGCTGACCATCGAGCTCGGAGTTGCGCAGGTCGACGAGTACCAGGTGCACGTCGGTGCCGCCGGTGAGGACGCTGATGCCCTTGTCCTTGACGTCGGCGCCGCCGAGGCGCTCGGCAAGGATCTTGGCGCCGGACAGGGTGCGCTCCTGGCGCTCCTTGAACTCGTCACCGCCCGCGATCTTGAAAGCGACGGCCTTCGCGGCGATCACGTGCATGAGCGGCCCGCCCTGCTGGCCGGGGAATACCGCACTGTTGAGCTTCTTCGCGTACTCCTGCTTGGCCAGGATCAGGCCGGAGCGGGGACCGCCGAGCGTCTTGTGCACGGTGGAGGACACCACGTCGGCGTACGGCACCGGCGAGGGGTGCAGACCCGCTGCGACCAGACCGGCGAAGTGCGCCATGTCCACCCACAGGTAAGCGCCGACCTCATCGGCGATTTCACGGAATGCGGCGAAGTCCTGATGCCGCGGGTAGGCCGACCAGCCCGCCACGATCACCTTCGGCCGTGCGGCGAGCGCGGTCTCACGCAGCTCGTCCATATCGATCCGGTGGTCTTCCTTGCTGACACCGTAGGAGTGCACCTCGTAGAGCTTGCCGGAGAAGTTCAGCCGCATGCCGTGGGTGAGGTGACCGCCGTGCGCGAGGTCGAGGCCGAGCAGCTTGTCGCCCGGATTCATCAGCGCCATCAGCACCGCGGCGTTCGCCTGCGCGCCGGAATGTGGCTGTACATTGGCGAATTCGGCGCCGAAGAGTTCCTTGGCACGATCACGAGCGAGGGTCTCGACAACGTCGACGTGCTCGCAACCACCGTAGTAGCGACGGCCCGGGTACCCCTCGGCGTACTTATTGGTGAGCACACTGCCCTGTGCCTGCAGCACCGCCCGCGGCACGAAATTCTCGGAGGCGATCATCTCGAGGGTGTCGCGCTCACGCGCGAGTTCACCGGCCATCGCGGCGGCCACCTCCGGATCGAGCTCACCGAGAGATTGAGTATTGACAGAGGAGGTAGTCTGCGTCACCTGATCGAGTCTATTGGCCGTCTGCGCGGCGCCGATCGGGGGGTTCGGCCTCTCGGTAACTCCGTGCTGATCCATCGCAACCTCCGTGATCCGGGACGCCGGGGGTGCGCACCCCAAGAGCCCATGTGCCCGGCACCCAGGCGCGCGGTGCGGGGCGAGGGTGCTTCCCGGTGGTTGCGTCCACCTTCGAATGCGCCAGTCGCGGTCCGATCATCCTAGTCGGAGCGCAGCACCGGGCGACGTTCACCATCAGGTCGGCAAGTGGTCTACGGAGCGGGGAACGGTCAGGCGTGGGCGGCGGGCAGGAGGGCCATGAGGTGCTCTTGGGCGTAATCGAGCGGGCGAGTGGATTTGAGTGCACGGGACTGGACGATCGCGCCTTCGATCGCACTGATGATGAGGCTCGCCAGTGACGCGGCGCGGGCCGCCGGCATGCCTTCGCCTTCTAGGGCGGTCGCGAGGTGGCCGGTCCAGTCGACGAGTGCCGCACCGGCGGCGGCCTGGACGCGGGGCTCGGATTCGGCGAGCGCGGCGCCGACGATCGGACATCCCGCGGTGAACGAGCTCTGCTCGAGGACGTGCTTCCACCAGCCGACCAGCGCGGCAAGCCACTGTTCGGACGGGCCCGCGGCGGTGACCTTGTCGATGACGGCGGTCATCCGGTCACCGGCGATCTTGGTCGCGGTCTCGACCAGTTCGCTCTTACCCGACGGGAAGTGCTGGTACAGCGAGTTGCGCGAGGCGTTGCCGCGGTCGAGCAGCGCGGCGAGCCCCGCGGCGTGCACACCCTGTTCGCGAACCAGCTCGATGGCACTCTCGATCAGCCGGGCGCGTGGTCCTGTGGTCATCGGCGTCCCCATCTCACTAACGCTTGCGTGAACCGATCGGTCCATGCTCCAATCATGACAGATGTGGACCGATCGGTTCACCGAAAGGATGGAACTCATGAGCTCGGAAACCGCGACCGCGCCGCGAATCGACTTCGCCGAACTGTCAGGGCTCGAGCTGCTACGAGCGGCGATGACGATGGAAGGACGCCCGCGTTTCATCGGCGACCTGCTCGGCATGGAAATCGACCTGCTCGAGCACGGCAAAGTGGTCTTCGCCCTCGAAACCCGCGCCGATTTCGCCAACCCGCTCGGCACAACGCACGGCGGCATCTGCGCGACGCTGCTCGACTCGGTGATGGGCTGCGCGGTCCACACCACATTGGACGCGGGCGTCGGCTACACCACCCTGGAATTGAAGGTCAACTACATCCGCTCGGTCCCCACCGACGGCAGGCGCCTCACCGCGACCGGCACCACCATCCACGTAGGCCGCACCACGGCCACCGCCGAAGGCCGCGTCGTCGACGACAAGAACCGCCTCGTCGCCCACGCCACCACCACCTGCGTCATCTTCCGCTGACATGAAATGGCCATCGGCCGTACCGAAAGTCCCTGTAACGCAACCACAGTCAGTTCCCGCTGGAAACCCGCGCCTGCCTGCCCGGGTTGCGGAAGAGGAAGCCGGCTACCTCAAACGACGCGCCCAGTGGGTGCGTGCGCCGCTCGAATACTCGGGTTACATGACGCGCACTGCGCCTGGAGTCAGTGGCTCGTCGAGGAGACGGCGGTAGCGGTCGGCGCGATCCTCGGAGGTCGACGCGCGATCGAGCCAGCCGCCGAGGAGGCGGTAGCCCTCGACGTAGGTACTGATGTAGGCCCGCCACAGCGGTGAGGACAGGAAGCGCAGCGACTGGCGGGCACGCTCGGGAGTGATCAGGCTCCAGCGCTGTAGGAACTGCGCGACCTCGTCGGCGTCGCGATGCCGGTCGTGGAGCAGCAGGGCCGCGTCCTGTCGCACGCCGAGTAGCTTGCCCGAAGCAATCGACAAGCGTTCCGCACGTTCGCCATCGAAGCGCATGCCGAGGTCGGCGTAGATTTCCTGCGCCCACTTTCCCCAGCCGGGTCCGACGATCGCGCCGAGCGCGAGGTCGGCCAGGCCCTCGGCCATGAGGCACTGCGGGGTGTTCACCAGGAAGAGCGTCTGTTCGGCCTGTCCGGTCGCGACAAGTCCGGCTTCCTTGCGGCAGTGCTCGGTGTGGTGGCCGGGGTAGGACTCGTGCGCGATGAGGTGCGGCAGGTTCGCCATGTGCTGTTTGAGATCGGAGTTGATCGCCACCGTGGATTGGTAGTTGCCCAGGTAGTAGTTGAATCCGGACCACGGCTTGTCGCCGACCACTTCATAGGTGACGTGCTCGTTGTCGGGCAGTGGGTAACGCTCTCGCACGAGTTCGCGCAGTGCGCCGGAGAACTCTTCGACACAGGCGCGCAGGCGCTCCGGCGGAATCTCATCGGCCTTGCGGTGTGCGGCGATCCGCTCTTCCAGCGGTCCCTCGCCCGCCAGCACCTCGTCCATTTGCCGGTGGGCGTCCCGATAGTCCTCTTCGTCGCCCGGCGCGATGTCGACATCGAAGTAGGCGCGGACTTCCTCGACGAATCCGATGTCGTCGCTCGCGAACTTGCGACCGGAACATTCCAGCGCGCGCAGGTGCACGTCCAGGAACTCGGTCCGTTCCTGCGCGAGTCCGGCCGTCGGCAGTTCGGCGCGCAGCGCGGCGGCACGACGGGCCAGCTCACGCGGGCGCGGCGCAGGCGCGTTCTCGACCTCGCGGCGCAGTACCGGATCACCGGTATAGGCGTCGACGAAACCTTCCTCCAGCCGGTCGAAGGCCAAACCGAGTTGCAGGTACTCGGTCACGAGCGGATGCGCTTCCATGCCGCTCGACATTAGCCGCTCGCCGCCCCCACATCGACCGGTTACCAACCGGTAGTAGTACCCCACTTTCCACCCGCTGTTGACGCGGAGCAGAATTCGGCTATGCGGCCAGAGCTAGACCGAATCTCACACAGGCGCCACGTTATGTGTGCGTGTTTGCCTAACAGGAGCGTCGGATAAGTGGCACGAATGAGCGAGCCGAGCCCGTATGTGGAATTCGACAGAAAACAGTGGGGCACGCTGCGGAAGTCGACCCCACTTGTGCTCACCGAAGAAGAACTGATCGGTCTTCGGGGCCTCGGCGAACAGATCGACCTCGAAGAGGTCGCTGAGGTCTATCTGCCGCTCGCCCGACTTATCCACCTCCAGGTCGCCGCACGTCAGCGACTGTTCGCCGCGACCGCCACCTTCCTCGGCGAGAAGCATCCCGACGAACAGGTGCCATTTGTCATCGGCGTCGCGGGCAGTGTCGCGGTCGGCAAATCCACCACTGCCCGCGTGTTGCAGGCGCTACTGGCTCGGTGGGACCACCATCCGCGTGTGGATTTGGTCACAACCGACGGATTCCTCTATCCCACAGCCGAACTGAATCGGCGCGGGATCATGCACCGCAAGGGCTTTCCGGAAAGCTACGACCGCCGTAAACTGCTCCGCTTCGTCACCGAGGTGAAATCCGGCGCACCGGAAGTATGTGCGCCGATGTATTCGCATATCTCCTACGACATCATCCCCGACAAGTTCCACTGTGTACGTCAGCCCGACATTCTCATTGTGGAAGGTCTCAACGTCTTGCAAACAGGTCCGCGACTCATGGTCTCGGACCTGTTCGACTTCTCGATCTATGTCGATGCCCGCATCGAGGACATCGAGAAGTGGTATGTCCAAAGGTTTCTCACGCTCAGGGAAACCGCGTTCGCCGACCCGAACGCGCACTTCCACCACTACGCCGGATTCACCGACGAGCAGGCGACAGCCACCGCACAGGAGATCTGGAACTCCACCAACCGCCCCAACCTGGTCGACAACATCCTGCCGACCCGCCCACGAGCCACCCTCGTCCTGCGCAAGGACGCCGACCACACCATCAACCGCCTGCGCCTACGCAAGCTGTAGCCCGTCCGTCAGCCGCGTCGGGCGCTGCGCTCGTGCCGTCAGACTCCGAAGCGACGATGTCGGGCGGCGAAGTCGCGCAGGGCGCGCAGGAAATCCACCCGGCGGAACTCCGGCCAATACGCCTCGGTGAACCATATTTCCGAGTATGCGCTCTGCCACAGCAGGAATCCGGAAAGTCGCTGCTCGCCGGATGTGCGGATGACCAGGTCGGGGTCCGGCTGACCGGAGGTGTACAGGTGCTGGCCGATGGCGTTGACGGTGATCGACTGCACCAGGTCCTCGCCGGTCTCACCCGCCGCCATCTCCTGGCGAACCAGCTTGCGAACCGCGTCGGCGATCTCCTGCCGACCGCCGTACCCGACGGCCACATTCACGTGCACCCCGTCGCGGCCGCTGGTGCGTTCGGCGGCGGTGCGCAGCCGCTTGGCGATCAGCTCCGGGAATCCCTCGAGCGAGCCGACGATGCGCACGCTCCAGTTCTGCTCATGGTCGGACAGTTCCTCGACCACATCGGTGATCACCTCGAAGAGGGTTTCCAGCTCATCGGGATCGCGCTGTAGGTTCTCGGTCGAGAGCAGATAGACGGTGACCATCTCGATGCCCTCGTCGGCACACCAGCCCACCAGCTCGGCGATCTTCAGCGCACCTACTCGATGACCGTGGCTGACATCGGTGAAACCGTTCTCCCGCGCCCAGCGGCGGTTACCGTCGCACATCACCGCGACATGCCGGGGATGTTGTTTGCCGGCCAGCTGCTTCGACAGCCGCGCCTCGTAGATGCGGTATGGCAAACCACGCACCGGACTCGGAAACTCCACGGCGACCAA
This sequence comes from Nocardia arseniciresistens, assembly GCF_046764875.1. NCBI lineage: Bacteria > Bacillati > Actinomycetota > Actinomycetes > Mycobacteriales > Nocardiaceae > Nocardia > Nocardia arseniciresistens. Next base: position 362,212 of record NZ_JBKORD010000001.1, read on the forward strand.
CAGTACGCCTCACCGGCAAGATACCGGCAGCGACCGTGCATCCCGTACAGTGACGGACAGCCCGTAACTTACGGTACCGTAGGTTACTGGACGGTACAAACAGGAGGTAACTGGTGTCCGAATCTGCCGCCGCCGACGGCGCATCCGTCGCGGTTCCCGGGACGGCAGGCCGAGAACCGGCAATACCGCTCGGCAAACCTCGACTGCGCGGCTGGATACACACCTGGGCGGTCGGCATCGCGGCAGTCGCGGTGATCGTGCTGGTCGCGAAGGCAGCGACCATCTCGGCGACCGCGGGCTGGTCGACACTGGTCTACGGGCTGACGGTGTGCGGCCTGTTCGGGATCAGCGCTGTCTACCACCGGGTCACCTGGCCGACCCCGAAGGCACGCATCAGGATGAAGCGCGCCGACCATTCGATGATCTTCTTGTTCATCGCGGGCAGCTACACCCCGTTCGCGTTGCTCGGGCTGCCCGGACGGACCGGGCAGACGCTGCTGCTGGTGGTCTGGGTCGGCGCGCTGGCTGGTGTCGCGCTGAAACTGCTGTGGCCGACGGCCCCACGCTGGGTGGGCGTTCCGCTGTATCTGCTGCTCGGCTGGGCCGTCGTTCCGGTCGCCGGGCAACTGAACTCGCACGTCGGCATCGCGCCGCTGATCCTGCTCTTGATCGGTGGGCTCATCTACAGCGGTGGCGCGATCCTCTACGCCACCAAATGGCCCAATCCGTGGCCGACGGTGTTCGGCCATCACGAGTTCTTCCACGCCGCGACCGTGCTCGCCGCGCTGTGCCATTACGTCGCGATCTGGCTGGTCGTACTGCGCTGACCGGCCGCGCGGCCCGAAGTGAGAATAAGGTCGGACACGAGGTAATCCGATTCGGGGCGGCAGGCAATGGCACAAAAGACGACCGACACCGGTAGACGGGTCACGGCTCGGCAGCTGGTCGGCGGCGTGAGCGCGGAATTCGCCGGCATGTCCGACGAGATCACCAGGAAACTGCCGTTGTCGGCAGCCCTGTCTCTATGCTGCTCGTTCGTGTTCCCCGTCGCTGCGCTCCGCAGCATCGCGCTGCCGGTGAAGGCGATCCTGATATGAACCTGTTTGCCCGGCCGCCGACGACCTCGCGGCAAGGCGTGCGAACGCGATGATCGCCAAGCTGGTCGTCTGGGCGCTGCGGGCACGCTGGGGTCTGGCCGCGGTCGTCATCACCTGCAACCTCAGCGGCCTCGCCGTCATCGTCACCGAGCTGTGGCTGAGCGGCTTCTTCAACAGGCTCGGCCCGGACACCCTGCACGCCATGGCTCTGGTCGCCATCTACCCCGCACTCGGATTCCTCGTCGGTATCGCACTCGCGATCCGCGACCGGACGGTGTACTTCGGCTGGCTCGACGAAGGACGCGAACCCACAACGGACGAGGCACATCGCCTGTTGCGGCTACCCATCGCCATCACAACGCGCGCCCTTGCCCTGTGGCTGCCGGGTGTGATCGTGTCTGCCGTGGCGTTCGCGCGGGTGACGCCCCAAAACGACCTTGCCGTCATGATGTCGATGTTCATCCTGGGCGGATTCGAGTCGGCCGCACTGACTTTCCTGATCGTCGACCGGCTGATCCGGCCGACCATTCCGATCGTGGCCGCGGTGCTCGGCGCGACGATGCACTGGAGCTCTACGGTCTTCGTCCGGGTGGTACTGACCTGGGCCGTGTCGGGGGCGGTGCCGCTGCTGATGCTGATCGTGGTGCTCGCGAATCCGGTATCGAGTACCTCCGACCGCATCCGGACGGGCATCTATGTCGCCGCGGTCGGGATCGGCGTCGGCGCGCTCGCCACCGCGACGCTGGCGCGCGCCGTCGCCGCCCCGCTGCGGATGCTGCGCCGCGCACTCGACCTGATCACCCGCGGTGAACTGGATGTGCGCGTCCCGGTCGGCAGCGCAAGTGAGATCGGGCGACTCGAGCACTCGGTCAACGAACTCGCCGCGAATCTGCGTGAGCGGATGCGGATGCGGGATGTGTTCGGCAGGCACGTCGGCGCGGAGGTCGCCGCACGCGCGCTGGCACGCGGGGTCGATCTGACCGGTGATGTGCGGGTGGTTTCGGCGCTGTTCGTCGATGTCACCGGATCCGTCGAACTCTCCACCGGGCTGCCACCGCAGGAGTTCGTCGCCAAGCTCAATCGGCTGCTCTCGACCGTCGTCGCGGCGACTGAGGAGAACAACGGGCTGGTCAACAAGTTCGAGGGCGATGCGGCACTGTGCATCTTCGGAGCACCGATCGCCCTGGGGGACAATGCAACCCCCGCCTTACGCGCGGCGCGTCGGATCCGCGACGAGGTGATCGCCACCGGCGAGCTGGACATCGGCATCGGGGTCGCGCTCGGCCTTGTCTTCGCCGGAGACGTCGGCACCGATACCCGTTTGGAGTACACCGTCATCGGCGACGCGGTCAACGAGGCGGCCCGCCTGACCACCGAAGCCAAGGAAGTTCCACGGCGAATCCTGGTGAGCGGGTCGGCGATCGCGGCGGCAGCACCCCACGAGCGGTCGAAATGGACGCTTTATGAGAACATCCTGCTGCGTGGCATGCCGGAACCTACGCCGTGCTGGACCGATGTCGACTCCGCCGATGCCACCGCGCAACCCGGGACCAACGGAAGCGACTCGGACGCCGCGCTCGTTGTCACCCAGACTTCCGGCAGCACCGATCCGGCAACCGATCGCAGCCCGATCGCGGAGATCCGCACGGCGGCAACCGAAGCCGAGTGAGGTGGCCCGCGCTACTTACCCGCAGGGGTCAGTGCGATGGTGGGAAACTGACGGTCGGTCTTGGTGCGGTACTGCGCATAGCCGGAGTACATCGCATCGAGCTTCGACCAAAGCTCGGACCTCTCCTGGTCCGATACCTCGGCGGCAACAACCGAGATGATCTCACCACGGACCTGAATCGTCGTCTCCGGCTTGGCTTTCAAGTTGGGCCACCAGGCCGGATCAGTCGCCGAACCACCATTGGACGCGACGACGATGTAGCGCTCGCCCTCACGCAGATACAACAGCGGTGTCGTGCGTTCCTTACCGGTCTTGCGTCCCACGGTGTGCAGCAGCAGCACCGGAGCACCGAACATTCGACCCCCGACCCTGCCTTTGCTCGCTCGATAGATGGCGGCGTTCAACCCGGTGAATACCTTCTGCATCGTTGTCTCGAAGCTCATCTCGCGAGCCTAATAGGCTCAGCCGGAGCGAAGGCGGAGGTACGCTCAATCGCGCTCGACTTCCTCGGCCTCCAGAGCCGACCGGACGTCGTCCCCGGTCGAGACCGGTAGGTCGCAGACGGAGCCTCGGCAGACGTACACCGCCGCCGCGCCATTCACCAGCGGCCGATCGGCCAGCAGTGGCACCGAGTCCGGTTCGCCCGCGATGATTACCGAGCCCCCTGGCGCCCATCGCCTCGCGGCCGAGAGCAATCCGCGCTCGTCCTCGAACTCGCGGGCGCCCGGCGCGGTGGCAGACAGTTCGGCGCCACCAAGATATGCGCCGCTCGGGCCGACAATGGCGACCTGGAGCGGGCCACGCAGGGCCGCCTCGGCGACGGTCAACCATTGACCTGCCGAACGCGGCGCACGGGCGAGCACTATCGCGCCGCGGGTGAGGGTCAGGTCGGCCAGTTCGCGGTAACGCACCGCATCGACCGGATCGCTTGCGGCGCTTGCGGTCAGGAGTGCTTCGGCAAGCGCGGAGGCGCCCGCGGGGGTGGCGCCGTCGATCGGATCGCGCGGGCGGGTGACGAGGGTTTCCGCGTCGTCCGCGGTGTCGAACCAGCTGCCCGGCGAATCGGAGTCGGCGAAGTGCTCGATTGCCTTGTCCAGCAGGCGTTGTGCGTCCGCGAGCGCGCTCGATTCGCCCGTGGCCTGGTGCAGGGCGAGCAGCCCGACGGCCAGCCACGCGTAATCCTCCAGCACGCCGGGAGCCGCGCCTGCGACGCCGCCGAGGGAGGTTCGGAGCACCCGATCATCGACGACATGCTCGGCGAGCAGATAGCGAGCGCAACGCGCTGCGGCCGCCACCCATTCCGGGTGGCCGTGCGCGGCTCCGGCTTCGGCCAGCGCGGTGATCGCCATCCCGTTCCATGCTGTCACCACCTTGTCGTCGCGTGCGGGCTGCGGGCGGCGGTCGCGCGCTTCGCGGAGGGTGTCGCGAATGCGCAGGAAACGCGCCGGGCCGTCCGGATCGACGGGCACTGTCGCCTTGATGGCGTCGGGATCGGTGTATCGGGTGAGGATCGAGGTACCCTGCTCGAAATTGCCCGCCGTGGTGACTCCGAAAACATCTGCGGCCCAGGCACCGTCGATGGAGCCGAGCTCACCGATCAGTTCGGCCGGAGTCCACACATAGGTAGCGCCCTCGACTCCGGGGCCGTCCGGTTCCAGGTGGGTGTCGGCATCCAGAGCGGAGGCGAAACCGCCTTGTTCGGTACCGAGATCGTCGAGCAGGAAGCCCACGGTCTCCTCCGTGACGCGCAGCGCGAGCGGCCGCGCGAGGACCGTCTCACCCCGTGATGCGAAACCCGTCCGTCGCGCCAAATGTGCGTACGCGCGCAGCAATTGGGCGTTGTCGTAGAGCATCTTCTCGAAATGCGGTACCAGCCAGGCATCATCGACGGAGTAGCGCGCGAAGCCGCCGCGCAACTGGTCGTAGATGCCGCCGCGCGCCATCGATTCGGCAGTGTGGGTCACCGCCTCGATTACCGCGGGATCACCGGTACGCTCCCAGCTGCGCAGCAGTCCCTCCAGCAGCGCCGAGGGCGGAAACTTCGGCGCGCCGCCGAAACCGCCGTGCTTGTCGTCCACATCGCGCAGCACGGCGGTCACCGCGTGGTCGAGCAGTTCGGCGGTGATGCCGAAATCGCCCTCGGGCAAACTGGCCGCTTGCGCCCGCAATGCCTCGGTCACCTGAGCGGATGCCTTGGTCACCTCATCGCGCCGGTTGAGCCAGGTGTCGGTGATGGCGGCGAGCAATTGAGTGAAGGACGGCATCCCCCCACGCGGCAACTTCGGGTAGTAGGTGCCGCAGTAGAAGGGTTCACCGTCCGCGGTGAGGAAGCAGGTCATCGGCCAGCCCCCCTGACCGGTCATGGCCACAGTGGCATTCATGTAGACCGCGTCCAGATCGGGCCGCTCCTCCCGGTCCACCTTCACACAGACGAAGTTCTCGTTCATCAGCGCCGCGGTCGCCTCGTCCTCGAAGGACTCGTGCGCCATCACATGGCACCAGTGGCAACTCGCGTATCCGATCGACAGCAGAATCGGCACATCACGCTCCGCCGCCTCCGCCAACGCCGCAGCATCCCACTCGCGCCAATCCACCGGATTGCCGGCATGCTGACGCAGGTAAGGCGATGTCGCACTAGACAATTGGTTCACGATTCCAACCTTCCACACCTCGAGCGCGCACAGCGTGACCCACTCATAACCCCGCGGGGCCGAATGACACGCGACCGGTGAGACACCACATCGCCTCCCATCCGCCCACGTCGCGACCCGCCAGCACATAGGACTAGTTGCATCGTCATTGTCCCAATCGATCCGACCAGCCTGACAGGCAGGCGGCATACAGTTGGCTCCAACCGCGACCAGCGCCAATGCGAAGCACTCGATGCTCAGACCTACACCACGCACCGGCCGGAGCAGCAGCCCCCAGTGGCCGGCCTCTCTGCGTCGGCAGGTGTCAATGCGCCGTCTGACCCTGACCCTGTCCTCTCATCGCACTGGTCAACGCGGTCCGCGCCAGATCGCGTAGCCAGATGTGTGCGGGGTCGGTGTCATAGCGCTGATGCCATGACAGGTATGCCCGGGCCGGTGGCAGGTCGAATGGGAGCGGGAGCAGGACCAGGCCGAGATCTGCGGCGACTGAACGCGCCGTGCATTCAGGGGCGGTGACGAGGAGGTCGGAGCCGCGCACGAACTCGAGCGTGGCTCGTTCGGTGGGCGCGGTCGCCACCACGCGTCGGGTGAGGTCGAGCCGCGCGAGTTCCTCGTCGAGGATGTTGGTGAGTTTTCCGCGCCGCGAGACGGTGATGTGCTCGGCCGCGGCGTACCGCGCGGCGGTGACGGTCTCGATATGGGTGAGCGGGTGATCGTGCCGTACGACGATGACGTGCGGGGTCTCGGCCACCTGATCGGAGCGAATCTCGGGTGCGGTCGGGCGGTCCGCGTTCGCGGCGAGGTCGACTTCGCCGCGGCGCAGCTCGGGGGTGTCGATGCTCGATTCCGCGATGAAGCGCAGACGTACGCCCGGCGCTTGCTCGCGCACGGCGGTGAGCAGGGCGGGGCCGCTGAGGGCGACCAGTGCGTCATGCCAGCGCAGCGTGAAGGTGCGGTCGAGCGTCGCGAGGTCGAGTTCGCGGCTCGGCGCGAGCACGCCCTGGACCTGCATCAGCAGGTCGTGCACCTGTTCCCGGACCGCGAGCGCGTAGGGCGTCGGGGTCATCGTGCGGCCTGTGCGCACCAGTATCTGATCGCCTGTCGTGCGCCGGATTCGGCCGAGGCTGCGGCTCATCGCGGGGGCGGTGACGTACAGGCGCTCGGCCGCGCCGGCCACGCTGCCTTCCTCCAGGAGAGCGTCGAGCGCGGCGAGCAGATTCAAATCCAATTGCATGAGAGTCATGCTAGCCGTGCTTTACATGCACTTGATGTTAATGATTGCCGCTCTTAATGTTCGAGGTGCGGGCGCAAGAAGCCACGATTCCTCGCCCGGTTGACCTCATTACCCTTGCTCGGATTGGAGCACCCGTCATGCCCGAAAGAATTCAAAACACCGGTGTTGCAACATCTTCCGACGCCGAACTGCTCGCACAGACCGCAATCGCCGTACGCGCGGCGAGTTCGGGGCTGCGGGAGCGCTTCGGCGACGTGGTCCGGTACGAGACCCGCGAAGAGCTGATGCACGCGCTTGCCGCCAACGACGATACGGTTCTCGACATCCTGCGTCCCCGCCTCGAAGCCTTGCGCCCGGACGCTCACTGGGTGGGGGAAGAGTTGGACGGCGGCGCGCTGCCGGCCGGCGAATGGTGGGTCGTGGATCCGGTCGAAGGCAACGTCAACCACCTACACGCCCTACCGGAGTGGGCGGTGACCGCCACCCTCGTGCGTGACAACCAGCCGGTGCTCACCGCGGTCCATCTACCCCTGACCAGCGAGACCTACACAGCGCTCGCCGGCGGCGGCGCCCACCTCGACGGTCGGCCGCTGCACGTGTCGGGAACCAAGGACCTCGGGCTGAGCATCGTGGCCACGAGCCAGGCCAGGCCGGACGAGGACGAGAAGGTCGTGCGACGCGTCGGCTCCTCGATCACCGAGATGCTCATCGACGCGCTCGTGGTGCGCATAGCCGTGCCCGCCACCCTGCATCTGGTGAATGTGGCCGCCGGCCGGATCGACGCCTTCTGGCAGTTCGCCGGGGGCCGCGCGGATTTGCTTCCCGGGGCGCTGCTCGTCGCCGAGGCCGGCGGACGGATCTCCGACGCCGAGGGCCGCCCCTGGACCTTGGGGAGCGACAGCTTCCTGGCCGCGGCGCCCGGCATGCACGCCGATGCGGTCGCCACACTCTCCCGCTGACCAGAACCCAACAACCAGAAGGACTTTCACCATGAGCAAGATCGCCATTCTCGGCGTCGGCCGCGTCGGCGGCGGCCTGGCCACCGCTCTCACCCGGGCCGGGCACACAGTAACCGTGGCGGACCGCTTGCCGGGCGCCGCGGCCGACGCTGCCCGGACAGCACAGATCGTCATCAACGCCACGCCGGGCAACAGCTCGCTGGAGCGGCTCGCCGCGCTGCGCGAGCAACTGCGCGGCAAGATCCTCGTCGACGTCTCCAATGCCACCGTCGACGGACCGGACGGACTGCCCGCCGCTCTCGTCTACCCCGGCTCGAGCCTCGCGGAGCAACTCCAGGCAGCGCTCCCCGAGACGCACGTCGTCAAGACGCTCAACACGATGCTGTTCTCGGTGATGACCGCGCCCGCTACGCTCACCCAGCCGCCCACCGCGTTCCTCTCCGGCGAGGACCCGGAGGCCAAGCAGGTCGTCGGAGGGCTGCTCGCGGACCTCGGCTGGCACCAGGAGTGGATCACGGACCTCGGCGGTATCGAGACCGCACGCGCAGCCGAAGCCGCGATTTTGTTCGTACCGCACGTAATCCGATCCACCGGATTCGCACCCTTCGCGATCTCGATCGCTCGCTGATCCGCACAGACGGCGTCGCTGACGGTGCCACCACACCGTCAGCGACGCTCTACCTCGACCGCGAACAATGCCGGACCACTTGAGCCCGAGCGCCGGATTTCGTAAAAATTATGCGACCTACGCGGACGCTGCCCCGCGGGTCGATGCTTCATGCTGCCATGGGATCAGCCTTGCGATCGGATCAGTCGAACCGCGTCCAGCAGGGTCTGGTGGGCGGTCGTCGAGTCGTCCAGGTTCTCATGGGCCTTATAAGACGAGTTGCGCGACCGCGGCGCACACTACGTCAAGGCTCGAATCCCTATCCGAAAAGATCATCCACGCCCTGCAATGCCAGGGGCACGACCACTAGAGGAGACGCGGTCGTCGGTCACGCCGAGATCCAGGACACCGCCGCGACCGAGTGCACGCGCGCACTGATCCGCAAGAAATACGGCATCCTGGGCGCACTCTTCACATGGGCGGGCCGACGCCAGGGTCCGAACCATACCGTCGGCATTTCCATCGCAGCCCCCCCAACCGATACTCGACTGACGAAAATCAGCCCGCGACACCTGCAGAGCGCGCGAGGCGGGCAAATCCATCTACCCGTAGGGACTCAGCCTTGCCCGCGGGCGCGGCCGCCAAGGACACGCTGCAGCAGGATGAATACCAGCAGCAGGGTGCCGATGACGATCTTGGTCCACCAGGAGCTCAGGGTGCCCTGGAAGCTGATGATGGTCTGGATGACGCCGAGGGTCAGGACGCCGAGCACGGTACCCAGGACGAATCCGGTGCCGCCAGAGAGCAACGTGCCGCCGATGACCACCGCAGCGATGGCGTCCAATTCCATGCCGACCGCGTGCAGGCTCCACCCGGAGAGGGTGTAGAAGGTGAACAAGATACCGCCGAGGGCCGAGCAACCACCGCTGATGGCATAGGCGACAATCTTGGTGCGCGCCACGGGAAGTCCCATCATGACCGCGGACTGCTCGTTGCCGCCGAGGGCATAGACGGTGCGACCGAGACGGGTGTAGTGCAGCACCACGAAGGCAGCTGCCACTACGGTGAGCGCCACCAGCATGCCCACCGAGACGAAGACGGTGGAGCCGAGATGGATGCGCTGCTGGGCCAGGTGGGTGTAGGTGGGGTCGGTGATGGTGATCGAGTCGGTGCTGATCACATAGGACAGCCCGCGGGCGAGGAACATGCCCGCCAGGGTGACGATAAACGGCTGGATCTCGAAGTAGTGGATCACCGCGCCCATGCCCGCGCCGAATACGGTGCCGCCCACCAGGATCAGTGCCATCACCACCGGGGCTGGCCAGTGGTACACCGTGACCAACCACGCCGAGATCACGGTGCTCACGGCCAGGACCGCACCGACGGACAGGTCGATGCCGCCGGTGAGGATCACGAAGGTCATGCCGACGGCCAGGACCAGCAGAAAGGCGTTGTCGATGAAAAGGTTCACGAAGACCTGCGGGTAGCCGAACGCCGGGTAGCGCGCGACGCCGACGCCGTACATGATCACGAACAGCGCCGCGGTTACCAGCACGGGCGTATAGCGCTGACCGTGCAGCACAAGGCTTTTCAGCTCCGAGACCGGCCGTTCGGCCTCGTCGACGACGGGGGCGTTCATCGGTTGACCGCTTCCTGTTCGCTGGGCGCGGCGGCTACCGCGCCGTCTTCGGTGTCGGGCGCGGTCGGTGCCGCACGCTGCCGGTCCGGGCGAGCGGGGAACACCTTGGCCCGGAACACCGGTGATTGGACCAGGCAGACCGCGATCACGACCAGCGCCTTGAACAGCAGCGTGATCTCCGGCGGCACGCCGATGGTGTAGATGGTGGTAGTCAGCGTCTGAATCACCAACGCGCCCAACACTGTTCCGCCGAGATGGAACCGGCCTCCGGTGAGCGCCGTGCCCCCGAGCACGACAGCGAGGATGGCGTCGAGCTCGATCCACAAACCGGCGTTATTACTGTCGGCGGCCGAGACATTGGAGCTGATCACGAGACCGGCCACCGCCGCGCAGCAGGCGCACACCACGTACACCCCCGCGATCAGCACGGCCGCCCGGATTCCCACCAGCCGCGAGGCCTCGGCATTGCCGCCGACCGATTCCAGCAGCAAGCCAAGGGCGGTGCGCCGCAGCAGCAACGCGACCAGCACCGTGACCACGGCCGCGATCAGCACGGGCACCGGCACGGCGAGCAGGAAGCCCGCGCCGATCACGTGGTACGGACCGCTATTGACGGTGATGATCTGCCCCTGGGTGATCAGCTGGGCCAGACCGCGCCCGGCCACCATCAGAATCAGTGTGGCCACGATCGGTTGAATCCGGAAGCGCGCCACCAGGATGCCATTCCACAGTCCCAATGCCGCGGCCACGACAACGGCCACCCCGCCGGCCGCGAGCACGCCGCCCATCGATCCCGGATCCGACAGCTTTTCGATGCGCAGGCAGGCCAGTGCCCCGACGATGGCGACCACCGCGCCCACCGACAGATCGATTCCCCTGGTGGCGATGACCAGGGTCATGCCCACCGAGATCAGTACCAGCGGGGCGCCATAGCGCAGGATGTCGATCGGACCGCCGTAGAGATGACCGTCCTGCATACGCACGGCCAGGAAGTCGGGGGTGTGCACGACATCCACGGCCAGCAGCACCAGCAGCGCGGCCACGGGCCACACCAGGCGGTGGCGGATCAGTGCGGATGCCCATGCGCTCATGAGATCGACCCGCTCGCAATGGTTTCCATGAGCCGGTTCATGGTCAGTGTCGCGTCGTTGGGCAGCTCGGCGACCAGTCGGCGGTCGCGCAGCACTTCGACCTTGTGGGACAGACGTAGCACCTCCTCCAATTCGGCGGAAATGAACACCACGGCCATTCCTTCCTCGGATAACGACAGCACCAGGCGCTGAATCTCGGTCTTGGCGCCGATATCGATGCCGCGGGTGGGCTCATCGAGGATCAGCAGCCGCGGCTGCGTCACCAGCCATCGCGCCAGCAGGACTTTCTGCTGATTCCCGCCCGAGAGGGCCTTGACCGGAAGGGCCGGATCGGCGGGGGTGATACGCAGGGCCGCAATGTATTTCGATACCCATTCCGCCCGCTTGCGGGCCGGGATCGGCCGGGCCCAGCCGCGCGCGGCCTGGGCGGCAAGCAGGATGTTCTCCGCCACCGACAACTCGAGGATCAACCCTTGAGTCTTGCGATCTTCGGGGCAGAAGGCCACGCCGTGGGCGACTGCGGTGCGCGGTGATCGCAGCGGGGCGGTCGCGCCGGTCATCGCGACGCTGCCCGTTGCCGCGCGATCGGCCCCGAACAGCAGCCGAACCGTCTCGGTGCGCCCGGACCCGAGCAGCCCGGCCAGGCCGACCACCTCGCCAGCGTGCACCGTCAGGTCGAAGGGCGCGACCGAGTTCCGCCGCCCGCTCACCCCGGTGGCGGTGAGCAGCGGCTCGGGTTCGCCGGTCCGGGTGCGCGGCCCGTCATGTTGTGCGCTCTCCATTTCTATTTCTTCGAGGGTTCCAGCCGCGCTACCGAGCATGCGGGCGACGAGGGTCTTGTGTGTCAGCTCGGCTACCGCGTACTCCCCCACCAGGGTTCCGTTGCGCAGCACCGTCGCCCGATCGCACATGGCGAAGATCTGATCTAGGAAATGGGTGACGAACAGGATGGCGACCCCATCGGTGGCCAGGCGGCGCATGAGCGCGAACAGCTGCCCCGCCTCACCGGCGTCCAATGACGAGGTGGGTTCATCCAGCACCAGCACGCGCGCGTCCAGGTCGACGGCCCGTACGATGGCGATGAGCTGTTGCACCGCAAGCGAATACGAGCCGAGCGGCGCGGCGACATCCACCTCCAGCCCCATCCGGGTCACCAGCGCCGCTGCCGCCCGCCGCATCGCACGGAAGCGCACCAGTCCGGCCCGACGCGGTTCCCTGCCGATGTAGATGTTCTCCGCGACCGAGAGATTCGGGCACAGGTTCACCTCCTGGTAGACGGTGCTCACCCCGGCGCGCTGGGCCTGCTGCGGCCCGGTAAAGCGCACCGGCTGCCCGTCGAACAGAATGGTTCCGGCTTCGGCGGGGTGAATCCCGGTGAGCACCTTGATGAGAGTGGATTTGCCCGCGCCGTTCTCCCCGACCAGGGCGTGGATCTCGCCGGGGAACAGTCGCAGGTTCACCGCCGTCAGCGCGGTCACCGCGCCGAATCGCTTGCCGATGCCGGTCATGGACAGCAGCGGCGCGGTCGTGGAGTCCGACATCGCTTGCACCTCAGTCTCTTCGAGCAATCCCGAGCCTCGATCAGTACTTGCGGCTCGGCAATGCCGCGGCGGCCTGTTCGGGAGTGAAGGTGGTTTCGGTGGTAACGATGCGATGCTCCACCGGCTGCCCCGCCTTGACCTTCTCGAGCAGGTCCATCAGTTGCGGGCCGAGCAGCGGATTGCATTCCACGACATAGCTTTCCTTGCCGTCGACAAGAGCCTGCAGCGCGTCGTGCACACCATCGATGGATACGATCTTGATGTCCTTACCGGGCTTCAGACCGGCCTCCTCGATGGCTTGGATCGCGCCCAGGGCCATGTCGTCGTTGTGGGCGAACAGCAGATCGATCTTCTGATGCGAGGCCAGGAACGCCTGCATGACCTCCTTGCCCTTGGCGCGGGTGAAATCGCCCGTTTGCGAGGCGACGATCTTGAATTTGGGGTCCGCCGCAATCAGGTCGGCGAAGCCCTTCTTGCGATCGATGGCCGGGGCGGAACCCGTGGTGCCCTGCAACTCGGCGATGTTAACGGTCTCATTCGAGCTCCCGTAGGTGTCGACCACCCACTGCGCGGCCTTCTTGCCCTCCTCGACGAAGTCCGAGCCGAGGAAGGTGACATACAACGAGGGATCCTTGGAATCGACGGCGCGATCGGTTAGGATGACCGGGATCTTGGCGTCCCTGGCCTCTTTCAGCACGGTGTCCCATCCGGATTCGACCACCGGCGAGAAGGCGATGACGTCGACGCGCTGCTGGATGAACGACCGGATCGCCTTGATCTGGTTTTCTTGCTTCTGTTGCGCGTCAGCGAATTTCAGATTGATCCCGGCGTCCTTGGCGGAGTCCTGGATGGATTGGGTATTGGCGGTGCGCCAGCCGCTCTCGGCTCCGACCTGGGAGAATCCGAGGGTGGTTCCACCACCTCCCGAACTGCTTCCGCAGCCGGCCACCGCGGCGGTGGCGAGAGTGAGAGCGCTGACGACGATGACGAGCCTCTTGAACACGAGGTGTCTCCCTTGCGACGAACAATTGATGATGGGAAGATCCTGATAGTGTTAACGCTCACATTGATCTCGTCAAGAGTCTGATCAAACCCGTACCCTGGTTCAATCCGAACGAGACAGCCGAAAGGGCGCGCATGTGAGGGACAACGAGAGAGTTGCCGATGGCGCTGCCCCGCAGCGTGACCGGCCCGCGGTCATGATCGACGTGGCCAAGCGGGCAGGGGTCTCCCATCAGACCGTCTCCCGAGTGCTCAACGACAGCCCGCGGGTGCGCCCGGAGACCCGCGAGCGGGTGCTGCGCGCGGTCGAGGAACTCGACTACCGGCCCAATGCCATGGCCCGCGGCCTGGCGAGCCGCCGCTCGAAGGTGCTGGGAGTGGTCACTTTCGACACCGTCCTCTACGGCCCGGCGTCTATGCTGCTCGGCATCGAGCGCGCGGCACGGGCAGCGCACTACGGCGTCAGCATCGCGACCTTGCAGCGCGCCGACCGCGCCGAAGTCCTCGACGCGGTCGAGACATTGGCCGACCAGGGGGTGGACGGCGTCATCATCATCGCGCCGCTGGTGGTCGCGGCGGCGGCGCTGCACAGCCTGCCCGCCACGCTGCCTGCCGTCGCCGTGGAGGCCGGGCAGGACGCCGGTCTGCCGTCCGCGTCCGTGGACCAGGTCGAGGGCGCACGGCTGGCCGTGCAGCACCTGCTGGACCTGGGACACGAAACCGTCTGGCACATCTCGGGTCCCAATGGCTGGCTCGAGTCCCGCGACCGCGTGGACGGGTGGCGGCAGACTCTGCAGGCCGCGGGCGCGGTGGTGCCGCCGATCATCGCCGGAGACTGGAGCGCGAGATCCGGGTACGAGGCAGGCCCGGTGCTGGCCGCACAACCCGGGGTGACCGCGGTCTTCGCCGCCAATGATCAGATGGCACTCGGGTTGTTGCGGGCCCTCGCCGAAGGCGGGCTCCGGGTGCCGGAGGACATCTCTGTGGTCGGGTTCGACGACATCCCCGAAGCGGCCTATCTGTCGCCGCCGTTGACCACGGTGCGCCAGGACTTCGACGAGGTCGGCCGCTGCAGCATGCGAATGTTGTTGAGGCTCATCGAATCTGACGGCGCGCCACTCGAATCCCCGCAGGTCGTGCCCATTCTCATCGCGCGCGACAGCACCACCGCGCCGCGCGCACGTTGATCCGAATCTCGGTGCAGGGGCCCTGCCGCGGCTCGATACGCATGCCGGCGGGCAGATAATCGGGTCCGCGCTGCTCCTGCCAGCTCGGCGCGAAGTCGATTTCAACGGGCTCAGCACCCGGGCCAAGCGAACGATTGAACCACGGTTGCCATCCGGCTTGCGCGGGAAAGGCATCCGCCTCGGTCGCCACTTCGAATGCCAGCGTGAGCCCCTCCTCGGCGACCATGAATCGGGCACCAGCTGCAACACCACCATCCCGACCACCGCCGCCGTTGCCGCCCCCGGCTTCCCGGTGCCGGTGGGAGTCAGCCCTGGAATGCAGGCTGAGTCAGGCCCTGTCCCACTCCGGGAAGAACGAACAGACGCCCGGCCGCCGAATTGTCTGGGGACGACCCTATTCGGGCAGTGGTGACATAGAGGTCGGTCAATTCGGCACCGCCGAAAGCGCACGCGGTGGTCCGCGGTACCGGCAGCTCCACGACCCGGTCGAGGCGGCCGTGCGGAGTGTAGCGGCGGACCGCGCCGCCGTCCCACAGCGCCACCCAGATCGCCCCGGCGGCGTCCACGGTGAGTCCATCGGGCCAGCCGGCACCGGATTCGATGGTGACCCAAGGCTTTCTGTTATGGGCATGGCCGTCGATGAAATCGAAAGTATCGATGCGTCCGGTCGAGGAATCGATGTAATACATGCGCCGGCCGTCTGGACTCCAGCCGATGCCGTTGCTCACCGCGACATTGCCGAGGACCGTCTCGGCCGTGCCGCTGGGTGCTATCCGGGCGAGCGTACCGCCGCCACGCGTCTCGTCGTAGCGCATGGTGCCTGCCCACAGCGCGCCGTCCGGAGCGACGGCGGCGTCGTTGCCACGTCGTCCGGCGACCGGATCGTGAAACAGCCAGTCGAACGAACCTTCCGGGCCACGCAGGCCGATGCCATCACGCAGGTTCAGCACCAGTCCGCCGCCGCTGCGCGGTTTAGCCGCACCGACATGCTGTGGGACGGTAATCGATTCGACCGCACCGGATTCGGGATCCAGGCAGTGGACTCGGCAGTCCAGGATGTCCACCCACAGCAGTCGGCGCGTGGCGCTATCCCAGGTCGGCCCCTCACCGAGCTCAGCCAGCACCGAGGTAAGGATCTCCATCAGCTCAGCGCCACAGCCGATTCCGGCACCGGGAAGCGCTCGAGTTCGCCGGGCAGCCGGGCGCCGAGCGGCGACATCCCGCCGTCGGAGTCGAGCCGCCGCAGCAGATCCAGGACGAGCCGCCCGCGCCGCACCCTTTCCCGCGCGGTCGCGACCACGGTCTCGCGCAGATGCGCACCGGAGGGATAGATGCCGGGGGCCTTGGACAGGCCGAACTTCAGGTAGATCGGCGCGGCCCGCCGAATCAGCTCCGCCGCTTCGTACATGCGCACGTAGCCGCCCAGATCGTCGGGGGTTTCGACGTAGAGATCGAGCGGGACCCGGCTGGTGCGCCGGATTTCGGTGAAGTGCGCGGCGGTGAGATCCGAGGGCACGTTGATCGAATCCGCGCCCAGCCGTTCGTAGACCGCGACGGCGGCCGGGTTCACCGGCCCGATCAGGGCCGACAGTTTTAATGTCGTGTCGGCGGGCAGATTTCCGGCCGCGCGCAGCTGATGCAGCACCCACAGCACGCCTTCGTCGGCGACCAGGATGCAGCGCACACCGAGTTCGATGGCGCGCACGGCATCCTCGACGCAGCCCGCCAACCCGCTGTGCCCCAGAGCCCGTGGGCCGGTGCCACCGGCCGGTGTCCGGGTCCCCGCGCCGATGTCCCAGGTCGCGCGCGGTCCGGTGAACAGGCAGAGCTCGATATCACCGGCGGCGCAAGCGTCGACCATCTCGGTGATCTCGGCGTCGGTGAGCATCCAGATGCCGCTGCCCTGGCTGATCCGATGGATCGGTACGTCGAGCCGGTGAGACTCGGCGAGCACCGCCGCCAGTGCCTCGGGTCCCTCCACGGAGGGAATTTCGGTGCGCCACTGCCCGCCATCGGGGAAGCTGTGCGGCGAAGCGTCCTCCGAACGTGGCTGGGGCACAGCCAGTCCGAGCAGGTTCAGCTGAGAGTGCCCAGGCAGTCTGGGAATTCGGGAATCTGTCATCGAGAGTCCTTCAGATCGGAGGGGATCGGGCGAGCCGACGGGGAATTCCGTCACAGTTCGGCGGAATCGGGAAAGAGCAGCACCTTGCCGACCGCCGGGTCGCCGGAGTCGAGCAGCTTCATGGCTATAGCGAAATCCGTCAACGGCATTCGATGCGTGATCAGCGGCCGCGAGTCAAGAATCCCGGTGCTGAACGCGCGGACCGCATGGGTCCACGCCGCCGGTGGTGCGCCGAACACCGTGCGCACCTGCAACTGCCGCACAACCAGGTCAGTGGGATCGAGACCGATCGCGCCCGCCGCCGGAATCCCGATGAGCACCAGACGTCCGCCACGGCGCAGCAGTGTCGCGGCCGCGGCGGCACTGTCCGGGGCTCCAGCCGCCTCCACGACGACATCGAATTCGCCTTGATCGGACAGATTCTCGGCCAAACGGAACTCGGTCGCGCCGAACGCGAACGCTCGACCGGCGTGCTGGGGGTGACGTCCGACCGCGAGCAGCGCTGCCGGTGAGGTTGCCGCGAGCAGTTGGGCCGTCAGCAAGCCGAGCGTACCGGTGCCGACGACGGCGACCCGCTCACCAGGCCGGACCCCGGCGCACAAGGCCGCCGCCGCCGCACACGCCGCAGGCTCCATCAGCGTGGCCGCGGTCAGGTCGGCGTCGGAGTCGAGCACGTGCAGCAACCGCGCGGGCAGGGTGAGGGTCGTCGCCATCGCGCCCGGCTGGGTGAACCCGGTTTCCTCGTATCCCGCTGTACACAAGGAGGTTTCGCCGCCACGGCAACGGTCGCAGCGTTGGCAGTTCCGGAACCCTTCGCCCACCACTTTGCGGCCGACCAGGTCCACGGGCACCTCGGCGCCGACCGCAGCGACCGTGCCGGACCACTCGTGGCCGGGAATCACCGGATACTGCACATATCCCGCAGGTCGGGTGCCGCGCACGATTTCACGGTCGCTGCCGCAGATGCCGACTGCGTGCACGCGCACCAGCGCCTCACCGTGCGCGGGCGGACGTGGCAGATGCGGGACCAGCTCGAAGGTGTCCGGCCCGTCGACCACCAGCGCCAGTCCGCCGCTCACCGCGGCCCTGCGGGAGCGCGTTTCTCCCAGCCATCGGCCCACAGATCGAAATGTGCGCGCTGTTGCGGAAATTCGGCCGCCGCGTCGGCGTCGAATTCGACTCCCAACCCGGGTCGGTCGTGGCGGTGGAAATAGCCGTCGATCACCTCGGGCGCACCGGTGACCACCTTCTTGATCTCGGCGTCGGCGAAATCGTTGAAGTGTTCGAGTATCTTGAAATTTGGTGTGCTGAAACCGATTTGAAGCGAGGCGGCCGTGAGCACGGACCCGCCGACATTGTGCGGCGCCACCTGCATGTAGTGCGTCTCGGCGGTGGCGGCGAGTTTCCGAGTCTCGGAAATACCGCCGATGTGGCCCAGATCGGGTTGGATGATGTCCACGGCCTGGGTGTCGAACAGTTCCCGGAATTCGATGCGGTCGTGGATGCGCTCACCGGTCGCGATCGGAATATCGGTCTTGGCGGCCACTTTTGACAGTGCCGCGAGGTTTTCCGGTGGAATCGGCTCCTCCAGCCAGGCGGGCCGGAACGGTGCCAGTTCCCGGGCCAGGCGCACCGCTGTAGCAGGGCTGAACCGGCCGTGCATCTCCAGCATCAGCTCGGTCTCCGGACCGATCGCGTCACGCACCGCCTCGATCAAGGCGACCGCGGTCATGGTCTCGGCGTGCGACAGTTCGAAGTGCCCGGCGCCGAACGGATCGATTTTCAGCGCGCGATAACCCTTTTCGATAACGCCTCGGGCCGCCGCGGCATACGCCTGCGGGGTGCGTTCGGTGGTGTACCAGCCATTGGCGTAAGCCTTGACCTGATGGGTGACCGCGCCACCGAGCAACTGCCAGACCGGTACTCCCAGCGCCTTGCCTTTGATATCCCAGCAGGCCATCTCGATAGCGGCGATGCCGGACATGACGATCTCCCCGGCCCGTCCGTAATCGCCGTACTTCATGCGCCGCACCAGATCCTCGACCGCGAACGGATCCGAGCCGAGGACGTGATTGTGCTGCGCCTCCTGGAGATACCCCAGCAGTGCGTCGGTGTGGCCGAGCATGCGGGTCTCGCCGACACCGGTGATCCCCTCATCGGTGTGCACCAGCACGTAAGTCAGGTTGCGCCATGGCGTCCCGACGACGTGAGTCTCGATCTTGCTGATCCGCATAGCTATCCATCCATCTTCTTCGGCCCGCCGACGCGCCGGGGCAGGCCGAGCGGGTTGTCGTCGCGTAGTTCCAGGGGCAGCAGCCGTTCCGGAGTGTTCTGGTACGCCACCGGGCGCAGCCACCGTTCGATCGCGGTAGCTCCCACCGAGGTCGAGGTGGAGGTGGAGGCCGGGTAGGGGCCCCCGTGATGCTGGGCCGCGGTCACCGCAACGCCAGTCGGCCAGTCATCGATGACGATGCGCCCGGCGATTTCCGGGAGACGCGCCAGCAGGCGGGCAGTGGATTCGGTGCCGGTGCGCTCATTTGCGGAGATGTGGACGGTGGCGGTGAGGCTGCCGGGGACTCGGTCCAGCGTCGCGAGGATCTCCTCGTCCGTGTCGTATCGCACCACGACGGTGACCGGCCCGAAGCACTCTTCGAACAGCGGTTCGTGCTCGCCGTCGGCGAGTTCGCTCGCGGCAATCGTGAACGCTCCCCCGCGCACCGCGTGCTCTCCGGCCGCGCCCGGTGCGGGCGCGGCCTCGACGCCCTTCAGTTCGGCGCGTTCGGTGACGCCCCGCAGGAAGTTGTCCCGGATGCGGTGATCGAGCAGAACGCCCGGTTCGACTGTGTCCAATGCGCCCGTGAGCGCACCGACCAGCCGATCGCCGTGCGGGCCGGAAGGAGCAAGTACCAGACCGGGTTTGACGCAGAACTGTCCGACGCCGAGCGTCATCGATCCGGCGAGTCCGGCGCCGATGGCTTCGGCGCGCTCGGCGGCCGCGGCCGCGGTGACGACCACCGGGTTGAGCGATCCGAGTTCACCGTGGAAGGGAATCGGCGTCGGACGCGCCGCCGCCGCATCATGCAGTGCACGTCCACCGCGCACCGATCCGGTGAATCCCGCTGCGGTGACCAGCGGATGCTGGACCAGTCGTACGCCCGCCTCGAAACCGTGCACGAGTCCGACCACCTCGGGGGGTAGCCCGACCTCGGTCGCCGCCCCGCGCAGCGCGGACAAGGTCAGCTCGGAAGTGGCCGGGTGATCGGGATGCGCTTTCACCACGACCGGGCAGCCTGCCGCCAAAGCACTCGCGGTATCGCCGCCAGCGACCGAGAAGGCAAAGGGGAAATTCGACGCCGAATAGACCGCCACCACGCCGAGCGGCACCTGGTACCGCCGCAGATCAGGCTTGGCTCCGTCCGCGTGGTCGATGATGATGCCGAGGTATCCGCCAGCTTCGACGACCTCGGCGAAGGCGCGCAATTGCCCTGTGGTGCGCCCGATTTCGGATCGCATGCGGGGCAGACCCAACGCTGTTTCGGCGTCGCCCTCCGCGGCGAGACGGTCGATGTCGGCATCGAGGACATCGGCGGCAGCGCGCAGGAACCGGGCGCGGCGGTCGCGGTCGGCGAGCGCGTCGCGCGTCGCGTGGGCCGCGCGCACCACCCGGTCGACCTGTGCGGCATCGGCTTCGGTCCCGACCTGTGTGCGCCGCGAGTCCGTTCGGGGGTCCACACTCCATACCGTCAGATCAGGCATCCGCGGGACTCCTTTCGTTGGTCTGATGTGTTCTTCCGATGATGTTAGCGCTAACATTCGAAAACGTCGACGAGCGCGATTTCGCCGTGAAGGGCGGCGGATGAATAACAGGAAGCGCGCGGCCCGCGCGGCCGGCTCCGGCGTCAGCATCGTCACGCTGGAACGGATCGGCCGGGTCGCGGGCGTGACCGCGGTCTTCGCCGCCAACGACCAGATGGCGCTCGGCCTGTTGCGCGCCTTCACCGAACGCGGTATCCGCGTGCCCGTGGACGTGTCGGTCGTCGGCTTCGACGACATCCCCGAGGCCGCCTACCTCTCCCCGCGACTGACCACCGTCCGGCAGGACTTCGACGAGGTCGGCCGCCGCAGTATGGGGCTGCTGCAACAGCTGATCGAATCCGCAGAACCGGCCGAAGAAGCACCACCGGTGGTGCCAACCCTGGCGATCCGGGACAGCACCGCCCCGCCCCGCTGAACTCTGTTGCACAGCAGCGACTTCGGCACACATCCGGCGGCGCGCTACTTGTTGTAGACGTCGAAGGCGACCGCGGCGAGCAGGACCAGGCCCTTGATCACCAACCGCCAGTCACTGCCCACCCCGAGCATCGACATGCCGTTGTTCATCACACCCATGACCAGCGCGCCGACAATGGCGCCGACCACCGTGCCGATGCCGCCGCTCGCGGAGGCGCCTGCGATCCCGCGCTCATAACCCTCGTAGGTGAACTCGCCACCCACAGCCCCAAATTCCGTATCTGGTGGGCCGGACACACGGTGGCGGTGCACAGCAGCGGAACCAAAGCCATCCGCCACCCGGTCGTCGGTGAACTCACCCTCGCCTACGAGACCCTGACACTGGCCTCGGCTCCCGGCGTCCGGATTGTCACCTACCTCGTGGATACCGGTACCCCGTCGGCTGACGCTCTCAATCTGTCGCGACGTGCTCGACGCGTCGTTGTCGCGAACCTGGTTATCGCCGCCACCTTCATCACCGTCCTGGTGATCTGGGACCTCGTCGGACACCTCCCGCTGCCGTTGGGTGTGGCAGGCCACGAGGGGTCCACCGTGATCGTCGGTCTACGTCTGCTGCATTCGGCGGCTCGGCGGCGTGCGCGCAGCAGCAGCAGAGTAGAAACCCGGACAACGCGCCGCCGCCCGCGCGTTCGCACCGGCATGACCGGACGCCCGCGATCACCCCTCCGGGCGAACTACCGCGACTCCGGGCGCAGGCCACTGACGGTGATCGCGACGAGCCGGTCGATGGCCTTGGACGTGGTGAGCTCGGCCGCGGCAGACAGTGCGTGTAGGCAGTAGTTGGCCAGTTCGTCCGGGGCAATGTCGTTTCGGAGTTCGCCGGTATCGGCCCCCGCTTCGATCAGCTGCCGCACCATCTGGCGAAGCTGCGTCTGCGCGTCGACAATCCGCTCGTCGGGGTGCAGGAATTTCACCAATTGCCGGTCATGGCTACCGGTTTGGTGCGCGATGTGCGCGTAGGCGGTGAGCACGGCATCCAGACGCTCCCCCGGGCTGCCCGCACTCTGACGGACACGCGTGAGTTCGCTTATGTGTGTACCGATCTGGCGCGCATGCCACACCCGCAGGATCGCCTCGACATCAGGAAAGTACTTGTACAACGTCGCGCGGCCGATGCCGGTGCGCTCGGCGATCTGCGACATCGTGACCCCGCGCAAACCCTGCTCGAACACCAGCGCCGCGGTGGTGTCCAGGATCGCGTCGTGCACCTGCGAGCGGTGCGCTTCGATCGTTTCGTTCCATAGCTTCGGCACCCCTCAACAATACGCGATGCCTTTGCTGAATACATTGACTCTTGACTATAGACACAGTGTCTCGATAAATTGGGTTCAGGTCCCGCTCTTCCCGACCCGGACGGCGTCCAGGCGTGGCTGGCCACGATCACTCGGATGTGAGAACCATGCCAATCATCGAAGCCCGCATCACCACCGACCGGCCGGACCGATATCTGCGCCAATTCCGCAAGCACGCAACCGCAATGGCCTCACCACGCGCCCACAAGATACGCATGCACGGCAAAAACCCGGTCACCCGGGGACAGGTGCTATTGCGCGTCGAAGCGACCGACGCGCTCACCACGATCCACTTCGATACCTGGGGCCGCTGCATGATCAGCGCCGACGGAGACCTGCTCATCGTGCGCATCGACGCCACCGATGACCTAGCCCTGCAACGAATCCAGGACACCATTACCCGAGACATCGATCGATTCGGCCGAGGCGCACTCATCGCGGACTGGCGCGAACCCGACGACTCCGGCACGACGACCGCCGAGGCTGGGCAATGACCTCGACACATACCCGATCGAGCAGCCGACGTCACGCACCGCTGCTACTCGCGGTGGTCGTGACGGCGATGGTCGCCATCCACCTCGGTTCTGCCGGGTATGCGGTGATGACTCGAGCGACCCGCTGGCAGGCTGAACTCGGATCCGCTCCGGGTGATGCACGTCACCGGTCGGTGCTGTCAGGAATTCGGGGGCTGTCTCGTTCAGGCAGTACGCGAACCAGACAGGAGCGAATCATGAAGCACCGCATCGTCGTCCTCGGGGCCGGATACGCCGGAGCCTTCTCGGCCGGATACCTGGCCCGCCAACTGCATTCCGACGACTTCGAGATCACCGTCGTCAACGCCGAACCCGATTTCGTCGAGCGGTTGCGGCTGCACCAACTGGCCGCCGGACACGATCTCCCACACCGGCCGCTGTCGGAGGTGTTCGGGGGCACCGATATTCGGCTACGGGTGGCGCGGGTAATCAGCATCGACGCCGAGCATCGGACGGTCACGGTGGCCGACGGCGAGGGGATCGATAAGCTCGAATACGACACCCTCGTCTACGCGCTCGGCAGCACCGTCGCCGACCACGGCGTTGCGGGCGTCACCGCGCACGCCTTCCACGTGGCGGCACGGCCGTCCGCCCTGCGCCTGCGCGCCCACCTGGATGAGCTGGGTGAGGACGGGAGCGTGCTGGTCGTCGGTGGCAATCTGACCGCGATCGAGGCTGTCACCGAGATCGCCGAATCCCGTCCGGGACTGCGGGTCAGCCTTGCCACCAACGGCGAACTCGGCGGCTGGCTGGGCCCCAAGGCCCGCCGTCACCTGCTTCGCACCTTCGACCGGCTCGGTATCTGGATCCACGAGCACACCGCCATCGAGCGTGTCGAGGAGGCCGCGGCTTTCGCTGTCGACGGCACCGTTTTCGCCGCCGATGCGACCGTGTGGGCCGCCGGCTTCGCCGTCCACCCGATTGCCGCCGCCAGCGGCATCGAGGTGGAAGCCAACGGTCAGATCACGGTCGACCGTCACATGCGCTCGGTCTCGCACCCGGATGTCTACGTTGCCGGTGACAGCGCCTTCGTCATCGGCGACAACGGACAGCCGATGCCGATGTCCTGCGCGTCGGCGGGATTCACCGGTATGCAGGCCACGGCCGCGATCGTCGGCGACCTGACCGGGCGCAAGAGCAAGGCGACCGCGCTGACTTATTTCGGGAACCACATCAGCCTCGGCCGCAAGGACGGGATCTTCCAGCTGGTCGACAGTGACGCGCGCTCGAAGTCCGGGGCCCTGTGCGGCCGGTCGGCGGCGCGAGTCAAGGCGGCGATCGTGGGAACCAGCGGCTGGGCCGTGAGCCGCCCGACGTTCGGAAAGCCGAATCACAAGTACCGCTTGGCCGCCACCCGAGAGCACGCACCGGCCACGGCCGCCGTTTAGAGTCGCGTCCATGGTCATGGACACCGCCACCGTGGCGCGTTTCGAGGCCAGCCGCAATCGGCTGGCCTCACTCGCCTACCGTCTGCTCGGCTCGGCCGCCGACGCCGAGGACACGGTGCAGGACGCGTTCCTGCGGTGGCAGGCCGCCGACCGGGAGTACGTCGAGGTACCCGAGGCCTGGCTGACCAAGATCGTCACCAACTTGGCGCTGGACCGGCTCCGTTCGGCGCAGGTGCGACGCGAACGCGTGGCCGGCGCCTGGATGCCCGAACCGCTCCTGGACGGCGACCCGATGCTGGGCCCGGCCGACACCGTCGAGCAGCGCGAATCGGTGACTCTGGCGGTGCTGACGCTCATGGAGCGGCTGTCGCCGACCGAACGGGCCGTATACGTGCTGTACGAGGCCTTCGCGTACAGCCACGCCGAAATCGCCGAAATTCTCGGCATCACCGTGTCCGCGAGTCAGCAACACCTCCACCGAGCCCGGCGTCGAATCGGCGTCGCTCGCAACGGCATCGACATCGACCAGGCCGCCGCACGTCGCATCGTCGAAGCGTTCGTCGCCGCCGCTTCTTCGGGCCGGACCGAACGGCTGCTCGCGCTGCTGACCGACGACGCGACCGGCATCTCCGACGGTGCCGGACTGGGACTGGGGCTAGCCGAGAAGCTGATCCAATACTCGACCCCGGAACGGCTCGCCAACGCGATGCGAGTCTTCAAACCGTCGCCGGCCAAACGCAAACTCATCGGTGGCTCGCCCTCGATCCACGCCGTCGTGGTCAACGGCTGCCCGGCCATGCTCGTCACACTCGACGATCGGGTCGTGGGCGTCACGATCCTGGAGATCCGTGACGGCAAGATCGCAGGCGTGCGCGGCATCGCCGCCCCGGACCGGCTCGGTCGCCTCTCCAAGGAATGGCAGCGGCGGGAGCATGATGTCGCGCTGATCGAATCGTGGTGAATCAGCGCGCCGACAACCAATGGCACGACGCGTACCCGACCGACAGCAGAATCGGCACATCCCGCGCGGCCGCCTCCGCCAGCGCCTCGGCATCCCACTCGCGCCAATCCACCGGATTCCCGGCGTGCTGACGTAGGTAAGGCGATGTCGCACTTTCCAATTGGTTCACCCGTCAACCTGGTCATTTCAATCGCCGTATGAGCCGGCCACGCCGTGACTCGCGCTGGATGGGAGCCAGTGCGAGTCACGCTCGGTCGGCGACGGGGTCCAGGGGGTTGCGGCGGTTGACGAGTAGCGGGTCGGAAGGTGTAAAGGGAAAGTTGGGCAGGTCGTCGAGCGCGACGCCGAACGTGGCGGCGAGGACTTTGCGGGAGTAGGCGCTCATCGAGGCGCGGTAGCCGATATCGGCGGGGGTGGGCTGGTCGAAGAAGATGAGCAGGTGGATCTGCGGTGCGTCGATGACCTCGATGTGGTGGGGATAGGCGCGGGGGACGAAGTAGACCTCACCCTCGTTGACGATGTAGGTATCGAGGGCACCGTCAGGATTCATGATCGTCATCCGCGCCGAACCCTTGTGCACATAACCCATTTCGGCGGTAACCGGATGCCAATGCGGTTCGCGCATACCGTCTTCGCTGATTCGCAGGGAATACATCGAGATGTCGTGCAGCGCGGCCCAATACTGTTCACGCGCAGTACGGACCGATCCGGCCGAGGATTCCAGTGGTGGTGCGATTGCTTCGACGGCGAAATGATGAGGGTCGCCGAAATGGGCCGTCGACGGGATGTCGGGTGCGCCTTCGCGGCCAACTATCAGTTTGGCGGTGGTGCTGCGCCGGATGTCAGCGAAGGCCTCGGAGGGCAGGTCGTAGGTGTTGCCGAGGACCGCGTCGGTCATCGCGCCGAGGGCGGCACCGAAGCCGAAGTCTTCTGGTCGCTCATGGCGGAACGCAATGATGAACTCCGCGTCGGTGTCGCCGACGTTCTCCACGTGGTGCAACGCCCCTGATTCGATGTGGAACATCTCGCCGGCGCTGACCAGGAACGAGGAGAATTTACTTCCGTTGTCCAGGACCGACACGAGCGCTTGTCCGGAGGTGCAATAGGTCAATTCGGTGGCGTTGACATGCCAGTGCGGTTCGCGGATAGCGTTGGGAGCCAGCCGGAGTCGTTTGATCGACAGACCGTTCAAGACCGGGAAGTTGTCGGCGTTGAGCCGGTGG
This sequence comes from Nocardia arseniciresistens, assembly GCF_046764875.1. Lineage (NCBI taxonomy): Bacteria > Bacillati > Actinomycetota > Actinomycetes > Mycobacteriales > Nocardiaceae > Nocardia > Nocardia arseniciresistens. The sequence goes on from NZ_JBKORD010000001.1 coordinate 388,698, forward strand.
ATCGAACCGAGTTCGCTGCGGAACATCTCTTCGCCACCCACTAGGGAGGCGACATGGATCGACGGTTTACGCATTGCTCCACCTTGTTCGCAGGGACAAGATTGTGCGCGTCGAACGTGCCTGACAATATGCGTGCGCCAATCATACATACCTGGCGATTGCCGACCTCATTTCATCGAAACGGCGTAGTTCCATTTCGAGGAGTTCACTAGATGGGTATGTGGCGAGTGCTTTTCGTCGGGTTCCACGCCACGGCTGGCGCGGTTCGAGGGAAGGACGCCCTGCGCCTAGGTTTCGGATCCGATCGCCGATTTACGGCGACCCGAGTTCTGCCTGCTGCTCTGCCCTCGAGAAGCGGGCCCGCGAACGCGACGACAAGCGGCCGAGCGCGGCCAACGCGAGTCACGTGCATACTCGGCGGGCGGACCAACCCGGCAACCGGGCAACAACGACGTCGCGCCGCTGCCTCGTTCTGCTGCAATGCCTGTGCCGGTGCGGCCCCGGTCGCGAAGAAACCCCCGGGGCCACGTATCCGAGCGTGCATACCGGTTGGTCTACACGCCCTCACTGTAGGCAAACTTCGAGCAGTGTCACCCGAACCATTCCCACCAGCAGTAAACGGATAGGTCCCGCCGCGTCAGATCCGGCTGGCAACCGTGGAGTGTCGCTCGTCGTTTGCGGCTCACGAGAATCGGAACCTTCGTACACCGCAAGATCACCCCGCGATGTGTCATTGCCTTCGAAAAGGCGTGGCCGATACCAAATCCGCCATCGAATCGGTTCATGGATCGAGGCCGGACGCGGTATAGCCGTCGAAGCCGGATCGGCGTGCTGACACAGATAGGTGACGTCGCACGTCACAGACCTGGACAACGGCGTCGTAAGCCGATGCCCAGGTCCAGCGCCACGGGCGTGCTAGCGGGTGGGTACCGGGATTCCGCAAGCCTCGAACGCCTCTTTGGCCTTGGCGATCTGCTCTTCGGAGGGCTTCCCGGCAGGCCTCGACTCTCGGGAAATGCCCTGGCCGGAAAGACATTGCTTCTGCTCGTCGGTGAGCTTAGGGCGTTCGGGCAAGGGGATTCCGCAGGCCCCGAACGCCTCTTTGACCTTGGCGATCTGCTCTTCGGAGGGCTTCCCGGCAGGCCTCGACTCTCGGGAAATGCCCTGGCCGGAAAGACATTGCTTCTGCTCGTCGGTGAGCTGACGGTGATTGCCCGGGCCATCGGCCGACGCGGTGCCGGCACCCAGCCCCACGGACAGTGTGATCCCGGCCGCGGCGACAGCCAGGAACGAGTAGCGGATGATCCGCATCGGATTCTCCCTTGTATCGAGCATCGACGCGATCTGCGACGACCACCGAAGTCTCGACAACCTGACTGGCGACTCCTTGAAGGATTCCTCGCGATTTCCTGTGGGGCGTCGGTCAATTCACAGGTATTCCCCAGCGATTCTTCAGGTAGCCGAGCAATTTCCGGTACACGGTATGGTTCATGCGCGAACCGACGATGCTGCCGGCACCCGAGTGGGACCTCAGTGAACAGGGCACGAACTCGCCACGGGTACTCGTCGTGGATGACGAGGAGAACATCGCCTATCTGGTCGGTACCGGCCTGCGCATGGCTGGATACACGGTGCGGACGGCGTCCACGGGCCGGGAGGCGCTGGCGTTGGCCGACACAATGCACCCGGATGCGATCGTGCTCGACGTCATGTTGCCCGACGACGACGGCTATACGGTGCTGCGACGTTTACGCGGAAGGGGTTGCGAGGCACCGGTATTGTTCCTGACCGCGCGTTCGGACCCCGCCGAACGGATCCACGGACTGACCAGCGGCGGCGATGACTACATCGTCAAACCGTTCGTCCTGGAGGAAGTGGTCGCGCGTGTCCAAGTCGCACTGCGCCGCAGCGGAGCCATCGCCGACCTGCCGGTACAACGGCGGGTGGCGGATCTGGTACTCGACGACCAGGCGCATCGCGTCTGGCGCGGCGATGACGAAATACATTTGACTGCAACCGAATTCACACTTCTGCGCTGTCTTATGACCAATGCCGGCCTGGTTGTGACCCGCGCGCAGATACTCGACCACGTCTGGCGATACAGCTTCGAAGGCGAATCGGCGATTATCGAAACCTTCATCAGCAGCCTGCGCAAGAAGCTCGACCGCGGCGGCACCAAACTGATCCACACCGTCCGCGGCGTCGGTTACACCATCCGGGAACCATGATGTCGCTGGCACGACGGCTGAGTCTGGCGCTGGTCGCGTTGGTGCTGACGCTGCTGGCCGCGGGCGCGGCGGTCGTACTAATCCAACGCCACTACCTGGTCCAGCAACTCGACCTCCAGCTCACCAAGTTGTCCAACATGCCCATGCCCGGACTGATGGCCGCACAGCACCCGTTTCGACCCGCGAGGTCGACGTTGGCCTTCGGCGACATCTATCTCGGAATCCGAAACGCCGACGGAACACTCACCACCGTGCAGGCACCGACCAATGATGCCGCTCTGGTCCCCGACCTGAACGGCGTGGACGAACTGCCCACCCCCACGGGCCGGCCGACGACCTCCGGCAACGTATCGGAGGTACGGGCGGTGACCGTCCGGAAGGGGGGCACCGACGTCGTCATCGCCCTCTCCGCACAGAGTGCGCAGGACGCCACCAAACAGTTGATCACCACCCTGGCCGCAGCGGGCCTCGTGCTCGCCATAGTGGTCGGCTCGGTGGTCTGGTGGGTGCATCGACTCGGGCTGACGCCCATCGCACGAATGACCGAAGCCGCCGACGCCATCGCCGCGGGAGCCTCTCATCGCCGTATCGAAGGTTGCGCATCGGGCACCGAAGCCGACCGGCTCGGCAAGGCCCTCAATACGATGATCGACACCACCCAGGCCACCGAGGATCGGATGCGACGCTTCGTCGCCGACGCTTCGCACGAACTGCGCACCCCGCTCACGACTTTGCGCGGCTACTCCGCGCTGCACTCGTCCGGCACCCGAACCGACGACGTGCACGACGCGATGCGGCGCATCAATGACGAAGCCCAACGTATGAGCCGAATCGTCGAAGCACTGCTCGACCTCAATAATCTCGACGTACACGGCCTCACCGACCGCGAACGCGTCGACGTCGTGGCCGTGATCGACGCAGTCGTCGAAGACTTGCATGTCATCGCACCCGAACGCCGAATCGAGGTCGACACCCCTCGATCTCTGTTCGCCGACGCCGTGCCGGATCGAGTGACCCAGGCGATCTTGTCCCTGACGACCAACGCCCTGCGCCACACTCCCCACGACACCCCGATTACCATCCGGGTGACCAACGCGACCGGGGTTCGAATCTCGGTCATAGACCACGGACCCGGCATCCCACCCGAACACCTGCCGCATCTTTTCGACCGGTTCTATCGAGTAGATTCCGGGCGGTCCCGCAGCGAAGGCGGCAACGGACTCGGCCTCGCCATCGTCGCCGCGATCATGCAGGCGCACAACGGCGACTACGGAGTCGATTCGCAACCGGGCATCGACAGCACGTTTTGGATCGAATTCCCCGAATACACACCGGCACAAAAGAATCGGTGACGCACCGTAGTCGACGCAACTCCGGCTCGCACTCCGAAGTGCTGAGGATGCTCAGTCCGCGAGCACCAAATCGGCACCCGAAGATCTCCCGCTCAACTCAGCAGGACAACACTCACGCCAAGGGGACTACCGCGCCGAGCCTGCGGCGCGCGCAGGCGCGGCGCTCAAACGAATAGCATCGGCTTGCGGAATCGCGTTGAGTAGATCGAGCCTGTCCAGGAAGTCGAGGTAGGTCTGCCGCTCGATTTCCTCGAGCCCGCGGAAGCGCGGAGAGTCGCGGCGCGGAGCTCGCCAGACCAGCATGGCAGGTCGTGCCTCGCCAAGGGCCGTGGCGTAGCTGAGGGTCGTGTGGTAATCGTGAATCGCGGACGCGATCTTGAAAACATCACCGTGCCAGTCCATTCCGGGCACGCCCGTACGGAATCTTTCGGCCATCGCGCGGTGATAATCGGGGATTACTGAAAAGATGTCGGTCGGCCACACATCGTCCAATACGATCACCGAGCGATCGTGAGTGTGGGTGAGCACGTTGCAGAAGTCACGGTAAGTCTGGGCGAAGGTGTGTAGTCCGTCGATATAAACGAGGTCGTAGGACACCGACGAGTCGAGTTGGGCGAAGAACTCATCGGAGGTACCGGTGAAGAAGTCTACGTTCGCGGTCGATGCCGCCGAGATATCGAATTGGAAGGCAGGATCGACACCGGTCTTGCGTGGAGCCTCGACAACGGCGAACGTGTCCCCGGTAGCGACCCCGATTTCCAGATAATTTCGGCAGCCGATGGCCGCGGCAATCGCGTTGAGTCGCTGCGCTTCCGGATTAGAGCCGGTCATTGTGGGGTCCATCCTGGCACGAGATCGACAGTAACAGCCGCGCCGGTTTCGCGCGGGCAGGCCCGATATCGTCGCAGCGTGGACCCCTTACGCCAACTGCGGTACTTCATCGCCGTCGCCGAAGAACTACATTTCGGGCGCGCCGCGCAGCGCCTCGGCATCGCGCAGCCGCCGCTGAGTCAGCGGATCCGGAAACTCGAAACCGATCTCGGTGCGCGACTGTTCGATCGCGACAGCCGTCGGGTCGAGCTCACCGAGGCCGGGCAGATCCTGCTCGCCGAATCCCGCGATCTGCTCGCGCGCTGGGAGCGGACGACATCGCTGGTCGGCAAGGCGCATCGGGGTGAGATCGACGCGTTGCGTGTCGGGGTGCCACCCGAGCTCGCAGGGCGGGTGCTCGCCGCCATCCTGACCGCATTCGAGAACCGTGACGTTCGGGTAGATCTACAGGAACTGACCACCGCCGAGCAGGTGCGCCTACTCGCCGACCGGCAACTCGACGCGGGGCTGCTGCAACATCCGGTCGACGTGATCGGCCTCGAACTAGGTCCCGCGGTGGACACGCCATTGGGCGTGGTGCTGCCGCGGGATTCGCCGCTTGCCATGCGTTCCTCGCTCACCCTCGCCGATCTGGCCGGGCACGGTCTGGTGATCTTTCCGAGGGCCGCCGCGCCCGGGCTGTACGACGCGACGCTGCGCACCTGCTGGGAGCACGGGTTCCGGCCGACGTCGGTACAGCACGCCCGCAATCCCGAATTCGTGCTCGGTATGGTGCTTTCCGGTCGCGGCGTGGCTTTCGACCAGGGCATGGTCGCGCAAAAGGAACCGAGGGTGGTCTGGCGACCGTTGCCGGAGGGCACGCTGAGCTGGCGACTGTCATTGGCTTGGCCCGCCGCCGCGCCACATCCGCTGGTTGGTGACCTCGCCGAGTTAATCGCGAATGTGGTACAGGGTGACGGCTCCTCACGCCCCGCGCCCGCTCAGGAGGTACCGCAGCGCCCGTGGAACGTGGTGTACGGCAGGCCGTGAGAGATGGTCTCGATCGCATGCCGTGCCGCGGTGCCGATCGCACGGTCCACCTCGGGCAGTCGCTGGGCGAGAGTGTCCGCTCTGGTGAATACCGCTACGGCATAACGACTTCCGCCGGGGTACTCGACGACACCGATCTCGTTGCGCACGCCCGGCAGGGTGCCGGTCTTGGCCCAGAGCCGCACCTCGGACGGAAAGGCCGCCGCGAGGCGGTGCCAGTTGACCTGCTGACGCATGAGATCGCGCACCCATCGACAGGTCTCGGCGGTGCTCGCCCGATCGGTGGCGATGAGCGCGAGCAGATCGGTCATGTCGCGCGGTGTGCTCGCGGTGGTCCGATGCGGGTCGAGGGCGCGGGTGCCGAGAACCTCCGCTGCGCTCAGCTCGGGATACCGCGCGGCGAATTCGATCGGATCGCGAGCTCCGATGTCCTCGGCCATGGTCTGCACGATGTGCCTGGGCGCGCCGACGATCCGCGTGCCGGTGAGCCCGAGCTCGCGCACGAGCGAGCGCACATTGTCGAGACCGACCCGATCGAACAGCAGATCGGCCGCGGTGTTGTCGCTCAGTGCGAGTGCGAAGAACGCGGCGTCGCGCAGACTCAGCTCGACATCGTCCACACACCCCGCCGTGCCGACGCCACCGAGGCGGTCCCGCGCGCCCGCGCGCACCCGATCGGCCGGGTCCAACTGCCCCGCGGCGACCTGGCGGGCGAACTCCAGCACCAATGGCACCTTGACCACCGACGCGAGCACCACCGGTTCGTCGGCACCCGACCCCACTTCGCCGCCGCAGTCGAAACACCTGGCGTGCACCCAGCCTCGTACACCGGCCTGCCGGAATATCTCGTCCACGACTGCCAGCATCCACTGTCGGCCCGACCGAGCGGCAGCCCGCACCATTCGAGCAACACCGCGAACCGACGTGTTGACTCTCCCGTCGTTGGAGGGTCCAGGCTGCCCCCGACAGGCAATTCGACAGGAGGACATCCGGTGAAGATCGATCTGGCCAAGACCGACAAGCACTACTACGGCGCGCGCCGCGATCCGGCGCTGCGAACATTCGACGCCTACGACTACGTGACGGTCACCGGTTCCGGCGCGCCCGGTGGCCAGGCGTACACCGACGCCGTCGCCGGGCTCTACCGCGCCGCCTACGGTGCCGCGAAGATCGCCAAAACCATCGGCCAGGATTTCGTCGTGCCGAAGCTCGAGGGGCAGTGGTGGGTGGAATCCGACGAACCGGCACTCTCGGTGCCGCGCGACCAGTGGCACTGGAAACTGATGATCCGGATGCCCGACGTCGTCACCGCGGACATGGTGACCGGCGCGATCTTCGAGTCGTTGACCGAGGGCGAGGCGATCCAGGCGCTGCACCTCGGCCCCTATTCGACCGAGCCGGAGACCCTTGCCCGCATGGAGGCGTTCATGACCACGGAAGGCTTGGCGATGAACGGCCGCCATCACGAGATCTACCTGTCCGATCCACGCCGGGCTCCGGCCGCGACCACCAAAACCATCCTGCGCCACCCGGTTCGCCGTATTCGCGATCGAGCCCTACCCGCAGGTGCTCACCAGGTCCTGCCGACGTAGCCGAGCAGCCGCCGATGGGCGGGTGCGTCGGCGGCAACGGCGATCTCGTTGTCGAACATTCCTGGATTGCGGAAGCCATTGATGCCGCCCATCTCCTGCATCGTCGCAAGCAACTCGGCGCACAACTCGTCGTCCGCGAGATCGGGCCGGTCAACGGCGAGCGCGATATCCACGCCGTGCACAACCAGTTCGGTGAGATGGACCGTCGCCGCGGCCCGGCCCGGCAGATCACCGAATAAGATGCGCACCGTCCCCGTCAGCGCGTCCGGCCGGTGCCATGCGGCGCGATCCACCGCGGCCGCCGCCGCGTACGCGCTCTGCGGGTCGATGCCGAGCCAGTCGTTGTCCTGCTCGGCCCCCGCGTCCATCCCGGTCAGCGCGGCGGCGAACCGGTGCGTGCCGCCGACCACATGATTCAGCACGGCACGAACATCCCAATCCCGGCACGGCGTCGGCGCGCCGAGCCGCTCGTCGTCCACCGTGGCGACGATCGCCTCCGTCATGTCCAGAGCGCGGTCGATCTGGTCGATCACAGAATCCATCGTCATCCTTCGGTTGGGGTTCGCTGTAGGAGTAGCACACCGGGCCGACATCCAAACCGCGACCAGTACGAACTGGTCATACCGAAAACCCCATCACCGTGCCGAAATTCGGATCGTCGAAGCTATCCGAGCACCGGATAGTTCGCGCGAATCACGCCGTGCGGGTCGCGGGCCCGCTCGAGCTCGCCGAGCCGCGCGAGGGTCGACCGGTCGAAGGCGGCTGCCGCGCCTTCCTCAGGGGCGAGGAATGTGTACGGTTTGAGCCCGCTGATGTGGCCGCCGATGGCGTCGACGATCTCGGTCAGCCTGGCCTTGACGGCCGCCGCGACGTGCGGCAATCCGAGGCCGAGCAGGTACAGCAGGTACGGCTCGGTCACCGGGCCGCGCGCACCGCCGTCCGGGTTGGCCTCGGCCAGTGCGCCGCCGAGGTGGCGGATCTGGATATTGATCAGCGGAGCGACGGGTTCTTCGAGCAGCGACTTGACGACCGCGTCATCGAGGTCGGTGAGCAGTTCGCCGCGCGAGAGCGACGGACTCGGGTCGGCCGGTTCGGCGGTGACATCGCCGAGGCTCGCCACCGGAAGGACGGCACGCTTGTCGGCGATGGGGCCATCGATCGCGTCAAGGCGGGCCAACAGCGCACGGCCTTCCTCGGCGGCACCGAGGTAGACGGCGTCCAGCGCGACCATCGGCGGCGCATCGGGGAACTGGAGCCGATGGAACCACACCGACAACTCCTCGGGAGCCGCTGCGGTGATCTCCTGGAACGCCTCGAATACCTCGTGAGTCCTGTTGCCGGACCACAACACCCGCCCGCCGTACACCGCAGGCGCGGCGAACAACTCGAACTCCAGCGCGGTCACCACGGCGAAATCGCCACCACCACCGCGCAATGCCCAGAACAGCTCCGGATCGCTCGCCGCGGTGATCCTGCCCTGCTTGCCCTCCGCGTCGACAATCTCGAAGGCGCGAACGGCGTCCGAGGCCCAGCCGTACTTACGGCTGAACCAGCCGAGTCCGCCGCCGAGGGTGTATCCGGTCACCCCGACCACCGGGTTGCTACCCGCGAGCCCGGTCAGCCCGTGTGCTCCGGCCGCAGCCTGCACCTGCCCCCACTTCGCACCGGCGCCGACACGCGCGATCCGCTGCCGTGCGTCGATCTCGACGTTGTCGATCCGGCCGGTGCGCAGCAGGATCGCATCCTCGATCCCGCCCGCCGCGCCGTGCCCTGTCGGCTGCGCTACCACCGGCATGCCGACCCGGCGCGCGTAGGCGACCACGGCGGCGACGTCATCGGCGTCCTCCACCTCGGCCACCGCCGCGACCGGCTGCGTGACGGTCAGCGCCCACGGCCGTGCCGCCTGCTCGAATCCGTCATCACCAGGCACCAGGATCCGACCGGCAACCGCACCACGCAATTCATCGAATGTCATTTCTTCGTCCTAACTTTCACATCGTCACCGAGCCGGACGCGCGACTGCGATCCACACCGAATGTCTGCTCGGCTATGCGGTGGATCGGGCCGCGACTACCCAATGACGAAATGGGACCCGCAAATGTGACAGTGGCCGCCCGCGGAGTGCGGACGGCCACTGTGACAGGCGGGAACTCAGGTCTTGTCGGTTCGGCCTTCGGGCTCGTCGACCTCTGCCGACCGGCGGGTGATGCCGGGCTCGGTGCCTTCGTCGGCCTCCTGATCGGGCTCGGGATGCTCCGGCTCGAAGGTGGCGGGCAGATTCTTCAGGTGCCGGTTCATCGAGCGCACCAGCAGCACCGTGCCCGCGAGCAGGATCAGGATGATGACGAGGCCGAGCGGCGATGCCTTACCGAACTCGGGGCCGGTAGGGGTGCCCGGCGTCTGCGCGAGCAGAACGAGCATCACTGATCCTCGATGCCTGCGAACAGGTCGTTCTCGGGGATCGCGGTGCTCACCTTGGTCTTGGCCAGCTCGAATTCCTCGGTGGGCCACACCCGTTGCTGCATCTCCAGCGGAATCGCGAAGAAAGCGCCGTTCGGGTCGATCTGCGTGGCATGCGCACGCAGAGCGTCGTCACGGTTGGGGAAGTACTTGGCGCACTCGATCTGTGTGGTGACCCGCGACATGACGTCACCGCGCTCGACGGCGTACTTACGAATCCGATCCAGCCATTCCTGCATCGGGAACGGTTCGCCGATCCGCTCGAACTCCGCGGCGAAGGCCTCCATCCGCTGCAAGCTGAATCCGTGGTCGTAGTACAGCTTCAACGGCGTCCACGGTTCGCCCGCCTCCGGGAACCGCTCAGGGTCGCCCGCTGCCTCGAATGCGGCCACCGACACCTCGTGGCACCGGATGTGATCGGGGTGCGGGTAACCGCCGGTCTCGTCGTAGGTCGTCATCACGTGCGGCCTGAACTCGCGCACCACCCGCACCAGCGCCTCGGTGGCCTCTTCCAACGGAACAACCGCGAAGCAGCCCTCCGGCAGCGCGGGCAGCGGATCGCCCTCCGGCAGGCCCGAATCGACGAACCCGAGCCAGGTCTGGCGGACCCCGAGCGCGGCGGCGGCAGCGGCCATTTCCTCGCGCCTGACCTCCTCGATCCGGTCGAGCACGCCGGGGATGTCCATCGCGGGATTGAGGATGCTGCCGCGTTCGCCACCGGTCAGCGTGACGACGAGGACATCGTTACCCTCGTCGGCATAGCGTGCGGTTGTCGCGGCACCCTTGCTGGATTCGTCGTCAGGGTGGGCATGAACCGCCATGAGGCGAAGGCCACTCACGTCTCGTTCACCTCATCGCTCTCGCTCGCGGGTGCTTGGGCTTCGTTCCCTATAGTTCCATCCGACAGACTTTTGTTCCGACGTACCCCCCGGGAGCGACCACCCATGACCGAGCCAGCGCCGGAATCCGCCGGTGGCGATGCGGCCACCGCACGCCGTGCCGACCGGTACGGCGCCGCGCCACGCCGTAGACCGCGCTGGGTTCCACCGGTCATCGGCGCGGTCGTTGTGCTGCTCGGACTCGGTGTCGCCTACCTCGGATGGCAGAAATACGGCCCGGATGACATCGAGGCCGAACAGCTCGGTTACGTCGTGGTCGACGACTCGACGCTGACCGTCCGCATGAAGATCACCCGTAAGGATCCACAGCAGCCGGTGGTGTGTTTCGTGCGGGCTATGGCCAGGGACAGCACCGAGATCGGCCGCCGCGAGGTGCTCGTCGAGCCGTCCGAGAGCGGCACCATCGAGATGACCACGACCGTTCGCTCGTCGGAGCGGCCTTCGTCGGGAAGCATCTACGCGTGCAGCGATCGGGTGCCGGGATATCTCCGGGCGGGTTGAGCATCTCCGGACAGGCTGAGCTATCCGCGAGCAGCTCCCACATACCCGAGCCAGGACAAAACAAACTCCGACCTGCGTGTTTATGATTCATGCTAAAATGGCGTCATACACGGTTCCGGGGCTCGGAGCCGTGTTTGCTGCATTGGCGGCCAGCGCTGTCAGTTCCGGATTATCGTGTTTGCCCGGATCAGAGGCCTGTCGGGGTTCGACGAACTTCCCCAGGATGGCACCAGCCGTTGGTTGGTGCGTGCCCGCCCCCTGTGGGTACTGCAGCGGTTATCAGGGAATCCCGGCCTGCCGGGAACAACTACTAGGGAGTGATCGAGATGACTGAGACGCAAGTGACTTGGCTGACCCCGGAGTCGCACGACAGGCTCAAGGGCGAACTCGATGCGCTCATTGCCAATCGTCCCATCATCGCTGCCGAGATCAATGAGCGCCGTGAAGAGGGTGACCTCAAGGAGAACGGTGGATACCACGCCGCTCGTGAGGAGCAGGGCCAGCAGGAAGCACGCATCCGCCAGCTGCAGGAACTGCTGAACAACGCCAAGGTCGGTGTCGCTCCGACCAAAGCGGGCGTTGCGCTGCCGGGTTCGGTCGTCAAGGTCTATTACGACGGCGATGAGTCCGATACCGAGACATTCTTGATCGCCACCCGCGAAGAGGGCCTGAACGACTCCAAGCTGGAGACCTACTCGCCCTCCTCCCCCCTCGGCGGCGCCCTGATCGACGCCAAGGTCGGCGATACCCGTGAGTACACGCTGCCCAACGGCAAGACCATGAAGGTCACGCTGGTGAGCGCGGAGCCCTACCACAGCTGACGCATCCGGCCGCGGCATTACGGCCCGGCCTCCGCGCATAGCGGAAACAAGTTCTCCCCGAACGCAAGCGGCCGCATCCGATCTCGGATGCGGCCGCTTCGTCATGTCCGTTGCCTCAGCCGGCCAAAGCCTGCTCGACATCGGCGAGCAGGTCGCTGATGTCCTCGATACCGACCGACAGCCGCACCAGATCCGCGGGCACCTCGAGGTCGGAGCCCTCGGTGGACGCGTGTGTCATCGCGGCCGGGTGCTCGATCAGCGATTCCACGCCGCCGAGCGATTCGGCCAAGGTGAAGATTTTTGTGCGCGAGCAGAAGTCACGCGCCGCATCGGGGCCGCCGTGTAGCCGCACCGAGATCATGCCGCCGAAGCGCTTCATCTGCTTGTCGGCGATGAAGTGACCCGGATGGTCGGCGAGGCCGGGGTAGATGACCTTCGAGATCGCGGGGTGCCTGGTCAGGAACTCGGCGATGGTCTCGGCGTTGTCGCAGTGCCGATCCATCCGCACCGCGAGGGTCTTGGTGCCGCGCAGGGTGAGGAAGGCGTCGAACGGGCCCGGTACCGCGCCCGCGCCGTTCTGCAGGAAGGCGAAAGCCGCGTCCAGCTCCGGGTCGTTGGTGATCAGCGCGCCGCCGACGGTGTCGGAATGCCCGCCGAGGTACTTGGTGGTCGAATGCGTGACGATGTCGGCACCGAGCAGCAGCGGCTGCTGGAGGTACGGCGTCGCGAAGGTGTTGTCCACCACCAGTTTCGCACCGGCCGTGTGCGCGACATCGGCGAGCGCCGCGATGTCACCGATGCTGAGCAGCGGGTTGGTCGGGGTCTCGATCCAGACCAGCTTCGTGTTCGGGCGGATCGCGGCGCGCATCTCCTCGACGTTGAACACGTGGGCGGGCGAGTGCTCGATGCCCCACTGGCTGAACACCTTGTCGATCAGCCGGAAGGTGCCGCCGTACGCGTCGTCCGGGATCACGATGTGGTCGCCTGGGCGAAGCGTGGCTCGCAGCGCACAGTCGGTGGCTGCCATACCGGAGGCGAACGCGCGTCCGAAGCGGCCCGATTCGAGCGCGGCGAGGTTGGCCTCTAGCGCGGTCCTCGTCGGGTTGCCGGTCCGGCCGTACTCGTAGCCGTCGCGTAGCCCGCCGACACCGTCCTGGGCAAACGTCGAACTCGCGTAGATGGGCACGTTCACCGCTCCGGTCCGCGGATCGGGATCGAATCCTGCGTGCACGGCCCGTGTAGAGAATCCCAACTCACTCATGTGCCCAGCGTAGATGGCGGTGAATTGTCGGCAACCGACTGGTCTACGGACGGACTTCGTCCGGCTGCGCTTACTAGGCTGGGGCCATGGTGACTGTCGAAGAACTGTTCGCGATCGATGCCTTGCTTTCCGACGAGGAGCGCGAGATCCGCAAGACTGTAGCGGCGTTCGCGGCACAACGATTGCGGCCGCACATCGAGGACTGGTTCGAAGCAGGCACCTTCCCGGCCCGCGAGATCGCTCCTGAGCTCGGCGCGCTCGGGCTGCTCGGCATGCATCTCGACGGTTACGGCTGCGCGGGGATGTCGGCGACCGCCTACGGGCTCGCCTGCCAGGAGCTCGAGGCGGTGGATTCGGGGGTGCGCAGCATGGTGTCGGTGCAGGGGTCCCTGGCGATGACGGCGATCCACCAGTTCGGATCCGAGGAGCACAAGCAGCAGTGGCTGCCCGAGATGGCGGCGGGCCGCGCGATCGGCTGTTTCGGACTCACCGAACCAGACTTCGGATCCAATCCGGGTGGCATGCGGACCAGGGCGAAGCGCGACGGCGCCGACTGGATACTGAACGGCTCGAAAATGTGGATCACCAATGGGTCGGTGGCCGATATCTCGGTGGTCTGGGCGCAGACCGAAGACGAAGGCAAGCAGGTAGTTCGCGGTTTCCTGGTGCCTGCGGGCACGCCGGGGTTCAGCACCCGTGAGATGCACCGCAAGCTGTCGCTGCGCGCCTCGATCACCGCGGAGCTGGATTTCAGCGACGTCCGGCTGCCCGCCGATGCGGTGCTGCCGCGGTCGCGTGGGCTCGGCTCCCCGCTGGCGTGCCTGAGCGAAGCGCGCTTCGGCATCGTCTTCGGCGCGCTCGGCGCGGCGCGCGACTGTCTGACCACGACCATCGAATACGCCAGGACCAGGGAGGTCTTCGACAAACCACTGGCGGCCTACCAGCTGACCCAGGCGAAGTTGGCGGATATGGCACTGGAATTCGGCAAGGGCCAGCTACTCGCGCTGCACCTCGGCCGATTGAAGGACCAGGGCGTGGTCCAGCAGGAACAGATCAGTGCGGGCAAGTTGAACAGCACGCGCGAAGCCATCGCGATCGCGCGCGAATGCCGCACAATTCTGGGTGCCAACGGCATCACGCTGGACTATTCGGTGCTGCGTCACGCGAACAATCTGGAGTCGGTGCTCACATACGAGGGCACCGCGGAGGTGCATCAGCTGGTGCTCGGTAAAGCACTGACCGATGCCAATGCATTTCGGTAGCAAGATAATTCACCTGACAATCTGCCGGATACGTATCGGAGCGTTCCGAACATCACTGTCGAAGGATGTCGTCCATCCGCCGCAGCGGATAGCCTCGACCGCGACGCCTGCGCGGCGGTGATCGAGGCGGCCTGCCTGCGCCCATCACGCACCGAATGGCCGTGCGGCCCGACCGATCGAGAGGTCGACGTGCTGCTTGGGCACCCCGAATTCGGTTTCGGAAGGTGATGCGCTGGGGAATCTGTTCTGTGCGGACGCTTTTCGGTCGCTCACGGCACCACGTGCAATGATCGGCCGAAAAGCGTCTGTCCAGTTCGACTCGCCGGATCAGGGCCGTGCCACACCCGCGCTGGGAAGATCTTCGGCTGTCCTGGAACTCAGTGGCCGATGCTGCCCGTGCTCAGGAAGCCGAGCAGGTCGTGGCGGGTGATGACCCCGACCGGTTTGCCTTCCTCCACCACCATCAGCGCGTCGGTGTCCGAGAGTGCCTTGGTCGCGGCGGAGATCGGTTCGCCGGAACCGATCAGCGGGAACGACGGGCTCATGTGCTCTGCCACCGAATCCGTCAGGTGCGCGCGGCCTTCGAACACCGCGGAGAGCAGGTCACGTTCGGAGACACTGCCCGCGACCTCGCCCGCCATCACCGGCGGCTCGGCGCCGACGACCGGCATCTGCGAGACGCCGTACTCACGCAGGATCTCAATGGCGTCGCGCAGGGTCTCCGACGGGTGCGTGTGCACCAGATCGGGCAGTTCGCCCGACTTGCCACGCAGTACGTCGCCGACGAGCGGCTCAGTGGTGCTGCCGTCGAGGCGCTCACGCAGGAAGCCGTAGGAGCTCATCCACTGGTCGTTGAAGATCTTGGACAGGTAGCCGCGGCCGCCGTCGGGCAGCAGCACGACGACGAGCGCGTCCGGATCCCGGCGCGCGACCTCGATCGCCGCGACCACAGCCATGCCGCAGGAGCCGCCGACGAGCAGCCCCTCTTCGCGGGCGAGCCTGCGGGTCATGTCGAAGGAATCGGCGTCGGAGACCGCGATGATCTCGTCGGGGATGGCCGCGTCGTAAGCAGACGGCCAGAAGTCCTCACCGACGCCCTCGACCAGGTACGGGCGGCCGGTGCCGCCGGAGTAGACCGAGCCCTCCGGGTCGGCGCCGACGATCTTCACGGTGCCGCCGGAGACCTCTTTGAGGTAGCGACCGGTACCGGTGATGGTGCCGCCGGTGCCGACGCCCGCGACGAAATGGGTGACCTTGCCGTCGGTGTCGCGCCAGATCTCGGGGCCGGTGGTCTCGTAGTGGCTTTCGGGGCCGCCGGGGTTGGAATACTGGTCGGGCTTCCACGCGCCGTCGATCTCGCGGACCAGCCGGTCGGAGACGTTGTAGTAGCTGTCGGGGTGATCCGGCGGCACCGCGGTCGGGCACACGACGACCTCCGCGCCGTAGGCCCGCAACACATTGCGCTTGTCCTCGCTGACCTTGTCAGGGCAGACGAACACGCACTTGTAGCCGCGCTGCTGAGCGACGAGTGCGAGGCCGACGCCGGTGTTGCCCGAGGTGGGTTCGACGATGGTGCCGCCGGGCTTCAGCTGCCCGGACTTCTCGGCAGCCTCGATCATCTTCACCGCGATCCGGTCCTTGGAACTACCGCCCGGATTGAGGTACTCGATCTTGGCGGCAACGACACCCGCGTCTGGTCCCACCACAGAGTTCAACCGGACCAGCGGCGTATTACCGATGAGGTCCACGACATGATCCGCGATGCGCATAGCCCCATCGTTGCAGAACCGTTGTCTGGGCAGCCCACCGCCATGTTCACCGGGGCAAGTCACCGCCGCCGAACCCCTTGGCTCGCACCGCCGCGACCGATCGGTGTGAATTGCGGCACGCCACGAGATGACCGTTGACCGCGACTACCGACAATCCGCCGACCCCGCGCTTAGGATCTCCGACCATGAGGCAGCCGAACATCGCCCGTGCAGCTGCGATTGTGGCCGGATCGGCGGTGGCCGTGATCGTCGGATCCGGCACGCAGGCGAACGCGACGACCGTCGAGTTCCCCCAGGTCCCCACCCTTGCCAGGGGTGGGCTGTGCTGGACGAACATCAGGACCTGGGCGGATACCAGCGCGGATTGGCCGGGCCGCGCCATCTTCAATGTCCGGGCGCTGCCGGTCGCGGGCATCGGCCCGGGCTCCCACCCGCTGGCGCCGCTGTGCGAGGTCGACACAACGGTCGCTTGGCGCAATATGACCACCGGCGCGGCGGGCGCCTACCACAACACCGTGGTCACCGGCATCTACGGCAGCATCCAATACGCGCTTTACCAGGACACCGGTCCCGGTCGCATCGAGGTCACCGTCACCACCAACAACGTGAGCATCCCGGCGCGCGCCACTTTCGACGTCCCCGCCTGATGCCCGTACCCCAGGCAAAGGCGCCACGCTCGGTGATGCCCCGGGCCGATGCGTCGCTTGGTGCTGGCCAGGCCACCTGATCGGCGGGAACCGGGTCAGTTCCGACGACACTTGAATATGAGATCTCACCAGTCCGGGCCCCCTGTTCCTGACGAGCCGGTGAATTCCTGCGGCGTGCTGCCCGGCGCCGTGTCCCTGATCAGCTGGTTGCCGTCAAGGCTGCGCGCGCGGCAGTGAGGATCCCCTCGGAGAGCGGGGAGCCCTTGGTGGCTCGGGCAAGGACAAGTGCGCCGAGCATGGTGCACAGCCGGGTGATGCCGTCCTGGTCCTCGGTGGCGAGCCATTCGGCGAAGTCATCCACTCCCTCGGTGTATACGCGGCGGGCCTCGCCATCCCTTGGTTCGCGCGCGATGTCGGTGACGAGTGCGGCGACGGGGCACCCGTCTGCCGCGCTGTCGCGGTGCTCGATGGAGAGGTAGGTGTCGATCAGTGCCTGCTGGGCGGTCTCGCGCTGTCCGGCGTGCTGCTCGAGTCCGTCATTGCGGAGCCGGGTGAGTTGGTCGAACGCGTGGGCTGTGGCTTCGTCGATGAGCGCCTCTTTGGAGGCGAACTGCTTGTAGAAGCCGCCGTGGGTCAGGCCGGACGCCTTCATGAGGTCGGCGACGCTGACGTGGGTGCCCTGTTCCCGGAACAGCCGGGAGGAGGTTTCCACGACCCGCCGGCGGTTCTCCTCCGCTTGTGCCTGCGATGCGCGGCCCATCAGCCACCTCCCAATTGGATGTTGATTGGCATCTATTCTAGACTAGACTTTAGATTATCATCGTAATCTAATTTGAAGGGCCCGCTTGGCCCGCAACGTTGGGAGTAGACATGGAACTGAAGAACGCGGTCGCTGTGGTCACCGGCGCCAACCGGGGACTCGGGCGGCATCTGGCCGCCCAGCTCGTGGAGCGCGGAGCGAAGGTGTACGCCGCCGCCCGCCGCCCCGAGACGGTGGACCTGCCGGGTGTCGTCCCGCTGTGGTTGGACGTAACGGACGAGGAGTCGATCCGGGCCGCGGCCCGCACCGCGTCCGACGCGACGCTGCTGGTGAACAATGCCGGCATCTCCACTGCAACGCCGCTGATCGCGGGCGGCCTGGACGAGGTGCGCCTGGAGATGGAGACGAACTTCTTCGGTCCGCTCGCCGTGACGCGGGCTTTCGCCCCCGTCATCGAGGGCAACGGGGGCGGCGGCGTGCTCAACGTCCTGTCCGTCCTGTCCTGGCTGCACCCGGCGGGCCTCGGGTCCTATGCCGCGACCAAGGCCGCGGCATGGGCGCTGACCGACGCGGCCCGGGAGGAACTGGCGCCGCACGGCATCACTGTCTCGGCGCTGCACGTCGGATACATGGACACCGACATGGCCGCGGGTGTTCCTGCCGATCAGAAGAGCGACCCCGCCGATATTGCCGCACAAGCCCTGCACGGCATCGAGACGGGCTTGCCCGAGATCCTCGCCGACGAGGTCACCCGACACGTCAGGCAGAGCCTGGCCGCTTTGCCGAACGCGGTGTGATGGGTTCTTGACGAGCAGATGACAAGTGGCCGCAGTTCAGGCGTTACCGTTGGTACCGTGACCTGCGGCCATATATTCAGTCAGTACATGGGTAACTCGTCGGGCACGCCCAGAACTCAGCCGCGCACACCACCGCCGGCCCGGTAGGGAACCGTTATGACACTCAACGACCGGCAGAAGACTCGGGGAGGCGGGGGCGCACCTCGGATCAGTTGGCGGACCGCGGCGGTAACCAGTGCCGCGACCGTGTTGGCCGGTTCCGGGGCCGGCACCGCATCGTGGGCGGCATATCGCCTGCTGATGGCCCAGGCGGGCGTAGCGCGCGGCGTGATCGGGCGAGACACCTCGAAACCGCCGGAGGCCGACGGCGTCTACATCGCGGGATGCCTCGCGCCACTGCCATGGCGGACCGGTCTGCACGCGGACCTGCACCTCATGGTTTTCGGTGACTCGACCGCGGGCGGGGTCGGCTGCCTCAGTGCCGAAGAGGTGCCCGGTGTTCGGATCGCCCGCGGTCTCGCCGAGGCCACCGGGCAACGAATTCGATTGAGCACCAAGGCAATTTCCGGCGCCACCTCCAAAGGACTTGCCGGACAGGTCGACGCGATGTTCGTGGCGGGGCCACCGCCGGACGCCGCGGTGATCCTGATCGGCGGCAACGACATCACCAAGAAGCATTCCATTCGGGCCTCGGCGCGCAGGCTGGCCAGCGCGGTAGCGCGGCTGCGCCGAGCCGACAGCGTCGTTGTGGTCGGCACCTGCCCGAATCTCGGCATTGTTACCGCGATTCCGCAGCCGCTGCGGACCGTGGTGCAGAACTGGAGCGTCCGGCTCGCTCGGGCCCAGACCGTGGCGACCACGGTCGCGGGCGGGCATCCGGTACAGATGGGCAATTTGCTCGCCCCCCAATTCCGCGCCGCTCCGCAGTTGATGTTCGCCGCCGACGGATTCCACCCGTCGGCGGCCGGTTACGAACTGGCTGCGGCGCTGCTGCTTCCAGCGTTGATCGACGCGCTTCGCGAAACGACCCCCGCTGCCCGCTCAGCAGGACGCGACGTAGATTCGATGAGAACGCACCAGTAACAAACGGTTCGCGGAGTGTGCTCGGACAACGTCCGGACGCCAACACTTACCGTCCCAACAAAGGAGTCCTCATGCCAGAGGCCGTCATCGTCTCGACTGCCCGCTCCCCGATCGGCCGCGCAGCCAAAGGCTCGTTGGTCGATATGCGGCCCGATGATCTGACGACGCAGATCGTGCGCGCGGCACTCGACAAGGTTCCTTCGCTGGACCCGTCACAGATCGACGACCTGATCCTCGGCTGCGGCTCCCCCGGCGGCGAGCAGGGCTTCAACATCGCCCGCATCGTCGCGGTGCAGCTCGGCTACGACTCCCTGCCCGGCACCACCGTGCACCGCTACTGCGCCTCGTCTCTCCAGTCCACCCGGATGGCGTTCCACGCCATCAAGGCGGGCGAAGGTGACGTGTTCATCTCCGCGGGTGTCGAGACCGTGTCCCGCTACAAGAACGGCTCCGCCGACAGCTGGCCGAACACCCAGAACCCGCTCTTCGAGGACGCGAAGGCGCGCACCGCGAAGGCCGCGGCGGGCGGCGCGGGCATCTGGCACGACCCGCGCGAGGACGGCCTGATCCCGGACGCCTACATCGCGATGGGCCAGACCGCGGAGAATGTCGCGTCCTTCACCGGCATCACCCGCGAGGATCAGGACCGCTGGGGCGTTCGCTCGCAGAACCGGGCGGAGGCGGCCATCAACGCCGGCTTCTTCGAACGCGAGATCACCCCGGTCACGCTGCCGGACGGCACCGTGATCTCCAAGGACGACGGGCCGCGCGCGGGGGTCACCTACGAGGCGGTCAGCAAGCTGAAGCCGGTGTTCCGCCCGGATGGCACCATCACCGCGGGTAACTGCTGTGCGCTCAACGACGGCGCCGCGGCGCTCGTCGTCATGAGCGACACCAAGGCCAAGGAACTGGGCCTGACCCCGCTGGCACGCATCGTGTCCACCGGAGTCTCGGGCCTGTCCCCGGAGATCATGGGCCTCGGCCCGATCGAGTCCGTCAAGCGCGCACTCGCGCTCGCGGGCAAGTCGGTCGAGGACATCGACCTGTTCGAGATCAACGAAGCCTTCGCGGTGCAGGTGCTCGGCTCGGCTCGCGAACTGAAGATCGACGAGGACAAGCTGAACGTCTCGGGCGGCGCTATCGCCCTGGGCCACCCGTTCGGCAGCACCGGCGCGCGCATCACCGCCACGCTGATCAACAACCTGCAAACCTACGACAAGCAGTTCGGCGTGGAAACCATGTGCGTCGGCGGCGGCCAGGGCATGGCAATGGTCATCGAGCGCCTCAGCTGAGCTGACCGACTTGCCGGACGGCTCCCTGCCCCACAGGGAGCCGTTCGTTTCCCCACCTGGCGGTATTCAGCCGGATTGACACCGTCGACAAGCCCGTCTGACCGCGACCGTCACTGCCCCGTCAGGTTGGGCGGAAACGGAAGGGCGGTCATCGCGAATGCGACGACCGCCCTTCCGATCAATGCGACCTACTAGTCGTTGTTGAAGTAGCTCAGCAGGCGCAGGATCTCGACGTAGAGCCAGACCAGGGTGATGGTCAGGCCGAGTGCGACGCCCCAGGCCGCCTTCTCCGGCGCCTGTGCGCGGATCAGCTGATCGGCGGCGTCGAAGTCGAGCAGGAAGCTGAATGCCGCGATCGCGATGACGACGAGGCTGAACACGATGGCCAGCGGTCCACCGTCGCGCAGGCCGAGGCCGCCGTCGATGAAGAAGCTGGCGACCAGGTTGCCGATCACGAGGACAAGAACGCCGATCATGGCGCCGACGATCATCCTGGTGAAACGCGGGGTGACCCGGATCGCGCCGGTCTTGTAGACGACGAGCATGCCGGCGAACACACCGAAGGTGCCGAGGACGGCCTGCGCGATCATCGCGCTGCCGCCGACACCGCCGAACTCGATATTCGTGAACATGAACGACAGCGCGCCGACGAACAGACCCTCGAACACCGCATACGACAGCACGAGGACCGGGTTGTCCATCTTGCGTGCGAAGGTCGCGATCAGCACCAGCACCAGGCCGATGAGGCCACCGCCGATGACGAACAGCGGTGCGAGCGAGTTGTTCGCGTTGGTCAGGCCGTAGGAGATGATCGCCGACAGCGCGAGCACACCCAGCGTGATCGCGGTCTTGGTCACCACGTCGTCGATGGTCATCGCGCGGGTGGCGGGGGCCTGCTGATAAGGCTGCTGGTAGGGCTGGCCGTATTGGTTACCGACCTGCTGGCCCATCTGGCCCGCGCCCGTCACCCCTGACCCGAAGTTGGCATAGCCACCGGCCTCTTGCCGAGGAAGGTTTCTGAAAACCGGATTGCTTGTGGTGCGCACCGTGAATGCCTTTCTGGAGTCGTGGCCCACGCTCGCCGTGGCCGTTGGTCGCTCGATATCCAACTACCCGTCCCAACGCGTGTCGGCCGTGCCGAGTTCCCGGAGCCAGGCACCAGCAACTCATTTGAGACGGACAATTCGGACTCTACTACCGATGCGCGTCGTGCAGTCCACGCACCGATCGCGTCACCGTGAACTTTCGGTTGCGGCCGATCACCTCGGTCTGGCCGACCATGCGCTCGATCACGCCTCGATAGTTCAGGTGCGAGTTGAATACCGTCCACAGCTCACCACCGGGCCGCAGCACCCTGCCCGCCTCCGCGAACATCTTGATCGCCGAGCCGGTGTGCACGGCAGCGCCGACATGGAACGGCGGATTGCACAGCACCAGATCGGCGCTGTTGTCGGCGGCCGAGGACATCGCGTCGTCGCGCACCACCGTCACCCGGTCGGCGACACCGTTGGCTTCGGCCGTCGCTCGCGCCGAGGCCACCGCGGCGGTCGACTGATCGGTGCCGACCACCTTGATGCCCGGCCGCGCCTTGGCGAGCGCGACCGCGAGGATGCCGGTGCCGCAGCCGAGGTCGATGGCGTCACGGGCGTCGGGCTTCATCCACTTCAAATGCTGTAGCAAAAACCGAGTTCCGATATCGAGGCGGGTACCGGAGAAGGCCGCGCCGTGCGCGACCACGTCGATGTCGAGCTCGTCGATCCGCTCCCGCACCGGGAATCGTAGCTCGCCGACCGGTTTCGGACCCGTGACGAGCAAGGTGCGCGACTTCTGCCTGCCGCGGCTGGCCCGAACATCCGAAAATGACTGCGCGAGTAGGTCGTTCATCGACTTGGTGAGGTACTTGTCACGCCCGCCCGCGAACACCTGAACCTTCGGGTCGGCATAGCGCGCGATGGCGTCGGCAACCTCGGCGAGCCCGGCGAGCACCCGAGGCAGCCGCAGCAGTACCACCTGCACGTCCGAGAGCAGGCGGTCGGCGAGCGGCTGCGCGCTGTAGCGGTCCGCGAGTCCGAGGGCCCTGGCATTGTTGGCCAGGGCAAGTTCGCCGGTGAGCAGATCCTGGTGCACCCGCACATCGCGCAGATCGTGGCCTGCGATCGCACCGAGGGTGAGCGCACCGTAACTGTCTCCGATCACGGCTACTCTTCCGCTACCAACTGCCGCGATCGCGTCCTCGGCGACATCGAGGATCAACCGGTCGGCGGCATCCACGGCGTAGAGGTTCTGTGCCTCCACATCCGGATACCGCCGCAGCCGGCCAAGTACTTCCTCGACAGTTCCCACACGTCAAGTGTGCTAGATCGTTGCCGCGCCCTCGCGTCGGGGCCGCCGAAACTGCCCAGGTACTGCACCGCAACGAGATCCGGATCAGCTGGCGGCGGCCTTCGCGCCGCTCGGCGCGACCGCGAACCAGGTGCCGCCGACACCCTGGCCGAGCAGATCACCCGGCTTCTGATCCTTGCTGAAGTAGTAGACCGGCCAGCCGCCGACGGTGACTTGACATGCGCCGTCGGCACGTTCGATGAATCCGACCCGCTGCGGGTCGACGCCCGCGACATAGATCGACTGACCCCGCGCCACGGTCAACGGCGGCCAGGTGACCGCGCACTGACCGGAACAGTTGGAGGCCGACGGATCCGCGGTGTCCTTGTCGAACCGGTAGAGCGATCGTCCCGCACCGTCCGAGACGTACTGCCCGACACTCGGATTGCTGGTCACGTTGAGCTGCACCGCATTTGTGCCCGCCGGAGCCGGTCCGTCGTAGATCTTCAGCCAGCCCTGCGTCTTCGCTACCGCGGGCGCCTGCCCGACCGCCTTCGGGATGGCGACGGCAGAGGTCTGCGGCGCGGAACTGGTGACGGCGACCGGTTTCGCGGGCTCGGTGCCCCCGCACGCGGTCAGCAATCCGGCGAGCGCCAGCGCGGCAGCGGCGAAGGCCGGTGCGGACCGGCGGAACCTTTTGGTCGACAGCATTTTTCGAATACCTCCATAGATCAGGGTGCACCATGTGCACCCGTGCACCGATAACTACGTGACAGCCGCCCGCCTGGTTCATCGCATCGGGAGTGCTCATCCTGCAAATCCGCGGCAACTCCTGATCGGACGGCTACCATCGGCCTCTATGCGCACAAGGATGCTGTTGGCAACCGCTGCCGCGGCGGCCCTACTCGTCGGCTGTAGTGACGACGGGACCGCCACCTCGAGCTCGCCGACCACCTCGGCCCCGAGCACGCTCGCCGATGCGACGCCCCGGTCGACGCCACAGGATGCGCAACCGAAACGCGGTAAGCCCTCCGGCGAGGCGGGCCTCACCGTCACCGACATCCGAATCGGCCACCAGCCCGGATTCGACCGAGTGGTCTACGACCTCGGTGGCACCGGCTCCCCTGGCTGGATCGTGCAGTACGCCGACCGGGCCGTCCAGGACGGCAGCGGCAAGGTTATCGACGTGGCGGGCAACTCGATCCTCGAGGTACAGATCACCGGCTCGGCCTATCCCTTCGACAGCGGCGTGACTCCGTATGCCGGTCCCGACCCGGCCACCGACCCGGGCGCCGTCGCGATCGCGGGCGTCTACCGATCCGGTGTCTTCGAGGGCACCACCCAATCATTCATCGGCGTCAACGGCGACCATCCCGCGTTCGCGGTCAGCACCCTCAGCAACCCCACCCGTCTAGTGATCGACATCGCCGCCTCCTGACCCAACTCCGTGCCAGCCGACGCCCTCATCGGGACAGCTCAAAGCCAGTGATACGGGCCTGGGGTATCAAGGAGCCCCAACCCGCCCTGCCTAGAATGGGCGGCATGATCGAGCGGCACGCACCACGCGCATCCGGGCTCACCCGGCTGCTCGGCGTGCTCGCGCTGCTCGCAGGCATCATCGCGATGCATACGGGCGTGTTCTCGATCTCCCCGAGCGGCCAACACCATATGGCCGCCGAGACCACAGCGGCCATGCCCGCCGACAACCACGGCGACACCGCAACCGGCACCGACTGCGGCGGCGATGGCTGCGGCAGCGCGCACGGCGGCATGCACGCGTGCGTATTCATCCTGACCGCCGTCGGCCTCGCGCTGATGCTCGTGCTGCTCTACCGGATCACCGTCGATCGACCACACAGCCCGAACACCGCGCCGCGCAACGACAGGCCGCGGCGCGAACGCGCACCGCCGTGGACGTTCCCGTCACTGGCCGAATTGTCGATTCTGCGGATCTGACAGGCCCACCGCGTCCGAACCGTACTGCGCGGTCGCGGCTTTCACCTGTCCGATAACCGAATCATTCGCAATTCCCCAGGAGCACAGACATGTTCGTCACGCGTACCCGAATCAACCTCGCTATCGCCGCGACCACCACCGCGGCAGCACTTTTCGCCGCGGGCTGTAGCAGCGACGACACCGACTCCATGCCAGGCATGGAGCACGGCTCGTCGTCGAGCTCGGCGGCCACATCCGGTGCGCCTGCCGCCCGATCGGACTTCAACGACGCCGATGTGACCTTCCTTCAGATGATGTACCCGCATCACGCGCAGGCCGTCGAGATGGCGAAGCTCGTCCCGACCCGCAGCGGAAATCCACAATTGCTGGCACTGGCCGCTGAGGTGGAAAAGGCACAGGCTCCGGAGATGCAGCAGATCAGCACGATGCTGGCGAGCTTCGGTAAGCAGGCACCGACCGCGTCGGGCGGGCACAGCGGCCATGACATGGCGGGCATGATGACGCCCGAGCAGATGTCCGCCCTGCAAGCCGCGTCGGGCGTCGAGTTCGACCGCCAGTGGATGACCATGATGATCGACCACCACACCGGCGCGATCGCGATGGCGAACACCGAACTCACCTCCGGAGCCAACTCCGAAGCCAAAGCACTTGCCGGTGCCATCATCGCCGCTCAGCAGGCCGAAATCGGTACGATGCGCGCCATGCTCGGCCAGGGCTGAGCCCGAAGGCAGCGCACACCGCGCCGATATCGGTTCGCAACCGATATCGGCGCGGTCGGCCGCCGCTGCCCGCCGCAAGGAAGTACGGTCGGTATGTCCGGCTTCCCTACTGCGCCTCCAGCCGCCGGAAACTCGGAGGGGAAAGAGGGGATCCGACCATGCGTCGACTAGAACGTGCGGGTCTGGCCACCGCGGTCGCGGCCACCGCGGTAGGTCTCGTGACGATCGGCGCCTGTTCGTCGCAGGTTTCCGGCACCGCGGCGGTCAACGAGAGCGACCTCGCCGCCTATACCTCCGAGGTCACGGCGTCCTCGGTCGCCGCGTCCTCCTCGCGCGCGGCGGCAGCGGAACGCACCACCGCCGCCGCCTGCACGGCAATGCGCAACGCGAACGCCAGTTCGGTGCGTGCGTTCAACGACTACATCAACCTGAGCAACGACCGTCCGGCCGATGATCCGGAAGTCAACGCCAAGGCCGACGTCGCCGTCACCACCATGCACGACAATGCGCACACCCTCGACGGTGCACTGACCCGCGACGTCGCCGACGACGTCGCGGGCCCGCTGCGCGACTACCGCGACGACACCAACGGACTGGCCGACACGCTGGCCAAGCGCGCACCGACCGACTCCCTCAATGCCGCGGTCGACAAGTTCAACGGCACCAAAGACAAGGCACTCGACGTCTGCCAGGACTACTGACGCAACTTCAAGGTGTCGGTGCCAGCAATACCCGCGCCAAGGTTTCCGCGACCCAGGACTCGGCGTCCGCCGCGCTCCAGCCGCGGTCCTCGATAAGTGATCGGAATACGTCGTAGGTGGTGATCGCGTACATGATGTCGGCCGCCCGGGTCGCGCTGAGCCCTGGTTGTAATGCATTGCGCGCGAAGAGCTCCGGCGTTATGTGCGCGGGTCCTTCGTAGCGGCCGCGCTCGGCTTCCGCGAGAAACCTCCCCACCGCGGGATCCGCCGCCGCGGTTACTCGCATGACATCGAGCAGACCCATATAGCGCTGCGACACCTCCCGCATATTTCGGGCGTACAAGGCGAGCTGCCTGGCGGGGTCGGGCTCGGCGAACAGCTCCCGCACCCACTCCCGGTCCGGCGGCGGTGTCGCCGCCTCCTCCTGCGGACCCGCGACCAGCACCGCCGCGGCCTCGGCCAGCACGGCGACCTTGGTGCCGAAGGCTTGATAGATCGTCTGTACGTGGACGCCCGCCGCATCCGCCACCGACTGCAATGTCGTTGCGGTATAGCCATTTTCAATAAATAGAGCAGCGGCGGCCTCGGCCACCCTGCGTCGCGTCGCCTCGCGACGGGTCTGCTTGCCTGGACCACTTGCGCGCCTGATCGGGCTTGACATACCCGGCATCCTACTTATAGTTCACTATATAGTCGACTATACCCGGAGGCAGCAATGCGCGTTCTCTGCTCGACGCCCCCCATGGAGGGCGTATTCACGCCCGCACTCCCCCTGCTCACCGCACTACAGCGCGACGGTCACGAGATATCGGTGGCGACCGCGCCAGACATGCTCGACCGCGTGCGTGCGGCGAACCTGCCCGCCGTCGTCGCGGGACCCGAAGCGCCGGCGGCGGCCGCGCGGGCGGTATCCGACCCGGTATTCGCCGAGGGCAGCCAGCCGTGGCGCATCGGCGCGGTGCTGTTCGCACGCGTCATGGCTGCCGAGAAACTGCCTGTGCTGCAACAGATCTCAGCCGACTTCGAGCCCGACCTGATACTGCACCCTCCGGTCGACTTCGCGGCGCCGCTGGTTGCCGCGCAGCGCGGAATCGAGTCGGTCACCTACGGCACCGGCCTGCTGCTGGAATCCGAACTGATGGCGGCGATGGCACACTGGGTGGCTCCGCTGTGGCACGCGGCAGATCTGCGACCCGATCAGCACGGCGGCATGTATCGGCACCGCTATCTCGACCCGGTACCGCGCACCCTGCAACCGGACCTCGGGCCTGCGACAGCTTGCGCACAACCGATCAGGCCGACTGTTTCCGGCGATCCGGACCAGCCGCTGCCCGGCTGGGCCGACAAGCTCGGTGCGCGTCCGACGGTCTACATCTCACTCGGCACGGTGCCGATCTTCAACCAACCGCAGATGTTCGCGCCGATCCTGGATGGCCTCGCCGACATGGACATCGACGTGATCGTCACCGTCGGGCGCAACAACGACTCGGATGCCCTCGGACCACAACCGCGCAATATCCATGTCGAACAGTGGCTTTCCCTTGCGGCGGTGCTACCGCACTGCGCCGCGGTCGTCTGTCACAGCGGCGCGGGAACCACCCTTGCCGCGCTCGCACATGGCCTGCCACTGCTCTTGCTTCCGCGCGGCGCGGATCAGTTCCCGACCGCGGCCGCGTGTCGAGCCGCAGACGTCGCGGAAGTGATTGCACCCGAACAGATCTCGGCATACTCCATTCGGGCGGGACTCGAAGCGGTGCTGGCTTCGGATCGCTCGCCCGTGGTTCGATTGAGCACCGAAATCGGCCAGATGCCCACGGCCGCGGCAGTTGCCAAGGAACTGGCGATCGAATTCGGCTGACACCGGATCCGATCGGTACGGAAGGCTCAGGCCCCTGGCGGAACAACTGCCTCCCAGGTGGCCGACGGCTGAGATTCGGTCGCCGAGTTCTGCCGCGCCCGTGCGTTGCCGCGCTCGAGCACGATGAGCGCGACACCGACCAGCACAGTGACGATCGCGATGATCGCGCCGACCACCGCCGCTGAGAGGTGGCCGGCCACACCGACCGCCGCGGCTACGACGGCCACCAGGCTTCCGAGGAACAACAGGACGAACCCGGCCCAGTTTCGGGCGTCGGCCAGCGCCTGTCCCGGTTGCGACTCGGTGGTGCGGGCGATATCGGGTGCGTCGTCGAGCGGCGGTATCTCCCAAGATCCTCCGGCTGTCATGGTGGAACCTCACGTTTCTGTTCTGGGCCGAGCGCCCGCTGCGTCATCTAGGGGGTTGCCCGATTCCAACGCACCAAACAGTTCCGCGACGACCACCCATCTACGGGAGTACGCTGCCCGTCAACGGGATTAGCGATGCCTACCCTGTGCTGACGCCTCGCGCGAGCACCGTGACGAGGCCGGACACCGGCGCTCGATCAGCTTGCCAACTCGGGCTGCTCACGGTCCACCGACGTGCGGCGATACGGCAGTGGCAGTACCAGCCACGACTGGTCGCGGTCGTAGTCCTGCGGACGCGAGGCTTCGGGGTCCCCGCCGAGGCCGTCGACCTGAGTCCACTCGTCGGGGCCGCATCGAATCATGTCGGTGTAGCGGTAGTGCAGATGTCCGTGCAGCATCAAGCCCGGGCGCAGCGCGTTCACGGCGCGCTGGATACGGTCCTGATTGGGCAGGCACTCGGGCAGATCCTTGCGATTCCAGTCCGGCGCCGCGTCACGCGGTTTGTCGTGTGCGAGCAGCACATCGACCGGCGAAGTGTCGGCGGCGAGGACCGCGCCGAACTCCTCGTCGGTCATTTCCTCTTCCGGAAACCACAGACTTTCGGCCGCATCGGCCCGTCGCGACGACCCGAAAAGCCTGCGCCGCTCGACATTGCGCTTCTTCTGCGCTTCGGTCGCCAGCCGCCATGACTTGTCGACCGAATAGGCGCCACCGAACGCCGCGAACCGCGTTCCCTCCCACACCCACCGATGTCCGCGCGGCGCGTATCGAATATTGCTGCGGCACACCAGGAATCCATCGTCGTCGGCGTCGCCGTCGTATAGCTCATGGATCAGCGAAGACTTGTCGTGATTGCCGTCGAGGAAGTACACGTGCACTCGCTGTTTGCGCGCCGCTCGATTCACGACATCGAAGTAGTGCCTACCCTCCGGAGTGTGTTCCCAGGCACCGAAGTCCCCGAGTACGAACATCCGCTCGCAAGCCTGGCGCGCCGAAATACGCACCAAATTCACCGCGTGATCGGTATTGCCGTGTATATCTCCGGCCATCAGCACGCTCGCCATATCCACATAGTCGCAGGCGCAGCCGAACTCGGCATCGGCAGTATTACTTATAGCGGTGACACATCCGAAGATTCGCGGCCTACTGCTCAGCCGTGACGGGTATCGACATCGACCGGGCGATCGAGTACTCCGCTCTCGGAGGCAATCATGCTGCCGAGCAGGGCCATCGACCGCTCCGATTCGGAGCCGGGCTCGGCGTGATAGACGATGAGCATCTGCCCTGGTGCGCCGTTCACCGCGAACGTCTCGTAGGACAGCGTCAACGCGCCGACCATCGGATTGTGGAAACGTTTCAGCCCGGTGGTTTTCGCGCGAACATCGTGGCGAGCCCAGAGGCGGCGGAAGTCCTCGCTCTTCAGCGACAACTCACCGACGATTTCGATCAGTCGCGGATCGTCGAGATCAGCGCCGACGCAGGCGCGAAGGATGGCAACGGTTTCCGCGGCAATGGTCGGCCAGTCCGCGTAGAGATCGCGGGCCTCCGGATCGAGAAACACCATCCTGACCTGATTGACACCCGGTGCCGAACAGGAATTGACCGCAGCGGCAAGCGGATTGGCGGCGAGCACATCCAGGCAACGGCCGAGCACCATCGCGGGCGTGTTCGGCCACGCCTGCATCAGCCGCAGCAGGCCGGGGCCCACTCGTTCGGGCCGCCGCGCCACCCGCTTCCGCCGCACGACCGGCCGCGCCAATTCCCGCAGATGCGCTCTGCCCGCCTCGTCGAGCGCGAAGACCCGAGCCAATGCCTCGACAACCTGCTCCGATGGATGCTTGTCCCGCCCTTGTTCGATGCGCGTGTAGTAGTCGGCGCTCATCCCGGCCAGCAAGGCGACCTCTTCGCGCCGCAACCCCGCCACCCGCCGATGGTTGCCGCCCGGCATCCCGAATTCCTCGGGACGCACCAGCTCACGCCGTGCCCGCAGATACGCGCCCAATCGGTTGTCGGAATCCATGTCATAGAGGCTAGGCGCACACCGTGCGGGGTGGGTGGCCCTGCCGCACCCAGGATGTCCACGGCCTGGCACGTGGCCGTGACCTGTACGAACGTTGTGGTCATGACAAACAACCTCGAAGGCAGGGTGGCGGTCGTCACCGGAGCGTCCAGCGGAATCGGCGCCGCCACCGCACGGGCGCTCGCAGTGGCGGGCGCACGGGTCGCTCTCTTCGGCAGGCGCAAAGATCGTCTCGAAGAACTGGCGGCCGAGATCGGCGACCAGGCCATCGCCGTCGCCACCGATGTCACCGCGCAACAGTCCGTACTCGACGCCGCGGCGACAGTCCGTTCCGCATTCGGTCCCATCGACCTGGTCGTCGCCAACGCGGGCGTCATGCTCGGCGCACCGTTCGAGTCGGCTCACACCGACGAGTGGGATCAAATGGTTGCCACCAACATCAACGGATTGCTATACACCGGAAGGGCTTTCATCGATGACCTCATCGCCGCCGCGAGCGAGGGCCACCGCGCGGACCTGGTGCACGTAGGATCGGTAGCCGGCCACATGGTCTTCCCCAACTACGGCGTCTACGACGCGACCAAGGCCGCCGTCGCCCATCTGACCCGCAACCTACGCGCCGAATTCGGCCCACGCGGCGTCCGCATCAAAAACATCGAACCAGGTTTCGTCACCACCGAACTGGGCGACACCATGCGCGATGACACCCAACGAGCGGGTCTCGCCGAAATGCGCACCCAACTAGAAATCCTCAGCCCGGCCGACATCGCCGACGCGATCGCGTACGCCGTCGCCGCACCCCGCCGAGTCAATATCGCCGAGTTGATCGTCGTCCCGACCGAACAGGGCTGACCAGCGCGCGGTGGCGTCGATCGGTTGCCCGTGGCCGATGGGGTGGTCTGGTATCGATACGTGGGGTTCGCAGTTATCACTGGTGTGGAAGGACACGCAGCCGAGTAGGCAGATGATCGGTCCGACAAAGGTCGAGATCATGATGTATGCCAGGGCGTCTACGACCGGGCGGCCGAGGTCCACCGCGCTGATCCTAGGTGGTCCCGCTCGGATGGTCGCCTGTGGTCATACGGCTCAGCGCACGCGAGTTCGGTTGCGCAGCAACAGCACTCCGAGGGCCGCCCCCACCATGCACAGCCCGACCACCCAGAGACCGGCGCGCTGGCTGCCGGTCACGTCCTTCAGCGCGCCGGTCACATACGGCGCGACGAAGCCGCTGACATTGCCGATCGAGTTGATCAGCGCGATGCCGCCCGCCGCGGCGGCGCCGGAAAGGAAGGTGCTCGGCAGCGCCCAGAAGGTGGGTAGCGCCGCGAGCACACCGACCGCGCACACGGTGACGGCGACCATGGCGGCGAACGGGTTTCCGAGGTAGAGCGCCACCGGGATGGCGAGCCCGCCGATCAGGGCGGGTAGGGCGACGTGCCAGGTTCGCTCGCCGGTTCGGTCGCCGTGCCTGCTCCACAGCACCATGACGACCGCGCCGATGACGTAGGGTACGGCGTTGATCAGGCCGCGCTGCACGATCGAGAAGTGTGTTCCGTACTGCTGCTGGAATCCGCTGATGATGGTCGGCAGAAAGAACCCGAGCGCATACAAGCCATAGACGATGCCGCCGTAGACGAAGGCGAGGCCGAGCACGCGCGGGTGGGTCAGTGCCTTGCGTACCGTCCAATGCTCGGCGTGCTCGAGCGCGGCCTGTTCCGAAGCGAGTTCGGCTGTCAGCCAATCGCGTTCATCCTGCGAAAGCCAACGCGCCTTGTCCGGCCGGTCGGTGAGATAGAACCAGGTCACCACCGCGAGCGCCAGCGCGGGCACACCTTCGACCAGGAACATGAACCGCCAACCGGTGAGCCCGAATACGCCGTCGCCGTGTTGGATGATCAGGCTGGAGACCGTCGACCCGAGCGCGGTCGAGATCGGGACCGCGGTCATGAACAGGGCGACGATCTTCGCGCGGTGCTGCTGTGGGAACCAGTAGGTGAGATAGAGCAGGATGCCGGGAAAGAAGCCCGCTTCCGCGACGCCGAGTGCGAAGCGCAGCACATAGAGCATCGTCTCGTTGGGCACGAAAGCCATTGCGGTGGCGACGATCCCCCAGCTCGCCATGATCCTGGCGATCCACCGCCGAGCCCCGAACCGGTGCAGCGCCAGATTGCTCGGCACTTCGAGAATCAGGTAGCCGATGAAGAAGATCCCGGAAGCGAAACCGAATGCCGTCTCGGTCAACCCGAGATCGGCCTTCATCCCGCTCGGCCCCGCGAAGCCGATATTGACCCGATCCAGGTAGTTGACGAAATACAGCAGCCCGAGAAAGGGCACCAGGCGGAGGGTGACCTTGCGCAGCGTTGCGCCGGACACATCGGTGACGTCGACCATTCCGGCACTCTCGACCTACGACGCCCGGACGTCAAGTCAGCGCGGCGGCTATTCGATATACCAGCGGAAGTGGTCCGTTCCAGTGGCGTGGGCGTCGATGGTATTGCGCAGGTAGCTCGCCGTTTCGACGATGACACCGCCGGATTCCCTGCCACCGATCAGAATGCCGAGGAAAGCCGCGCGCCCCTCCGAGGTCTGGTTGTAGACGATGCCGCCGGAATCGCCTCTGTCGGCGGACAAGTCGGTGACGAAGTAGCTCTCACCCAGCTCGGTGATAGTGCCGCAGCTCCAGGTTGTCGCCCAGCCGACATGGCAGACACCTTCTCCGACAAAGGGATCGGTGCTGGTCGATTGGATTCCGAAGGTGCCGAGCGAGGCCGATAGACCGACATTGTTCGCGAGCCGGATCAGAGCGAAGCCGAGGTTGGCGACCGTCGAGTCGTCGCCATAGCTCTGCTCGAACCATCCGATGAAGCCGCCGTTTTTGTCGAAGACGCGCTCTCCCTGCTGAAAACAGTGCGCGGCCGTCACGGCGTACTGCGCGCTGCCCATATGTCCTGTCGCCCCGACCGAGCAGATCCGGTCCGTGGTCCGAATTGTCATACCCGGGTATGCGGTCAATTGACTCTGAGCGGTCGCCGGGGAGCCCGCGCCGAAGCTGACGGTTAGGACCGCCGCGGTAATCAACATCGCCAGTCTGTTGCGGTAGCGCATGATTCGCCTTCTCGATCGTGTCGGCTAATCCGCCCACATCAACACAATGCTTGATCACCACGTACTCGATGGGTGACAGGTAAACCATATCGCCAAGCGTGACAGTGCGCCGCTCATACACGACCCATGACCGGGAATAGTTATCAGGCAGCCAACCCGAGTGCCGTAGCGCCGATGACCGGAGCCACGTACAGCAGCGGAAACGGCAGCTGCGAGTACGAGCGCGCGGCGAGTACCGCTGTGACGGCACCGCAGAAGTACAGCACCAGGCCGATCGCGGCCAGTACGCCGATGAACGGGATGAACAGGCCCGCCAGCAGGCCGATCGCGCCGGCGGCCTTGGCGAGGCCGAGCCAGTTCCACCACGCCCGTGGAACACCGGATGCGGCAAGGGCCTCGACCATCCAGCCTGCACGAAAGAAGACCGCGACGGCCGAGTAGCCGACCCAGAATGCGGCCAGGATGGTCACGGCGGCACAAGCAGTGGACATCGGAGATGCTCCTCATCGCGATGGGTCAGGCCACCCTATTGCCTTCCGTATCGCCGTGCGGGCCTTACCGCCCGCGACACCCGGAATTCGATGAACGGGCGTGACTACAGACCCGCGTGCGAGAAGAGCCCCGGCGAACCGATCGACTGGCCGACGGGCGCGGGCGCATCCAGTTCGGCCGCGCGCCTCGGCAGCCGCGCGATCCGCTCGAACAGGGTGAGATAGGCGTCGATCATCCGATCCGCGTCGAAGCGAGCCTTCACGTCGTCGCGGCACGCGCTGCGGTCGATCGTGCCGATCTTCGACACCGCCTCGACCGCGGCAGGAACGTCGGTCACCAGAAACCCGGTCGAGCCATCGCGGATGATCTCCGGCATCGAGCCCAACGGTGTTGCGATGACGGGGGTTCCGGTCGCCAAGGCTTCGATGACCGACAGTCCGAACGGCTCCGCGAAACCGATGAGATGCAGCAGCGCACGCGCGCCGCCGAGCAACTCGTCACGCTGGGCCGGACCGACCGGCCCGACATAGGTCACGGCGGGATCGGCGAGATGCGGCTCGATAGCGGTACGGAAGTATTCCTCGTCGGCAATCACGCCTGCAATGATCAGCGGCAGCCCGGCCAGCCGTGCCACCTCGATAGCCAGATGCGTGCCCTTTTCCGGATGGATTCTGCCCAGAAATAGCAGATATTCACCGTTCGCCTCCCGGAATGTGAAATCCGCGAGGTCTATGCCGTGATGAATCGTGGCGTCATAGCCGAGGTCCGGGTGGCGATTCGCGGCACTGATCGCCACATAATGAGCGATATCGTCGAACGCCCGATAAACAGGCACTATTTTCGGCGAGGAAAATCCGTGGATCGTGGTGACCATCGGCGTCGAAACGAGACGACTGTAGGTCAGCGGCATGAAGTCGCAGTGATTGGCGAGCACGTCGAACTCGCCCGCGTGCTGGAACGCGGTCGAATTATGCAGCGCCTCTTGCACTTTGGCGTCCGCATCCGCCGTATCCTCGTATCCCGACGGCACCGGGCAGACCAGCCGTGCCGATGTCTCGGAGTCGGCGGTGGCGAACAAGGTGACATCGTGGCCGCGCGCAACGAACCCTTCGGTCAACGTCGATGCGATTTGCTCCCACGGTCCATAGTTTTTCGGAGGCGTCCGGTGAGCGACAGACGCAATAACGCCGATTTTCATAGATCCTCGATTACTGGCGATTTTTGCCGCGAGAATCGTCGAGTGACGTAGCGGACTTGATTACCAGACCTTACCATGCTGCCTACTTCGCAACCCGGATGTTACGATCGGGGTCTAGTGTCGATCTGCCCGTGTCGTTGTCCGGAGCTGATTCTCAAGCGCTCGAGCGCAGCACGATAGCCAATTGAGTGGCTACAGACAGCGACACCGTCGACGCTGCCTCGAAGCAGGAAGGCTGACGTCGTGTCAGTTCGGTCCTATGGAGTTCTGAGCACGTATCCGCCCGCCCGGTGCGGATCGGCGCCATCGCGACGGCACTGCGCCGCGTCTTCACCGAACCAGGACTCGCGCCGCAGTTGAGGCAAGAAGCCGATCGTATTGCACCCGAACTGCTTCGGCCCTCGGTGAGCAGGAAGTATCGCGCGCTCGCCGCGGAGACCACGCAGGCCGACCGAAAGCTGGCTACCGTATGAACGACACCATCACCATCTCCTATGAACATATGTTCCGACTCAGCGATGACTGCGGAATTTTCGAGCACGCGAAACTCACCGAACCGCGCACCGAAAATGGCTACTGTGTCGACGATGTCGCGCGCGCCCTCGTTGTCGCGGTCCGCGAGCCCGAGCCCGATGCGCAACTGCTCGCCGTGACACAGGTGTATCTGGACTTCATTGTCGACGCCCTCTCCACCGACGGCCGCCTCCACAATCGCCGCGGCACAGACCGGACCTGGCAGGACGAGCCGACCCTCGAAGATCACTGGGGCCGAGCACTGTGGGCTCTCGGCTCCGTCGTCGCCCGACGACCGGACCTGGCCGAGGCCGTGCTCGTACATTTCACCACCGGCGCGCGACGGCGTTCGCAATGGCCGCGCGCGATGGCTTTCGCGGCGCTCGGCGCCGCCGAAGTGCTGCACGCCTATCCCGGAAACGAGTGTGCCCGAGAGCTATTGGCCAGCGCGAGCGCGCTTATCGGGCCGCCGACCCGCAAACTGCACTGGCGCTGGCCCGAACCCAGACTCGACTACGCCAATGCGGTACTGGCCGAAGCGATTCTGGTGGCAGGTGCCGCTCTCGGCGAGGACCGCACACATGCCGACGGACTCGTCATGCTTCGCTGGCTGCTCGAGGTGGAGACCTCGGGCGATCACCTTTCGGTGACTCCGGTCGACGGCTGGTCGACCGGAGAGTTGCGTCCCGGCTTCGATCAACAGCCGATCGAGGTCGCGACTCTGGCCGATGCGTGCGCCCGCGCCTACGACCACACCGGGGATCAGCGGTGGCTGGACGCGGTCCGGCTGTGCGAGGCCTGGTTCCGCGGCGTAAACGATGTCGAGACACCGCTGCTCGACCCGGTCAGCGGCGGTTGCTGCGACGGACTCGAGCCCACCGGCAGAAATGAGAACCAAGGCGCCGAGTCGACACTCGCGCTGATTTCCACCCAGCAGCAGGCCCGCCGACTTCAGCGGGCGCTGTAATGCTCGCCCCCGCGGTAGCGAGCAGGGTCGAGCTCGCACGGCGGGGCGAACAACGCTGCCCGGCGCAGCGGAGACGGGAGCTCGAGACATAGGAATGGCACTGTTTCCGAGACAAGTCGAGGACCGGTACCTGATGCTATCGCGGTGGGATCGAGAAAACCTCAACGTGCCCGCGCTGCCGCGCCAGCTGGTCGAAGACATTCCCGACCGAGCTATCAGCGCAGCTTCATCGACAATTCACACTGTAGTTTTCGGGTGTTGACCTACATCGTTGACACTAGCCTCATACGGGCGTGTACTGGAGTTCGGCAGATCCGATTTCGGCCACGTGGGGTTGAACCCGACTCGGCCCGTTCATCGGGATGGTGACTGACTGCGCACCAGAGTTTCGATCTCACCGCACAACCTCGAGGACCTGGTATATGGCAATCACTCAAATCAAGGACTACGCGCATCTCACCGCGGACGACGTCGAGGCACTCGGGCGTGAACTGGATGCGATTCGGCAGGATATCACCGAGCAGCGTGGCGAACGGGACGCGAGGTATATCCGGCGCACCATCGCCTTCCAGCGGGTACTGGAGGCGGCGGCGCGGTTGACGATCGGCGGCAGTAGGACCAACGCCGGTTGGCTCATCGGTACCGCGGGCTTGGCCGTGGCCAAGAGCATCGAGAACATGGAAATCGGCCACAATGTGTGTCACGGCCAGTGGGATTGGATGAATGATCCCGAAATACATTCCAGTACTTGGGAATGGGACATGGCCGGCGTTTCGGCGCAGTGGCGCTATTCGCACAACTATCGCCACCATGTGTTCACCAATGTGATCGGTGTGGACGACGACATCGGGTTCGGGGTCATGCGGGTGACGCGCGACCAGACCTGGCAGCCGCGTTTCCTGTTGCAGCCGTTGCAGAATCTGCTGCTGGCGGCCACCTTCGAGTGGGGTATCGCGCTACACGGCATGTATGCCGAACGCGATCGCATGCCTACCCCGGAGCTGAAAGCGGCGCAGAAGAAAACGCTGATCGGAAAGATCATCCGGCAAGCCGCAAAGGACTACCTGGTCTTCCCCGCGCTCAGCGGACGGCGGTGGCGCCGCACCCTGGCCGCGGACGCCTCCGCCAATCTCCTGCGAAATATCTGGGCGTACCTGGTGATCTTCTGCGGGCATTTCCCCGACGGCGCGGAGAAATTCACTCCCGAGGCCATGGAGCAGGAGACCAAAGCGGAGTGGTACCTGCGCCAGATGCTCGGCACCGCGAACTTCGATGCGGGCCCGCTATTGGCATTCATGAGCGGAAACCTGTGCTACCAGATCGAGCATCACCTGTTCCCCGATCTGCCGAGCAATCGCTACGCCCAGATCGCCGAGCGGGTTCGAGCCCTCTGCGATAAATACGATCTGCCCTACACCACCGGTTCGCTGACGCACCAGTACCTGCTTACGCTGCGCACCATCCACAAACTCGCCCTCCCGGACAGCTTCCTCACCGCCACCAGCGACGACGCACCAGAGACCGCGTCGGAACGCCGATTCGACAGGGATGTCGCAGCCGCCTCGTTCTACGCCGACTCAGCCACTACCCGGCGCGGTCTGCGCACGGCACTGAAGAACCGCGCCCGGCGGCGACGCGTCGAAAGGGTTGCCGCGCAGCAACGTTGAGCTACGACGCCGCCGCGACCAGCCGCCTGATGGGCAGCTGGACGAAGTCCATCCCCGGACTGTGCATGGCCGGAGCGAAGGCGGAGGTACACCTACGCACACGACTCGCCGGGCCGCACCGGAGTCGTCAGGGTGGCGGTGAGACCGGCCAGCAGGATATCGAGGCCACGCTCGAGTTCGACAGCGCCGTCGTAAGAGGCCAGGATCGGCGCGAGTTCCCGCAGCAGCGGGAATTCCCCGATCGGCAGCCGGTGTAGTCCAAGGCGCAGCACTTCGTCGGTTTCCTCCGGATTTTCCACGAGTTCCTGTAGTTCGTTGAGGATGTGGCCGTAAAGGAACCCGAAGAGGGCACGGTAGATGTGCAGCGCGTCGGCCCCGGCGAACCCGGCGCCGGTGAGCAGCCCGAGGACGTCTTCCAACGGCCGCACCACGGCACGCGGACGCATCCCGAGCGGCGTCGCCAACGGCCGGGTCACCAGCAACGGCACCACGCCCGGATGAGCGAGGGCCAGTTTCCGGAAGCCGCGTGCGACCGCCCGCAACTGGGCGGTCCAGTCGATATCGGTGGGATCGACCTTCAGTTGCGCGAATACGATCTCGGCAACGCCGTCGAGCACCGCGGCCTTGTTCGGCACATGCCGATAGATCACCATCGGATCCCGCCCGACCTCGTCGGCCAAACGCCGCATCGACAGTCCGTCGACCCCGTCTCGATCAACAATCTCCAGCGCGGCCGCCAGCACCACCGCGCGGGTGATCGGGCCGTTTTCACGACCTCCCGCGGCAACTTTTCTGCCATTGGTCGGTGATTCGGCCATCACGGAACACTCCACTCTCTCGACAGCCCTGTATGTCACGAGTGTATACCTACAGTGTTGACACCCAGTATCGGGCGGCGTTCACTGGAGGTATTCGGCGACCTATTGGTTACCGCCTCACACAGGACAAGGACCACCGAAATGACGCTCGCCGACAAAGCCGAAACCGCCTTACGTGCCATCAAACGATTCCTGCGCCCCAGCGAACCGACACCGATGCAGAACGAGGGCCGCCCCACCCGCGCCGCGGACAAGGCCGAACAAGCGCGCAAACTCGGCCGGAGCCACGAGCACTGAGTCAGCGCCCGGCCGACCACCAGGGTCTCGCCATTCCCCGCCCGCGAGAACTCCGGAACGACGTCGACGCCTCGGACATCGGCGCGACAAGACAGCGGCACTCACCCCCCCCCCCAGATCAGACCGTCAGCGTAAACCGCTGTGCCACAACGTATTCCACGCGAACTACCCGATGGGCCCGATGTACCATAGTTTAGCGGCACGTCAACCATCGACCCGTTGACAAACGGGATGGATGATGGATAATAGTGCCGTAGGCGGGCAGATTTCCAATTACAAAGGGAGTCCACATGAACATCACCCCAAAGATTTTCGCGATCGCCGGACTTGTCGTAGCGGGAGCCCAAGTTACCGCTCCCCTCGCTTTGGAAGCCACGGCTCATGGCGACTTGGCCTCCGAAGTGATGACAGTTGCCAGCCGCTCGAATTCAGTACCCGACACAGTAAAGATCCCCAGCCGGTCCTACACCGTGCTCGACACTACGATCACGCCTCTGCACGACGCCTGACGACGTCCACGGATTACCGTGAATCCCTCTGTTGACGCCATTGTCATACCGTCTGCGCGAATGAGTCGATACTCCAGGGATCACATCCGGCTCGCGGAAGCCCTCGACTGCGTTCTCGTTGTGCTGTGCAGCAAAAATAGCACCGCGCAGCATGTAGTCGAGGCAGCCGGGCTGCCTCGAGTCAATATCGTTGCGATCGACTTCGATAAAGACCTGAGCCTGCTGAGTAGAGATTCTTTCGGCACGTCCGAGTTATTACTCAACACGCCGTTCCAGCCGGATGGCGACCTCAGCGCTAAACGCAATACGGCACTACTGCTTGCCCATCACGCGGGTTGGGATCGAGTCTTCTTTCTCGATGATGATCTTCTGATCGAGAACCCCGATGACATTCGGACCGCAGCTGACCTGCTGGACGAGTACGCGGTAATCGGGCTGACGACCAACGGATTTCCCGATGCGTCTGTCGCTTCTCATGCCTACCGAAGCATCGGTGAGCCGCCGGAGAAGTTCCTGGGCGGCGGTGCGCTCATGGTAGCGCCGCGAACGAGGAGGTCGTTCTTCCCGGAGATGTACAACGATGAATGGCTGTACATGCTCGATTATTCTTCCTTTCCGCCCCTTGCCATGACCGGGAGCGCTATTCAGGATGAATATGATCCTTTCGGCGATCCGAACAGGGCATCCCGGGAAGAATTCGGCGAGGTGATCGCACCAGGCTTGCATTTTTGTGTACGTGACGGAGTCATGCCGCGCGATGCGGACCGCGATTTCTGGCGAACATTCCTGTCGAAACGGCGCCGCTTTCTCGACTACCTGCTGGATGCGCATCAAAAGCGCAGCGAAGAGGATCCCGACCACAATAAGATCATCGCAGCGATCCAGTCGGCGCGAGATACCTCGTCACTCATCACTCCAGCATTCTGTGTCGCTTATGTAAATGCTTGGCTGCGAGATCGAGAGTGGTGGTCGAGCCATCTGGATGAGATGCCCGGCGACCTTCCTTTGAAAGAGGCTGTCACCCGACTCGGCCTGCCGGCCCTGATTATCTCTTGAGGAGTTAGCAGTGGACTTGAGCTTTCAGGAAATAGAGGGGCGACTCGCCAACCGAATCAGAGCGCACAAACTATTCGCAAATTTCGACATCAACTCATGGATAGCCGACTTCGTCGGCGAGAAACACTGGGACGCAGTGCTCGACGTCGGGTGCGGTAACGGCAACCACCTCGGCATCTACTTGCAGCACTTGACCGATACCGGACGCGTGGTAGGGCTCGACCGGGATGTCGCGCTACTCGAAGAGGCCGACGCCCGATACCCCGATGCCGTCGGTCTCGAACTGCTTGCACAGTCGATGGACCAGCCGCTGCCGTTTGCGGACAACACTTTCGACCTGGTGATGTCACTCTTCGCGATCTACAACGCCAAAGACCCAGCCGCGACGCTCAGGGAGATCCACCGCGTCACACGGCGGGGCGGGCAGTTGGTACTCGTCGGGTCCACGATCAACAATGCCAATGAACTGTTCGAGTTCAACGAGCGGCTGACCGGGCAGCGAATCGATGAGCGGACCAAGGCGCGGTCGGGTCGCCTCGCCGACGAGTTCCTTCCGGTCGTGCGTGAGCTTTTCCATGAGTGCAATGACGAAGTGCTGGCGTCGTACCTCACCTTCCCGAACCGAGATGAGTTTCTGCGCTACTACTGCTCGACGCTGCTGTACGAGGAGACCGCGGAACGCATGAGATTTTCGCGAGCCGACCTGGAAGCCGCATGCACTGCCACGAACTGGGAGCGGCTATCCAAAGAGGTGCTCGTCATAACGGCGCGCAAGGCGCCGTGAATCCCCTAAATCAACCGAGAGATTCACGGGGCGCCGAATCTCGGGTGTTGGTGGTCGGAGCCCACCCGGACGACGAGGTACTGGGGATGGGGGGAACAGTCGCCCGGCATGCCCTGCACGAGGGGTGCGAGGTTGTTGTTTTATGCGTGAGTGACGGCAGTTCGTCGCAATGTCCGGTGGATGGTGACCAGTTGCGCAGGAAGCACGACGGGGCTCTGGCGGCTGCCGAGATCCTCGGCGTCCGGGAGTACATCCAGCACGACCTGCCCGGCAGCTACCTGAACGAAGTGCCTCACGTCGAAGTGAACAAGGTCGTCGAAGAACTCGTCAGCGATTTCCGACCCGGGACCGTGTACACGGTTCACCCTGATGTCAACCTCGACCATCGTTCCGTCTTCCGCTCGGTCATGGTGGCTACCCGACCGCGCGCTGGAAGTTCGGTTCGCCGCGTACTGACCTTCGCGACCAGGTCGAGCATCGAGTGGACCGCGCCGTTCGAGTCGTCCTTCAGGCCCAACTGGTTCACCGATATCTCGGCGACGATAGACGACAAGATCGCGGCGTTCGAGTGCTACGAGACCGAGAAGCGTGCATGGCCGCATCCGAGAACAGCGCGGTCCATCCGGGTGACCGCGGAGTCCTGCGGCGCGTCTGTCGGGTGTGATTTCGCGGAAGAATTCACCCTCGTCCGCTACCTCGACTTCTGACACGCTCCCCGCGCTCGCCGGGCCACCGCCGTGCGAGATCAACGACCGGGCATGGCTCTCGCGACCTCCCGACGTGAGCGAAGACCGAGTTTTGCCAGAGTGTTGGAAACGTGCGATTGAATCGTCCTGCTGGACAAGAACATCTGTGCCGCGATATCGGAGTTCGAGAACCCTTCCGCCACCAGGATCGCGACTTTGCGTTCGGTATCGGTGAGTGCCGCCCAACCCGACTTGGGGCGGTTGCGCGGGCCGCGGACACCGCGCCGAATTCCGTAGGGCCGCACCCTCGCCACCGCGCGAGAGCTGTCCCAGGACGCGCCGAGGCGGGTGTACAGCGCAACGGCAGTGTCCAGCGCGGTGCGCGCTTCGCCGTCACGACCGGCTCCGGCGAGCACCACGGCAGCATTCTCGAAGGCACACGCTTCGTAGAGCGGCCGTCCGGACTCCCGGAAAGCGCTTGCGGCCGCGGCGAGCAC
This sequence comes from Nocardia arseniciresistens, assembly GCF_046764875.1. Classification (NCBI taxonomy): domain Bacteria; kingdom Bacillati; phylum Actinomycetota; class Actinomycetes; order Mycobacteriales; family Nocardiaceae; genus Nocardia; species Nocardia arseniciresistens. Next base: position 431,815 of record NZ_JBKORD010000001.1, read on the forward strand.
AGCGGGATCGCGCTCGACCAGTCCGCGGCACAGCAAAGCCGTACCCCTCCTTGCCGGGGTCGGCTCCCGCGCCGCGACTGCGTCCGCGCTGGCCGACACCGACAGTGCCGCGTTCTGATCACCGAGGTCGGCGGCCAACCGGGCGATGTCGGGAAAGATGTAGTACAGCGTTGGCGCGGTCAAACTGTCCGACAGCTCCAGTTCGGCATCGACGAGCAGTTTCAGCGCGAGATCCTGGCGGCCGTGCGTCTCGTGTACGAGCGCGTTGATCCACGGATGGAACTGTGCGTAACCGCTGCTCCCCAGTTTCCCGTCCGGGGCGGGAACCGTGTTCGGGTCCGGCAGGAATGTGCCGCGATGGATACCGATCAGGGCGGCGAAGCTGCGGGCGACCGGCGCGTACCCGAAGACATCGGGTACTTCCGCACCGTAGGAGCAGGCGGCTACCGCGTCGTCCCAACGACCGTCCAGCAAATGCAGCCGCGCCTTCGCGATCAGGTTCGGGGCCAGATACGCGCCGTTCATCCTGCGGTTGTGACCAATGGCCGTATTCAACGTTTCCTCGGCGTCGCCGAACCGATCGAGCTCGATCAGGCAATGCGCGTGCAGGACATACGGATCGAACTGATCCGACCCGATGCCGTTGTCGAACACGGCGATAATCCGACCGCTCAGGTCCAGCGCCTCACTCAGGTGGCCCTCGGTATAGCGCACGGCACCCAACGCCATGAGACCGTATCCGGTGGCGAGCGGATTGTTGGTTGCCGCACCGAGATCGAGGGCCTGCTCGGCAGCAGCCGCCGCCGCACCGAGCCGTCCGAGAAAGAAGTTGTCCAACCCGGACAGGCCATGGAAACTACCGGCGTCCTCGGCTCCGATACCAGCGTCGGACAGTGCGGACTCGGCGATATCGACCGCATCGGCCAACCGGCCCTGCGCGTGGCAGGCCTGCGCGAGTCGCCAACGAAGACCGATGTCGTCGCCATTCTCCCAATGCGTCCGCAGCGCCGCCCGCACCACGGACTCGGCCTCGCTAGCAAAGCCGCTCCACAGCAGCGCCTGGGCCTGCAAACCGATCAGCGACGAGCGTGTGCTGCTGCCTAGGTCCGGAACCGTGACCGCGCGACGCAACAGTTGCACCGCGATTTCAGGCGCGCGCACGATCAGCTTGTCGGCAACGGCCACCAGCCAGTCGAGGCTGTCCGTGTCCAACTCATGGTCACCGGCCGCGAGGTAATACGCGATCCGCTCGATCGGCGCGTCGGTCGCCTGCAGAACCTGCCCGGCTCGACGAAGCAGATCCGCTCGCAGCGAGGCAGGCAGTTGTTCGGCGAGTACCTTTCGGATCAGGTCGTGCCGAAAGACCAACTCCGAATCGGCGCGAATGAGCAACCCGCAGTCCACCGCCTCGATGACCGCACTCCAGACGTCGAGAATCGAGCCGTTCAATACCGCCGCGAGTTCCCCGACATTGACGATCGACCCCAGTGCGGCAGCCATCGGCAGCACCTGTCGTGCTGGACGGGACAGTGATTCCAGCCGCCACGAAACCGCCGCGGTCAGCGAATCGTCCGGTAATTCGGTGGCCACCGTAGTTGTCCGGTCGGCGATGTCGGCGACGATGGTGATCGCTTTGTCCTGCAACAAAACAGCCACCAGCTCCACGATGTAGAGCGGATTGCCGCCCGCGGCGGCCACCTGGCACATCAACCCCGCTCCGGGAGTGGCGCCCACCATGTGGCGCACCAGCTCGGTCGTCTCCGATTCGGGCAGCGCACCGAGACGGATCGTCGGGGCGCCGCGCTCGACCAGGTCGGCCGACAGCGCGTCGAACGCCTTGTCCTGCGGCAAGGGACGAGCTGCGAGGACAAGCACAAGCGGTAGCTCGTCCAGTGCAGCGCAGAGCCGGTGCAGAACCGACAAGCTCTGTCGGTCCGCCCAGTGCACATCATCGATGAGTAACGCGACCGGGCCGGTATCGCACCAGGTTTCGATCAGACCGAGCAGCGCTTCGGTGATGGCGAACTCGTGCGTCATCACCCCGTCGCCCGCTCGGTCCCCGCTACGCAGAAGTGCGCGAATCGTGTCGGATCGCGGATCGGTCGCGACACCGGCGGCGTCCAGCCAGGAGCCCGCCGCCGCGAACGGCACGCTCTGTTCCAGTTCCTTGGCGGCTCCGCGGCGCACGCGCATGCCGTCGGCCTCGTACCGAGTTCCCACCGCATCGAGCAATGCGGTCTTCCCGATCCCCGGCTCACCCTCGACGAGCACGACCACACCCTGCCCCTCGACAGCCCTACGACCGAGTGACACCACTGTCTCGACCTCCACACCACGACCGACGAACGCCGGGGCGAAGGACTCTTGCACAACGGGGATGTTAGGCGTCATCGCGAAGAAAGTGGGCCTGCGGCGGAGCCCCACCGTCGGAAACAACCCGGCATTCACAGCTTTCGGGTGCGGATATTCCGGTACGGAATGACGGATGTTCCTCGCGCGCTGCTGCCATAGGGTCCGCTTACGGCAGCCCCACCCGCGGAAAACGACCCGGGCACAAAGCTTTCGAATGCTGCCTAACGAAGGAGGACCGCGGTGCAGTCCGTCGCATCGATCCGACATCCCGTATCAGGGGTGGTGTGCGGAATCACTCGAGTCGGTGGCCCTGTCGCGAAGGACACCTGTAGCTCCTGGCTCGACGTCACCGAGTGGCCGATGTGGGAATCCGAGCGTGTCCGCGTCGATCCGAGGCGGTGCGCCCGGTGGCCGTCGCGGTAGCCGACCGGAAGAGACGGCCGTCTTTTCCGGCGGAGGTATGGATCGTTTCGGTCACCACTTTCCTCAGCCGGTCGGTGGGATTCCTAGCGCTGTTCTCCACGGTGTTCTACACATCGCTGGGGCTCAGTGCCGCGGCCTTGTCGCTGGCTTTGTTCGCGGCCGGGGTCACCGGTGTGCTCGGGTCACTGGCCGGTGGATGGGCTGCGGCCCGGTTCGGGTCGACCGACGTGCTGATCGCCGGCTCGGCGCTCAATGTTGTCTTCCTGTTTCTGCTCGGGCTGATGTCGACCGAACCCGCGTCGGCGATCGTGGTGGCATCCCTGAGCGTGGCGGTGACGCAGTCGTTCGCCGGGCCCGCGGCGGCCTTGGTCACCGGCTCCGGCTATGAGGGCGATACCGTGACGGTTGTCGCCTTTCATCGGATCTTTCTCAGCAGCGGTGTCACGGTCGCACCGATCGCCGTCGCGCTGGTGGGCCAGAACAACTTCTCATTGCTGTTCTTCCTTTCCTCGCTCGGTTCGCTCTTGACCACCGGATTGCTGCTCAGTGAGCGTTCCCGGCTCCATGCGGCAGAAGAGCGTGCGGCGACCAGGGAACTACGGGCGGACTCGACGGAATTCGGTCCTCGGCCGGCCGTTGATACCGGCTACGACGCTTCCCGTGTGGCGCGGGTATGGGCGGTGGTCGTCGTGTTCGGCACCGCGATGGCTGTCTACTCCCAGAGCATGAGCGGAATCCCGCTGTCCCTCGATCAGGTTTCCAGCGGTGGTCAATTATATGGCGTTCTACTCGTTGTCAATTCCGTTTTCATCATCGCTTTCGAATTACCTCTCAGCTTCGTGACTTCCAAATTCAGATGGAACTATGCGCTCGGTCTCGGAATTATTGTCACCGGAGTCGGGCTCGCCGTCTGCGGGTTGGGAACCAGCTGGACAGTATGTATCTTCGGATTCGTGCTCTTCTCCCTCGGGGAGGCGATTTTCATTCCCCAGGCGAGCGCATCGATAGCGAGACTTTCCGCCCCGTCGGAGAACCCCAGGTATCAAGGGTATCTTTCGGCCGCCCAGTCGATCGGGTTCGCGATAGGTCCGGGCATCGGAGCCTTCGGAGTGCTACACGATCGCACCCTCTATTGGGCGGTCGTCGTCCAGATTTCGTTGGCAGCGGGGGCGGTAGCAGTAATAGCGGGTATCAACAAAGGTAGGAGTCCGAATCGTGTCGGATAATTCGGTCTTGATCGTCGATCCAGTAAGCTCGGGAAAACTATATCCGCCGTTGCTGGAGCAACTCGGGATAAACATCATCCGGTTGGATACCGAACAGTCACTGGTGTCAGGGTTCCGTAATGGTCCGACTGCGGGCGCATTGGATTTCGAAGCGGACCTCGGGGGTTCCTACCAGCAGCTTCTACAGCTGTGCGTGGAACGTTCGGTGAAATATGTTGTCGCCGGTTCGGAGCCGGGCGTCGAGTTGTGCGATCGCCTGCGCGCCGATCTTCCGGACTGCCCGGCCAACGACCCGACTCTGCCGATGCGGCGCTGGGACAAGCAGCATATGTTCGAGGCACTGGCGGCGGCCGGTGTTCCCACTCTGGCAACAAGGGCAGTCGCGAATCGAGACGAAGTACCGGCCGAAGCGTTCGCGGAATTGAGCCGTGGCCGGAAATTGGTCGTCAAACCGGCACGGGGCGCAGCTTCGGTGGACGTGCGGCTGGTGGAAACCCCCACCCAGTTGACCGACGCGATATCCACGATCACCGACAGCAGCGCACTCTTCGGCGGCCACTCGGCCGCGCTGATCCAAGAAATGTATCCGGCCCCAAGGGTGGAATTCGCCGTAGATACCTTCTCCGCGCACGGTGCTCACGAACTGCTATGTGTCAGCGTTTACGACAAGTGGGTGTCGGGTTCCGGCGATTTCGTGTACGAGCGGGGTCGTTGGCTCGAGCACGATGACCCGATAGTCGGCGAGCTGACCGATTACGCGGGGTCGGTGCTCGATGCCTTGGGTGTGCGAGTAGGACCCGCACACATGGAGATCATGTCCGGCCCATTGGGGCCGCGCCTCATCGATTTCGGGGCGCGGGCGCACGGAATCGGCCATCCGCAGCACACCTACGCGCTCACCGGGAGCTCACAGGTCCATCGCGAGTGCGAGCACATCGCGGAACTTTTCGGGGTGCGCGCACCCGCGACTGACCGAAGGGCCGGTTATTCACTGTCCCGACGCGGCGCGCTGGTGCTCGTCAGTATCGATCGACAGGCCAGGTACCTGGGTGGAGCGGAAGCCGATCTGATCGGACTTCCCGGCGTCGTCGAGGTACGGATGGCAGCCGAGCAAGGGCGGACGTACCCGGCGACCAAGTCGATGATGGATTCGGTCGCGCTCGGGCTCGCGTTCGTCGTCGCGGACAGCGCCGACGAACTGGATTTCAGGTGCACAGAAGTCCGCAAGCGCGTCGCCGACTTCTTTGCGCCTGAGTGAAATCCCTCATCGAAAGACCCCAACTGGGCACAGCCACAGATTTGCCGGTGCACACGGAATTCGGCAGTTCTTCCTGATCCGGCCGCGCTTGCCGCTTAAGCTATCTGCGCCGCGACGTGCGACAAGTACTCGAGATCGGGAAGAACTAACGAGATATACGTCCAGGAGGTGCGGAATGCCGGAAGCCAGTCGTTGGGGCCGATCACGTCCAATGTTGATTGCGAGCATGTTGCCAATTGCGGTCTTTCTCGGCACCGGAGTAGCCAACGCATTCCCGGTCGACACCGCGCAGGCACCCGCCCCGCCACCGACGACAGCGGACTGGCTATCGCTGACGCACCACGAGCAGGGGCAAGATCCTTTCTTGTTGTCGGCCCTGCTGGGCCCAGCGAATCCGCTCGCCGCCGACAATTGGACCCGAGTCGAGACGGTGGACGCGCCGGGCGCGCCACCGGCCATGGATCAGGAGCCGATCGAAGCGTTCTGCGTGCACGTCCCCGTAGATCCCCGCCGATGCTCGGTCACCGCCGTGGACGCGGGCGTCGGTGCGGCAATCGGCGCGGGCATCGGCGCGGGAGTGGCCGCGCCCGTCGCGATAGCCGCCGGAGCGGTCGGCGCGGCCGCGGGTTTCGTCGTCGGTATCCCGTTCCTGCCGACCGGCTTGGTTGTCGGCCCGCTCGTCGGCGCGGCCGTCGGCGTCGCCGTCGTCGCGGTACCTGCCGCCCTGCTCGGTGGGGCACTCGGGGCGTCGGTCGGGGCGGTAGTGGGCATCACCACACCCCTCCCGTAAGAGGACGGCCGAACCGATGGATCGGGCGCGCCCACCACCTCGCCGGGATAAACGCGGTCATTGATCCAGTCGTAGATTGAGAATCCGGGCGATCTGAGCAATCGCACCCGGTTCGGTCATTGCGAGGTGCGTCGCATCGACGTCGAAAGTCGACATCTGCCCGCGGACCACCGGCGCCCATCCCAGGTGACCCGCAGCATCGGATCGCCTTTCACGTGTCGCGGCGAAATAGAGCATGTCGCTGTCCAAGACCGTTGGCCGCCATACGCTGGCTGCCCGGGTCGCCAGGTTGTAGGCGTCGGTCAGGCGCTCGATCCGTGCGGCGTCCATACCGAGGCCACCCCCCAGGTGCCGTTCGATCAGGTCGGCGGCCTCCTCGGCGGTCGCGTCGGGGCTCACGAAATCGACGCCCATGACCGGGCCCAGATTGCTGATCAGTTCTCCGGCCGTAACGACGCGCAGCATCGACTCGTCGACACCGTCCACCTCGGCGTCCAACAGTGCCAGTAGCGCGAGGTGTTCACCGGCGGCACGCATCACGACGGCAAGGGCATGGGCGATGACACCGCCCAGTGACCAGCCGAGCAAATGATATGGGCCGTGTGGCTGAACCGCGCGAATCTCGTCGAAGTAGCGTTCGGCCATTTCTTCGATGGATGTCGGACCGGGGGCCTCGCCGCCGATTTGTGGCGCCTGAATGCCGTAGATCGGCCGACCGTCGGAGAGGTACTGGTCGAATGCGCGGTAACACCATGAGAGGCCCGAGGCCGGATGGATACAGAACAGTGGTGCTCGCTGACCTTCGGTCCGGATAGGCAGCAGCACATCGAAGCCGACATCGCTACGGTCGACGACGGGATCGGAGCGCATGCTGGATTCGATCCGCTTTGCCAGGTCGGCCGGACAGTGATCCGACACCATCCAGCTGATCGGGATCTCGTAGTCGAGTTCCTTGCGCAACTCGCTCACCACTTGCACCGACTTCAGCGAGTTACCACCCAATGCGTAGAAGTCGTCATCGACGCCAACCCGATCCAAACCGAGTACCGCTCCGAAGGCCCGGGCAACCTGCCCTTCCAGCCACGACGAGGGCTCCCTGAACTCCGCTACCGCGAGCACCGGCTTCGGTAGCCGCGTGCGGTCCAGCTTGCCCGACGCGGTGAGGGGCACCGTGTCGAGCACCATCATCGTGGTGGGCACCATGTAGTCGGGCAGTTTGGTTGCCGCGTGCGCGGAGACCGCTGTGCTGTCGACCGTGGCGCCCACGGCAGGCACGAGATAGCCGACGAGGTGCTCCACCGCACCGTTGGAGCACACCACAGCGGTCGCCCGGGCGATGCCGGGATGCTGGGCAAGTACTGCCTCGATTTCACCGAGTTCGATACGCAGGCCGCGCAGCTTCACCTGCAAATCGGTGCGGCCCAGGTATTCCAATTCACCGGTCTGGCGCCAGCGCACCAAGTCGCCGGTACGGTACAGGCGTCGGCCGTCACCGTACGGGTCCGGCACGAACCGTTCCGCGGTGAGGCCCGGGCGTGACTGATAGCCGCGCGCGAGCTGGGCACCCGCCAAGTACAGCTCCCCGGCGACACCGGGCGGTACCGGATGCAACCGGTTGTCGAGTACGTATGCCCGCGCGTTCCATACCGGTGTGCCCACCGGCATGCTCCCGCTGTCGGCTTCGGTCACCCGATGCGCGGTCGCGCACACGGTGAACTCGGTCGGCCCGTAGAGATTGTGCAGCTCCACTCCGGGCACTGTTCGCCGCACCGCGGCCACCACCTCGGGGCCGAATGCCTCACCGCCCACCAGGAGCGTCCGCACCGACTTCAGCGACTCCGCCGACGCCGAGTCCACAACTACCGCCAGCATCGACGGCACGAACGCGGCGATCGTGACCTGCTGGGTGGCAATGGTTTCGGCGAGATAGGCCGGGTCGGTATGCCCGTCCGCTCGCGCGATCACCAGCCGCGCCCCGACCGCAAGTGTCGCGAACAGCTCCCACACCGACATGTCGAACGTGGCCGGGGACTTCTGCAGCACAACGTCATTCGACGTCAGTGCGTAGTTCCCGCTGACCCACCGCACCTGGTTGACCGCCGAAGAATGTGATATAGCAACACCTTTCGGTCGCCCGGTCGATCCCGAAGTGAAGAGCACGTATGCGACGTTGTGTGGTCGCAGTGGTGCGAGCCGATCGGCGTCGGTGACCGGGGCGTCATCGAATTCGGACAGCTCCAGCCCATCGAGGGACGACAGCTCCAGCACCGGTGCGGCGATCGACAGCATGTACGCGATGCGATCGGCCGGATGGTCCGGATCGACCGGCACGTAACCACCGCCGGCGGAGTGCACCGCGTACATGGCGGTGACCTGGTCCAGTGAACGCGGCATCCGCAGCGCCACCAACGATTCCGGACCCACTCCACGGGAGATCAACCACCGCGCCAACCGGGATACGCGAGACGCGAATTCCGCATAGGTCAGCGACTGTTCGCCGAATATCACTGCGGGCCGGTCCGCGTACGACTGCGCGGAGTGGGCGAAGACCGCGGCGAGCGTCTCCCCGGGAGGGAGTAGCCGATCGGTCGAATTCCACTGCGTCAGAACGGCTTCCCGTTCATCTTCGCCGAGCAGATCGACCTCGTGCACCGGCTGTGCCGAATCGGTCACCAACGCGCTGAGCAACCGCAGCAGACGATCGACGATCGTGGTCACCGTCGTCGCGTCGAAGATCCCGCTCGCGTAGGTCACCCTGCCGCTGATGCCGGCCGCGGCACCGGTGGAGTCGTAGGAATCCGACACCGTGATCAGCAGATCGAACAGTGCGGTGTCGATGTCAGCTGTCACGGACGAGGCCGAGAGCCCCGGCAGTTCGAGCTGGGCCGTTCCGATGTTCTGGAATGCCAGCATCACCTGGAACAGTGGATGGTGGGCGTGCGACCGCGCCGGATTCAGCTCCTGCACCAGCCGCTCGAACGGAACATCGGCGTGCCCGAACGCGGCCAGATCGGTCCCGCGCACGTGCTCGAGCAGCTGGGTGAAGGTCATCCCGGGGGTCAACCGTGTCCGCAGCACCAGCGTGTTGACGAACATCCCGACCAGATCGTCGAGTTCGGGTTCGCCGCGCCCCGCGTACGGAGTGCCGATCACTACATCGTCGGTATCGGCCAGCCGGGCCAGCGTGGCCGCCAGCGCAGCGTGGAAGACCATGAACAACGAGGTGTTGTGTGCTCGCGCGACCTGCTGCAATCCCGCGTGCAGATCGGCGCCGACGGTTATCGGTAGGCTCGCGCCCATATAGGTCTGCACGGGCGGACGCGGTCGGTCGGTCGGCAGCTCCAGCAAAACCGGTAGCTCCGCCAATTCGAGTGTCCAGTAGTCGATCTGGGCGCGTAGCAGCGATTCGGGATCATCTTCGGTGCCAAGCACCGTCTGCTGCCAGATCGCGTAGTCGGCGTACTGCACCGGCAGCGGCGGCCAGCGCGGGGTCTCCCCGTCCAGGTGTGCTGTGTACGCGGTCATCATGTCCCGTGCCAGCGGGCCGAGCGAGGACCCGTCGCAGGAAATGTGGTGCACCACCACGGCCAGAACCCACTCGTCCGGCCCGAGCTCGAACAACCGTATCCGCACCGGCATCTCGTCCGTCACATCGAACACCGTCGAGACGAACGCCGACAACGACTCGGCCAGTTCCGGTTCCGTGACCGGGTTCACCGTTATCGGCGCAACCACCTCGGCGGCGGGGAGGACAACCTGCGACGGCTCGCCCTCGGCATTCGGGTATATCGTGCGCAGTACCTCGTGCCGGATCAGCACATCCTCGATCGCCGCGCGCAACGCGTCGAGATTCAGCTTTCCGGACAGCCGGAGCACGATCGGAATGCTGTAGGCGGCCGAGCCGGGTTCGAGCTGGTTCAGGAACCACATCCGCTGCTGTGCGTACGACAGCGGAATTCGCTGCGGCCGTGGCTGTGCGGTCAGCGCCACCCGACCGGTGTCGGCCCGCGATTCGGCACGGGCGGCCAACCTCGCGACCGTCGACGCCTCGAAAATCATCGCTGCCGGGATGGTCGCGTCGAGCGCGGCGCCGATCCGCGCGGCCACGCGGGTGGCGACCAGGCTGGTGCCACCCAGCTCGAAGAAGTCGTCGTCGACGCCTACTGGACCGTCGATGCCGAGGACGTCGGCGAATACGCCGGCCACTATTTCCTCCACCGGTGACGCCGGGGCCCGGAATTGCTTGGCCTGGACGACGGGTGCGGGCAGGGCCGCGCGGTCCAGCTTGCCATTCGGCGACAGGGGGATCACGTCGAGGATCATTACCGCTGTCGGCACCAGGTATGACGGCAACACCTCGGCCAACGCCGCCCGCAATTGTTCGCCCGAGAGGCTCGCACCGCTTTCGGGCACCGCATAGGACACCAACTGCGCTGGACCCGTGCCCGCATGCCACGGCACCGTGACCGCGTAAGCCACCTCCGCCCGCGCGCTCAACACCGCGTCGATCTCGCCGAGCTCGATCCGGTACCCACGGATTTTCACCTGGAAATCGTTGCGCCCCAAGAACTCCAGGGCACCGTTGGAATTCCAGCGCACCACATCACCGGTGCGGTACATGCGGCGGCCCGGTTCCCCGAACGGATGCGCCACGAACCGCGACGCATTGATTGCCGCCTTGTTCAGGTATCCGCGCGCCAGCGCCGGGCCCGCCAGATACAGCTCTGCGGCCACCCCCACCGGCACCGGCTGCAGCCGGTCATCCAGGACCAGTGCCTGTATTCCCGGCAGCGGGGCACCGATCGTCGGCCGGTCATCCGGTCGCAGCGCACCCGTCGACGTGGCGATTATCGTGGCCTCGGTCGGCCCATACAGCACATGGAACTTCCGGGCGCCTGCGACATCGGTGCCCGCCCATCGGCTCACCAGATCCGCCGGGACCTCCTCCCCACCGCACAGCACCAGCCGCAAGTCGTCCAGCCCGGCCGGATCCACCGACCCGAGCGCGGCCGGGGTGATGAAGGCATGGGTGATCCGCTGCACGCGCAGGAACTCGGCCAGCTCACCACCGCCGTAGATCCCCTTCGGCGCCACGACCAGTGCACTGGCCCGGCTGACCGCGATCAGGATCTCCATCAGTGCGGCGTCGAACGACGGCGACGCGAAATGCAACACCCTGGACGTGTGCCCGAGCTCGCGGTCGGCGCGCCAACCCGAGACGAAGTCGGCGATGCCGGCATGTGTGATGGCGACGCCCTTCGGAACCCCGGTGGATCCGGAGGTGAAGACCACGTAGGCGACATCCGCGGCCCGCAGCGGCCGGGTCCGCTCGTCAGCACCGATCGGGCCGCTCGCCGCCGCGTCGATCCGCGCGGCGACGGGCGGATCGTCGAGCACGATCCAGTCCACCGAATCGGGCACCTGGGCACGCGCCGATGACACCGTAACCCCCAGCGTCGCATCAGAATCCGACACGATCTGCTCGATCCGGCCGACGGGATAGCTGGGGTCCACCGGCACGTATACCGCACCCGACTTCACCACCGCCCACCACGCGACGACGGACTCGATCGACCGCGCCGCCGCCACCAGCACCGGATTCTCCGGCCCGGCGCCACCGCGGATCAGTAACCTCGCCAGCCGGTTCGATCGTTCGTCCAGCTGTGCGTACGACAACGTGGCGTCCCCCAAGACAACCGCGATACCGTCGCCGTTGTCCCGGACGGCCGAGGCGAACACCTCCGGCAGCAATCCGGACGGCTCCAGCGCCTCCCCCGCGGGTGCGCCCACCCGCGATGTGAGCGCCGAGCGCTCGTCGGCCTCCAGCCAGTCGATATCCCCGGCCACGACAGCCGGATCGTCGGCGACGGCTTCCAGTACCCGCACCAGCCGTCGGACAATTCCCGCCGCGGTCGCCTCGTCGAACAGATCCAGCGCATAGGTCAACATTCCCGAGATGCCATGCGCCACAACGTCATTGCCGGACGAATCGGACAGCACCAGTTGCAGGTCGAACTGGCTCGCCCCGGTATCCACATCCGCTCGTGCCACCCGGACCTCGGGCAGCGCCACATCGACCTTCGACAAGTTCTGGAACGCCAGGGCCACCTGGAACAACGGGTGCCGCGCCGCCGATCGCTGCGGGTTCAACTCCTCCACGACCCGCTCGAACGGCACGTCCGCATTCTCGAACGCGAGCAGGTCCGTCTCCCTGGTGCGCATCAGTAGCTCGGCGAACGGCTCACCCGTATCCACCCGAGTCCGCAATGCCAGAGTGTTCACGAACATCCCCACCAGATCATCCAGACCGGGCTCGCCCCGCCCCGCGACCGGGGTGCCGATCACAATGTCATCGCTGCCACTGAGCCGCCCCAATACCGTTGCCAGCGCCGCATGCATCACCATGAACAGCGACGACCCCCGCGACCGTGCCAGCGCGAGCAGCCGCTCGTGCAGGCTCGCGCCGATCTGCACCGGTACCCGGCCTCCCGAGAGCGATGCGATGGCAGGGCGTGGTCGATCCGCCGGTAGTTCCAGCCGGTCCGGTGCGCCCGCGAGCGTCGAGCGCCAGAACTCCAGCTGCGCGGACATCAACGATGCCGGATCGTCCGCGGCCCCCAGTATCTGCCGTTGCCACCACGCGAAATCCGCGTACTGCACAGCGAGCGGCTCCCATTCCGGCGCGTGTCCGGCCAGTCGCGCGGCATACGCCGCCATCACGTCACGAGCCAGTGGCCCCATCGACTGACCATCGCCGGCGATGTGATGGACCACCAGCACCAGCACGAATTCTCCGGTGTCACTGTCGCGCTCGGCGCCGAGCGCGAACAATCCCACTCGCATCGGCACTCGGGCAGTCACATCGAATCCGCGCCGCACGAACTCACCCACCACATCCGGGACCGAATCCGCCGACACCCGCACCAACTTCACCGGCACCGCCGGCTCGTCGAGCACGACCTGCCGCGGCTCACCGGAGGTTTCCGGATATATCGTCCGCAATGCTTCGTGACGTGCGACCACATCAGCGAGCGCGGCCGCCAGCGCCTCGGTGTCCAGCCGTCCCGACAATCGCAGCATCACCGGAATGTTGTACGCCGCAGAGTCCGGCTCGAACTGGTTCAGGAACCACATCCGCTGCTGTGCCAGCGACAGCGGTACGGGGTCGGGGTGCACTCCGGGCAACAGGGGCAACCGGGCCCCACCGCTGAGCGACCCTGCGCGCGAAGCCAATCCACCGACGGTCGGCGCCTCGAATACCGCCCGCACCGGCACTCGCACGTCCAGGGCCGCGCCGATACGCGCCACCACCAGCGAGGCACTCAGCGAGTCGCCGCCCAGCACGAAGAAATCGTCGTCGACTCCCACCCGGTCCACCTGGAGCACCTGCTCGAATGTCCGCGCGACCAACTCTTCCAAACCTGGCTGGGGCGCCCGGAATTCTCGCGCGAGGGCAGCCGGCTCGGGCAACCGTTCGCGATCGAGCTTCCCATTGGCGGTCCGTGGCACCTCGTCCAGCACCATCACCGCAGACGGCACCATGGAGCGGGGCAGCGCCTCGGCCAGCGCCGCACGCAACTCCGCGCCCGATACCGCTGTCCCGGCCGCGGGCACGACGTAGGACACCAGCACCGTTCGCCCGCCATCGCGGCGCGGCACTGTGGCCGCATATGCCACATCCGCACGAGCGCCCAGCAGCGCGTCGATCTCTCCCAGCTCGACCCTGACGCCCCGCACCTTCACTTGAAAATCGTTGCGCCCCAAGAACTCCAAATCGCCAGCGGCGCTGCGGCGCACCACATCACCGGTGCGGAACATGCGCTGACCCGGCTCCCCGAACGGGCATGCGACGAACCGCGCCGTGGTCAACCCCATTCTGGCGACGTACCCGACGGCCAGGCCCGCGCCGAACAGATACAGCTCACCCGCGACACCGTGCGGCACCGGCCGCAACCAGGTATCAAGGACCACGGCCGCGACGGGGCCGACCGGCCTGCCGATCGTGATCGCGACACCGGAAGCCAGTGCATCGCTGGCGGTTGCCCAAATGGTGCTTTCGCTCGGCCCGTAGAGATTGACCATGGTGCGATGCGGCGCCCACCGATCGACCAGTTCCGGCCCGACCGGCTCACCGGCCGTTGCCAGCACGCGCAGCCCGTCGAGACCATCGCACGCGACTGTGGCCAGCACGGAGGGGGTCACTACGGCGTGCGAAATACGTTCGCGTCCGATCAGATCCGCCAATTCCGGACCGGCGTAGACATCGGCCGGCGATAGGACCAACCGCCCGCCGGAGCCGTGTGCCATAAGCAACTCGAACACCGAGGCGTCGAAGCTGGGCGAGGCGACCTGCAGAACCACCGACGTCGGGTCGACGTCGAGTACTCGCCGCTGTGCCGCGACGATATCGGCCAGGCCACGATGGCCGACAAGTACGCCCTTGGGCGTTCCGGTCGATCCGGAGGTGTAGCTCACGTACGCGGTCTGATCCGGCCGAATCGGTCCGCCGCGTTCGGCATCGGTGATCGGCGTGGCAGAAACCGGGTCCACGGCGTCGAGCGTTTGCTCCTCGTCGAGGATCAGCCAGTCGACGCCGTCGGGAAGGCGCTGCCTGGCGGGCGTGTCGGTCAGCCCGAGTACGGTTTTCGAGTCCGACAGCAGAAATTCGATCCGCTCCGATGGCTGTGACGGATCGATCGGCAGGAATGCGGCACCGATCTTCGCCACGGCCCACAGGGTGACCGTCGCCGCCATGGATCGCGGAAACACGGAGGCGATGATCTGTCCCCGCCGGGCTCCCCGCCGCAGCAGGATCCGGGCCATACGTGCGGATCGCTCGTCGAGCTGCCGGTAGGTCATGGCGGCCGTACCGCACCGCACGGCGATCGCGTCGGGTTCGGCGGCTACGGAAGCGGCGAGTATCCGGTCCAACGTGTCCGGGATCGCGACTTCCGCACCCGAAACCGGCCACGACGGCCGCGGTTCCTCGCCGAGCGGCAGCTCGCCCAGCCGCACGTCGGCATTTGCGGCGATCCGGCCGAGTAGCTCGACAAAGCGGTCGAGAATGCGGCGCGCCGCCGCGATATCGAATTCACGGTCGCGGAATCGGAGGGTGATCCGCAGCCCCGTTGCCTCGCCCTGCTCGGACTGCTTCGGTTCCACGACCAGGCTCAGCGGGTACGGCGTTGCGTCCACACCGCTGAGCTTGTCCACCCGAAGGCCCGCCGAATCGACGAGTTGCTGCAGTGCGGTCCGGTCGACGGGGAACGACTGGAAAGTAATGGCGGTGTCGAAGAGTTCGGACAGTCCGGCACTGCGTTGAATCTCGGGTAGCCCGATATGGTGATGATCCAGCATGCGGGCGTGCCGCGCCTGAATGCCGGTCAGCAACTCCCGTACCGTCATGGTGGGGTCGAGCGGGACTCGCACCGGAATCGTATTCAGGAACATGCCCAGCGTCTGATCGACCAGCGGCAACTCCGGGGGCCGGCCCGACACCGAGGAGCCGAAGATGACATCGGTCTCGCCGGTCAGTACGCGCAGATTCAGGGCCCAGGCCGCGGCGACGGCCGTATTGAGGGTGACGGCAGCCTCCGCCACCGCTCGACGGAGTTCGCCGAAACGATCGTCCGTCAGCTCGGCCCCGACCTCGGCAGCCGATACCGAGCCCGCCGCACCGACATCGCGGGACACCCTGGTAGGTGCGTCGACATCCGAAAAGGCTTGTGCCCATGCCGCTTTGGATGCAAAGCTGTCCTGTCGACCCAGCCAGGACAAATAGTCGCGGTAGCAGGGAGCTGGTCCGGCGGAGTCGATATGCGCGGGAGATCCGTAGTAATCGAGCAGTTCTCGCATCAACAGCGGCATCGACCAGCCATCCAGGATCACATGGTGATTCGTGACCAGCAGCTCGAAGGTCCCCGCATCGAGACGGATCAGTGTGAAGCGCAGGAGCGGAGGAGCCGACAGGTCGAATCCCGCCGCCGCGTCCGCTGCGGCAATCGATCCCGGGTCGGCCGGGGATCCCGCATCGCCACCACCGGCGAGATCGATCTCCCGGAACCCGATCTCGGCATGGTCCAGCACGATCTGGCACGGCCCGGCCGAGGTCTCCACAAAGGCGGCCCGCAGGATATCGTGCCGGTCGACCACGGCCTGCGCGGCACGTCGCAGACGCTCACCGTCGACCGCGCCGGAAAATCCGATCATCGTCTGGACGGTGTAGTTGTCCCCGGTATCCGGGTCGAATGTCGAGTGGAAGTGCACACCGGACTGCATGGGCGACAACGGCCATATGTCGGACAGGCCGTGGTACTGCCGATCGAGCCGATCGATGTCGGGTTGGGTGAGCGCGACGAGCGGAAAATCCGAGGCGAGAAACGCGCGATCCACCGTCGGGAGTCGGCGGGGTTCCTCGACTGTCGCGGGAGCCGCACCGCCGCCCGCTATGGCGGCGAGGGCGGCAACTGTCTTGCCTTCGAATACATCTCGTGGCGTGAACGTGAGCCCCGCCGATCTCGCCAGCGCCACCAGCCGCATCGAGACGATGCTGTCCCCGCCGAGCGCGAAGAAGTTGCTATCGGCAGACACAGTGTCGATACCGAGCACATCGGCGAACAGTTTCGCCACGATCTGCTCCAGCTGCGTCGACGGCGGTCGGCCGCCTGCGGCGTCGAACTCGAAGACCCGACGCTGCAATGCTTTCCGATCGATCTTTCCCGTAGGCGTGCGCGGCATCTCCTCGAGCCGCACGATCGCCGCGGGATTCATATAGCGGGGTAGCCTGCCCGCGAGGTCGTCGCCGAGTGCCGCCACATCCACGGTAGCGCCCGGTGCGGGGACGAAATAGGACACCAGAACCGGTTCGCCGGCAGGCCCTTTCACCACAACGCTCGCGACGCTCGTCACGTCCGGGTGCCGGGCGATATGGGCATCGACTTCCCCCGGCTCGATCCGCAGGCCGTGAATCTTGACCTGCTGATCGCAGCGGCCCAAGTATTCCAGGGCCAACCCAGCGCGTCCGCGCACCCAGCGCACGGAATCACCGGTGCGGTAGATCCGCTCGCCGCGGGTGGATCGCGGATCCGCGACGAAGCGCGACGCGGTCACGCCCGGTCGATCGACGTACCCGCGGGCGAGTCCGGCCCCACCGATATAGAGTTCGCCCGCGACACCGACCGGCGCCGGTCGCAGCCACATGTCGAGGACCATCGCCGACGCGCCTCGGATCGGGCCGCCGATCGTCACCGGCTCGCCCGGTACGAGAGCATCCGAGCCCGTCGCCCAGATCGTGCACTCGGTTGGTCCGTAATGATTCATCAGCCGTCGCCCAGTGCCCCATCGGTTCAGGGTGTCCGGGCCGGTCGCTTCGCCGACGACGGCGAGCGATGTCAACGACGGCATCCGGGCCGGATCCATGGTGTTCAGCACGGACGGGGTGATGATCGCGTGCGAAACCTGCTGCGACCGAATCAATTCCGCGAGATCGGGCCCGCCGTACACCTCCGGTGGCGCAACCACGAGACAGGCGCCACTGCCGTGCGCCAACAGCAACTCCGACAAGCAGGCGTCGAATCCCGGTGACGCGACCTGCAACACCACCGAATCCGGACCGACACCGAAGGCGTCGACTTGCGCCGCGACAAGGTCGGCCAGACCTCGATGGCTGAGGTGGACCGCCTTCGGTTTGCCGGTCGATCCGGACGTATAGATCACATATGCCGCATTGTCGGTAGACAGCGATTCGGCCCCGGCCCGGACATCGGGCGGACGAGGTAGCCCCTCCTGAACGTCCGAATCCGCAGTATCCAGGATCAACCAGTCGACAGTATCCGGAAGCTGCGGTACCAGAGCGCTGGTCGTCACGCCAAGACCGGTCCCGGAGTCGGACAACAACTCCCCGATCCGCGCGGCGGGATTGCCGGGATCCAACGGCAGGAACGCGGCACCTGTTTTCGCCACCGCCCAGATCGCAACGACCAGTTCGGCCGAACGGGGAAGGGCCAATGCGACGATCGATTCGGCGCGAGCACCGTGGTCGGCCAGCAGGCGAGCGCACCCGTCGGCGCGACGCTCCAGCTCACGATAGGTCCACGTGATGTCGCCGCACCGGACAGCCACGGCATCCGGATACCTCCGCGCGGTCCCGCACAGGATGTCGCGCAGCACGAGCTCCGCGGCCGGCTCCGCACCGCCGACCGAAAGTAGTTCCGCGCGTTCGGAATTCCAGCAGGCGGAGATCGCGGCGACCTTCCGGTCCGGATCCACGACGATCTGCGTGAGCAGCAGCTCGAATCGTTCGAGCAGCGTGCGGGCATCATCGGCATCGAATCGGTCGGTGGCGAATTTCAGTGTCACCGTGTAGGTACCGGGCTCGTCGGCGTCCGGTCGCCCGTCGCGACTCGACCGCGGCGGGGTCACTTGCAAACTCAGCGGATACGGCGTGGCATCGTGTGCGTCGATCTCGACGAACCGCAATCCGGCGTCGGAGAGATTGCGCGCCAACAGTTCCCGGTCGAGTGGATAGGACTCGAGCACCGTCGCGGTGTCGAACATATCGGTGATACCGGTGGCCCGTTGCAGCTCCGCCAGGCCGATGTGCTGATGGTCGAGCATCGCGACCTGCTCGGATTGCACGCGGACGAGCAGGTCACCGACGGTTTCGTCGGGTTGGAGCCGGACTCGGACGGGCAGCGTGTTGACGAGGAGCCCGACCATGCGCTCGACGTCCGGAATCTGCGGCGGGCGGTTCGAGATCGTATTGCCGAACACCACGTCCGACCGCCCGGTCAGGGCGGCCACCAGCAATGCCCACGCCACCTGCAGAGCCGTATTGGCGGTGACGCCGTGCGACCGGCCCAGATCGAGAATCGCGGCGTCCAGCTTCATGCCGACTTCACCGGCGTGCGCGGTGACGGTCCGATCCGGCCCGCCCGAGACCCGCGTCGGACTGTCGATTCCGGCGAGCCTTTCCCGCCACGCGGCGGTCGTGGCGTCGCGATCCTGCGCCTGTAGCCACTGCAGATACTCTCGGTACGAACGAGGGGGCGCGAGCTCGGCGGTATCGCCATCGGATATGTACAACGAGAGCAACTCGTGGATCAGCAGCGGCATCGACCAGCCGTCCAGCACGAGGTGGTGGTTGGTGACCAGCAACTGGAACATATCGTCGCCGGTGCGCACGAGGTGGAAACGCACCAGCGGGGGCCGGCCGGGGTCGAACGGAGCCGCGGCCGCCGTCGCGAGTTGCCGAAGTGCTTGCTCCTGCCGACCGGCATCACTGATCTCGGTGATACTCGACTCGCCCCAATCGACCCTTGTGCCGCGCAAGACGATCTGACGTGACCCATCGGCACTCTCGACGAACGCGGTCCGCAGGCTGTCGTGCCGGTCGATGAGCACCTGCGCGGCCCGCCGCATCCGCTCACTGTCCACCTGCCCGGCAAACGTCAGCGCCACCTGCACGATGTAGCCATCGACGCCGTCCCGGTCGTAGACCGTGTGGAACAGCAGCCCGGACTGCAAGGCGGTGAGTGGCCACACATCGGTCATCGACGGGTACTCCCGCAGCCAGTGGTCGACATCGTCCTGCGATACCGCGGCGAGCGGGAAGTCGGATGGAGTGAAGCCGTATCCGGTTTCGGATCGGACGTGATCGGCAAGCGCCTCCAGGGCTCGCGCCCACAGCCCGGCGAGCTCGTCGACCTCCTCACCTGCCAGCACGTGCGAGGCGAACTCCCAGGTCGCGTCGAGTTCGAGCCCATCGCGACCTTCCTCTGCGATCGCATTGATATCGAGCACGGCCGACAGCGCCATCCCCGGATCGGTCGTCGCGGTCAGTGCGGTGAATTCGGTGGTGGGTGCCCATGGCCCCGAGCGTTCACCGACACCCACCCGCCCGAGGTAGTTGAAACTGATCTGCGGTTCGGGCAGATCTGCGAGCTCGGCGCTGCCCCGGGAATCGAGGTGACGCAGCATCTGATAGCCGATGCCGTTGCCGGGCACCGCGCGCAACTGCTCCTTCACCTGCTTTATCGCCAGTCCCGCACTCATGCCGCCGGCCAGCGCATCGTCGAGGTCGACATCCTCCCATTCGATCCGGACCGGGCAGCGTGTGGTGAACCAGCCCACGGTTGCGCTGAGATCGGCGCCGGGTACGGCCCGCTCCTCGCGGCCGTGTCCCTCCAGCGAGATCAACTCTCCGGCCGCCGCCGTACCGCGCCTGCGCCGCCACACGCCGAGTGCCAGTACCAGGGCCGTAAGCAGCGGATCCTTGGGACTGCAATGGAAGCGGTCCGGAATGGTGGTGAGAACCGCCTCGGCAACCGCTGCCGGGATGCGCTGATGTACCCGGCCCGCCGTGGCCACGACGTCACGATCCGGGATCAGACGACGCGATCCGAGTAGCTGATCGCCTCGCTCGAGTACGCCTTTCCACAGGTCGAGCTCCGCCGACCGCCGGCCCGGCGCCTGCTCGACCATGCCGTGCACCCACCGCCGGAACGAGGTGGTGACCGGGCCGGAAGGCGGTTCGCCGCCGTCGGATACCTGCGACCAGGCCTGCGCGAGGTCGGTGAGGATGATGCGCCACGACACCGCGTCGACAGCGAGATGGTGGATCACCAGCCACATCAGGTCGGGTCCCGAGCCATTGCCGTCCTGAATCCAGACGGCCTGAACGAGCACGCCGTTGCTCGGGTCCAATCGATCCGCGGCTTTGTGCAGGTGACGATCGACTTCGGCCGCGTCACGTCGATCGAGCTGAACAACGACGAGCGCGGCGTTCGGGTCGACCGCTTCTCGATCGAGTACCTCGACGTACCGATCAACCGAATCGCCGCCACGCAGTGCCGCACGCAGCATGGCGTGGCGGTCCAGCAGGGATCCCAATGCGCGCGCGAGCCCCGCCCGATCGACCCGATCGGGAAGCTGCACGAGCGCGGCCTGCGCGAACCGGTCGTAATGACCCCGATCGAGCATTGCGCGCATGATCGGTGACAACGGCATCGGCCCTACGCCGCCACCGGGCAACTCGGCCAACTCGGGGGTCTCGTCGACTTCGGTCGCCGTGGCCGCCAAGCCCGCGACGGTCTTGTGCACGAACACATCCTGTGTGGAGAAACTCAGCCCCTCCGCCTTGGCCCGCGCCACCAGTCGGATCGACAGAATGCTGTCGCCGCCGAGGGCGAAGAAGCTGTCCTCCGCCCCGACTCGAGGCACGCCGAGCACCTCGGCGAACAACCCTGCGACCACCTTTTCGCGGGCGGTGGCCGGCGCCCGGCCGACCGGCGCGGTCCCGAATTCGGGCTTCGGTAAAGCGCTGCGATCGAGCTTGCCGAAGGCGTTCACCGGGAGGCTGTCCAATGACAGGATCACCGCCGGGACCATATGCGGCGGCAGCGAATCACCGGCGAAGCGCTGGAGTTCGAGCGGATCGATCCGACGGCCGCTGACCGGAACGACATAGGACGCCAGCACGGTCGTGTCCGCGTTGTTCTGCACCGGCACCGTGACGGAAAGATCCACGTCCTCGTGTGTGGTGAGCACGGCGTCGATTTCACCGGGTTCGATCCGGTATCCGCGGATCTTGATCTGGAAGTCGCGGCGCCCCATCAATTCCAGCGTCATCTCGGCGTTGTCGCCGGTCCAGCGCGCGATGTCGCCGGTGCGGTACATCCGCTCGCCGACGCCGCCGTACGGATCGGCGACGAACCGGGCGGCGGTTTCGACGAACAGATGGCTGTATCCACGGGCCAATCCCGGCCCGGCGAGATACAACTCGCCCGCGGCGCCTCTTGGCACCGGTTGGAGCGTTCGGTCCAACACCATCGCCGAGACGCCACGAATGGGGCCACCGACCGTATGGGCGTTGCCGGGACTCAGCATCGCGCCGACGGCAGTGACGGTGGCTTCGGTGGGACCGTATTCGTTGTACATGGACAAAGAATGTGTCCACCGCTCGATGACGTGCGGTGGACACACGTCGCCACCGACCACGACCACCCGCAGGTCGGTCGCCGAATGCGGGTCCACGGTCGCCAGCATCGTGGGCGTCAGCGTCAGGTGGGTCACGTGCTCGTCGGCCAGCAGTTGCGTGAGCGGCTCACCGCCTGTCACCTCCGGCGGCACGATCACCAGCGTCGATCCGTTCGCGAAGCAGGTCAGAAACTGCTCGAGGGAGGCGTCGAAACTGGGCGAGAGGGCATAGGACACCCGGGATGTCGTGTCGATGCCGCACTTGGCGGCGCGGTCGGCAACCAGATTCGCGAGGCCGGTGTGCGTGACCTGGACGCCTTTCGGCGCTCCGGTGGATCCCGAGGTATAGGTGATGTAGGCGATGTTGGACGGCCGTAGTGGGCAGATACGGTCGTCGTCGGAAATCGGCGCGCTCGCAGTGTCGCGGTCCCCCAGGGTTGCGGGGTCGTCGAGAACCACACAGCGCATCGACGGGAGCCGCGCGCGCAGGGCGTCGACGGTGATCGCCACAGCTGCGCCGCTGTCGGCGACCATATGTTCTATCCGCTTCGACGGGTACTCGGGGGCCAACTGGACAAACGCGGCCCCGCATTTCGCGACCGCCCACGTCGCCACAACCGATTCGACAGAGCGTCGCAGCATGATCGCCACCGCCGTGTCCGGCCCACAACCCAGAGCTATCAGATGCCGGGCCAGCCGGGAGGATCTGGAGTCCAGCTCACCGTAGGTCATCGTCCGCCCGGCCGAGGTGATCGCGCACGCACCAGGATTCCGGCGCGCGCTTTCGGTCAGGATCTCCGGAAGCAGCCGTGTTTCGCCCCCGAGGGGCCCCCGCACCGGCAGCAGCGCAAACCGTTCCTGCGCTTCGAGCAGCGGCAGTCTGCTGACCGGACATCCCGCTCCCCCGGCGAGGAATTCGTGCAGAAACATGCGGAATCGCCGGTGGTGACCAGCGAGCTCGTCAGGGCCGTAGACATTCGGATTTCCCTGGAAGTCGATGTGCGTACTATTTCTGCCCGCGCCCGGGTAGATATTGACGAAAAGGTCGGCGGTAGGGCCTGAGGTGAGGACGTTCAGGCGGCCTGTCGTGTTACCCAGCACAACCTCGTTCTCGATCATCATGAGGTTCACGGCCGGCCCGAAGGATGCCGTCTCGTCGCGCGCGATCCCCATGTCATGGAATATGTCCTCCTGGCGGTAGCGCTGCCGCCGAAGAGCACTCGTCAACTCGCTTTGCACAGCGGCGATCAGTTCACCGACGCTGCGACCGGCGACCTGAATTCGCAGCGGGACCACATTGGCCACCATCCCCCCGGAACGGCGCAGCACGGCTGAGTGCCGACCCGAAACCGGCAGGCTCAGCATGACTTCATCGCTTCCGGTCATCCGCGCGAGAAAAGCGGCGAACGCCGCCACGATGGTCGGGGTCACGCTCGAGCCGTGCGCGAGCGCGACGCTTTCCAGCAGAGGTGCGGTGACGGCGGACAGCTCTGTGCTGACCAGCGCCGGATGGATGGTTGGTTTGCCAACGCGACCGGCCAGGCTGACCACGGGAGGCGCGCCTGCCAGGTGCTCCAGCCAGTATCTGCGGTCGTTGTCGAAACGCGTCGAACCTCGGTAGGCCAGATCCTGCTCGACGACGTCCGCCATGTCCTGCGCCGTGCAGGGCGCCGCTTCCTCGAGCTTCACCCAAGCGTTGTACAGCTCGGTAATCCGGTGCAGCATTGTCACCGCGGCAAACCCGTCGAGCGCGATATGGTGCGCGCGCTGGTACCACAGGAAATGGTCCTCGCCGACCTGGAACACGATGCTCGTCATGAGGTCGTCGTTCAGCAAGTCCAGCGGAGCAGAATAATCCTGAGCCATCATGCTGTGCGCGGTCGCAACCGGATCGGCGTGCCGGCGCAGGTCCATGACCGACACCGGAACTCCCCGTTCCTCGTCGAGGAACTGACCCGGCTCGCCGTCGACCTCGATCAGGCGCACATGCCCGGATCCGAACTCGCGACTGGCGGTTCTGCAGGCCTCGGCAAGCAAGGGCGCGTCCAACTCGCCGACGATCTCGACGTATTGGGCCACAGATATGGGCGATGATTCCGCGAGATGCTGAGCAAACCAGATTCCCCGCTGCGCCGCAGTCAGTGGAAGAATGTCGAATGACGGAAGTCCCATGTATCCATTAGCGGTGGAACGCGTGGAACCGTTACTCGAATCCAGGTTTCCAGAAGAACGTAATGAGCTGACTTCCGGCCATTTCGACCGGTCCGGACTATCACCGATGCCACCAGCTCGGCCCATTTCGACCTCCGACGATATCGTTCTTTCTTCAGAAGCATCAGTTCTATTGCTGTCAAGTTGCCGATATCAATTCGTTAGAATTTCGCAACATAGTTGCGGCAATCGGATCACCCCTCGAGGAAGGCATGTGCTCATTGCGATCGACACCCGACCTCGCCGACGCGTTCGCGACGTTCTTGCCGGTCAGACGTCTCAGTCATCCATCCACCGTCAGATTTCCCCTGGTCCAGGACCCGGAGACCGAAGTTGCAAGTTTTGAGTCGCGCGGACGATCGGCATTTCAACGCCGACCGCAGGGTAGTGGAGCCATCGGCAAACTGACCATGACGGGACCATGGCGAGCATTTGCCAACTCATTGCTACTATATGTTCTTAGCCACTCCTTCGCGCTAGTTTAAGTTTGCCGTACCACGTTATAGCCGTCCTGAATTTGCGGCAAGTGCCTGCGCAGTATTTGCAGTCGGATACCAAATCGTAAGGCAAGGCAAGGAACCTGGCCGAAGTCATCACAAAGGCCGTTCCCATCGAACCGGGCGGGCCGCGTAATGTCGTCTTGGGCCTACTTCGCGCCAGGTCTCGCGGTACGTGCAGCCATTGTCTACCGGTAGCATCGGCCGACAGACCGACAAATATGCCGGACAGCCCAAAACGGACTATCGCCGCAAAGATGCCGTCCAGCACGCTATTTCGCGATTGCCGCGGACGCACCGAGATCGGCCCGCAGCGCACGATCGTGCCGACGGGGTCTGCGAGTCGATCTCATCGGAGACGATCCGCAGATGACCCGAGAACGCCCTCGAACCGTGGCAACACCAGTCATATTGCCTCGACGGCCTCTCGATACCGTCGGCTGCCTCTGCGGCCTCCTCGGCCAGGCCGACGCTTTACCTGCTCGGCGCGATTCTCTGCGCGCCGCACCGGGGTAGAGACGTCAAGAGCCGGGGCTTTATCGCAACGATCACTATCTACCTGCGGTTTCGCAGTGCCCCCAGTCGGATTCGAACCGACACTGTGCAGATTTTAAGTCTGCTGCCTCTGCCAGTTGGGCTATAGGGGCGCTCGGTCAGCGTACCGACTCGTACTGCCGTACCGAAATACTGTCGACGGACCGCTCCGCCCGCGGCTGCCACGCTAGGCGTACCTCCGCCTCCGCTCCGGCCATGCGCGGCCCGGAGACGGACTTCGTCCGGCTGCCACGCTAGGCCGGTTGGGCATGGCAACGCGACGAGTGGCACATGATGGCGTGGTTCACGGCGTGTCGCCATCACCGTGTGCCACTCGTCGGCGGGCTCGCGGGGTTAGTCGGGGGTAGCGACTGGTTGGGTGGGGAGAGGGGGGTCTTCGGGGGTGGCGCGCAAGACGGAGTGGCGGCGGCCGTAGGCGGCGTAGATGACGAGGCCGAGGGCCATCCAGACCAGGAAGCGGAGCCAGGTTTCGACCGACAGGTTGAGCATCAGCCAGGCACAGGCCAGGACGCCGAGGATGGGGATCAAGGGGACGAGGGGAACGCGGAAACCGCGCGGGAGGTCGGGGCGGGTGCGGCGCAGGATGACGACGCCGATCGAGACGAGCACGAAGGCGAAGAGGGTGCCGATATTGACCATCTCTTCGAGGGTGCCGAAGTCGATGAAGCCCGCGAGGAGCGCGCAGATGACGCCGACGATGACGGTCAGGCGCACGGGGGTGCCGTGTTTGCCGGTATGGGCCAGTCGGCGCGGCAGCAGGCCGTCGCGGGACATGGCGAACAGCACACGGGTCTGACCGAGGAACATCACCATGACGACGGTGGTCAGGCCCGCGAGTGCGCCGATGGAAATGATGTTCTTCACCCATGTCGCACCATGGATCGCGAAAGCGGTTGCGAGCGTGGCGTTGTCACCGGCCAGATCGGTATAGGGGACCATCCCGGTCAGGACGAGGGATACCGCGACGTAGAGCACCGTGACGATCAGCAGAGAGGCGAGAATCCCTCGAGGCAAAGCCTTTTGCGGGTCCTTCGTTTCCTCGGCGGTGGTCGCGACAACATCGAAGCCGATGAATGCGAAGAACACCAGGCTGGCCGCGGCGAGCAAGCCGTACCAGCCGAAGCTGCTGTCGCCCGCACCGGTCAGGAACGAGAACAGTGACTGGTGCAGCCCCTGCCCCTCCGCTCCCGGCTGCGACGGCGGAATATAGGGCGTCAGATTCGAGGAGTCGAAGTAGGTGGCACCGACGACCAGCACCAGCGCGACCACGCACAGTTTTATGGCCACCGCCACCGCGGAAACACGCGACGAGATCTTCGTCCCGATCGCGAGCAACACCGCGAGAATCGCGATGAGAAGTACTGCGCCCCAGTCGAAGGCGATCGATCCGAAATGCACGATCGGCTGTCGAGAGCCCATCACCTCGCCCAGGTACTGCGACCACCCCTTGGCGACAACGGAAGTCGCGAGGGCGAACTCCAAAATCAGGTCCCAGCCGATGATCCAGGCGATCAGCTCACCAAAAGTGGCGTAAGAGAAAGTGTATGCGCTGCCAGCGACGGGCACGGTCGAAGCGAACTCGGCGTAGCAGAGTGCGGTGAGTCCACAGGCGATCGCGGCGAAAACGAAAGCGAGCGAAACCGACGGCCCTGCAACGTTTCCCGCGGTTCGTGCGGTGAGGGTGAAAATGCCCGCACCGATGACGACGGCGACGCCGAATATCGTGAGGTCCCAGGCGGTCAGCTCCTTGCGTAGTTTGGAGTCCGGCTCGTCGGTATCTCGGATGGATTGCTCCACGGATTTGGTGCGGAACAGAGCGTTTCGACGATCGGGTCGCGAAGTCGCCACACTGGTCTCCTTTTTCGTAGATCTCAAGGGGTACTCGAGACCCCGCAAATGTTAGTGAACGCCTCGCATGTGTCGGCTCACCAACGGTGACAAGGCGAGCACGATCAGTCCGGCGACAATGGCGACCGCACCGGTAATGCCGAAGTAGGCGAATTCGTGGTCGGCGTCGTAGAAACGGGCGAGGGTACCCGACATCGAGGTGCCGATACCGACGGAGAAGAAGTACAGCGCCATCATCTGGGCACGGAAGGCATCGGGAGCCAATTGCGTGGTAACCGAGAGACCGATCGGCGAAAGCAGCAACTCCGAAACCGCGAACGCGGCCATGATGCCGAGCACCGCCAGTGCGGGAACAGACCTGTCTTCGGTGCCCGAGAACAACACGAACAGCCAGAAGGCCGAACCCATGCCGATGACACCCATGGCGAACTTGTGCGGAGTACTCGGCGCACGATTGCCGAGCCTGGTCCACATCAGCGCGAAAAGCGGTGAAAGCACGATGATCCAGACCGGCTCCACCGAGCCGATCCAGCTCGACGGCGCGGTCCAGCCGAAGATGCTCCAGTTCATCCGCTCGTCCGAGTACACCGCGAGCACGGTGAAGATCTGCTGGAACAGCGACCAGAACACGGCGTTCGCGATGAACAGCGGGATGAACGCGCGAACCCGGCTGCGCTCGATCGGCGTCACCTTGGCGCTGGTGAGCATGACGGCGAAATAGGCGATCGAGGCGACGACGATGACGCCGGTGGTGACCTCGGAGAGATTGTCCAGATTCACCAGCCCGGTCCCGAGCGCGAGCGCGACGACGATCGCCGCACCGACGACCAGCGCTGAGACGGGGCCGAAAGCGCTGCGCGGCAACGGGTTGGGCACATGCCTGCCCGCGGTACCGAGATTGCGTCGGAACACCACGTACTGCGTCAGCCCCACCGCCATGCCGACCGCGGCCGCGGCGAATCCGTAGTGGAATCCCCAGTGCCGTTGCAGCAGACCGGTGAGCAGCGGACCGGTGAACGCACCGAGGTTGATACCCAGATAGAACAGCGTGAAGCCGCCGTCGAAACGCGGATCACCCGGCTTGTAGAGGGTGCCGAGCAGTGAGGAGGCGTTGGCCTTCAACGCGCCGCTGCCGAGCGCGACAAGCACGAGGCCGACCCCGACCCCGGTCAGTCCCGGCAGCAGCGCGAGCGCGATATGCCCGGCCATCACCACGACACCGCCATAGAACACGGTGCGTTCCATGCCGAGCAGACGGTCGGCGATCCAGCCGCCGAGCACCGTGGACAGATACACCAGCCCGCCGTACGCCCCGACGATTCCGACGCCGGTGCTCTGCGACAGACCGAGACCGCCGTCGGTCGTCGAGTAGTACAGGTAGTACCCGAGGATGGTGAGCATCCCGTAGAACGAGAACCGTTCCCAGAGTTCGACTCCGAAAAGGTTGGTCAACCCGATGGGATGACCGAACAGGGTCCGGTCTTCGACAGGTTGCTCGGTTATTGCTGCGTCGGACATGCACCGACGATCCCATGCCAGGAGGAAATATCTGGCATCCGTGAGAAAGTTTCAGTGATCAGGTCAGATGTTCCGATGGTCACCGAACAGACGATTCGGGCAAACTTGTCATTACCACGCGACCGAGCCATCTGCGCTGGACTGTCGACGGCCTTTGTTCGGACGTAGTCATTAGGCTGGGCAGCGCTGTGACGCAGACCTGATCGCATGAAACATCGGCAGCGTCGCCGTCCCATGGCAGCGCGTCAACGGTCCGAAGAAGGCGGGAATACCGATGATCGAAGCCGAAGTCACCGTTCCTGTCGGGCCGGAGCGGGCATTCGAGGTGCTCGCCGACGGCTGGCTGTATGCAAGTTGGGTGGTGGGGGCCTCGCATATTCGTGAGGTCGATGCGGGGTGGCCCGAGGTCGGCACGCGGATTCATTACAGCCTCGGGCTCTGGCCGGTGACCGTGCAGGATGTCACGGAGGTGCGGGCGGTGGACGCGCCGCGGATGCTGGAGCTGGAGGCCCGGCTGTGGCCGGTCGGCTCGGCCCGCATCCGCTTGGATCTGGACCGGACAGCGCCGGGTATGACGCGCATCAGGATGACCGAGCACGCCATGAGCGGCCCCGGTCAGCTGGTGCCGAACGCCGTACAGGGGCTGCTGCTCAAACCGCGCAACCAGGAGTCGCTCGCGCGCCTGTCCGATCTGATCATCGGCAGAGCTCGCGGTACGAAGTAACCTCAGGCGATCGACAGCGCGATGCCGTCGAGGATGTCGTGCTCACTGACGATGAGTTCGGAAATACCCGCGCGCCGGGACAATTCGTCGGCGAGCACCTCCATGATCACCGCACCGCCGCCGATGACATCGACACGGCCGGGATGCATGGGGCCGAGGGCGGCGCGCTGATCGTGATTCATCGAGATCAAGTTGTCGCAGACCGCGCGGATCTGATCCAGGGTCAGGCGGGTCAGATGCACACGCTCCGAGTCGTATTCGGGCAAATCGAGAGCGACGGCCGCGATCGTAGTCATGGTGCCCGCGACACCGACCCACGTATGCGCGCTGTCGACCGGCACCTTCGCGAAGGCCTCGGATAGTCGCTGCGCGGCGAATTCCCTTGCCGCGCCGACCTGTTCGGCGGTCGGCGGGTTGCCAGGCAGACAGCGCTCGGTGATTCGGACGCAGCCGATGTCGGCCGAGAACGCGGCCCGCACGCCGCCACCGTCGCCGAGTACCAGTTCGGTCGAGCCGCCGCCGAGGTCGACGACCACGAATGGCCCCTGCTCACTGGACAATTCGCCGACCGCGCCGGTGAAGGACAGTCGTGCCTCCTCGTCACCGGTGATCACCTCGGCTTCCGCGCCCGGCACCACGGTGCCGAGTTCGGCACGGGCCATGGCGAAGAAGTCCTCCCGGTTGGAGGCATCACGGGTCGCGGAGGTGGCGACCATCCGTACTCGACCGACACCGGCTTCGCGCATCAACGCCGCGTAGTCGGCAAGCGCGATCCTGGTGCGTTCGATGGCCTCGGGGGCCAGCGAGCCGGTCGCGTCGACGCCCTGGCCGAGGCGGACGATGCGCATCTCGCGGTGCACGTCAGCGAGGCGGCCGTCGCCGAGCACGTCGGCGATCAGTAGTCGGATCGAATTGGTGCCGCAGTCGACGGCCGCTACCCGGTCACTCATTGCTGTGCTCCTTCGGCCCGCTCGTATTTCGGCCAGTCGGCCGGAATCGCGGTGCCGCGCAGCCCGCTATCCGCCGCGAGCGCCACCGCCTCGTCACCGAACGGATTGACGCCCGGCCCCTTCGCGAGCGCGTGCGCGATCAGCACATGCAGGCACTTGACCCGCTCCGGCATGCCGCCACCGGTGAAGTCGGTACCGAGTGAGTCGATTTCGTTGCGCTCGGCCAGATAGCTCTCGTGCGCGGCGCGGTAGGCGGCGGCCAATTCCGGGTCGGTGGCGAGACGGTCGGTCA
Organism: Nocardia arseniciresistens; assembly: GCF_046764875.1. Lineage (NCBI taxonomy): Bacteria > Bacillati > Actinomycetota > Actinomycetes > Mycobacteriales > Nocardiaceae > Nocardia > Nocardia arseniciresistens. The sequence goes on from NZ_JBKORD010000001.1 coordinate 462,434, forward strand.
TCTCCCGCATCACACCCGCCGATTCCTGCCTGCTCGCCTCCGCGGTCAGCCTCGGATCGGTCAGGTAATACAGCGTCGGGAAGGGCGTGCCGTCCGGCAGCCGCGGCGATGTCTTCACCACCGCGGGCAGCCCATCCGGGGTGCGGTAGGCGACCGCGAGCACGCCGCGCGGTTCGCGGCCCAGTTGCTTGGCGATGATCTCGAGATCGCGCTCGTTCGGTGCGGTCACCTTGGTTCTTCCGATTCTGGTCGGGGCGGCGTCGGCAGCGGGCCTGGCGGTGTCTGCGCCACCGGATCGGCCGCGGGAGCCTGTGGTTGGGAGATGCTGCGCCACAGTTCGGTGTACCAGGGGTCGGGCGCCTTCGACTTCGGTGGCGCGGCAGGCTGGGCGGGCGCTTCGATGCCCGGCACCTGCACGATGTAGGGCGTCTCGCCGGGCATCACCAGCCGCAGCCGGTCCCTGGCCTCCGACTTGACGTAGGCCGGGTCCTGTTGCTGCGCACGGCGATCACGCAACCTGGTCACTTCCGATTCCAGCTCGGTGCGCTGCTGCGCGAGCTGCGCCGCCTCGGTCCGCTGGGTGAAGTAGGTGCGCAACGGCACGGCCAGGGTGAGCGCGAGCGCGCACACCACGATGGCGAGGATTACCGCCTTGCCGGTGGGCAGGCCGAGGATGGTGCGCTCGTGGTCACCGGCCCGAGATTTGATCTTCTTCGGCGCTGCGTTGTTGCTATCCGAATCGGCCCGCTTACGCGTGGTGCGTGCGGCGGCGGGCCTGGCAGCCGCCTCGGAGGGGCGCGGCCCTGCGGCACGCGACGTGCGGCGGTTCCCGCGTCCGGCCGGACTGGTTCCGCGCGCACGTCGCTCCGTCATACCGCTCCCTGTGCCTGATTTGCGGCGCTCCCGGGGCCCTTGGTGGTTACGCAGGCTACCGCCTCCGGGCCCGTCGCTCGCACCGCGGTGACTAGCCCTCGAACGCGAACCGAGGGAACGCGACGTCACCCGCATAACGAGCCGAGTCACCGAGCGCGTCCTCGATGCGCAGCAGTTGGTTGTACTTGGCGACCCGCTCGCTACGCGCCGGTGCGCCGGTCTTGATCTGGCCACTACCGACCGCGACCGCGAGGTCGGCGATGGTGGTGTCCTCGGTCTCGCCGGACCGGTGGCTCATCATGGTCTTGTAGCCGTTGCGGTGCGCGAGCTCCACCGCGTCCAAAGTCTCGGTGAGCGTGCCGATCTGGTTGACCTTCACCAGCAGCGCGTTGGCCGCGCCCTTGGCGATGCCCTCTTCCAGGCGCTCCGGGTTGGTGACGAACAGGTCGTCGCCGACGATCTGGATCTTGTCGCCGATCTCGTCGGTGAGCGCGACCCAGCCATCCCAGTCGTCCTCCGACAGCGGGTCCTCGATGGAGACCAGCGGATAGGCGGCGAGCAGTTCGGCATAGAACTGGGTCATTTCGGCGGCGGTGCGCACACTGCCTTCGAACTTGTAGCCGCTGCCCGAGGTGTAGAACTCGGTGGCCGCGACGTCGAGCGCGAGCGCGACATCGGTGCCGAGCTCGAGACCGGTCTTCGCGATGGCGACGCTGATCAGGTCGAGCGCCTCCTTGGTGCCCGCCACCGACGGCGCGAAGCCGCCCTCGTCACCGAGACCTGTCGACAGGCCCTTCGACTTCAGCACCGACTTCAGCGCGTGGTACACCTCGGTGCCCCAGCGCAGCGACTCCTTGAAGGTAGCTGCACCGATCGGGGCGACCATGAATTCCTGCACGTCCACGCCGCTGTCGGCATGCGCGCCACCGTTGAGGATGTTCATCATCGGTACCGGGAGCACGTGCGCGTTCGGGCCACCGAGGTAGCGGAACAGCTCGAGCCCCGAGGACTCGGCGGCGGCGCGGGCCACGGCGAGCGAGACGCCGAGCAGCGCGTTGGCGCCGAGGCGCGACTTGTCGGGGGTGCCATCGAGATCGAGCAGCACCTGATCGACGGTGCGCTGCTCGACGGCGTCCAGACCGATGACGGCGGGCGCGATCTCGTCGAGCACACCCTCGACGGCCTTTTGTACGCCCTTGCCGCCGTAGCGTTCGCCGCCGTCACGCAGCTCAACGGCTTCGTGTTCGCCGGTAGAGGCGCCGGAGGGCACTGCTGCCCGGGTCAAGGTGCCGTCGTCGAGGGCGATCTCGACCTCGACAGTGGGGTTGCCGCGAGAATCCAAGATCTCGCGCGCTCCGACCTGTTCGATGATGGCCACGAAACGATACTCCTTCGGCTGCTGGCACGGTGGGTAACACGGGAGAACCGTGCGCCTGCGAGCCTAACGCCCCGCACCTGGTCTGCCACATCGCCCCGGTCGGCGCGCCCCCATCCTCTGCAGCTCATCTGCGACAGATGGGGGTCAAACGCGGCGGCCGACGCTGTAGGCGGCGGCTCGGTCACGGACGGTGAGTAGGTAGGTGTTGGACTGGTTATAGGTGAGCAGTGCGGTTTGCCAACCATGCTCGGAGGTCAGGTCGCCGCCGCTGGCGCAGAGATAGCGGGCGGCGGTGAGGGCCGCGTCGTCGATGTTCTGCGGGTCGATCACGCCGTCGCCGTTGGCGTCGACGCCCCAGCGCTTCCAGGTTTCGGGAATGAATTGCAGTGGTCCGAGCGCGCGGTCGTAGACCGGATCGCCGTCGAGCGTGCCGCCGTCGGTGTCACGCACGAGCGCGACGCCCGGTGCACCGTCGAGCGGGATGCCGATGATCGACGGACGCACGGCGCCGTCCGCGCCGACTTCCGCGCCCCGATGGGTGCCGTGTTTGCTCTCCACGCTCGCGATGCCCGCGAGGGTGGTCCACGCGATCCCGCAGTCCGGCCGCGACTGCGTCAGCACCGCCGCCGCATATCCGTACGCCTCCAGCGCGATCGACGGTATCGCGAGCCGGTCGGCCTGCTCGTCGGCCCATGCGCGCAACTGCACGGCGGTGCGTCCCGGCGCGTCCAGGTCGATCACTGGTAACGCGGTGCCGGGCCCCGGCGGAATGCCCTCGGGAATCGGCGGCAAGTTGCGTTCGCCGCCGCAACCGGCAAGCACGACGGCCACCATCGCAGCGGCCAGAACGCCGGTCATCTTCAGGAGCATCTCTCCATCATCCAGATCCGCCCGGCATTCGGATTCGGATGGCTACGTCAGCCGAGCAGTTCTCGGGTGGCGTTGTGGGTCGGCGACTCGAGGATGGTGGCTGTGTCACCGGATTCGACGATGCGGCCTTGGTCGAGGACGAGCACTTGCGGGCAGTGGGTGGCGGCAACGGGCATGTCGTGGGTGATGACGAGTAGGGCGGTGTTGTGGGTGGCGCGGATTCGATCGAGGAGGGTCATGATCAGGGACGCGGTGGTGTGGTCGAGGGCGGCGGTGATTTCGTCGCAGACCAGGATCGCGGGTTCGGCGGCAAGGGCGCGGGCCAGTGCGACGCGTTGGCGCTGGCCGCCGGAGAGTTGGTGGGGATAGCGACTCGCGAGTTCGGTGGCCAGTTCGACCGAGTTCAGCAACTCTGCGACCCGTTGCGCCAGTTGCTTCTTCGGTATGCCCCCGATGCGGCGCAGCGGGCGTCCGAGGGTTTGGGCGACGGTTCGGCGCGGGTTGAGCGCCGATCTCGGATTTTGGGTCACCAACTGGATACCGTTGCTGCCGTTGCGGATTCGACGTCGCGGCCCGACGGGAATCGGCCGGCCGCGCAGTTCGAGCGATCCGGTTGCCTCGCGGTGCAAGCCTGCGATCACTCGGGCCAGGGTGGTTTTGCCTGCTCCGGATGCTCCGACAATGGCGAGTGCCGAGCCTCGGGACAGTGTGAGGTCGATGTCGGTCAATACTGGGTGACCGGCGACCGAAGCACCTAGATTCCGGACGCGCAGTACCACCCCCTCGTCGGACGGACCCTCCATCGTGAACCGCGGGCGCGGTGGCGTGGTGGGTTCAGCTGACTCCACGCTCTGCGCGGTGCAGTCCGGGCCGAGCTTCCACGATGACGCCGTGCGTTCAGCTGCGGCGACCAGCGCTCCGTTGCGGTGGGCACCGACGAGCGGGACGGAACGGCGGAGCGAATTGTTCTGCGTGACAGCGAGTTCGACGACATCGTCGGCAATGGCGTGCACGGCGGCGGTGTCGTGGCCGGAAAGCAGGATGGCTGTCGAGTGGTGGGTGGCGATGTCGACCAGGACGCGGGCGATTTCGGTGCGCAGGGAGCCGTGCAGGCCAGCGAGGGGTTCGTCGAGGACGAGTACGTCGGTGCGGCGGATCAGCGCGCGGGCCAAGGCGACTCGGCGTTGCTGGCCACCGGAGAGTTCGCCTGGGTGGCGGCGGAGGTGTTCGGCCGACAGGCCGACCAACTCCAGGATTTCCAGGATCGAGTCTCGGGAATGGTCTCGGTTGAGCTCGCCGAGCAGGGTTCGCACCCGCATCAGCGGATTGAGGGCCGAGCCGGGGTCCTGGCCGACGTAGGCGATGTGATCTCGCCGGAAGCGTTGCAGCGCAAGAGGGGTCAGTGCGAAGGGGTCGTGTCCGGCGATCCGCGCGACACCTGCCGATCGCCTTGCACCGGTGGGGAGGTGTCCGAGTAGGGCGCGCATCAGTGTCGTCTTGCCCGAGCCGGAGGGGCCGGTGAGCGCGGTGACAGTGCCCGCGGGAATGCCGAAGGTGGTGGGGCCGAACAGCTCCTGGCCGTTCGAGCCGTGGATGGTCAAGGTATCGACGGCGACCGGTGCGTTCACGCCTGCTCCCCTCGTCCGAATGCCGACACCGCCAAATTCACGCTCACCGCGACCACGCCGATGGCCAGGCTCGGCGCGAGCACCGCCCATGGATCGAGCAGCATCCCGGAGGCGTTCTCGCGCACCATGACCGCCCAGTTGCTCGCACCGAGGGTGGTGGGTAGTTGCAGGAACGAGGCCGTGCTCACCAGATAGATTCCCTCGACGAAACGCAGGCCGAGTTGCGCGGCGAGCACTTCACGCAGATTCGGGATCACCTCACCGAACACCAGGTACGGCAACGATTCCCCGCTGGCCTGTGCGCTCTCGACATATCCGCTCGCGGCCACACCGGCGGCCGCGGCCGCGAAAACCCGCGCGCAGTACGGCACACCGAACAACAGCGCGACCACGATCAGCCCATAGGTCCCCGCATCCGGCCACGCGGTGAGCACCAGCAGAATGCCGAGCACCGCGGGCACCAGCATCGCGAAATCGCTTGCCCGCTCGATCACCACGCCGACCTTCGGGCGCAAGGCCGCGACAGCGCCGAGCACGCACGACAGCGCTGTCACCACCACCGCGATCACCGCCGCGAGTAGCAGCAACCCCCAACCGCCGTAGAGCAACTGACTCAGCACATCACGCCCGAGCCGATCCGTACCGAGCCAGGCGTCGCCGTTCGGGCGCCCGAAGGGGATACCGACTGCCGCTTCCGCCGGGTGCGGCGCCAACATCGGCCCGACCACCGCGACCGACATGACCACCACGGCAGGCATCACGGTCAGCAGCCGCACCCGTTTGCCTACCAGATATTTCATCCGTGTCCTCATCACAGCCGCGCTCGCAGTCGCCTCATCCGCGCCCCCGCAACGACCATGCGCGGATACTGTCGGCAACAGCGAGCATCGCCATGATGGCGACACCGGACAGCGCGACGACGGCTGCGACGAGGGAAGTGTCCCGGTCGGCGACCGACCCGGCGAGCAGTGCGCCGAGGCCCGGGTAGTTGAAGATGGTCTCCACGACAAGGGATCCGCCGAGTAAGACGCCGACGGTCGTCGCGAAGCTGGCCACGATGGTGGGTAGCGCGAACGGAAGCACGTGTCGTAGCAGCACGATTCTGGTCGACAGTCCGTCCAGCACCGCGCTTTCCACGTGTGGCGCGCTGGTCGCATCGAGTAGAGCGGCCCGCACCACACGGGTGTTCCATCCGGTCTGCGGTATCGCGAGGGCCAGCACCGGCAAAATCAGCATGGCGGGGCTCGACGGCAGCCCGGAGCGGCCGGTCATGGTAACCGCGGGCAGCCAGCCGAGCGCCAGCGAGAAGACCATGATCAGCAGGGTGGCCACCACGAATTCCGGTACCGCGGCGGCGACCGTGCTCGCCGGTTGCAGCACGCGCCGCAGCGTGCCGGTCGGCTGAGCGGCCCACCAGGTTCCGAGCAGCAACGACACCGCGACGGTCAGTGCGAGCGCGAGTCCGCCGAGCAGCAGCGTCGGCGGAAACTTGTCGACAAGGAGCTCATTGATCGACCGACCGCGTGCGGTGCGACCGAAATCACCGGTCGCCACTCCGGAGATCCACTCGGTGAAGCGGATCGGCAGCGGCCGGTCGAGTCCGAGTTCGCGTTCCTTTGCCGCGATCCGGTCCGGCGTGGCTTCGCGGCCGAGCACCGCACGCGCGGTGTTACCGGGCAGCAGGTCGATGGCCACGAAAACCGTTGCCAGCAGCGCGATCAGCAGGGCGATCCGGCGAATGAGCAAGCGCGCGAGAGCAATCACGCCAGCCAGGCTCGTTCCAACTGCACCCTGGCGAAACCGCCGAGCACCGGAAGGTCGTGCACCAGCGCCGAGGCGATGTCGATGCCGTCGGCCATACCCCACACCAGGTAGCCACCTCGGTCGTACTGGATGCGCTGCACGGTGCGGCAGGCCTGGGCGTACTCCGAATCATTGGTCGCGGCAAGCGCTTTCGCGGTGGCCGCGTCGAACTCGGCGTCCTTGAAGCCGGTTTCGTTGCGGTTGGAGGCGCTCGTCATCACCTTCTCGGCGAGGAAGAGGGTGGAATCGTTGGTGCCCCAGGAGACCGTATAGAGCGGGGCCTTCAGCCAGGTCTGGTCGTAGAAGGTGTTCGATTCCTGGGTGAGGACCTCCAAGCGCACCCCGATGTCGGCGAGTTGGGTCGCGATCACCTTGGCCGACTCGACCTCACCGGGCGCTTCCGCCTTGGTGAGGAACGGGTAGCTCTTTCCGGTATCGAAAGCGGCCTCGCGCAATAGCGTTTTCGCACGATCAGTGTCACGGGCGCGCTGCGGGAGGCCGCGGTCATAGGCCGGATCCGCAGTGCCGAGGACGTCGTCCGCCACGGTGCCGTAACCCGAATGCACCTGATTCACCAGGGCTTTCCGGTCGACACCGAGCCGAATCGCCTCCCGCACCCTTGCATCGGCGAACGGCCCGTCCGAGGTCCGCATCGCGACACCGACCATGGTGTCGTCGGGCCGCCGGACAACTTGCAGATCACCGCGCCCCTCAGCGGTACGTCCCGCGATGGCGCCCACGTTGGACGCCAGGTCGATCTGCCCGCCGAGCACCGCGTTTCCGAGCGCGGTGACGCTGTCGAACATGGTGATCTCGATGGCGTCGAGCAATGGCGGGGTGCCGTGCCAGCGCTCGTTGCGCACCAGCCTGGCGTTGCCGCCCTGATACGACTCCAGCCGGAACGGGCCGGTGCCGATGGCATCGGTGAAGTCGGTGGTGTCCTTTTTGACCGTGAAGGTCATCAGCCGAACGAGCAGCGGCAGTTGGGTATTCGGCGCGGGCAGCGCGATCACCACCCGGTTCGGGCCGTCGGCGGTGATGTCCTCCGCTGCGGCGGGCATTTTCGACGCACCCCCCACCGTGCGCAGCCTGCGCAACGACCACACCACATCCGCTGAGGTCACCGGCGTGCCGTCGTGGAAGGTCGCACCGTCGGCGATCGTGAAGGTCCAGCGGCGGCGCTCGGCATCGGATTCCCACCGACTGGCAAGACGCCCAGCAACATTCGGGTCCGCGGCCGGAACTGTCAGCGCGTCGTACACCAACGACGTGATCAGAAAGTCGCTGTCATTGCTGAGATTCGCGTGCGGATCGCGTTCGATCCGCGCCGCGGTGCCGAGCGCGCCGACCCGCAATGTGCCGCCCTGACGCGCGGATCCGTTGGAGCTCCCCGTTTCCGAACATGCGGCGACCAGCAGCACCGCTCCGACTCCAAGACCTGACCGCAGTAGTTGCCGTCGGTTCCATCCCATTGTGCTGCCTCCCTCATGGCGCCCGCATGCGATCGCGAACCATAGCAATCCGGGCTAGGACAGGCTAGCCTAATGACATCCTCGGCTCGCCGGTATCGGCCGACGGATCCATCAGCCGCCATAGACGCTCCAACCAGCCACCAGCCAGCAACAGGCGCCACGTATCGGCTTCGACTGTCCGCGGACCAATACATAATCTCGGCGATCCCTTCTCGCAATTTCAGCCGACTCGCTTAGGTAAGCCTTGCTTAAGACTGCGAGAAGCGATAGCTTCGCAGATCGAATCGCCCCACCTGCTTTTCGACCCGATGCGAAGAAGGGAACCCGGTGAAAAGCGTTCTCGCCGAACGTAAGACGTTTCACCCGCAGGACATCGAACAACGCGAGCTACCGACCGCCGCCGGACGAGCGGTCCGCGAGCTGGCACGAGAGATATGTAGCGCACTCGACAGCCACACCGGTGGTACGGCACAGATGGCACGCACGCTGACCGCCCCCGAGATTCTCGAGCAGATCGACGGCCGTGCGGGCGAGCTGCCCGACGACGTCCGAATCGCGATGCGCCCGCCCGCGACCACAGCGGGCGCCACCATCGTCAGCAGGCTTCCGCTGACCGACGAAGAGTTCGGCCCCACCCCGCCGACCTGGCACGACGCAGCAGCATGGAGCGGCGAACCGGCCCGCCGCGCAAGCTCTTTCCATCTCGACATCGTCATGCTGCTGCTGGCGAGGAGCGCGGGCGAACCATTCGGCTGGCATGGCCAGCAGGGCGGTCGCCTGGTCAACAACATCTTGCCCTCCCCCGGTCACGAGACCGAGCAATCCGGCGCGAGCAGCGCGACCTTGCTCAGTCCGCATACCGAAGACGCCTTCCACCCCCACCGAGCCAACCTGCTTGTGCTCGCGTGCCTGCGCAACCCGGATCGGGTCGGCACCACCGTCTCCTCGGTGCGCCACACCGAACTCACTGCCGCACAACGCAAGCTGCTGAGCAGCCCGACACTGCCGATCCTGCCCGACGTCTCCTACGGTCGCGGCCACGAGCGCCATACGGCGACTCCGCTGCCGACCTTGTGGCACACCGAATCCTCCGGTGGCACTGAGGATCTGACCATTCGATACGACCCCGCATACACCCCGCTCGACGACGCCGACGCCGAATTCCGCAGTGCCTACGCCCGACTCACCGCGGAGCTGGAACGCGTCTGCGTCACTGCCGCACTCACGCCCGGTCAGATGCTGCTGGTCGACAATGACGTCGCCGTGCACGGTCGGGTACCGTTCACCGCGCGTTACGACGGCACCGATCGATGGCTCAAGCGGGTGAACGTCCGCCTGCCCGAACGCCGCCGCCGCGCCGCCGAGGCCGACGAGAATGGCTATGGGCAACAGATCGTCGCCCCGTTCCGCTCGGATCGCGCCGCCCCGCTCGCGACCGGTGGAGCAGTTCCGAATCGAGCGGGTGCGGGCCGGGGCCCTGCCACGGCCGGAGCAGAGCGGGATACAGCTGATGATCGAGGACCTATTGAACGCCCGTGACCGGAGCACACCATTGCGTGTGCTGAGTCGCAGCGATCTCGCCGATGTTCCCATCACGCCAGGCGACGTCGTGCGCGCCGTCGAAGAGGCGTATCTGGCCTTCGCCGCGGGAGATTCGGACAACCCGCGCAAGCTCAGCGTCGCGAATCCCGACGGCTGGTCGGTGGCCTACGCCATGCTCGGCCGCGACGGCAGGCGGCGGGTGGTGGCCATGAAGACCTCCTACAAATTCGATCCTGGCCATGATCGAAGCACCAAGCGCTACTACACGACGATCACGCTCTACGACGACACCACCGGTGCGCCGATCGCCATGATGGACTGCGCACGCGTCGGAGCGCTGCGCACCCCTGCGGTATCGGCATTGCTTGTCCGTGAAACGGTACGCCGCGGCGCCGAGAGCGTGCTGCTGATCGGCACCGGCACGCAGGGCCGAAATGCGCTGCCGCACTTACTCGCAGCAAATCCGCAGCTACGCAAGCTGATGCTGTACGGAACACACCCGGAAGGGTTGGCGGCGGTTCGCCGCCAACTCGCCGAACACCATCCGCACGCACTGCTGGAAACAGTGGAGGACCCGCGCGCGGCCGCGGGCACCGCCGACGTCGTGCTCGCGACGGCGGGCCCCGGTACCGAGGTCGCCATCGAGTACGAGGATCTCGCGCCGGGAGCGGTTGCAGTGCTCGTCGGCTACGGTCTCGCGCCGTCGACACTCATCGAGGCCGACCGCGTAATCGCGACCAGCGCCCAGCAAATGGCACTCACCGGCACCGACATGGCCGATCCTGACGGAAGACTGCGCCAGGTCGACGCGGAGCTGCCGCAGATCCTCGGTCGCCGCGCCGTCGCCAGGCGTTCCGACGACGAACGCATCTTCGTCTACAACAGCGGCCTGGTCCTCACCGACATCGCGGTCGCCCACGCACTGGCCGAACGCGCCATCGCCGAGGGACGCGGCACGGAGGTAGCGCTGTGGGACTAGTCCACGGCGCCGCCGGCTCGGGCACCGAGCCGGCGGCGAACCGGGAGCCGCCGAGGATGCACGCGGCACCGATGCCCGCACTCACCGACGAGTGGGAGCGCCGGGTGCTCGATGATCCGAATCTGCTCGGCGACATCGCCTTCGCGATCGGCGGGCCGTTCCACCTCATGTATCCGGAGCGGGTCGCACGCAACATCGACGGATTCCGTGCCGCATTCGAGCGGGCCGGTGTGGACGGGGTCATCTACTACGGGAAAAAGGCGAACAAAGCCGCATGCGTCGCACGGACCTGCGCGCAGCAGGGTGCGGGCGTGGATATTTCCAGCGTCGGCGAGCTGACTTCCGCTCTGGCGCAGGGTGTTCGAGGCGGCGAGCTGATGGTGACCGGCCCCGCCAAATCCGATGACCTGCTATGGCTCGCGATCCGGCACGGCGCGCTGATCGCCGTGGACAGTCTCGACGAACTCGACCGGCTTGCCACGATCGCGACCCCCGCTGCCCACGCACGGGTGCTACTTCGCGTGTTGCCCGACGCGTCGACGAGCAGGTTCGGGATGACCGCCGCCGAACTCGACGCGGCACTGTCGATAATCGGCTCCTCCGGCACTGTCGGCCACGAGTCGATCAGGTTGGAAGGATTCAGTTTCCACCTGTCGGGCTACGACGCCGTCGCACGCGCCGAACAGGCCGACCAACTGGTCGACCGATGCCGGGACGCTCGAACGCTCGGACATCCCGCGACGACCATCTCCATCGGCGGCGGGTTCGGCGTCGACTACGTCAGCGCGACGACCTGGGCGGAGTTCACCGACCAGCTCGACTCCCGATGGTTCCATGCGGGTAAGTCGTTCGACTCGTACTACCCCTATCACTTCCCCGCCCCTGGCCCGGCCATGCTGACCGACATTCTTCGACATCGTGGACTGGCAGAGCGGCTGCGCGACAACGACATCCGCCTCGCCGTCGAACCAGGGCGCGCATTGCTCGATCACGCGGGCTGCACCGTCTTCCGAGTGCGGGGCAGCAAGACCCGGCACGCGGACGGACAGCCCTACCACCTGGTCACCGTCGACGGCAGCAGTCTGAGCCTGTCCGAGCAGTGGTTCGACAGCGAATATCTTCCCGACCCGGTCCTGTGGCCGCCGCGCCCCGGTGGCACACCGGCACCGACCTGCGTCGGCGCCGCGACCTGCCTGGAATCCGACATGCTCAGCTGGCGGCGCATTCCACTGCCGAGACCGGCGGCGGTCGGCGATCTGTTGATCTACCCGAATACCGCCGGCTACCAAATGGATTCGAACGAGTCGGCTTTTCATGATCTACCGATACCGCCGAAAGCGGTGCTGCACGAAGCACCCGGCGAACGGTGGCGCTGGATGCTCGACGCCGGATAACGACCCCTTTCACCCCTGGCCCCGAACAAGGAGAAATCCATGCCGCTCGTCACGCGCGTGACGGATCTGATCGGTCGCACGCCCCTGTTCGAACTGGCGACCACCGCGACCGGAACCCGGCTGCTACTCAAGCTAGAGCAGTTCAACCCGACGGGCGCCGCGAAGATCCGGATGGCGCGCGCGATGGTGCTCGATGCCGAACAAAAGGGGTTGCTGAGAGATGGCGGGCATATCATCGAGTCCACGTCCGGGAACACCGGGCTCGGCCTTGCGGTAGTTGCCGCCGAACGTGGGTACCGCTTCAGTGCCGTGGTCGATCATCACGCATGTAAGGACAAACTGCGCGCCATGCGGGCGATGGGAGCGGAATTGATATTCGTCGCCGATGACGGGGACGACAACCTGGCCACCTCGGCGCGGGAGGACCTCGCCGAGTCGATGGCCGCTGGGCTGGCGGACGCGTATTTCACCGAACAGCACAACAACGACGCCAACGCGGTCGGCTATTACGCGGTCGCGGAGGAACTGCTCGAGGACGTGGACCGGGTCGATATCCTGCTGTCCGCGGTGGGCACCGGCGGTTCGCTGTTCGGCACCGCGACCCGGCTGCGTCAGCTCGGCTGCACGCCACGGGTGATCGGTGTCGAGCCGGTGGGCTCCATCGCCTTCGGCGGACCCGGCGGGCCGTACTGGCAGTCGGGCACCGGCACCCCGCCGGGCGCGACCATCGGCACCGCCGTCGACTACTCGCTGCTCGATGAGGGCGTGAAGGTCTCCGATGTCGCGGCCTTCGCCACCGCCCGCGCGATCGCGGCCGAGCTCGGCCTCATGATCGGCGGCTCCGCGGGCGGCTCTGTGCACGCGGCACTGGCCGGACTCGAGGAATTTCCGCCCGGCTCGACCGTGGTAACGATCGTCTGCGACGGCGGCGAAAAGTATTTGGACACCGTCTTCGACGATGACTGGATGAACGAACGTGGCCTGCTCGACGCCGCCGCCGAACGTGAGGTCCTCGCGATGCTCGACCGCTATCGCCCCGCCGCCCGACGCGAGCAGCTCGTGGAGGCGCGGTGAACGCTGATTCCCTGCGCCGCACCCGGCCCGTGAGGGCATTGCGGTGAACCTGTCGAACTACCGGGCCGACAGCCGGCGGCTGACGGCGCTGGCGACGCCGATCGCGATGACCCAGCTGGCGCAGATCGCGGTGTCCACCACCAACATCGTGCTGATGGGGACGCTAGGTATGCGTGAGGTCGCCGCAGGCGGCCTTGCGATCGTGCTGTTCAACCAGATTCGCACCATGTGCGTCGGGCTGATCACCGCGACCGGTAATCAGATTGCCACCGCGGTGAGCGCGGCGGGCAAGCGCGGCGAATCCGCGGACCGAGAGATCCGTGCCGTGGTGCGGTCGAGCTTCCTGATCGCGACGGTCGCGGGCATTCTCGGCGGCGCGGTGCTGATCGGGCTCGGTTGGGCGTTGCGCTGGCTCGGCCAGGATGCCGGAGTGCTCGCCGATGCGCGGCCACTGATGGTCGCGCTGGCGCCGGGCCTGCTGCCATGTCTGTGGTTCCAGGTGCTGCGCCAATACACCGTCGGCATGCAGCGCCCGCAGGCGCTGCTGCTGGTGACGATCGGCTCCGTCGGACTGAACCTGGTGCTGGCACTGACCTTCATCCACGGCTGGGCCGGGCTGCCCGCGCTCGGCCTCACCGGCATCGGCATTGCCACCTCGCTGGTCTTCCTGATCACCTTCGGCGTCTTCTGGACGATGGTGCACCACGACGCGGAACTCGGCGCCACCTTGGCGATCCGGCCGTGGCCGGTGCACCGCGCGATGATCTCCTCCGAGCTGAAACTCGGTATGCCGATCTCGCTGACCTACGGCTCGGAAGCGGGCATGTTCTCGGTGCTCGCGCTGGTCATGGGCAGCATCGGGCCTGCGGCACTCGCCGCGCACAATGTCGTGTATCAGATCATCTACATCGTGTTCCAAGTCGCGATCGGCCTATCGCACGGTGCGTCGATCCTGGTCAGCCATGCGGTCGCCCGCGACGAATACGGGCACGCCCGCGCGCTGGCCTGGCTGGCGCTACGGCATGTCGCCGTTGTCGCCGTGGTGACCGGATCGGTCTACATCGTGGCGCCGGGCATAGTGCTGCGCCCGTTCCTCGAGCCGGGCGACACCGCGACCATCGAACTGGCCCGCACGCTGCTGCTGATCGGCATCGTGCTCCAGTTCTTCGACGCCGCGCAGAATATCGGCGCCGGGCTGCTACGTGGTCTGAAGGAAACCAACGCGGGCTTCCGCCTCTCGCTGGTCGGCTACTGGCTGGTGGGCCTGCCCACCGCCCTGCTGCTCGCCTTCCCCCTCGGTCTCGGCGCCGAGGGCGTGTGGTGGGGCCTCACCGCAGGCCTGGCCACCACCGCCGCCCTCATGCTGCGCCGCTACTTCACGCTGCTCGACACCAAGGAACGCGCCCATCCACATCTGATCCCCGAGAGTCTGCCCAGCGCAGGCTGATCAGACCCGCCCCCGGCCGAATCAGACCCAGCCCGGCCAGGTCAGACCCAGCCCGGCCAGGTCAGACCCAGCCCGGCCAGGTCAGAGGTGAACTCCGTAGTCGCGTGCGATTCCGGCGAGCCCGGAGGCGTAGCCCTGGCCGATGGCACGGAACTTCCACTCGTTGCCGTGCCGGTACAACTCGCCGAACACCATCGCGGTCTCGGTCGAGGCGTCCTCGGTGAGGTCGTATCGGGCCAGTTCCACGCCGGTGTTCTGGTCGCTGACCCGGATGAACGCATTGCGGATCTGCCCGAATGATTGGCCGCGCGCGTCGGCGTCGTGGATCGACACGGGGAAGAAGATGTTGGTGATCGTCGGCGGCGTCGCGGCCAGGTCGACATTGATGGTCTCGTCGTCACCCTCGCCCTCACCGGTGAGGTTGTCACCGGTGTGTTCGATGGTGCCCTCGGGCGAACGCAGGTTGTTGTAGAAAATGAAATGCTGATCCGAGAGCACCTTCAGGCTCGGTCCGGTGGCGAGCGCGCTCGCATCGAGGTCGTAATCGGCCCCGGTGGTAGTGCGGACGTCCCAGCCGAGTCCCACCGTCACCTTGGTGAGATCGGGTGCCTGCTTCGACAGCGAAACATTTCCGCCTTTGGCCAATGTGACGCTCATGATCCCCTTCCGCTCGGCGCGTTCGCGCCGCCTTTCTCGACGATTATCGCTCGATACCGGACGTACTGCGCCCGTTCAGTTGTCCTTTTCGGCCCAGGCGCGCAAAGTCGTTACCCGGCCCTTCAGCGCGCTCAACTCACTCGAGTCGAGCACCCTGCGCTGGATGCCGTCGGCAACCTCGAACGCCGACTGCCGATGATCGTCGATCACCTCGACATCGATGCCGACCGCCACATAATCGGGCGCGCCGGGCAGGTCCTCCGGCAGCACCCATGCCTTGCCCCGCGCACACAGCGCGACATTGCCGCCACCGAGAATCAGCAACGCGACATCGGGCCGTTCCCGCAGCCTGGCCAGCGAACCCCGATCGGATTTGAGGCTGAGCAGGATGCGGCGGTCACCGGCGCGCACGGGCCAGGACACCGGAATCGCGTGCGGCGCCGGATCCGTTGTGACCAGAACCGCAATCGTTTCCTCGGGCCATACGGGTAGCACATTCAGTGCGGGGTGATCATCGGTCGAGTGGTGTTGACGTTGCGCAGGGCTCGCTCCGGCTGCCATCTTCGTGCCACCTCATGGATCGTCGCGCGCGACGGGCTGTGCCGCGCTGATAGCAGTCTAAGGTGCTGTGCCACTTGTCCGCTGGCGCTGCCGCCTTTGTCCGAACTGCTCGCAGCCGACTATCGGGCCGAGGTCAGGACAGCCTTGGTCGAGTCGAGGAGTGCGACGGCCCGGCCCGCCGCCAAGCGAGGTTAGCCCAACCTAACAACGACCACCCACTTACCCGAGGCGGCATAATGGCATCGACAGGGCAGTGTGTCCGGATTGACGGCACGTCGCCATGGAGGCATCATTTTCTAGCAACGCCCTGTTCATCTAGGGCATCTCCCTAATTTTCGCCGGCCGATGATTGTCCGGCCAAGCGTGCTGTTCCCCGTTTCACGCTCGGTCGACACACCGTGCGCACGCCACAGCACTTCCCAACGACGCGATGGCGTCCCGCCGTAAGCGAGGTGAGAACGAATGGTTTACCGGTCGTCTGGATATTGGGCCGTGAATACGTTCCTCCTGCGCTACGGCACCGTCCCCAACTTCTGACTGCGGCCGCGTCGGGCGCGGTGTCCTGTCGACGTACCCACGTCGGCCGGACGACCGCTCGGGTAGTGCACCCGCCCCCGATGCGGCATCCCCGAAGTCCCAGCGCACGGCGTCTGCGGACCTATCGACATGCGGACAGATATGGAGACGGAAAATGGTGGATATAGGGGCAGTGGATCCAAGGGCTGTGGAGATGGTGATCCGGCCGACAGCCGGAAATCTGGTCGTATCGACGGCATTGATCGACGACCTGGGATATCTGCGCGCAGAACTCGCGGCCGCGGAGGTGCCGTTCCTGCTCGTGCGCGATTGCGGGCATCGCCTGGTCCTCGCCGCCGACGCGGCGCACCGAGCGATGTTGCAGCGCGTGATCGCGACCGCGATCACCGCGGGATTCGCATGCAAAGAATTGCAGCACAATGTATTACGACTCGGTCGCGACGCGGACCCTGCGCACCATGTCGACCTCGAACTGTGGCAATACCACGGCGACACCGTCGAGTGCCCGCGACCGAATACCTTGACGCGCCCGATTTTCGACCTCGCCGACGTCGAGCAGACCACGGTGCGGCTGTTCGACCGCAGCTGGCCGACCCTGGTGGACATGTTCGCACCTCAGCCGACCGATGTCGCCTTCGATATCGACATCGTCTTCTCCTGGGTGGACGGCTCCGACCCGGAGTTCCGTGCCCGCCGCGCGGGCATGCTGGCACAGGTCGTCGTCGGTGAAGGCGACGACGCCGATGCGCGTATCCGGCAGATCGACGAACTGAAATACGCACTGCGGTCGGTAGATAAGAACGCGCCGTGGATCCGCCGCATCTTCATCGCCACCGATTCCGCGGTGCCGGCTTGGCTCGGCACCCACCCGAAGGTGACGGTGGTGCGAGCGGTCGACCACTTCAGCGACACCAGCGGGCTGCCGACCTTCAATTCGCATGCGGTGGAATGCCAATTGCAGCACATCGACGGACTCAGCGAGCACTTCCTGTACTCCAACGACGATATGTTCTTCGCCCGCCCTGTGCGCCCGTCGATGTTCTTCAGCCCGGCCGGGATCAGCCGGTTCATCGAGGCGGACACCAGGATCGGCCTCGGCCGAAACAACGAGCGCCGCAGCGGTTTCGAGAATGCGGCGCGAGTAAACCGCGAATTGCTCGCCGCACGGTTCGGCCACGTCATCACCAGGCACCTCGAGCACACGCCGGTACCGTTGCGCCGCAGCGTATTACTCGAAATGGAAGACGAATTCTCGGGAGATTTCGCGAGAACGCGGAGTAGCCGGTTCAGGTCGGCTACCGATATTTCGGTGACCAACTCGCTGTATCACTTTTACGCATTGTTCTCCGGGCGCGCGGTGCCGCAGGAGTCCGCGCGGATGCGTTATGTCGACACCACGAGCCAGATCGGGCTCGCGTTGCTCAAC
This sequence comes from Nocardia arseniciresistens, assembly GCF_046764875.1. Taxonomy (NCBI): domain Bacteria; kingdom Bacillati; phylum Actinomycetota; class Actinomycetes; order Mycobacteriales; family Nocardiaceae; genus Nocardia; species Nocardia arseniciresistens. The sequence goes on from NZ_JBKORD010000001.1 coordinate 480,075, forward strand.
GGGCTCGCCGTGCATCGAGACGTCGATTTCTTCTGCCTCAACGACGGAAGTTTTCCCGAAATCACCGAGGCCGAACGCGTGCGCGCGGTCTCGGAATTCCTGTCCGGCTATTTCCCCGACCGAGCACCGTGGGAACGCGTCAGTGCACTGCCTCGTCATCAGATTTCGGAGTCTGCGCCTGGCGCCGCATAACTCGCGGTATGCGGGCGGCGGGCGGGATGACAATGCCCTCCTCGGCCAGCGTGCGTGCTGTTTCCTCGGGGGTCGACGGGGACCCGACGGTGGGTCCTCGATCGATCGGGACCACCGAGTGGACCACCGTGTCGGGGTAGATGTGCACGTAGTTGAAAGCCTGCGCACCGTCCATGCCACGCAGCCCACCCTCGGCGACACCGAGATCCTGGCTGTAGCAGGTCGCCGACGCCACCGACACCGGAATGCCCGCGAAGGTCGCGCTCGTCGAAAAATGCAGATGCCCTGCCAGAATGGCCCGCACATCGCTGCCGTCGAGCACATCGGCGAGCCTGCGCTGATCGCGCAGCTCCACGGTGACCGCGAGATCGATGACGCACGGCACCGGCGGATGATGCATCGCCAGAATGGTGCCGAACGGTGCGGGCTCGGCGAGCACCGACCGCAGCCAGGCCAGCTGGTCATCGGTGATCTCGCCGTAGTGGTGGCCGGGCACCGATGTGTCGAGGGCAATGATGCGCAGCCCGTCGATCATGTGCACCCGGTCCAGCGGCGCGGTAGAACCGTGCTCACCGAGCAACCGTCGGCGCAGCACCGCGCGATCGTCGTGATTACCGGTCACCCAGACAATGGGAGCGCGCAACCGTCGCGCGAACGGCTCGACGAGCGCGCGCAGCTTGTCGTAGGCGGCGGGCTCCCCCTTGTCGGCGAGATCACCGGTGAACACGATCGCCGTCGGCCGGATATTGCTGGCTGTGGCCTGCTCGAGAACCTGACGTAATCGCTGCTCAGCATCGACCGCACCGTATAGTTCGCCGTCACCGGCGATCAGATGGGTGTCGCTGATGTGGAACAACACATGATTCGGTCGCGGGTGCTCCGCGACTCTGCTGATGGGCACCGGACCGAACATCCTCCCCGACGGGTTGCCCGCCATTGGCTTCCAACGCCAGGATAGCGAAGGCACAATGACAGGTTTCCCGACGTACGGTGACGACATGCTTGCGGGGAGGTGTGAGTTCGGTGACAGATCAGTCAGAAACGGCGCGCGCCCGCCAACGGCATCGACGACATGGGCGATACCTTGACACCGCCGCCATAGGTCGAGGCGTGGATGACGGTGCCGTCGCCCGCGTACAGACCGGAGTGACCGCCACCGTAGAACGACACCAGATCGCCCGGCTGCAAATCATCGACCGCTACCGGAACGCCCGCGCCGAGTTGTTCGTAGCCGGTACGCGGCACCTCCTTGCCCGCTTGGCCGTAGGACCACCGCACCAGACCCGAGCAGTCGAAGGCATCTGGACCCGCGCCACCGCTGGCGTACTGCGAGCCGATCTTGGAGCGCGCGACATCGACGGCGAGCTCACCAGTGGTTGGCGGCGCGGCCGGTGAGGGCGCTGGCGGCCTGCTGCCGGGAAGGTTCGTCCTGGATCACGAAATCGGCTCCCGGTATCGCATCGAGCAGTGATTGCACTGGGTCGGGAAGGCCGGACGGAAGCGGGAGTACGACTCCCGGAACCACGTTGGGGCCGGACACGTCGAGAATGCCAGGGGCAGTGGGGGACTCGCCCCAGGGAATTCGGATCAGAATCTGCGCCTGATCCTCCGGAATTCCGATGAGCGGCGCGAACTCGAACTCGGGAACCTCGGTGCGGCCCGGCAGTTCGACTCCGGGGTTCTCCGAGGGGATCGAGATGCCGTTCGGGACTTCGATGAGCCCTACACCGGGAATGGAAACCGGTTGGGCTGCCGCGGGGGCGGCGGTCAAAACCAGGTAGCCGATACCTGCGGCGGCGGCTGTGACGGTCCAGCCGGCTACCGCGATCCAACGTTTTCGATGGACAGAAGCCATGATGCGGTCCTCCGATGGTCACATCGGGGCCAAGATGGCGGAAATTGGGACTCCATCAAGGCCTCGAAAGGATTTCGAAACACATGTATAGAAAGTCCAGCGGATCCGACGTGAAATATTGCTGCACAAATCGCCGATTGCCCGTACCGACACACCGAATTAAGATAACGAAATAATAACAAGCCCTAGCAATCGGGTTATCACACAACAAATCCCGTCCACAAACGGCAAAAAATTGCTCACTACCTGCGGATTTGCAGTAACGCACAGCGTGGCGCTCGCAACTCGAATTCTGTTCGCGGAAAGCCTGAATCCATCGAATCCAAAGCTGTCGAAGACCTATTTCGTTGATCGCCAACCCGATCAGTCGGCAGCAAGACCGTGTCGCGAGCTAATCCCCAGCGGGCCAGTACTTCCGCCAGTCGGCGGCCGAAAGCGGCGCGCGTTCGCCGCGCCTCACCTCAGCGGCATCCTCCGCGGCGCGGATCTGCGCCGCGAACGCGACAGTCGCCTTACGGAGCCGTTCTTCGGCGCTGTCGGGACCGCCTAGCTCGACTACACGAAGGGCATCCGGAACGAGATCGGCCGGGAAGCCGGCCTTAGCGCTGCGGTCACGAATCTTTTCGGCCAGCGCGAGTGCGGGCTGGGCCATGGCGATGCCATCCAGACAGGAGCGCCGGGACTTTTCGCTGGATTTGCGCTCCTCCCAAGCTTTTTCCTGGGCCGCGATCTTCTCGGCGAGAGTCGCACCGGGGTCGAAGTGCGAATCGACGAGGTGCGGGCTGCGGTTGACAAGCTTGGCAACCAGGGCCGCGGCGACATCGTCGACGGTGAACTCCCCTGCCGCCTGCGCGATCCTGGAGTGGAACAGCACCTGTAGCAGCAGATCGCCGAGTTCTTCTTTGATGGTTTCTGCATCGTTGTGCCCGATGGCGTCGAGGAGCTCGTAGGTCTCCTCGAGCAGGTAGGGACGCAACGAGTCGTGGGTCTGGGCAACTTCCCAACCGCCGAAGCTCCACAGCCGGTCCATCACCTCGACGGCGTCGGCCAATCCCTCGGCGAGCCTTGCGGTCTCCGATGCCGTGCTGTCGGATGTCGTCTCGTCGGATGCGGCGTCATCGGATGTCTCGGCGCCGGTCACCGCGCCGCCGAAGCCTCGGTGGCAACGGTGAGATCGACTGCGCCCTGCGCCTTTCCGTCCAAGGCGAGCAGCAGGTCGGCGACGAACTGGAGCAGCGCCACGTCGCGGAGGCGATTGGCGCCGACACTGTCCTCGACCCTGGGCAGCGGCAACTGGACAACGCCGCTGGCGGCCCGATAGCCCGCACTCGGGTAGATGCGCTTGAGACGCATCTGTTTGGAGTCCGGCAGGCTCAGCGGTGCGACCTTCAGAGTGGTTCCGGAGACCGCGATTTCGGTGACGCCGTATTCACGGGCAAGCAGGCGCAGCTTGGCCACCGACACCAGGCGGCCGACCTCCACCGGAAGCGGACCATAGCGGTCGACCAGCTCCTCGACCACCTGGGCCAGGGCCGGATCATCATGGGCAGCAGCGAGTTTGCGGTAGCCCTCGAGACGGAGTCGGTCGCTGGCGATGTAGTCGGGCGGGATATGCGCGTCGACGGGAAGGTCGATGCGCATCTCCTTGACTTCCTCGGTGGTGATCGGCTTGCCGTCCGCGGCGGCACGGTAGGCCTCGACGGCCTCGCCGACCAAGCGCACGTACAGGTCGAAGCCGACACCGGCGACGTGGCCCGATTGTTCGGCGCCGAGCACGTTTCCCGCGCCACGGATTTCGAGGTCCTTCATAGCGACGGCCATGCCTGCGCCGAGGTCGGAATTCTGCGCGATGGTGGCGAGCCGGTCGTAAGCCGTCTCGGTGAGCGGCTTCTCGGGCGGGTACAGGAAGTACGCGTAACCGCGTTCCCTGCTACGGCCGACACGGCCACGCAGCTGGTGCAGCTGCGAAAGACCGAGCGAATCGCCGCGCTCGACGATCAGCGTGTTCGCATTGGAGATGTCGAGGCCGGTCTCGATGATCGTGGTGCACACGAGCACATCGAACTCACGCTCCCAGAAACCCTGCACGGTCCCTTCCAGCGTGTCTTCGTTCATCTGACCGTGCGCGACGGCGACCCGTGCCTCCGGTACAAGATCGCGAATCCGCTTGGCGGCCTTGTCGATCGAGGACACCCGGTTGTGCACATAGAAGATCTGGCCGTCGCGAAGCAGCTCGCGGCGGATAGCCGCGGTGACCTGCTTGTCGTTATATGCGCCGACGTAGGTGAGCACCGGGTGGCGCTCCTCGGGCGGTGTGAGGATGGTCGACATCTCGCGGATGCCCGCCAGGCTCATCTCCAGCGTGCGCGGAATCGGCGTCGCCGACATGGTCAGCACGTCGACGTGGGTGCGCAGCGCCTTGATGTGTTCCTTGTGCTCGACGCCGAAACGCTGTTCCTCGTCGACGACAACGAGGCCGAGATCCTTCCAGCGCACACCTGTCTGTAGCAGCCGGTGGGTGCCGACGACAATGTCGACGCTGCCGTCGGCCAAGCTCTCCAGCACCGCCCGGGACTCTGCCGGGTGGGTGAAACGGGAAAGTCCGGCCACGGTGACAGGGAATCCGGCGACGCGTTCGGTGAAGGTCTGTAGATGCTGTTGCGCGAGAAGTGTTGTCGGCACGAGCACAGCGACCTGCTTGCCGTCCTGCACCGCCTTGAACGCGGCGCGCACCGCGATCTCGGTCTTGCCGTAGCCGACGTCACCGCACACCACACGGTCCATCGGGACCGGCTTCTCCATGTCCGACTTCACCTCGGCGATGGCGGTCATCTGATCGACCGTCTCGGTGAACGCGAACGCGTCTTCCATCTCCTGCTGCCACGGGCTGTCGGGCGCGAACGCGTGCCCGGGCGCCGCCTGCCGCGCCGCGTACAGCTGCACCAGCTCGCCCGCGATCTCGCGAACCGCCTTGCGTGCCTTACGTTTGGTGTTCTGCCAGTCGGACCCGCCGAGTTTCGACAGGCTCGGCAACTCGCCGCCGACATAGCGGGAGAGCTGGTCGAGGGATTCCATCGGCACGAACAGTCTGTCGCCGGGCTGGCCGCGCTTGCCCGGCGCGTACTCGATGACCAGGTACTCGCGGCGGGCGCCGCCGACGGTGCGCTCGATCATCTCCACGAACCGGCCGATGCCGTGCTGGTCGTGCACCACCATGTCGCCCGCGTTGAGCGCGAGCGGATCGACCTGGTTGCGGCGCTTGGCGGGTAGTCGCTTGCCCTCGCCCGGTGCGGTCACCCGATTACCGGTGAGATCGGATTCGGCGACGACGACCAGCCCCGCGTCGTCGAAAACCAGCCCGTCGTGCAGCGAACCGCACAGCACACCGACCACGCCCGGTGCCGGTTGCGCGCCTGACTCCAGCGCGGCGGCGGGCACATCGGCGTCGGCGAGGCGCTCCAGAATGCGTTGCGCCGTACCGTGTCCAGCGACGACGACCACGGCGCGCCCACCGGTGGCCACGTGCGCGCGCAGCGACGCGAAAATCGTCGCGACCAGCTCATCGGAGCCGCGCGCGGCAGGACCGGCCAGCACCGGCAGCACGACCTCGGCGGGATCACCGGAGGTGAGCGGACTCAGGCTCCACCAGGGCAGGCCGTTCGCGTTCGCGCTGTCGTGGATTTCGGGCAGCGCGCGGTAGCCCGACGCGGCGAGATCGAGACCGTGCGCGCCGAGTGGCGCGTCGCTGCCGAACGAGGCCGCGGTCCAGGACGCTTCGAGGAATTCTTCGCCGGTACGCACCAGATCGGCCGCGCGGGTCCGGATCTTCTCCGGATCGCACAGCAGCAGATGGGTTCCGTCGGGCAGTACCTCGGTGAGCAGCCGTAGCTCGCCGGGCTGTAGCACAGGGAGCAGCGCTTCCATGCCGTCGACCGGGATGCCGTTGGAGAGCTTCTCCAGCATCTCCACCAGCGCGGCGTCGGCGGCGTTCTCGACGGCGACCTCGGCGGCGCGATCACGGACCGCCGCGGTCAGCAGCAGTTCGCGACACGGCGGCGCGACGACAACGTCCACCGCGATATCGAGCAGTGAGCGCTGGTCGGCAACGGCGAAGGGCCGTAGCTCGGTCACCTCGTCACCCCAGAACTCCACGCGCACCGGATGATTCGCGGTCGGAGGAAAAAGATCGAGGATGCCGCCGCGCACCGCGAACTCGCCGCGCTTGCCGACCATATCGACGCGGGTGTAGGCGAATTCGATCAGGCGCGTGAGCAACCCGTCGAAATCCAGTTCGGCCCCGACGCGCAGCACCACCGGCTCGATATCGCCGAGCCCGGCGGCCATCGGCTGCATCAGCGACCGCACCGTGGTCACCACCACCCGCAGCGGCTCCGTGGACGTCGAGTCCTCCGGATGCGCCAGCCGTCGCAGCACCGAAAGTCTGCGCCCGACCGTATCCGCGCCTGGCGAGAGTCGCTCGTGCGGCAGCGTCTCCCAGGAGGGGAACTGCGCGACGGCCGCGCCGAGAATCTCCTCGAGTTCAACGGTCAGATCATCGGCCTCGCGACCGGTCGCCGTCACCACCACCAGTGGCGCCCGCCCCGCGATCGTCGCCGCCACGAACGGCCGCACCGCCGACGGCGCGACCAACTCGACCGGCGACTTCCCGACCAGGTCAGCGACGGTCCGCAGCGCGGCGTCGGCACCGGCCACCGCGGCCAGTCCCGCCAATGGTGGACGATGGGTGGACATGCGAACTCCTGAGCTCAGCGGGGGATTTAGGACGGCCAACCGAGTCTAGCCACTCCCCCCGACAGGCAACCCGGCCCCACTCGAGGACCGGCTCCGACCGAACATTCCGCCCCACCCAGCCGAACCAGGCCCGCACCCCCGACCGGCCATTCCAACCACTTCAGCACCGCTCAGGCCGAGCCCTAACCAGACATCCCAACCATCTCAGCACCGCTCAGGCCGAGCCCTAACCAGACATCCCAACCACCTGAGCACCACTCAGGCCCAGCCCTAACCCAACCCCCCACCGGCGAGTCTTACGAGCCGGTTCGCGGCCGGGGCGCGGCCGCCCCGGCGAGGCCAAGAGGCGCCGGCGCGCGTATAGGGCGGGGGGGGGCCCGCCCGGGGCGCGCCCCCCCGCCGCCCACCCCGCCCCCCCGGCGCGCGATCCGGCGGGGCGGACGCGAGCCTTCAGGGCCGCGAACACCCGCGGCCACGCGGCAATGTCACGGCACGTAGCGGCGGAGACGGCGGGCGGCGAACTCGCGGAAGTACGACAGTTTGTCGTGCGGCACGATCGAGGGGAGCAGGAAGAACCACATGCGTTCCATCCGCGCGGCCATTTGATCGATCGAATCGGTGCCGACGGCGATGATGTGGACGCCCGCGGTCATCTCTTGCAGCAGCACCCCGATCACCTCGGGGTCGAGATCCGGCTCCAGGTCACCCTGGGCGACGCCGCGTTCGGAGAGCAGGCGGTAGGTGTCACCCCATGTTTTGGCGATGTTGTCGCCCTGAGCGCCGCGGTAGTCGCCGATCTGGTGGGTCAACTTGAGCATCGCGCCGACCATCGGGTCGTTCATCGATAGGTCCGCGACCACGTAGGTGATCCCGATGCATGCTTCGAGCGCGGGTACCCGGGGATCGAAGAAACCCTGGCAGGAACTGACCAGACGCTCATTGCCTTGGTCGACGACGGCGCGCGCCAGTTCTTCTTTCGATCCGAAGTGAAAGTACAAGGCGCCCTTGGTCACGTTCGACTGCGCGATGATCTCGCTCAGGCTCGCATTCGCATACCCCAAGCGCAGAAAGACATCGGCCGCGCCCGCAAGGACGGAATCGCGGGTGATTTCCGCGCGCGCTTGCCTAGCCATCAGATCCGCCTGTCATCCCTAAAACCAGCCATCCTGAAGTAGACCGACATCACGAACAAGACCGACTTACCGACCGAACAGCACCCAGAGGATGCGTGAACCGTACCACCAGGTGGGCGCTCGCCAATCAATTCGAGCATTCGATCGGACCTCCGTCGCAATTTGCTGGTTAACAACCCGGTCTTGCACTCGACAACCCTGGTTCCCGTGACCGTGTCAATCACCCTTGTCAGTGCGCCATTCCGAGCTCAACTGCGGATCGGCCTCCAGGTTGCTGAGTCCATTCCAGCAGAGATTCACCAGATGTGCTGCGACAACCTCTTTCGAGGGTTTTCGCTCATCCAGCCACCAAGTGGCAGCGGTGGACACCATCCCGACCAATGCCTGCGCGTACATCGGCGCAAGGCTGGTGTCGAAGTCTTTACGCCCGAAATCCCCAGCGAGGATGTGGGATACCTGATTGACCGCCTCGTTGAGCAGGCTCGAATAGCGCCCGTCGGTGGTGGTCGCAGGCTGATCACGCAGCAGGATTCGGAAACCGTCGGTGCGCTCGTCGATATAGGTCAGCAGCGCGAGTGCGACCTGCTCCAGCCGGATCCGCGACCGGTTCTGAGTGAGCGAGGAGGTGATCATGTCGAGCAGCATCGACATCTCACGGTCGACTACGACCGCGTACAGGCCCTCTTTACCGCCGAAGTGTTCGTACACCACAGGTTTGGAGACCTGGGCCCGCTGCGCGATCTCCTCGATCGACGTCGCGTCGTAACCGCGCTCGGCGAACAATGCGCGACCGATCTCGATCAACTGCTGGCGGCGCTGCGTGCCGGTCATCCGCGGCCGGGGCACCCGAGGCTCACCCGAAGACATCGCTCCCGCCCTCCCTTGCGCACGACAATAGGTATGCACCAACTGTTCCAGACAGCTCCGTCGAGTTACGAGTCACCCCAACCAGTCAGCCCGTCGATCATCACTTCCGACGCGACAACTGTTCTCGCACGAACATGGGTAACTCGCCGGGTACGCCCAGAACTCGCCCCGACACCCCACCGCCGGACCGCGACGAAACCGCCGTGGCGCCTACGTCCGGCAAAAGACGCGCGGAGGCGGATGAGCCCTGCATTCGCGGGGAAGCGGATCAGTATGCGAGGATCTTCACGTGCTCGAGCACAGCGGCGGGTTTACCCATCCGCCGGTGTGATAATCCGCCGTAGTGTAATGGCAGCACCTCTGATTTTGGTTCAGATAGTTCAGGTTCGAGTCCTGGCGGCGGAGCTCACCGGCACGATGGCCTATCGTTGGCCCCGCACGTTGGCCAGCACGATGACAGGCAGCCCAGGGAGATCCATGCCACAGCAGACCGCCGTCGTCGTTCTCGCAGCTGGTGCCGGGACGCGGATGCGGTCGAAGACCCCTAAAGTGCTGCATTCGCTCGCCGGTCGAAGCATGCTCGCACACGCGCTGCATGCGGCTAACGAGATCGACCCTGCGTTCCTTATTACCGTGGTTGGACACGACCGCGAACAAGTCGGCGCCGCTGTCGGCGCCGTCGGCGCCGACCTCCGCCGCGAGATCATCCTGGCCGTTCAGGAAGACCAACTCGGCACCGGACACGCCGTGCAGTGCGCGCTGCAAGCGGTGCCGGCGGATTTCACCGGTGACCTGCTCGTCACCTCCGCCGATGTTCCACTGCTCGACGGGCACACTCTTTCCGCGCTGCTCGACGAGCACCGCAGCTATGCCGAACGCTCCGCGGTCACGGTGCTGACCTTCGTGCCGGATGACCCGAACGGTTACGGCCGCATCGTCCGCAATGCCGACGGCCAGGTCGTCGAGATCGTCGAACATGCCGACGCCACACCGGAACAGAGCGCGATCACCGAGGTCAACTCGGGCGTATACGCCTTCGACGCCGCGGTGCTGCGCACCATGATCGGCCGTCTGTCCACCGCCAACGCCCAGCATGAGCTGTATCTGACCGATGTGCTGCGGCTGGCCCGCGAGGCGGGACACCCCGTACACGGCGCTCGGCTCGTCGACGCGGCCAAGGTCACCGGTGTCAACGATCGGGTGCAGCTCTCCGATGCCGCGCGCACGCTCAACCGCTACATCCTGGAACGGCACATGCGGGCGGGCGTCACCATCGTCGATCCCGCCACGACCTGGGTCGACGCCAGCGTCACGATCGCAAGGGACGCGGTGATCCGGCAGGGCGTGCAGTTGCTCGGCGCCACCGATATCGGCGAGGACGCCGAAATCGGACCGGACACCACCCTGACCGATGTCTTCGTCGGCGAACGCGCTCGTGTCGTGCGCACCCATGGTGAGCAGGCCGAGATCGGTCCCGGCGCGCATATCGGACCCTTCAGTTATCTGCGTCCAGGCACTCATGTCGGCGATTGCGGCAAGCTCGGCGCGTTCGTCGAAACCAAGAACGCCACGATCGGCGCGCATTCGAAGGTCCCGCACCTCACCTACGTCGGCGATGCCACCATCGGCGAGCACAGCAACATCGGTGCGTCGAGTGTTTTCGTGAATTACGACGGAGTGAAGAAGCATCACACCACTGTCGGATCGCATGTGCGTACCGGGAGCGACACCATGTTCGTCGCACCGATCACGGTGGGTGATGGCGCGTATACGGCGGCGGGTACTGTACTGCGTAGAAGCGTTCCACCGGGGGCTCTCGCGGTGTCAGGTGGACCACAGCGCAATATCGAAAACTGGGTCCAGCGGTATCGTCCCGGAACTGCTGCGGCGGACGCGGCGGCGAACGCTATCGCGGCCAACGAGATGTCGAGTCAGGCAATCGAGCAAAAGGATGGCAAACAGTAGTGACCGCCTCATGGACCGACAATCAGAAGAACATGATGCTCTTCTCGGGGCGCGCTCATCCTGAGCTTGCCGAACAGGTCGCGAAAGAGCTCGACGTCCACGTCACCCCGCAGACCGCGCGCGACTTCGCCAACGGCGAGATCTTCGTCCGGTTCGAGGAGTCGGTACGCGGATCCGATGCATTTGTCCTGCAAAGCTTTCCGGCGCCGCTGAACCAGTGGCTCATGGAGCAGCTCATCATGATCGATGCGCTCAAGCGTGGTTCGGCGAAGCGGATCACCGCGGTGCTGCCGTTCTACCCGTACGCCCGCCAGGACAAGAAGCACCGCGGCCGTGAGCCCATCTCCGCTCGCCTGGTCGCCGACCTGCTGAAGACCGCGGGCGCGGACCGCATCATCACCGTCGACCTGCACACCGATCAGATCCAGGGCTTCTTCGACGGCCCCGTCGATCACATGCACGCGCAGCTGCAACTGGCCGAGTACGTGCGCACCAACTACAGCCTCGAGCACATCACCGTGGTCTCCCCCGACTCCGGTCGCGTGCGCGTCGCCGAGAAGTGGGCCGATTCGCTCGGTGGCTCGCCACTGGCATTCATCCACAAGACTCGCGACCCGCTGGTGCCCAACCAGGTCAAGTCCAACCGAGTTGTCGGTGACGTCGAGGGCCGCACCTGCATCCTGATCGACGACATGATCGACACCGGTGGCACCATCGCCGGCGCGGTCAAGGTCCTCAAGGAGGCCGGTGCGGGCGATGTCGTCATCGCCGCGACGCACGGTGTGCTGAGCGATCCGGCCGCCGAGCGCCTCGCCAACTGCGGCGCCAAAGAGGTCGTTGTCACCAACACGCTGCCGATCAGCGAGGACAAGAAGTTCGCGCAGCTGACCGTGCTCTCGATCGCACCGCTGCTGGCCCGCACCATCCGCGAGGTCTTCGAAAACGGTTCGGTCACCGGCCTTTTCAACGGCAACGCCTGATATATAACTCCAGCGACGGCGGTCAGGACGACATGTCCTGGCCGCCGTTTCTCGTTGGTGCTTGTCACCCCGGCGTGGTACCCATGGAACGCACGCACGACGAGGGGGAATGCGATGACGACACCGGACGAACCACACGATCGCGTCGATCTCGGTAAGTCGGTACCACCACCCGGGGCTGATCCGACTTACGTCTATCAACCGGGATATCCCACAGGACCGCAGCATCCCGCGGGTGGCGGCTACGATTTCCCGCCCGCGGGCGGTCAACCAGGTCCGTACCAGGGCTCAGCCCCCGGCGGCTATCCCGCCTATCCCCCACCGCCCGGCGCGCAATACGGCAGCGCGCAATACGGTTATCCGCCGCCGCCGGGTGTGCCCTTCACCGGGCGGCCGACCGAAGTTCCGGTGCTGTCGATCATCAGCTTCAGCTGCCTGGCCGCGACGCTGCTCTCGGTGGTGTTCTTTTGTGGCCTGCCGATCGTGCTGACCGGACCGGCGGGCATCACCCTCGGCATCGTCGGTCACGTGAAGGGCGAGTCGCTGGGAAAATGGGCGGCCATCGCCAATGGCGTGGTGCTGGCACTTGCGATCGTTCTGGCCGTGCTCGTCTTCGGATTCCTGAGTGCCGCGAGCTCTACCTGACGCCGGAGGATACTGGTCCTATGGACCGTGAACCGCTGGACACCGACATGGGGGACGACGAGCAGGCGGACGAGATTCGGGAGTACGAGCGGAATATCGAGGATCCACCCGCTGACCTGCATATTCGTAACCACGAGAACGACGACGACGGCCGCCTGGGCATCGGCGAAGAGCTCGGGCAGGAGTGGACCCGACGTGGCCAGGCCGCCGAAGACGCCGAAGAGGACCAGCGGCCCGCTGAGGTCGCGGCAGTGGAGATCGTCGACGATTCCGACGTATAACGCCGGTATCCGCTGACTGAACGGCACCCGACGCGCCCGGGATATCCGACGACGCGATCGTGATAGTGCCTGCTTCACCGTGGTACTCCGCAAACGGCGACCGGACCAACACCAGGAGCGCGTAATGACCACTCCGCAGCATCCCGAACACGGCGACGACCCTGGCGAGGCTCGGCCGGATTCCTCCGGTACCGAGTGGTCCACCCCCGCCCCGCAGGAATCCGGCCTCCCCGCCTACAACCAGCAGTCCTATCAGGAGTACGGCGCGCCGCCCGAGCGATCCGGCACACAGGTGTATTCCATCATCGCCTTCGTGTGCGCGGCGATCTCACTGTTGTTCTGCCCCATCCTGTTCGGACCGGCGGGCATCGTCCTCGGCCTCGTCGGACGCAGCAAAGGCGAACGGCTCGGCAAGGTCGCCGCCATCGTCGCCGCGGTCGCCTTCGTCGCCGGAATCGTCGTGAGCTACGTCGTGCTGGCGGGCGACGTGATCCCCGACGAGAGCTGACCGGGGAACCCACCGGTAGATTTTTCCCCATGAGCGGATTCGGTGGATTCCCCCTTGCGGGATTGGACTTCTACGAGGATCTCGAGGCCGACAATTCCAAGGCCTTCTGGAACGCGCACAAGGACGTCTACGAACAGTCCGTCAAGGCGCCGATGGTCGCATTGACCGCGGAGCTGGAGCCGGACTTCGGCACCGCGAAGATCTTCCGCCCGTACCGCGACGTCCGCTTCTCGAAGGACAAAGCGCCCTATAAGACCGCACAGGGCGCGGTGGTCGGCGTCGCGCCGGGCACCGGCTGGTACGTGCAGATCGGCGCGGCCGGACTGTTCATCGGCGGTGGTTTCTACTCGGGCACCCCGACCCAGGTCGCCCAGCTACGCGCGACCATCGACGAGGAGGTGCGCGGTGGCGAGCTGGAGGCCATCCTCGCGAAGCTCACCAAGGCGGGCTACCTCATCGGCGGTGACAAGCTCAAGACCAAGCCGAAGGGCTACGAAGCCGACCATCCCCGCATCGATCTGCTGCGCCACAAATCCCTCACCTGTAGTAAGGAATTCGGCGCTCCCCCATGGCTGGACAAACCACGCGCCGCGAAGGAGATCCGCGCCGCGTGGGAGGGGATGCGTCCGCTCATCGAATGGCTTGCGGCCGTAGTAGGTTAGGTCCGGCCGTGCGCGGATTGGGGACGGACTTCGTCCGGCTGTGCCCGTTAGCGGCGGGGTGGCAGCGAGATTCTCGCGAGGTCTTCCGCGACGACGATCTTGCCCGTGAAATGCCGTGCGGCTTCGGCGAAATGCTCGTCGAGGGTGCGGTAGCGCTGTGAGAAGTGTGTGAGGACCAGGGTGTGCACGCCCGCTGCTGCGGCGACCCTGGCCGCCTGCCCTGCGGTGAGGTGTCCGTATTCCTCGGCAAGGTGGGCATCGAGGTCGAGGAACGTCGCCTCGATCACCAGCATGTCCACCCCGGCGGCCAGTTCGTCGACGCCCGCACAGAGCCTGGTGTCCATGACGAAGGCGAAACTCTGCCCGGGTCTACGCTCGCTGACTTCGTCCAGAGTGACTGTGCGCCTGCCCCATTCGATCGAGCCGTTGCGCTGTAGTTGTCCGACGGCAGGGCCACGCAGTCCGATGGCGTGTAAGCGTTCCGGAAGCATACGGACACCGTCCGGCTCGACGAGCCGGTAGCCGAAGGCCTCGACCGAATGCGAAAGCGGCACCGCGGTCAAGGCGAAGGGGGCGTCCGGCGTGTCCAACGGCCCTGGTCCCGCGATCGGATGCGGGCGCAGCTCGACGGTGCGGTGAAAGGCGGTGGCATTACTCAGCCGATCGAAATATCGGTCGCCCGAGGCGGGGTAGTAGACGTCCACCGGGTGCGCGACTCGATCCAGATTGATCCGCTGGATCACCCCGGGTAGGCCGAGGCAGTGATCGCCGTGGAAGTGGGTCACCGCGATACGCGTGATATCGGTGACCGACACTCCCGCATACGACATTTGCCGCTGGGTGCCCTCGCCCGGATCGAAGAGCACGCCCTCCTCGCCCCACCGCAGCAGGTACCCATTGTGGTTGCGCTGCTTGGTCGGTACCTGGCTCGCGGTGCCGAGGACGACGAGTTCGCGTGGAGACACGTACCCTCAGAGCGCGGCGACGGCGGCCACGAAACGATCCAGCTCCTCGAAACCGACGAAGCAGTGCGGGGAAGCACGAACAACGGATGCGAGTCCGCGCGCGGTCATATCGAGCAGCGTAGAGCTGGCGTGGCTGACCGACACCGTAATGTCTTGGGCCGCAAGGCGATCGCGGATGTCGATGGATTCGACGCCGTCGACGGTGAACGAGACGATGCCGTTGTGCTGGATGCCGAGGTCACGCACGGTGACGCGGGCGATCCGCTGTAGCGACTTGCGCAGATACTCCGCGCGGGCCGCGATGGCGGTATAGACGTCGTCGGGGCCGAGGTCGAGCAGGTACCGAACGGCGGCACCCAAGCCGAGGCGGGCGGCGACATCGCATTCCCAGAACTCGAAGCGGCTCGCGTCGGCGGCGAGGGTGTACTTGTCGGGCGCCACCCACTGCGCACTGTGCAGGTCGAGGCGTTCGGGCACCATGGACGCGGCCAGTTCCGGTCGCAGGTAGAGGAATCCGGTGCCGCGCGGTCCGCGCAGCCACTTACGTCCGGTGACCGACAGCGCGTCGACATCGAGTTCGACCACGTCGATCGGGAGCTGCCCGGCGGACTGGCAGGCATCGAGCAAGACGAGTGCGCCGACGGAATGCGCGATCCTGGTGGCTTCGGCGGCCGGGTTGACCAGTCCGCCGTTGGTCGGCACATGCAGCACCGACACCAGCTTGACGCGCTCGTCCATCATGGCGGCGAGGGCTTCGAGATCGATCTGGCCGGTGCCGTCGCTGGGAATCTGCTGCACCGTCGCGCCGGTGGCCTCGGCACGCTGCAATGCGGCGATGGCATTGCTGGCGTAGTCCGCGCCCGAAATAAGGACGCGGTCGCCGGGTGACAGTGGAACCGAATAGAAGAAATCCGCCCAGGAGCGCGTGGCACTGTCGCTGAGCGCGATGCTGGCGGGCGCGGCGTTGATGAGCGTGCCGATCGCCGTTTTCACTGCGGCGAGATCGTCGAGACGCTCGTTCGCCGCGCGGTAGCCACCGACCTCCGCTTCGCGCCGCAGATGATCGACGACGGTGTCTGTGACGATCCGCGGTGACAGCGACGATCCCGCGCTGTCGAGGAAGACCAACCCGGTTCCCGGACCCGGCCCGATGCCTGGAGTGTCGGCTCTTACGCGTTTGTCGTCCAGCATGCCGACGACCATATCGGGTCAAGAGTTCGAAATCTTGTCGCCTTTTTGTCGGTCCGGCTCGCTACCCTGGTTTGAGATCGGCGTTACGCGGAATGCGACACACAGTCGCAGCGATACACCATCTACAGCGGACACAATCCGCCGACGAGGGCGCTCGGACGGACCAGCCGTCCGACCGCCGACATGACTCATGGTGGAGGTTGGACATGGCGGTCACACTGGAACATCCGGAGTCGGTGAATGCCATCGAGGACGGGGATCTGTCCTCCCGGGTCGCGGCCGAGGCCTACGTGGGTGGTGTTTGCTTCAAGTTGGGGCCACCGACGCTGATCGGCGCCGAACTCGAGTGGCTCACCGTGCAGGGTGAGTGTTCGACGTCAGGCCGATCGGCCGCCCCACGCCCGCAACTGGCTGCACTCACAGAAGCTCTGGGACCCTACGCACCGCGGTCCATCGCCCCCGATTCACCGGCACTCTCGCTGCCAGGGGGCAGCCGGGTCACCATCGAACCCGGCGGTCAGATCGAACTCTCCAGCGCCCCGTTCGCCGCTGCCGCGCAGCTGTGCGAGGGATTGCGCACCGATACCCGGATGCTGCGGGATCTTCTCGAATCCCGATCCATCCGAACCGTCTCAGCCGCCGCCGACGCGGACCGCCGCCCGAAAAGGGTGCTGCGACTGCCCCGCTATCGCGCCATGGAAGAGTCTTTCGGCGGCATCGGCCCCTTCGGCAAGCTGATGATGTGCAATACCGCCGCCACCCAGGTCAGCGTCGACGCGGGTGCCGATCGCGCGGAGGTCACCGCCCGCTGGACGGCGCTGTACACGATCGGTCCCGCGCTACTGGCCGCCTTCGCCTGTTCGCCTGCACTGCGTGGTGCACCGGCCGGCGATTGGGCCTCGCAGCGGTGGCGAACCTGGATGCGCCTCGATCACACTCGTACTCGCCCACCGGTGGACGCCTGGCCGGATCCGATCGCCGATTACGGCAGGTGGGCGCTCGATGTTCCGTTGCTGTGCGTGCGCAGGCCGCGCGCACAGCACCAGGACGACGCCGCCGAGAATGGGCATGGCGACGAGGGTTGGTCCGCACCGCCGGGGGCCTCGTTCGCCGATTGGCTTTCGGGTGCACTGGACGACGAGGTAGACCGCCGCCCCGATATCGACGATCTCGACTACCACCTGACCACGCTGTTCCCGCCGGTGCGCGCGTCAGGGCATCTCGAGATCCGCTACCTCGACGCCCAGCCCGACGACGACTGGGCGGTACCGATCCATGTGGTCGACGCGCTCATGTCGAGCCCGGCCGTGGTTGCCGAGGCGACGAGGGTGGCCGCGCCACTCGCAAGTCAGTGGCTGCACGCGGCCCGCCACGGCCTTGCCGACCCGCAGATCCGCTCGATCGCCATCGAGCTGTTGACCCTGGCCGAAGCGCATGCGGCGACTCCGGCCGCTGCCGTCGAGATCGGCAGGGCCCTGCGCCGATGTCAGAGCGGCCGCACACCCATCGACGAACCCGTCTCGGACGACTCGGGAACGCGCTCGTGACCTCGGTTGCGTGCGTGAGAGATCCCCACGCCGAAAGCCGAATCCCACACTCGGCGGACGAGCCGATAACCACTGTGACCGCACCGGAAGGGGTCGCGCGCAGTGGCCGCGCCCGGTCGCAGCGCGATCATGACCAACCGTGGAGAGCAGTCTCGTGACCATTCACCATCCCGGTACCGACAACTCCGAGACCGAACAGCTCAGGGATCGGATCGCCGAGGTCCTGACCCGCGCACGTGCGCGTACCCTCGCCCTGACCGAGAACGTCGACGAAGCGGAGTTGGTGGTTCAGCATTCCCCGCTGATGAGTCCGCTGGTGTGGGATCTCGCGCACATCGGCAACCAGGAAGAGCTTTGGCTGGTGCGGGATGTCGGTGGGCGCGAGCCGGTGCGTGCCGATATCGACGAGCTGTATGACGCGTTCAAGCATGCGCGCGCCAACCGGCCCGGGCTACCGCTGCTCGATCCGACGCAGGCAAGAGGGTATGTCGGCACGGTGCGCGAAAAGGTGTGGGATGTGCTCGACCGCAGCGCATTACGCGGCAACAAGCTCGTCGACGGCGGTTTCGCGTTCGGCATGATCGCCCAGCACGAGCAGCAGCACGACGAGACCATGCTCGCCACCCATCAGCTGCGGATCGGGCCGGCGGTGTTGTCCGCTCCCTCGGCACCGACGGTCGCCACACCGGTCGGCGGCGAAGTGATCGTTCCCGCAGGGGAATTCACCATGGGCACCTCGACCGAGCCGTGGGCGCTCGACAACGAACTCCCCGCTCATCCGGTGCACGTGCCGGCTTTCGCCATCGACGCAGCGCCGGTCACCAACGAGCAGTACCTGGCCTTCGTCACCGACGGCGGCTACGACCGAGCCGAACTCTGGTCCGAACGCGGCTGGGCGCATCGGCAGCAGGCCGGACTTGTCGCACCCCAGTTCTGGGAGCGCGATCCGGCCGGGCATTGGTCGCGCCGGGCTTTCGGCGTGCCGACGGCGCTGCGTCCGCATCAGCCGGTGCTGCACGTCTGCTGGTTCGAGGCCGAGGCCTTCGCCAATTGGGCGGGTAAACGGCTACCCACCGAAGCCGAATGGGAGAAGGCGGCCCGCTTCGATCCCGCCAGTGGACAGTCGCGCCGCTACCCGTGGGGCAACGCCGAACCCGACTCCAGCACCGCGAATCTCGGACAGCGACATCTGGAGCCCGCCGATGTGGGCGCGTACCCCGCCGGGGCGTCACCGGCCGGTGTGCACCAACTGATCGGTGACGTATGGGAGTGGACCGCTTCGGGTTTCGATCCATACCCGGGCTTCCGGGCGTTCCCCTACGCGGAGTACTCGGACGTCTTCTTCGGCGGCGACTATCGGGTGTTGCGCGGCGGGTCGTTCGGCACCGACCCGGTCGCCTGCCGCAGCACCTTCCGTAATTGGGACCATCCGATCCGGCGTCAGATCTTTTCCGGTTTCCGGCTGGCCCGCGACATCGAGCAAAGTGAGAACGAATGAGCGCCTCGCGGC
This sequence comes from Nocardia arseniciresistens, assembly GCF_046764875.1. Taxonomy (NCBI): domain Bacteria; kingdom Bacillati; phylum Actinomycetota; class Actinomycetes; order Mycobacteriales; family Nocardiaceae; genus Nocardia; species Nocardia arseniciresistens. The sequence goes on from NZ_JBKORD010000001.1 coordinate 499,128, forward strand.
ACAACTGGCGAGTTCCTGCACTCGAAGACGGCCGAGAAGCACAGCCCGGCAAGGGCTTTGATCGGCGCGCGACGAGGGCCGCCGATGTGTAGGCATCTCGGTTATCTCGGCCCCCAGGTGCGCGTCGGCGACATGCTCACCCTCGGAACACATTCGCTGCGGACCCAGGCGTGGGCGCCGAAGGACATGCGCCGCGGCGGCACGATCAACGCCGACGGGTTCGGCGTCGCGTGGTGGCGGGAGAGCGACGACGACGCGGTGACGGTGAGCCGCTATCGCAATTCCGCACCGATCTGGACCGATCCGGCCGTCGAAGAGGTACTGCCGCAACTGGAATCGTGGGCGGTACTCGCCTCGGTAAGGTCGGCGACCGTCGGCATGCCGATAGAGCGGACCGCGTGCGCGCCGTTCACCCACGGCCGCTGGGCGTTCAGCCACAACGGCGTGGTGTCGGATTGGCCGCGCACACTTGCCGCGGTCGCCGCGGAATTCGACAGCACCGCAGCCGAACTCGGTGACGGATTATTCGAGCCGACGCGACTGCTCGAAGCCGAATCCGCCACCGATTCGGCGACGCTGTGGGTGCTTCTGCGTGGCCTGCTCGCGACCGGCGCGGCCGATGGCGAGTGGGGCGCGGCGCCTGCCGCGCTGAGCCTGCTCGTCTCCGCGGTACTCGCCCACGCGCCGCGATCGCGGCTGAATTTCCTGCTCTGCGATGGCACGCAATTGTGGGCGACCACCTGGCATCACTCGCTCTCGGCGCTGGTCACCGACGACTTCGCCATTCTCGCCTCCGAACCCTTCGACGACGACCCCCGCTGGCAGCCGATACCGGACCGGAGCCTGGTCACCGCACGGCCCGGCGCGCTGTCGATCGATCCACTTCCCTCCGCACCCACGTCACCCGAGTACGACGACGTGAATTCGAAAGGCACCTCGATATGACCGCACCGACGCTGGAGATCCATCTATCCGACGACGACCTCACCTCCGCGTTGCGAGCGGATGCCACCATCGGGCTCACCGCGGACCCGAAGTCGTTGCCACCCAAGTGGTTCTACGACGCACGTGGCAGCGAACTGTTCGAACAGATCACCGCGCTCCCGGAGTATTACCCGACACGCACCGAACGCGCGCTGCTGCAACGGGTTGTCGGCGAGATCGCGCGCACCGCGCAGGCCGAGGTCCTCGTCGAGTTGGGTGCGGGTTCGGCGGCGAAGACTCGCCTACTGCTCTCGGCGCTCACCACCGAGGGTCCGCTGAAGACCTATGTCCCACAGGATGTCTCGTCCTCGGCGCTGCGTGCGGCCGCCAACGAGATCGCCGCGGAGTTCCCCGGCCTCGCCGTTCACGGCGTGGTCAGCGACTTCACCGACACCCTGCACAACCTGCCAGGCGGCGGCCGCCGCATGATCGCCTTCCTCGGCGGCACCATCGGCAATCTGGCTCCCACCGAACGCGCCGAATTCCTGGCGAGCATCCACGATGTGCTCGAACCCGGTGAGCAACTGCTGCTCGGCGCGGGCCTTGTCATCGACCCCGCCGTCCTCGTCCCGGCCTACGACGATGCCGCGGGCGTCACCGCCGAGTTCAATCGAAATGTCTTGCACGTACTGAACAACCGGCTCGACGCCGATTTCGAACCCGACAAGTTCACCCACATCGCGCTGTGGGATGCCGAGAACGAATGGATCGAAATGCGCCTCGAGGCCACTGAGGATATGACCGTTCGGGTCCGCGACCTCGACCTCACCGTAGAATTCGCACGCGGCGAGCAGATGCGCACCGAGATCTCCGCCAAATTCCGCATCGACGGGATCAATGCCGAGTTCACCGCCGCGGGCTTCAGCACCGAACAGGTGTGGACCGACCCCGACAACCGCTTCGCGCTGGTGCTCGCCGCACGGAACTGATCGAAGGTAGTCGAATGGTTGTTGCCGGAAGCTGTGTGTAATCCGTTCAGGTGAGGTGCAATTCGATCATCTGCGCGACGAGTGCGCGCGCGTCGATGGCCGGACCGACCAACCGGAGGCTGCTATTGGCCTGCAAGGCCGCGATGCCGTGCAGATTCGTCCACAGCGCGACCGCCCGCTCCCCCGGCGTGCCCGACGGAGCGGCCTCCTGCACCAGCGCGGCGAAGCGACTGAACAGCGGCAGGGTTGTCGAGCGCAGGTTTTCGCCGGACCCCTCGAGCAGATCATGGCGGAACATCAGCGTGAACATCTCCGGTCGAAGTCCCGCGAACTCGACGTACTCGGCGCCCATCCACTCCAGGTGCTCGCGTGCTGTCACGGCACCGGCCTCGACGATCGTGAACCGTTCGATGAGATCGGTGAACCCACGGGCGGCGATGGCGGCCAGCAGCGCTTTGTGCGTGGGAAAGTGCCTGCGTGGCGCACCGTGTGACACCCCGGCCGCCCTGGTGATCGCGCGCAGCCCGAGCTGAGCCGCGCCGACCTCCTCGAGCATGTCGACACCGGCACCGACCAGCCGTTCCCGCAGCGACTCGTTTCCGACCATGGAGACATTGTCTACCTCAACCATTTGCTGATCTCCTCAGTAGGTCGAATTCGATCGGTGTCGAGTGTAGACACTGTCTACCCCTATGATGTAGACAGTGTCTACAACAACTTTATCGGAGGCGCGTGTGTGGTACCGGCTGTTCAAGTACGTATTGCTCGGCCCATTGCTGCGATTGCTCGGCAGGCCCGAAGTGGAAGGACTTCAGAATGTTCCGGATAAGGGACCGGTAATCATCGCGGCCAACCACCTTGCCGTGATCGACTCGCTGTACCTGGCGCTCGTACTGCCACGCCGAGTCACGTTCCTTGCCAAGCAGGAGTACTTCACCGGCACCGGGTTCAAGGGGCGTTTCCAGCGCTGGTTCTTCACCGTCGCAGGACAGGTGCCGGTGGACCGGACAGGTGGCAGCGCGGCCGCGGATGCCCTCGCGGCCGCGACGAAGATCTTGGAATCGGGCGGTGTCTGGGCGATTCACCCGGAAGGCACCCGCTCCCCCGACGGCCGGATCTATCGCGGCCGAACTGGCGCATTGCGCGTCGCCATGGCGACGGGCGCTCCGGTGATACCGGTGGTGCTGTCCGGCACTGACAAGGTGAACCCGCGCGACGGCAGATTCTGGCGCTTCGGCAAGGTCCGTATCGACGTGGGCGCACCGCGGTACTACCCCTCGATCGTTTCGCACACCGACCTGCCCTGCGCCCATGTCCGTACCGCGACCGATGTGCTGATGCGGGAACTCGCGGCGAGGTCGGGCCGCCACTACGTCGACAGCTACGCCGCCACCTTCAGCGCCGCTCGCTAGGCCGTCGGCGGCGAGCCCCACCGCAGAGACTCCGCCCCGGACGCTCAGGTCGACAAATCGAAAGAGGGTTAACACCGGGTCCGAATGGCGGGATAGTTTGAGAGAGGCCGGAAATCGGCCTGCGGGGTGCTCGGGCGAAGGTACGTCCGGCCACCTGCGTTGGTGATGAGGGAGTTGAACATTGAGCAGGTTCACCGACGAGATGTATGCGACGGCCAAGACCTCCACGCGGGGGCTCGTGACCGGGGAGCCCGACGCTCCTCGGCGCCAGAGCTGGCCTGAGATCCATCGAACCGCACGACGCATGGCGGGCGGACTTGCCGAGGCTGGGATCGGACACGGCGATGCCGTCGGCGTGCTCGCGGGCCTGCCCGCCGATATCGCGCCCGTCTGCCAGGGCATCTGGATGCGGGGCGCATCGATCACCATGTTGCACCAGCCGACCCCGCGCACCGATCTGGTGATCTGGGCCCGCGACACCGAGACCGTGCTGACCATGATCGAGGCGAGAGCCGTCGTGCTCGGTGCACCGTTCGAGGCCGCGGAGTCGCTGCTGCGCGAGCGTGGCATCAACGTGGTGCGCATCGACCAGCTGTACAACGGCCCCGAGGTCGATCCGGTGCCGACCGACGAATCCGATATCGCGCTGCAGCAGCTGACCTCCGGTTCGACCGGATCGCCGAAGGCGGTGCGGATCACGCACGCCAACTTCTTCGCCAACGCATACGCGATGTTCGATCGGGTGAAGTTCCAGCTCGACAACGACGTGATGGTCAGCTGGTTGCCCCTGTTCCACGACATGGGCATGGTCGGATTCCTCAGCGTCCCTATGCAATTCGGTGCTGAGGTGGTGTGCGTCACGCCAATGGACTTCCTGATGCGCCCGCTGCTGTGGGCCGAGTTGATCGACAGATACCGCGGCACCGTCACGGCGGCACCGAATTTCGCGTACTCGCTGCTTGCCCGCCGGCTGAAGCAGGCCGAGCCCGGTTCGCTAGACCTCAGCAGCGTCCGCTACATGTGGAACGGCGCGGAGCCGGTCGACCCGGACACCATGGACGCCCTTGCCGTCGCGGGAGAACGCTTCGGGCTCAACCCGATGGCGCTGACCCCGGTCTACGGCATGGCCGAAACCACACTGGCCGTGTCGATCCCGGACCCCGGGCACGGGCAGGTGCTCGACACTATCGACGCCGATCTGCTGGAGGCACTCGGCAAGGCGGTGCCGGTGCATGACGAACACTCACACCACGGCAACGTCCGCAGGCTGCCGACGCTGGGTTACCTCGTCGATGATCTGGAGGGCCGGGTAGTCGACGCCGAGCGTCTGCCGCTGCCGACCCGATCGGTCGGCGTCATCGAATTACGCGGTCCTGCGGTCACTTCGGGCTACATCACCGTCAACGGCTTCCGCTCCGCACAGGACGATGAGGGCTGGCTCGACACCGGCGATATCGGCTACTTCACCGAAGAGGGCCTTGTTGTGGTCTGTGGCCGCATCAAGGACGTCATCATCATGGGCGGCCGCAATATCTACCCCACCGACATCGAACGTGCCGCGACGCGCGTCACCGGCGTCCGCCCCGGCAACGCCGTAGCGGTCCGCCTCGACGCAGGCCAGAAACGTGAAAGCTTCGCGGTGGTGGTGGAAAGCAACGATCACCAGAAAGTCGACGAGGTGAAACGCATCGAACGCGAGATCGTGCACGCGGTCTTCACCGAGGTCGGCGCCCGCCCGCGTACCGTCGCTGTCCTCGGCCCCGGCGCACTCCCCAAGACTTCCTCGGGCAAGCTGCGCCGCTCCGCCACAGCCATCCACCTGAACTGAGGCGCCGACGGGAGTTCTCCGGCGGAGCGGTCGAATTCAGTGCAGCTGATTCTGCGCCGTCTCCAGTCCAACGCGCAGCAGCAGCTCGACGGCGTCGGCGGCCTGCTCGGCGATCACCGGAACTTCCTTGCGCTCGGGGCCGGAGAACGGCTTCAGCACGTAATCCGCGGGATCCTGGCGTCCGGGCGGGCGGCCGATGCCGAACCGAACCCGCAGGTAGTCCTTGGTGGTCAGGGCACTGGAGACGGAGCGGAGGCCATTGTGGCCGCCCTCGCCGCCGCCGCGCTTCAATCGCACGGCACCGAAAGGAAGATCGAGTTCGTCGTGCACGACGATCACCTCGGTGAGCGGCACGGAGAAGAAGCGGGCCAGTGCGGCGACCGGGCCGCCCGACAGGTTCATGAACGATCGCGGCTTGGCGATGAGCACCTGACGGCCGTCGAGGCGGGCCTGCAATAGATCCGCGCCGGACTTCTTATGCACGGCAAAACGGCCGCCGACGCGCTCCGCGAGCACATCGGCGACCAGAAAGCCGACATTGTGCCGGGTGCGCTCGTATTCAGAACCTGGATTACCCAGTCCGACTACGAGCGCGGGCCCGGTCGTGGATTCGGTCATGAAGTAACCGACCCGTTGAAGTTCTTACTCGGCGCTCTCGGAAGCGGCAGCGCTCTCGGCGGCGGCCGCGGCCTCCTCGGTCTCCTGCGCGGAGGCAGGGGCGGCGATGATATTGACGATCAGAATGTTCGGATCGCCCGCCAGGGTGACGCCACTCGGCAGCTCGATGCCACCGGCGGTGATCTGGGTGCCGGCCTCGATGCCGTCGAGCGAGACCTCGATGGCCTCGGGCAGCTTGGTCGCGTCGGCCTCGATGGTGAGCGTGGTGCTCTCCTGGGTGATCAGGGTGCCGACGGCGGCGCTGCCGGTCAGCAGGATGTTCACGTCGGCCGTGACCCGCTCACCGCGCTTGATGATCAGCAGATCGGCGTGCTCGATGTAACGACGAATCGGGTGCACGACAACGGATTTGGTCAGCGCGAGCTGCTTCTTGCCGTCGATGACGAGGTTCAGCAGCGCGTTGGTGCCGTGCTCACGCAGGATGGCGGCGAAGGCCCGTGCGTCGATGGACAGGTGCTGCGGGTCGCTGGCGTGGCCGTACAGCACGGCGGGCACATTGCCGGAACGACGGGTGCGGCGGGCGGCGCCCTTGCCGAACTCCGTACGAACGGCGGCTTCGAGAACGTTGGCGTCGGACATGACTGGATCTACTCCCTACGGCTCTTCCGGGCTTTGGTCAACAGTGCTCACCAGGGACTGTTTCCGCCCTGGCTCTAAGGTTGGTCTACTCGTCGGGCGAAGTCGAACGAGGACGGCCGGAAGCCGAGCCGCGTCGATCACGGTGAGCACAAAGGTCTGCGCTTACCCTCGCCGAGACAACCCGAACACCATAGCGCAATGGTCTTATGGGAGTTGAATCGGGGCGTTCAGCCCCGCTAACGATTGCTTGCAGGTCGCTCGAACCGATCTGTCGGGTCGGGATTATATCGGTCGCGTACGCTGGAACGGTTGCCGATCGGACGTCTGCGAAAGGGTTTGAAGTTGACCGCCTCCACTGAGGGTGTCGTCGCGCCCACGCCGCGCGGGCTGCCCGCCGAGGTAGCCCGGCGCCGCACCTTCGCGGTGATCTCGCACCCCGACGCCGGCAAGTCGACGCTCACCGAGGCGCTGGCGCTGCACGCCAAGATGATTTCCGAAGCGGGCGCGATCCATGGCAAGGCCGGACGCCGCTCGACGGTCTCGGACTGGATGGAAATGGAGAAGGCGCGCGGCATCTCGGTGTCCTCGACCGCGCTGCAGTTCAACTACCGCGCCGCGGGCTCCGATGTCGACAATGTGATCAACCTGGTCGACACCCCCGGTCACTCGGACTTCTCCGAGGACACCTACCGGGTGCTCACCGCCGTCGACGCCGCGGTCATGCTCATCGACGCCGCCAAGGGTCTCGAGCCGCAGACACTGAAACTCTTCCAGGTGTGCCGCCACCGCGGCATCCCGGTGATCACCGTCATCAACAAGTGGGACCGGCCGGGCCAGGCGCCGCTGGAACTGCTCGACGAGATCAGCGAGCGGATCGGGCTCACACCGACCCCACTTTTCCTGCCTGTCGGCATCGCCGGTGACTTCCGCGGCCTGCTTCGCCGTGGCCCCGACGGCACCGCGCTCGAATACATCCACTTCACCCGCACCGCGGGCGGCGCGACCATCGCGCCGGAGGAGTCGCTGACACCGGAATCCGCCGAAGCGCGCGAGGGCGAACCGTGGACAACCGCGGCCGAGGAGAGCGAATTGCTCTCGGCCACCGGGCAGGACCACGATCAGGAGCTGTTCCTCGCGGGCCACACCTCACCGGTCATCTACGCCTCGGCGATGCTGAACTTCGGCGTCAGGCAGCTGCTGGAAACGCTGGTGTCGCTGGCGCCCGCACCGGGCCCGCGCCCCGATATGGCAGGCGCAGCGCGTAACACCACCGACCCGTTCAGCGCGGTCGTGTTCAAGGTGCAGGCGGGCATGGACGCGGCACACCGCGACCGGCTGGCGTTCATGCGGATCGTGTCGGGTGAATTCGAGCGCGGCATGGTCGTCACGCACGCGCAGACCGGAAAACCCTTCGCGACGAAATACGCGCTGACCGTATTCGGCAGGGAGCGCTCCACTGTCGATACCGCCTACCCCGGCGATGTGGTCGGCCTTGTCAACGCGACCGCACTCGCCCCAGGTCACACACTGTTCGTGGACAAAAAGGTGGAATTCCCGCCTATCCCGTCGTTCGCGCCGGAGCACTTCGCGGTGCTGCGCGCGGAGAGCGCGGGCAAGTACAAGCAGTTCCGCAAGGCCATCGACCAGCTCGATTCCGAGGGCGTGGTGCAGGTGCTGCGCAACGATATTCGTGGTGACGCCTCCCCCGTGCTCGCCGCCGTCGGTCCGATGCAGTTCGAGGTGGTCACCGCGAGGATGATGGCGGAATTCACCGTCGAGACCAGGATGGAAAACCTGGCCTACACCTTGGCAAGGCGCACCGACGCCGAATCAGCGCCCGAGCTGGATCGTCAGCGCGGGGTCGAGGTCTTCACCCGCAGTGACGGTGCGCTGCTCGCGTTGTTCAGCGACAAGTGGCGGTTGCAGTACATCGAGAAGGAACACCCGAAGCTCACGCTGGAACCGCTGGTCGCCGCCGCCGACTGAGTCACCCGGCTTCCGGCTCACGCCGCAGCGGCGCGGCGCCGGGGTACCGTTCCACCGACGCGATGCCGTCCTCTTGCGCGATCAGACCCCAGCGGCTGGAGGTCAGGCGCAGGCTCGGCAGGTCGCTCAGTGAGAGGACAACCTCGTAGGTGCGCTCATAGCCGGTGTGTGAAATCCGCCAGTGACCGTCGCGGCAGCGCACGTAACTGTCGTTGTAGAAGGCCGCGCCGCGTAACAACATATTGTGCGCGGGGATGAGCACGGTGTCGGCGAGGTACCAAGTGCCGGTCGCGGTGTCACCGTCGACGTCGATCTCCGGGTGATCGCATCTGTGCTCGGTGATGACGTGCGGACCGAGGGTGTTGCGCATGAAGGCAATGAAGGCGTCGCGCGACTCGAACTGCAGGTATTCGCTGTATGTCGCCGTTGCCTCCGGCACCATGGTGTCGGCGAATTCCTCCCACGACTTGGTGTCGAGGGACCGCAGGTATCGGAATTTCAGCCTGCTGATGGCGGATACCGCATCCTGATCCATACCTCAACAATCCCATTAGAAGCGGCTGTGCTGCGGGAATTGCGTGATTTGTATCAGATTGCTATCACCGTGCCGCCCGATCCCGGCGGCTACTGGTGTGGACGATCAACTTCCGATGGTGAAACAGGTGCGGCAGAAGTCCTCGCCGAACTCTGTCAATCGCAGACTCTTGCGCACGATCTTCGGCGCCCGTCCCGCTTTCTTCAGCGCCGCCTCGACCTCCGGCTGCACTTCCAGCACCATGTATCGGCTCAGTACGACCGGATCGTCCGAGGTCAGAGTCAGCCCGAGCCGGTTGAGGTTGATCTGATAGGTGCGCGACCGATCGGGGTAGCGGACGCCCGCCTGTTCCGGCACCGAGGTCAGATCGCCGGTCACCAACTCCGAACCGATGCCGAGCGGACGATTGGTCCGCACGTCGACCGATGGCTGCGGGCCGTTCAACGCCATGAAGCGCAGGATGCGGGCCTCGTCGGGGGCCAGCTCGTCGAGAATTCGGTCGTAGGCCGGATGCACGTCCTCGGAGAAATAGACATCCGCCGAGCGGGCAAGCAGCGCGTCGCCGCGGCGGCGAAGCTCATCGATGGAGGCCGAATGCAGCGGCGCGCCGAGGCCGATCGCCTGCTGCGCCGCCGGTCCATTGGAAGTCGGCACATAGCTGACGATCTCGCGCACCGAGCCCTCGGTGACACCGAGCGCGCTGCGCGCGATCGATCGCAGCGCGTTGCCGGTGCGCTCGGCGATATCGGCCGAGGATTCGCCTTCCAGCGCGGCCTGCGTGATCTCCTTGGTCACCTCATAGGAGGTGTTCACCGCCCATTGACTGCCGCGCACCACGGAGTTCGCGGCCAGCCCCGCTGCCCGGAACACACCTCGGATCAGCCGTGCCTCATTGCTGATCTGCCGCTGTTCGACATCCGAGCTGCGCTCGACCGTGCGGGAACCGGCCCGGGCCACGTCCTGTCCGGTCCTGTCTTCTGCCACGTCCTACTCCGATGTATCGCCTAGTGAACGGATACGTCCACAGAAGATTATTGCCCGACAGCCTTCCAGGTATGTCCAACTCGGCCGCGTGGCCACCGTTCACCGCTGACCCCGCCGACAGCCGTAACCCCAGCACCCGATACCTGTCGCGGGTGGGATGTGTTGGTCGTCATTGTCTCCGCTCGAGATGGACAGTACGACATTCTGGACACACACTGTGACTGATGTCTCAGACACTCGAGCGTGCCCCGACGCACTCGAGGTTGGTCGCATTCCGCGGCTCACAGTAGGGTCCAGTCGCCGACAGGGTGCTACTTTGAGTTCCCGGTGAAGCGGCGATCATCGGCATATCGGCAGGAGAGTGTCGTGTTAGAGAGTGTGTTCCACCCGTCCATTGTGTTGGAACTGATTACGATTCCGCTCTTCACCGGCATCATCGGCTACATCACCAACTGGACCGGCGTTCTCATGCTGTTCCGTCCCATCGCATTCCACGGCATCCGATGGCCCGGGCTGCGTGCGGTATACCCATACCTGCCCAAGCGAATTCAAGTTCTTCCGCTGCTGAGCTACGACGGCAGAATCGGCTGGCAGGGCATCGTCCCCTCCCGCGCGGACAAGATGGCGAGCATTGCCGTCGACAAAGGTCTCGCGAAACTCGGCAGCATTGCCGACTTCTATCGGGAGATCGAACCCGACGCCCTCGCCGAACATTTGACGAATATCGCGGAAACGCAAATCCATGACATCGTCGAGGAAATTTTGCGTCGCGAGCATCCCCAGTTCTGGTACAACCTGCCGACCCAGGTGCGCGACATGGTGCATGACCGGGTCCGGCAGCAACTGCCGGAAATTCTGCGCGAATTGACCCAGGAACTCGGCGCGAACATCGATCAGCTGCTCGATGTGAAACAGATGGTCATCCGGTACTTCCAGGCCCGACCACAGCTGCTCAATCAGCTGTTCCAGGTGCTCGGTGCGAAAGAGCTGCGGTTCATGATCAACTTCGGCTTCTACTTCGGTGCGCCGATGGGCGCGGTGCTCGTCTTGATCCTGCACACGACGGGGTGGTCCTCGCTCGCGGTCCTGCCGATCGGCGGCATCGTCATCGGCTGGGTGGTCAACTGGGTCGGCATCAATATGATCTTCGCGCCCGCATACCCCAAGTGGTGGTGCCCGTGGCGGCAGGGCCTGCTGATCAAGCGACAGTCCGAAATCACGGCGGGCTATGCCGAATTGGTCTCCAGCCAGGTCATGACCGTCGCCAATATCGGCGACGAACTACTCAACGGCCCGCGCTCGGACCGCACGATGCAGATGCTCGAGGACACCCTGCGCCCAGCCGCCGACCGTGCGCTCGGACCGGCCAGGTCCGCGGTCAAGTTCGTGCTCGGCAGCCGTGAGTACGACGCGTTGCAGACGACGCTCACCGCGGAGGCCATGAACATCGCTCCGATCGCGTTCGCCGATCCGGAGTTCAACGTCCGGCAGGGCAAGCAGATCAACGAGTACATCGCCAAGCAAATGTCCGCTCTGTCACCTACTGACCTGGTCGACATGCTTCGATCGGCGATCAAACAGGATGAATGGCTGCTTTTCCTCCATGGCGGTGTGCTCGGGCTCTTTGCCGGATACGCTCATATCCTGATCTTCGGGACAGGAGTGGCAACAACATGGTGGTGACGGGACCCGGCAGCGACGCCGACGATATGCAGGCCGTCGAGCCTCCCGAGCAGCAAGGACCGTCGAGAGAGATCGCACGGCGGCCCGTCACCGAAATCCAGTTTGCCGATGAATCGCCGACGCGTGGAAAACAATCCGGGTCGATGCTCGAGACCGTGCGCGCGGCGACCGGAGTTGCGCGGGTCGCGGTGACCGCCGCTTCCGAGGTCGCTGCGTGGACCTTCGACACCGCGCTCGGCGTCGGCGCGACGGTCGTGCGCGGCAGCGTCGCCGGTGCGCCACCGCGCGAGGTGCTCGCCGAGGCCGAGGCCGAAGTACGCGATGCGGTGCGCAGAGCGCTGCGCCTGCCCGCCACCCCGGAACCGCCCGATCCCGCCGCGCTGCCGACGCTGCGCGAGCAGGGCGCGGCGCTGCTGCGGTTGTCGGCGAGCACACATGGCGAACATCAGGAAACCCACCCGGCCTTCGCACGCATGCTCGCGGAACTCACCCCCGATGAGGCACGCATCCTGCGCTTCCTGCACCTCGACGGTCCACAGCCGTCGATCGACATTCGCACCGGACGCCCGCGTGGGCTCGGCGCCGAACGAATCATGTCCGGCCTCAACCTGATCGGTGAGCACGCCGGACTGCGCTTCCCGAACCGCATCCAGCAGTACCTGCCCAACCTGCGCAGGCTGGGACTGATCGAATTCGTCAAGGAACCGGTCGGCAACCCGAACCGCTACCAACTGCTCGAAGCGCAATCCCCGGTCCGCGAGGTGCTCAAGCGGTCCGGATTCGGCACGAAGGTGCACTACCGCAGCATCGCACTGACCGGTTTCGGCGCCGACTTCGTACAGACCTGCCTACCCGTGGCGGTCCAGGACGGCCGCACCGCCGGTACCAGCTAGGCCGCGCGGATGGTGTTTCCCGGGTAGGTCAGGCGTCGGTGGCCAGTTCCATCCAGCGTTCTTCTGCGGCTTCCTTTTCGGTGACTACCTGCTTGAGTTCCGCGCCCAGGGTGACGAGCTTGTCGGGGTCGGTCGCGGCCTCGGCCAGCGCGGTGTGCAGGCGCTGCTCGCGTTGGTCGAACTTCTCGATTGCCCGTTCCAGCTTCGAGAGTTCCTTGCGGGCGGCACGCTGGGTCGCGGCGTCGGTCACCGGTGCGGGCTTGCCGTCGGAGCCACCCGTTCGAAGCAGGACGTCACCTTGTGCGGCACGCTTTTTCAGGTACTCATCGATACCGCCGGGCAGGTTGGTGAGCTTGCCGTCGCCGAAGAGCGCCCATGTCGAATCACAGATGCGTTCGATGAGGTAGCGGTCGTGGCTGATGACGACCAGGGTGCCGGCCCAGTTGTCGAGCAGGTCCTCGAGCTGTTGCAGGGTGTCGATGTCCAGGTCGTTGGTGGGCTCGTCGAGCAACAGCACGTTCGGCTCGGCCATAAGGATGCGCGTGAGCTGCAACCTGCGTCGCTCACCACCGGACAGATCGCCGACCGGGGTGCGCTGGCGGGCCGGGGTGAAGCCGAGCCTCTCGGCGAGCTGACCCGCGGAGATCTCCCTGTCACCGAGCATGATTCGCTGCGCGACCTGCTGTACCGCTTCCAGCACTCGCATATCGGTCGGCAGGTCGTCGAGTTCCTGACGCAGCCAACCGATCTGCACCGTCTGGCCTTGAATGCGCTTGCCCACAGCGGGTTCCGCGTCGCCTGCCAGCGTGCGAAGCAGGGTCGTCTTGCCGGAGCCGTTCACGCCGACGAGGCCGACCCGCTCCCCGGGCGCGAGACGCCAGGTCAAGTCGCGCACCAACTCCCGGCCGTCCGGGGTGGTAAGGGTGGTGTCCTCCAGCTCGATGACGACCCGTCCCAGGCGCTTTCGGGCGAACGCGGCCAGCGAGACACTGTCGCGCGGCGCGGGCACATCGGCGATCAGCGCCTCGGCCGCTTCCACCCGGTAGCGCGGCTTCGAGGTGCGGGCCTTCGCGCCGCGCCGCAGCCAGGCCAGTTCCTTGCGGGCCAGGTTGCTGCGCCGCGCCTCGGAGGCGTCGGACTGCCGCGCGCGCTCGGCGCGAGCGAAGATCCAGTCGCCGTAACCGCCCTCGTAGTTTTCGACCTTGCCGCCGACGACCTCCCAGGTATTGGTGGCCACGGTGTCGAGGAACCAGCGATCGTGAGTCACGACCACCAGCGCGCTGCGACGGTTGAGCAGATGCTGGGCCAGCCACTGCACACCCTCGACGTCGAGGTGGTTGGTCGGCTCGTCGAGCACGAGCAGGTCGAGATCGCGGACCAGCGCGGCGGCCAAGGCGACTCGCCGGCGCTCGCCGCCGGACAGGTTGTCGATCGAGGTCTCCAGGCCGAGCCCGGCAATCCCGATGCCCTCCATCACCGTGCGGATGCGTGAATCGGCGGCCCATTCGTGTTCGGCCACATCCTCCGTCATCGCGTCATCGGCGAGTCCGGCAAGTACGACGGACCCCACGGTCGCACCGACGGGCAGCACGCCGCGCTGGGTCACGACCGCGAGGCGCAGACCGCCGACCCGGCTCACCCGGCCGCTGTCGGGCGGCTCGAGGCCGGTCAGCACCTCCAACAGGGTGGTCTTGCCGCCGCCGTTGAGGCCGACGACACCGATCCGCTCGCCAGCGTGGATGCCGAGCGAGACGGCGTCCAGGAGTGGGGTGATCCCGAAGCTCTTGGAGACCTGTTCGAGGTTGATCAGGTTGGACATGGATCCTTCCGAGTAATGCGCGGGCAAGGGGTTGTCGCCCTTGACAAGCGTACTGTTCCCGCTCCTGGCCATCTCATGCCGTACAAGTGGGCACCCGCAGCGGTAGGTTCTGCTCACGCGACATCGTCCTTGATCCGAACAGGACAATCGCCCGATCCCGCTGGGCGGCCGCCGATGTGACGCCCCGAGCACCGCTCGACCTGCGGATCGGGCGCTGCACCGAAGACTTGCGGAACGAACGTCGTTCGTCTACAGTCATTTCAACGAACAACGTTCGTTACGAACAACGTTAGCGACTGCTTGCAGGTCGCTCGAAAGAGTCAGCTAGCGACTGCTTGCAGGTCGCTCGAAAGAGTCAGCTAGCGACTGCTTGCAGGTCGCTCGAAACAACACCGTCAGTCCGAATGGCGCTCTCGAAGTACAGCCGCAGAATGGGAGCCCACCTCATCCCGAGGTGCGAGGGGCGGCACGGTTCAACTACCCGTACCTGGAGGTTTCTCATGCACATCGGTCTCGGTCTGCCCATCGCCGACCCCGCCGCCCTGCTCGACTGGGCGCGCCGCGCCGATGCCGGCCCCTTCTCCACCCTCGGCCTGCTCGACCGGCTCGTCTACGACAACCCCGAACCGCTGATCGCACTCGGCATGCTCGCCGGTGCGACCCAGCGCATCAAAGTGCAGACCGAGGTGCTGATCGCCCCGTTGCGCGAACCGACGCTGCTCGCCAAGCAGGCCGCCACTCTCGACCGGATGTCCGGCGGCCGCTTCGTCCTCGGCCTCGGCGTCGGCGGCCGCGAGGACGACCACATCGCCTCCGGCACCGACCTGCGCACCCGCGGCCGTCGCCTCGACGAGCAGATGGAGATCATGCGCCGTCTGTGGTCCGGTCAGGACTACAGCACCGACTGCGGCCCCGTCGGCCCCGCTCCGCTGCGCCCCGAAGGCCCCGAGGTGCTCTTCGGCGGCTTCCAGCCCGCCGCCATCGACCGTGTCGGCCGCTGGGGTGGCGGCTTCCTCGCCGCCGCCGCGCCGTCATGGGCCGGTGGCCTGTTCGACACCGCCCGCCGCTCGTGGACCGAGCACGGACGCGAGGGTGCGCCCCGCATCGTCGCCCAGGTCAATGTCGCGCTCGGCGCGCCCGACCTGGTCGAACAAGCCCGCGCCTCTATGGGCGCCTACTACGAATTCAGCGGCCGCGCCGACTACATGGTCGCGGGCATGCTCACCACGCCCGATGAAATCCGTACCGCCATCAAACAATTCGACGATCTCGGCGCCGATGAGGTGATGCTCTACTGCTACGGCCGCGATGCCGACCAGGTAGACCGCCTCGCCGAGGTCATCGGCTGATCAACGCTTGCCCTGGTCCTCGCCGCTCGAGATACGAGCGCCGGGGACCGGGCCGGTCGCGGTGCGAACACTGCGGCACACACCCGCTCCCGCGAGTTCGGCGGCGACCGCGATGGCGGACTCCGCGCTCTCGCACAGGAAAGCACAGGTGGGGCCGGAACCGGAGACCAGACCGGCGAGCGCGCCCGCGGTGACGCCCGCGCGCAGGGTGCGGCGCAGTTCCGGCTTCAGCGAGAGGGCCGCGGCTTGCATATCGTTACCCAGCAGCGGCGCAAGCTGTTTCGGGTCGCCGGAAGCCAATGCCTGCATCAACTCTTGCGGCTCACCGAGACGTGGCGGGGTACCGTTCTCCCGCAGGTGATCGAGTTCGCCGAATACCGCGGGGGTGGACAGCCCGCCTTTGGCGAGCGCGAGCACCCAGTAAAAGATATTGCGGGACAACACCGGAAGCAGTCGCTCACCGCGGCCGGTGCCGAGTGCGGTACCACCGTGCAGCGCGAAAGGGACATCACTGCCCAGTTCCGCTGCCACCGATGACAATTCGTCGCGACTGAGGCCGAGATCCCACAGTTCGTTCAGCCCGACCAGCGCGGCGGCGGCGTCCGCGCTGCCGCCCGCCATCCCGCCCGCCACCGGAATACCTTTGTTAATGGCGATTTCGACCAGCGGCGCCCGGCCCGCCAGATGCGCGAGCCTTACGGCGGCCTTCCACACCAGGTTGGTGCGGTCGGTCGGCACCTCCGCCGCACCCTCGCCCGCGACCCGCACCATCAACGAGGCCGAAGGCGAGATCTCTAGATCGTCGCTCAGCGATAGTGCTTGGAACACCGTGGTCAGATCGTGATAGCCGTCCGCACGCAAGTCACCGACGCCGAGATGGAGATTCACCTTGGACGGGGCTCGCACGATGACTGGGCTCGGAACAACTGACAACACGGTGGTCAAGCCTAACCGGTGGCTACGACAGGTGCGCGGCCCGAGATTAGTCATTCACCTGATGTGATTCATTCGGCAACCCTCGCCCGCTACGTCGGCACGGTCACGCAGGGCATGTCCAGGTCGCGTGGATCGAATTACGGTGTGCACCGGCGTGCGGCAGCCGCCGCGGGAACTACGAGCACGGCGGAAGCGACTACTCGAGGAACGATCGGTGCGGCCGATCAACTCACACTTGCGTGTAATACCCATGGGGGGTATCTTCATTTCTGTCGGGATACCCCGGGCCCGTATGATGAACCACGAGCGAAGGAGTCGGACATGGCCACCACCACTTACACCGTTACGGGGATGACCTGCGCACATTGCGTCAGCTCGGTCCGCGAGGAGATCGGTAAGATCGACGGCGTGACCAGCGTTGATGTGGATCTCGCCAGCGGCGCGGTCCGGGTGGACAGCACCGCGCCTGTCGCGGATGCCGATATCGTCGCGGCGGTGGACGAGGCGGGCTACGAGGTCGCCGCCTGATGCAGGACCGGCTGAAGTTCGCCGCGGTCGGTGGCGGACTCGTCGCGTTGTTCGGCGTCGCGCTCGGCATCGGCGCCCTCGTGGGCGCCCCTGCCGCGCAGGCGCCGGACCACGGCGCGATAACGCGGCCCGGTCAGGACACGGCGTCCGGGCTTACGGACTCGCAGGCCGGTTACACCATGAACGCGTTGACCGCTCCCGCGGACCCGAACCAAGCCGGTTCGCTGCAATTCCGGATCACCGGGCCCGACGGGGCTCCGGTGACCCGCTTCACCACCCGACACGATAGAGACCTGCATCTGATCGTCGTCCGATCCGACGCCACCGAGTATCGGCACGTGCATCCGACCATGGACAGTTCGGGCACCTGGTCGACCGATTGGCGCTGGGCGGCTCCGGGTACCTATCGCGTATTCGCGGATTTCGTACCGGAAACCAACGGCGCCGAGCCCGGTGATCTGGCGCTCAGCCGTACGGTCACCGTCTCGGGAACTGCCGTGCCACAACCACTCCCGCCACCGGCACGGAGCGTGAAGGTCGACGGATACCAGGTGACATCGGTGGGCGATCTCGACACCGAGGGCGGCGAACTGCGGTTCACCATTTCACGCGACGGCGTTCCGGTGTCCGATCTGCAGCCGTATCTCGGCACCTACGCACACCTGGTCGCGTTGCGCGCCGCCGACCTTGCCTACCTGCACGTACACCCGCAGGGCGAAGTCGGCCGCAGCCCAGCCGGTCCCGACGTGTCCTTCCATGCGCAAGCCCCGAGCTCGGGCGCTTATCGGTTGTACCTGGACTTCTCGCACGGCGGCACTGTTCACACGGCGGAGTTCACCGCCGAGGCATGGGCGACCGAGTCATCCACAGCTCCATCCACATCCGGCGGGCACTCGCACTCGGGCGGCGGTCGCTAATGGCCGCACCCGCCGATCAGCGCTCGATCGAGCTGGAGATCAGCGGGATGACCTGCGCGTCCTGCGCCGCGCGCATCGAGAAGCGGCTCGGCAGGATCGAGGGCGTCACGGCCACCGTCAATTTCGCGACGGAGAAGGCAAAAGTCCGGTATCCACAATCCGTCTCGCCGGAGCAGCTGGTCGAACAGGTGCACGCCGCGGGGTATACCGCGCAGGTACCCGCACCGCCAGCAGCAGAAACCGACCGGTCCGATGATAGGGCGACCGCACTCGATCGACTTCGACAACGACTGCTGATCAGTACCTGCCTCGCGCTGCCGGTGATCGCGATGGCGATGATCCCCGCGCTGCAGTTCGAGAACTGGCAATGGCTTTCGCTGGCGCTCGCTGGTCCCGTGGTGTTCTGGGGCGGCGCCGATTTCCATCGGGCCGCGCTGGGTAATGCCCGACACGGCGCCGCGACCATGGACACGTTGATCTCGGTCGGAACTCTCGCCGCCTTCGGCTGGTCGGTGTACGCGCTGTTCTTCGGTGACGCCGGAATGCCCGGCATGAAGCACGCATTCAGCCTCACCATCGAGCGGGCCGACGCGGCGTCGAATGTGTACTTCGAGGTTGCCGCCGGGGTGATCGTCTTTATCCTGGCCGGGCGATATTTGGAGACCCGCGCCAAGGATCGGGCGGGAGCCGCGCTGCGAGCGTTGCTCGAGCTCGGGGCCAAGGACGTTTCCGTGCTGCGCGACGGTGTCGATATCCGGGTGCCGATCGCCGAATTGCGGGTCGGTGAACTGTTTCTCGTTCGTCCGGGCGAGAAGGTCGCCACCGACGGTGTCGTGATCGAGGGCAGTTCGGCTCTCGACCTGAGCATGCTGACCGGAGAATCACAGCCCGTCGACGTCGGCCAAGGAGATGGCGTGGTCGGCGCGACGGTGAACGCGGGCGGCGTGCTGACCGTGCGCGCCACCAGAATTGGCGCCGACACCCAACTCGCGCACATCGTCGCGCTGGTCGAGGAGGCACAGAACAGCAAAGCGCCAGTGCAACGGCTCGCCGACCGAGTCGCAGGAATATTCGTCCCCATTGTCTTCGTCATCTCAGCGCTGACACTCGCATTTTGGCTGTTCACCGGATCGTCGACGGCGGTGGCGTGCGGAGCGGCGGTAGCGGTGCTGATCATCGCCTGCCCCTGCGCACTCGGACTGGCCACCCCCACCGCACTGCTCGTCGGCACCGGCCGCGGCGCTCAACTCGGCATCTTGATCAAGGGCCCGCAGGTACTGGAATCGACACGCCGGATCGACACAGTCGTACTCGACAAAACCGGCACGGTAACCACCGGCCGAATGACGCTGACGGAGATCATCACGACGAGCGGCACGGAAGCAGCGGACATGACCGACGAGCTGCTCGCTATCGCCGCGGCAGTGGAGCACGGGTCCGAGCACCCAGTGGCGCAGGCTGTGGTCGCCGCTGCGATCGAACGCGGGCTGACGATGCTGCCCGTGCGGCAGTTCATCAGCCATGGCGGCAAGGGCGTGGAGGGGCTTGTCGACGGGCGTGCGGTGGTGGTCGGTCGTGGTGGGTTGCTCCAAGAGCGGTCGATCGCGTTGCCCGCAACCCTTACCGAAGCCAAGGCGGCGGCCGAGCGTGCGGGTAATACCGCGATCGCGGTTGCCTGGGATGGCACCGCGCGCGGTGTGCTCGTCATCGCCGACGCGATCAAACCGACCAGCGCCGAGGCCATTAGCGAACTTCGCCGCCTCGGGCTGAACCCCATACTGCTTACCGGTGACAATGCCGCCGTCGCGCGCACCGTCGCCGATCGCGTCGGCATCGACGAGGTGATCGCCGGAGTACTGCCGAACGACAAGCTGGAAGCCATACGGCGACTACAGAATTCGGGCAAGATCGTGGCGATGGTCGGTGACGGCGTCAACGACGCCGCCGCCATCGCCGCGGCCGACCTCGGCTTGGCCATGGGTACCGGTACCGACGTCGCGATCGAAGCCGGGGATATCACCGTCGTCCGCGGCGACCTGCGCGCCGTCGGCGCGGCGATCCGCCTATCCCGCGCCACCCTGCGCATCATCGAGGGAAATCTGTTCTGGGCCTTCGGATACAACGTCGCCGCGATCCCGCTCGCAGCGGCCGGGCTCCTCAACCCCATGCTCGCTGGCGCCGCGATGGCCCTGTCCAGCGTTTTTGTCGTCAGCAACAGCCTGCGCCTTCGCACTTTCGGCTGACGCCGGATTCCGCGACCGAACAACGCATGTAGCTAGTCGGCTCACCCGTGCCGAAGCGATGACCGACGATTCCGCGTCATCTCGATCAAACGCCGATGTATCCGATGTATCCGTCGTAGGCGGGCTATGCCTGATCAGCGAGGCGGACGAACGCTGCGGTGTCCAGGGTTTCGCCACGCGCGGTGGGGTCGATGCCCGCGGCGACGAGGCGGCGTTCGGCCTCGGCGGGGGAACCGGCCCAACCGGCCAGAGCCGCGCGAAGTGTCTTGCGGCGCTGCGCGAATGCCGCATCGATCACTGTGAAGACGCGGCGGCGGTGGGGTTCGTCCATCGGCCATCGCGGTTGGCTGTAGCGCTCGACTCGCACCAGACCCGAATCGACGCGCGGCACCGGCCAGAAGACCTGGGTGCCGACCGCGCCCGCTCGGCGCACGGTGCCGAAGAAGCCCGCCTTGACGCTCGGCACACCGTAGGTGCGGTTACCGGGCTCGGCCGCGAGCCGGTCGGCCACCTCGGCCTGCACCATCACCAATGAGGTTGTGATGCTCGGCAATTCGGCAAGCAGGTGCAGCAGTACGGGCACGGCCACGTTGTACGGCAGATTCGCGACGAGCGCGGTCGGAGCCGCGGGCAGGTCCTTCGCGGCCACCCGCAGCGCATCGGCCACGACGACCTGCAGGTTTCCGGCCAACTCCGGTGCCCGATCGGTGATGGTCACCGGCAGATGCTCGGCGAGAACCGGATCGATCTCGACCGCGACCACCGAATCCACTACATCGAGCAGCGCCAGCGTCAGCGAACCGAGTCCTGGCCCGACCTCGAGCACCGTGTCCTTGCGCCCGACACCCGCCGCCGCGACAATGCGCCGCACGGTGTTCCCGTCGTGCACGAAGTTCTGTCCGAGCTGCTTGGTCGGCCGCACACCGAGCCGCTCTGCGAGCGCCCGCACCTCGGCGGGGCCGAGCAACGCAGCGCTGCCACGAGCGGAAATATCAGGTTCGGACACCTGAAGAACCTACCAACTCCCGAGTTGACACAACCTCCTGCCTCGACCGAACCGACCTCATAACGCGGGGCTGCGCGCCGAGCGGCCTACGGCACAGAAAACGCGCGTAGCCCCGAGCAGAGCGGGTGCTCTCGTCGAGTAGTTGCAGCAGCGCTTTTCGTGCCCCCGGCTACGTTCCCCATCCGGACGCGCGAACTCATGCTCATCCAGATCCCAGGTCTGGCCGCGCCTGTTCAGCGATCTCGTCGATGCTGGTGTCTTTCAGGAAATTCCCGAGAGAGTGGTCAGTTCTCGATGGCCACCCGGCCGCACACAGGGCCTGAACGCAAACCCCGAAAAAGCCTAGCCTCCGATGCCGAGGCGGCTGGTGCAAGCGGGCCACGCACCCCAGCCCTGGCGGGCGCGAGTCACTTCGGCGATCGCGATCTGCTCTTCGCGGGTGGCCATGTCGGCGCGGGGCGCGTACTTCGTGCCGCCCTGTCGCTCCCAGGTGCTCTGGTCGAACTGGATGCCGCCGAAGTAACCGTTGCCGGTGTTGATCGCCCAGTTACCGGTCGATTCGCAGCGAGCCAAGGCGTCCCAGATCGAGCCGTCACGCACCGGAGGCACCTCGGTGCCGGGCTTCGCGCCCTTGCGAACCGTCTTGGGCTGCGCGGTCACCGTGACATTCGAGGAGATCGGCTGCCTGCTCTCCTCCTGGCCGTTGACCATCATGACCGCGAAGGTGACGTCCTGGACGCCGGGTGCGCCCGGCGTCTCGACGACGGTGCGGCTCATGTTCATCGTCGGATCCGAGATCACGGTCTCCGGCGGATCCAGCGGAACTGTCTCCGTACGGTTTTCGATCCGCTTGCGAGTCACCACGACCTTCAGGCCGTCAGTGAGCGCGGTGGTCGCGGCCGGCTCGACACTGTCCTGCTGAACCAGCGGAATTCCAGCGGCAGTGAGGAATTCGCCGACCGTCGGCGCGGCGAGGCGGACGTCGACGGGCTGGCCGAAGCCGTCGAGCAACGACACCGAGCGCGGGCTGAACACGTTCAGCGCGGCACCCTCCAGCGGTAGCTTCTCGGTGCGCGCCGGGGAAACGAACGTGTCGGCGGGCAGGCTCAGCTGGTCGAGGACATCACCGGCGGTCAATCCGGTGGACCACACCTTCTGCGGCTTGCCATCGATCGACAGCGCGATTTCCCGTGCCCGGTTCAACATGATCGTGGCGCCATCGGCAACGGACGAGGCCAGTGCGGGCCGGACGAGGTCACGGTCGTCGACATCGAATCCCGCGGCCTTCAGCACGCCGTTGACATCGCGCGACATGGTGGTTTGCGTCAGCTTCTCGCCGTCGACGACCACTGTCACCGTTTTGCGGTTCACTATCGCCATCGCGGCGCCGATGATCAGCGTCACGAGCAGCGCCGCTACTGCCGCGTACAGCATCGGCGAGCGAGAGTCGTTGATCCTCGAGAATGGGGACATGATCACAGTACGATAACGAAGGGGTCAGTGGTCGACAACCGTAACTCTCAGTGCGGGAGGTTTCGATATCACGGATTGATATCGACGTCGCAGGTAGATCACAAAACGGGACAAGCATAGTGACCTAGAACACACCACTGTTTGCCAGGGGCCTTAACGGGCAGCCGCGCGCGGCATTCCGCCGCGATGCCGATCGAACGCCGAAGACCCGATTCGGGCCGAGCACTCAGATCCCGTAGATACGCCGAGCGTTGGCGGTGGTGATCTTCGCGAACTTTCCCGGATCCTGTCCGCGCACCTCGGCCAGCGCACGCACCGTGTAGGGCAGGCAATACGGCTCGTTGGGCGCGCCACGGAACGGATGCGGAGTCAAATACGGCGCGTCGGTCTCCACCAGAATCTGATCGTCGGGCACTACCTTGGCGGCCTCGCGCAATTCATGCGCGTTCTTGAAGCTCACCGTTCCCGAGAAGCTGAGGACGTATCCCTCGGCCACACACGCCAGCGCCATATTGGTGTCCGAGGAGAAGCAATGGAAGATCACGGTCTCCGGCGCACCCTCATCGAGCAGGACCGTCAGTAGATCGTGGTCGGCTTCCCGATTGTGGATCATCAGCGGCTTGCCCACCCGCTTCGCCAGATCAATGTGCCAGCGGAAGCCTTCGATCTGCGTCTCGATGTCGGCGCACCCGTCGAGCTTGCCCGGCCAGTAGTAATCGAGTCCGGTCTCACCGATCGCGACGACGCGGGGATCGGCGGCCAGTCGCTCCAACTCGGCCTTCGCCGCATCGTCGAGCGCGTTCGCACGCGTCGGGTGCAGCGCGATGGCGGCGTACACCCGCCTATCCCAGTTCGCGGCCCGCACCGCCCACTGCGCGGCGGCCAGATCATCGGCGACGGTGACCACCTGTCCGACACCGACCGATGCCGCGCGGTCCACGATCACGGCCGTCGATTCCGCATCGGTCGCGCCGCAGGCATCCAGGTGAGTGTGCGCATCCACCAGGGGCGCAAGCGGTTCCGGTAGCGCGGGAGCTGGACGCCTGTCGCTCATCGGCGCGCACCGATGAGCTGACGGATATTCGCGTGAGTGTAGGAATCCACGCGCATTAGAGTAGACACACCATGAGTGCAGCCGACCGCCCCGCCTTTTATGTCACAACGGCCATCGCGTACCCGAACGGTGCGCCGCATATCGGGCATGCCTACGAGTACATCTCCGCGGATGCCATTGCCCGGTTCAAGCGGCTCGACGGGTACGACGTGTTCTTCATGACCGGCACCGACGAGCACGGTCAGAAGGTGCAGCAGACCGCGATGACCGAGGGCGTCCCGGTGGAGGAACTCGCGTCGCGCAACTCCGACGTGTTCGAGGCGATGGACAAGTCGCTCGAGATCTCCTTCGACCGGTTCATCCGCACCACCGACGAGGACCATCAGGTCGCAAGCGTCGCGTTGTGGGAGCGGATGCTCGCCACCGGTGATATCTACCTCGGCACCTACTCCGGTTGGTATTCGGTGCGCGACGAGGCGTTCTACACCGACGAAGAGACCACGCTGCTCGAGGACGGCACGCGGATCTCCACCGAGTCGAAGACACCGGTCGAGTGGACCGAGGAGTCGAACTACTTCTTCCGGCTGTCCAACTACCAGGACAAGCTGCTCGCGCTCTACGACGAGCATCCCGAATTCATCGCACCCGCGACCCGGCGCAATGAGATCGTCAGCTACGTCAAGGCCGGTCTGAAGGATCTGTCGATCTCGCGCACCACCTTCGACTGGGGCGTTCCGGTGCCAGGGCATCCCGATCATGTGATGTACGTGTGGGTCGACGCGCTCACCAACTACATCACCGGCGTCGGCTTCCCGGATACGGAATCCCCTGCGTTCCAGAAGTTCTGGCCCGCCGATGTGCACATCATCGGCAAGGACATCTCCCGCTTCCACACCGTGTACTGGCCCGCGTTCCTGATGTCGGCGGGCGTCGAACTGCCGAAACGCGTTTTCGTGCACGGGTTCCTGTACAACAAGGGCGAAAAGATGTCCAAGTCGGTCGGCAATGTCGTCGACCCGCTGGCACTGATCGAGGAATACGGGCTCGACGCGGTTCGCTTCTTCCTGCTGCGCGAAATCTCCTACGGCCAGGACGGCAGCTACAGCCACGAGGCGATCGTCGGCAGGATCAACAGCGACCTGGCCAACGAATTCGGCAACCTGGTGCAGCGCAGCCTGAAAATGGTGGCAAGGGACTGCAAGGGCGCGGTGCCGACCCCTGGTGTGTTCACCGACGACGACCGTGCCCTGCTCGCTCGGGCCAACGGCCTGCTCGAACGCTGCCGCGCCGAATTCGACGCCCAGCAAATGCATTTGGCGCTGGAAGCGATCTGGCTGACCCTCGGCGAGGCCAACAAATACTTCTCCGCTCAGGCACCGTGGACGCTGGCCAAGTCCGGCACCGAAGAAGACCTCGCCCGCGAGGCCACCGTGCTGTACGTGACGCTGGAGGTGCTGCGCATCGTCGCCATCCTGGTGCAGCCGGTGCTGCCGGATTCGGCGAGCAAGATCCTCGATCTGCTCGCACAGCAGAACCGCACTTTCGCCGACATCGCGACACCGATCGAGGCCGGGGTCCCGCTGCCCGCACCGGAGGCGATCTACCCGCGCTATGTGGAGCCGAAAACCACCGCGTAGCAACGAGAGTAAGCAGGGGAGCCCCCGAGCCTTCGAGAGAAGGCCGGGGGCTCTTGCCTATTCGGAGGCGGGCAGCCTACTTCCAGCGGTCGAGTAGCCGGTTCGCCTCGGCGGAGAGCGCGAACTGTAGGAAGGGCCCGAAGCTGATTCGGCCGACGCCCTGGTCGGCGAGGACCGCTTTGTCGGACTTGTCAGGCAATGCGACCACGTTGATCGGGAGCGGCAATTCGCTCGTCAGCCGACGCAGGTCGGCGTCGGCGAACCTGCCCGCGGGGAACAGCACGTCGGCGCCTGCCGCGGCCGCCAGCTCGAGACGAGCGATGGCGCGATCGACGCGATCGGATTCGTCGCCGTCCTCGCGCAGGAACAGGTCGGTACGTGCGTTGACAACCACGTGCACACCCGCGGCGTCGGCGTACTGACGCAGACCGTGCACGAAGGCCGCATGCTCCTCGGCGGCTCGCAACCTGTCGCCCTCACTGTGCACGGTGTCCTCGATATTGAGGCCGATCGCGCCGACCTCCAGCAGACCTTCGATGAGTTGAGCGGGCTCGAGACCGTAGCCGGATTCGATATCGACCGACACCGGGACCTCGACGGCTTCGGTGACCTGACGCACCCTGGTCAGCAGCTCGGCGAAGGTCATCCCCTCGTTGTCACCGCGGCCGACCGACCCTGCGACGGGGTGACTGCCCAGCGTGATGGCCGAAAATCCGGCGGCTACCGCGAGATTCGCCGACCACGCGTCCCACACCGTCGGAAACACGCCGGGATCGCCGGGGCGATGGAGCTCGAGGAATGTCTTGGCTTTGCCTTCCAGAGAGGTCATACATCGATTGTGTCAGCTCAGCGCCCGGCACGGCAGGTCGAATTCGTGGCGTCGAGTGCGCGCCTCGAGTTACTCCTCGTCGTCGCGGCGGGCCGCGAGAACGACGTCGTAGAGTTCGTTGCGCGACGCGCCGTTCGCCGTGGCGACCTGCGCGCAGGCATCCTTGAGGCGAAGGCCCTGCGCGGTCAAGGATTCGACCTCATCGACCAGATCCGTTGGATCTACCGACTTCGGTTGCGCACCCGCGACGACCACGGTGATCTCACCGCGCGCGCCATCGACCGCCCAGGCCGCGACCTCGGCGAGGGTGCCCCGCACTACCTCTTCGTAGGTTTTGGTCAGTTCGCGGCATACCGCGACGCGGCGGTCGGGTCCGAGCACCTCGACCGCGTCGGCAAGGGAGTCGGCCAGCCGGTGCGGCGCTTCGAAGTAGACACACGTGCGTGGCTCGGTGATCAACGTGCGCAGCCACGCTCGGCGCTGACCGGACTTTCGCGGCGCGAAACCGTCGAAGCAGAACCGCTCAACCGGCAGACCCGACAACGCGAGCGCGGTGGTGACCGCGGAGGGGCCGGGCAGACACGTCACCGCGAGCTCGCGCTCGACACACGCCGCGACCAGGCGATAGCCGGGGTCACTTACCGATGGCATACCCGCGTCGGTCACCAGCAGCACAGTCAGCCCGTCCGCGATATTGCCGAGCAGTGCCGGAATCTTCGCGGTCTCCACGTGATCGTCGAACCGAACAACGCGTCCGGTGATCTCCACCCCGAGGGCTTTCGCCAGCGAGCGCGTCCTTCGGGTGTCCTCGGCCGCGACGATGTCGGCGGCCCCGAGCGCGTCGCGCAGTCGCTGCGAGGCGTCGCCGATGTCACCCATCGGCGTCGCCGCGAGCACCAGCCTGCCCGTCGCCTCGACACCCGTCGTCGCCTCGTCCGTCACGGCACTCCTACCTCGACCACATCGCCCCGTCCAGACCAATCGCCCCGGGTAGCAGCGTATCGACCGAGCGCCATCGATCCCGAACACGCCCGCCGAACTCCGGCCGACCCACCGCGAATCGAAATCATCCCGACAAGCGCCGACACCCGGGTCAGTAGTCGCGCGCAGTGTGATTCGCGCGGCGGCACGCTGAGGGATGTGCATCCCTGCGGGGCGCACAGCATACGATCGGATCCGTGACCCAGGTGACCGACAAGCGCGCGACCGCACCGGGGGCCGCGCCCTCTTGGTCGAGCCCCGCGCCGCTGCGGCCGTCGCCCGATTTCGGGCCACTCGACACCCTGCGTGGCTGGATGGTCACCGTGTTCCTGACCGCGATCGCCGCGGTGACACGGTTCACCAATCTGGATTACCCCACCGACGCGCACACTCCGGTCTTCGACGAGAAGCATTACGCCCCGCAGGGCTGGCAGATGCTCACCGGCGGCTGGGTCGAGGACAATCCCGGTTACGGGCTGGTCGTGCATCCGCCGGTGGGTAAACAGCTGATAGCCGTCGGCGAGTGGATCTTCGGCTACAACGGCTGGGGCTGGCGATTCGCCGCCGCGCTCGCGGGCACGGCGCTTGTGCTGCTGGTGATCCGCATCGTGCGGCGAATGGCACGTTCCACGCTGATCGGCGCGATCGCGGGCATCCTGCTGATCGCCGATGGCGTCACCTTCGTGTCCTCGCGCATCGGCATGCTCGATATCTTCATGGCGCTGTTCATCACAGCCGCTTTCGGCTGTCTCATCGTCGACCGCGACGAGGTCAGAGCGCGAATCGCGCGTGCGGACGCCGAGGGCCGCATCGATGCGAGCCCATGGGGCCCGCGACTGGGCGTGCGCTGGTGGCGGTTCGGCGCGGGTGTGATGCTCGGCCTTGCCTGCGGCACCAAATGGTCCGGCATCTACTTCATTGTCGCGTTCGGCCTGCTCAGCGTGTGCTTCGACCTGACGGCGCGGCGGGCGTACGCGGTGCGCCGCCCCTGGGCGGGCACCGCGCTGCGCGATGTCGGACCCGCGCTGTACGCGCTGGTGCTCATCCCGCTCGGCCTCTACCTCGCCTCCTACTGGGCCTGGTTCTCCAGCGAGGACGGCGTCTACCGGTACGCGGTCGGCAATCAGGTCGGGCGCGGTGGGCCGTGGTCATGGCTGCCCGATGCGGTGCGCTCGCTGTGGTTCTACAGCGGGGAGACGCTGCGTTTCCACGATGGCCTGACCAATTCGGCGGGTAACCATCACCCGTGGGAATCCAAGCCGTGGACCTGGCCGATGGGGCTGCGGCCGATGCTCTACTACTACGCCGACAACGGTGTCACCGGCTGCGGCCAGACCCAGTGTGTGAAGGCCGTGATGCTGATCGGCACGCCCGCCATCTGGTGGATCGCCTTCCCGATGCTCGGCTGGGCGCTGTGGCGCACCATCAGCCACAGGGACTGGCGCTACGCCGCGGTGCTCGTCGGGTACGGCGCAGCGCTGCTGCCCTGGTTCTTCACCCTCGATCGGCAGATGTACTACTTCTACGCCGTCGCGCTCGCGCCGTTCCTGGCGATGGGGGTGGCGCTGGTGCTCGGCGACATACTCGGGCCTGCCCGAAGCAGTCCGATCCGCCGCAGCTCACTCGGCACCTTCCTGCCCGCGGCACCCAACGAGCGGCACAGCCTCGGCCTTTTGGCGGTCTGCATCTATCTCGGCCTTGTGATCGCCAACTTCGTCTGGCTCTGGCCGATCCTCACCGCCATGGCGATCACACCGGGCAACTGGCACAACCACCTGTGGCTACCCAGCTGGCGCTGAGCCGCGTCACGACTCAGCTTTCCAGCGCGGATCTCACATAACCCAACGCGGTGTCGTCGTCCAGACCGAGACGGCGGATCGCGCTGACATAGTCGGTCGCCGCCCGATCCGCCGCATCCTTGGTCGGGTCGCCAGTTGAGGCGATGAAAGAGCCTTGCCTGCCCCGGGTTTCGACGACACCGTCGGCCTCTAGTTCGCGGTAGGCACGGGCGACGGTGTTCGGGGCGAGTCCGAGTTCCGCCGCGAGCGCGCGAACCGTCGGGATCTTCGTGCCCGCGGTCAGCTCGCCCGAACGCACCTGCGCGATGACGCCCATGCGCAGCTGCTCGTAGGGCGGGACGGGCGAATCGTGGGCAATCGCGATGCTGAACATGGCGGGCTCACACATCATCTCGGGAGAGTGGACAGGACAGGCAGCGCGGGCCGCCGCGACCGGAACCCAGCTCGGAGCCGGGAATCCGGAGTACCTCGATGCCCGCCTGGGTCAGTCGACCGTTGGTCATCTCATTGCGTTCGTAGGCGACAACCACGCCGGGCGCCAACGCCAGGGTGTTGTTGCCGTCGTCCCATTGTTCACGCTCGGCGGTGACCCCGTCGAGGCCGGTGTCGATGACCCGCATCTTGCCGATGCCCATCGCCTCGGCCGCCGCGGGCAAGAACGGGTCGGGACCGCGCATGCTCACGCCGCCGCGGTCTCGACCGCCGTAGCCGTCCTCCCGATGAATCGTGAACGCGCACAGCGAGTCACGTATGGCGGGGTACATCACGATGGCATCGGTGTCGACCATCGTGCACACCGTGTCCAAGTGCATGGACGCACGATTCTGCGCGATCGGCACCACCAGCACTGTGTGCGCGAGCCCGTCATCGAACAGGCTGCGCGCCAACGCTTCCGCACCGGCGGGCGAGGTCCGCTCACCGACGCCGACCGCGACGACACCCGGCCCGAGCAGCAGCACATCGCCGCCCTCGATGGGCGCGGTATGCGATTCGTAGGCGCGACGGACCCCGAGGAAGCGGGGATGGAAGGCGTAGACGAGATCGGTGAGCGAAGTCTCGCGCATCCTGGCGGGCAGCGCGAGCGCGGTGATGGCGACCCTCGGCCCGACCCAGAACGAAGAGTCCCTGGTGAACAGCAGATTCGGCAGCGGATCGATGACGAAATCACCGCCGTGATGCATCCGGCGCACCAGCGAGGGCGTGCCGGGACCGAATGGCAGCTCGTCGAAGGTCATGCCCGCCATCAGGATGTTGGCAAGCTCCTGCGCCGGGACGCCGCGCAGGTAGGCCGCCAGCTCGTCGGCGAGCCCATGACCGAGCCTGCGCGCGTCGACGGCGGCGGAAATGCCCTGGATACGGGCCGCGCCGCTGACGTCGAGGGTGTCGGCGAGCAGGTCGGCGAGCAGCAACACCTCGACCCCGCGCCCGCGCAGCACGGCGGAGAAGATGTCGTGCTCCTGTTGAGCCCGCTCGACCCATGGGATGCCGTCGAAGAGCAGTTGATCGTTATTTCGCGGCGTCAGCCTGCGCAATTCGTCACCGGGCCGGTGCAGCAGCACCGTCCGCAAGGTACCGACCTCGGAGGTGACGGCGAGGCGTTTGCCCGGATCGTCACCGCCCCCGCGCCCATTCCCGTTCGCATCGCCTCCGTGCCCACCCTGCACAGCCTCTGCTCCCATATCACGACCGTAGTTCGCCCAGAGCGTAAGAGCACGCAATTGCTGACCTTTTCGAGTGACCTGCAAGCAGTCACCAGCTGACCCTTTCGAGCGACCTGCAAGCAGTCACCAGCGGCATGTCCGATTCTGCCCCGAGCGCACCGTAACCTGAAGTATTGTTAGGGAATGGAGGAGCGTTGATGTCGGCAACCGATTGGCGAGTAAAGGAACTGACCCCCGGGCAGCTGTCCGAGCGTAGCGGAGTAGCGGTGTCCGCGTTGCACTTCTACGAACGCGAGGGTCTCATCTCGAGCCGCCGTACCAGCGGAAATCAGCGCAGATACACGCGCGAGACACTACGGCGCGTCGCCTTCATCCGTATTTCGCAGCGGGTCGGCATCCCGCTGAGCGAGATCCGCTCCGCGCTGGACAAACTGCCCGAGGGCCGCACCCCCACCCGGCGCGACTGGGAGACCCTTTCCACCACCTGGCGGACCGACCTCGACAATCGCATCACCCAGCTGACCCGGCTGCGCGACAATCTGACCGGCTGCATCGGTTGCGGCTGTCTGTCGCTGGGCAGCTGCAAGCTGGTCAACGAACACGATCGGCTCGGCGAGCAGGGCCCCGGCGCCAGGGTGCTCGACGTGCAGCTCAACTGCGCTGCGAAACCAGAAGCCTGTTGAAGCGCTCGCCGACCCTGCGGATGACGAATTCGTAGGGGAAGGCGAACTTCCGCGACCACCAGTACCCGAATCGGATATCGAACGAGGTGTAGACGAGGAATCTGTTGCGTTCGACGCCGCGAAGGATCTGCGACGCAACATGTTCAGGTTCCACCGCATGCTTGGTGAACGCACCGGCGAGACGGCGAACCCGCGGATCATCCTTGTCGACGCCGACCAGATCGAAGGACTGCACCAGCGGCGTGTTCACCGCGCCCGGCACCACCAGATGCACCGAGATGCCGTGGCGCTCCAGGTCGAATCGCAGTACCTCGGAGACGCCGCGGATGCCGTACTTGCCCGCGCTGTAGGCGGCATGCCATGGCAACGCGAGCAGACCGGCCGCCGAGGACACATTCACCAGCGCACCGCCACGGCCCGCACGCACCATCGGCGGCACGAAGTTCTCGATCACATGGATCGGGCCCATCAGGTTGACCTCCACCATCTTTCGCCAATGCCGGTGTTCGAGATTCTCGACCGTGCCCCAGGTCGATGTCCCGGCAATGTTCATCACGGTGTCGAGGCTGCCGAACTCCGCGTGCACGTCCGTCGCGAAGACGGTGACCGCGTCGTAATCGGTGATGTCCAGTGCCCGCGCGAGGAGCACGACCCCGCCTGCCGCCCCGATGGACCCCACCGTTTCGTCGAGCCCTTCGGCATTGATGTCCGTCAACACCACCTCGGCACCGGCCGCCGCGGCCGCCAGCGCGGTCGCTCGGCCGATACCGCTGGCCGCGCCGGTCACCAACACTTTGGCGCCACGCATCGTCCTACGGCTTCCGCGCCCAACCATTCGCACTGGCGAACCCTATCTCGAAATAGCCCCGAATCGGTTCCGGCAGGGTACTGCGCGCCGATCGGCCCCGCGGGATCGGCGCTGCGGTCATTCATCGACCGAGGACCGCGAGCATGCCGGCGACCGCCATCGGCCAGGTGAATTGTTCGGCCCTGCTGCGCGCCGCCTTCCTGCGCGCCGCAGTGGGCAGCGCGAGCACGTCGGTGACAGCTCGTGCGAAGTCGCAGGGATGATCGGCGGCCACCGCGCCACATTCCGCGGTGACGATATCGGCGAGCGCCGACGAACGGCTCGCGACGACCGGGGTCCCTGCCGCGAGCGCCTCCAACGCGGCGAGGCCGAAGGTCTCGTGTGGACCGGGCGCAAGCGAAACATCCGCGGTAGCCAGCAATTTCGCCACCATCGACCGATCCGAGATGAACCCGGTGAAGTGCACGGCCGGTAGCCCGCCCGGCAGCGAAGGCAGCGCCTTGGCGAGGCGCTCGAGCGCCTCGCGCCGCGGCCCCTCCCCCGCGACAACCAGTCGAGCGGCCACGCCCGCTCTATGCAACGCGCCCACCGCCTCGATGCTGCGGTCGACCCGCTTCTCCACCGAGAGCCTGCCGCAGTGCACCAGCAGCGGGTGTCCTGACGCACCGAGATCGGCCCGCAGCGCACGATCGTGCCGACGGGGACTGAACAGCTCCAAATCGACCCCGAGCGGCACCAGTTCGACATTCTGCGCACCGACGCGCAGAAACTCCGCGCGCGCGAACTCCGTTGTGCACACCACGATGTCGTAGTCGGTGGCGGTCCTGCGGTTGGCCACGTCGGCGCAGTGGCGCGCCGCCGCACTCGGCATCACCTGCCCGAGCAGCCGATCCAGCCGCTCATGCGAGATCATCACGCTCGCCACCTCACGCCGCCGCGCCCATCGTCCGAATCCACGCAGCGTCAGCCGGTCCGACACCTCCAACACATCGGGTCGCAGGCCCGCGAGCACATCGGCCACCCGCCGCGGATCCGCCGCACGATATCCACCGGTCCAGGGAATGCCCAAGGCGGGCAAGGTAATCCGCAACGCGCCGGTCGGCAACAGTTCCTCGGCACGCCGAGGTCCCGGCACGATCAGCACCACCTCGTGTCCCGCGGCCACGTAGCCCGCACCGAGATGATGCAATGCGGTGCGCAGCCCACCGGAGCGTGGGCCGTAGAAGTTCGCCAGCTGCACGATGCGCACCCGCCGATCGTGCAGCGGATCGGGACCGGTGCGCCCAACGGCGCGTGAACAGCCGTGAAAGAGCCGGCCAACCAGCGGATTCGCACCGCGCACCGACGCGGAGGTCAGTACTTCGGGGTGCCTCTACCCGCCCGCGGCAGATCGAGATCCA
The DNA here is from genome assembly GCF_046764875.1 of Nocardia arseniciresistens. Taxonomy (NCBI): domain Bacteria; kingdom Bacillati; phylum Actinomycetota; class Actinomycetes; order Mycobacteriales; family Nocardiaceae; genus Nocardia; species Nocardia arseniciresistens. Next base: position 532,742 of record NZ_JBKORD010000001.1, read on the forward strand.
GGGGGATCCGACCCAACACCAGGTGCGGCTCGACCTCGTCGGCCGGCATCGGCCGCGCGATCAGAAAGCCTTGCGCCCGATAGCAACCCAGCCCGACCAGGGTGCGCGCGGCCACCGGCGTCTCGACGCCCTCACCGACGACACCGAGCCCGAAAGACCCGGCGAGGCCGATGATGGATTTCACGATCGCCAGGTCGTCGGTGCTCGCGCCGAGGCGCTGCACGAACCCGCGATCGATCTTCACCGCGTCCACCGGCAGTGCCTTCAGGTGCGACAGTGAGCTGTAGCCGGTGCCGAAATCGTCGATGGCGATCTGCACGCCCATCCGCTTGAGGCCACGCAGGGTGACCTGCGTGCGGGCCAGATCCTGCACAACCACATGCTCGGTGATCTCCAGACACACCGAGCTGCCGTCGATGCCGAACAGCCGAAGGATGTCCTCGATACGCTCCACGAAGTCGAGGCTGACCAGCTGGACCGGCGACACGTTGATCCGCATCACCACATTCGTGGCAAGGCCGCGCCGCCGCCATTCCGCGAACTGGGCGCAGGCCGACCTGATCACCCAGCGGCCGAGCTCGCCCGCGAGATTGGTGGCTTCGGCAACGCTGACGAACGCACCGGGCGGCAGCAGCCCCCTGGTCGGATGCATCCATCGGACCAGCGCCTCCAGCGCGACGATTCGTCCGGTGCGTAGGTCGACCTCGGGCTGATAGTGCAGCAGCAGCGATCCGTCGGACACCGCGCCACGCAGGTTGAGTTCGACATCGTCCTGCAATTCGAACTGAGCGCGCATGGCATCGGTGAACACCGCGACCCCGTTGCCGCCACCGGCTTTGGCCGAGAGCAGCGCGTGATCGGCACGGCGCAGCACATCGGCGACCGTGGTCTCCCCCGGAATACCCACCGCGACACCGACACTCGCGCCACGGCTGACCGACTCGCCGCCGACGGTGACCCGCCTGCCGATGAGCTGCTGGATTCTGGTCGCCTCCAGCTCGGCGGCCACGGCGTCCATCGGCTTGGCAGGCACGATCACGAACTCGTCGCCACCGAGCCTGGCGATCATGTCGTTCGGGTCGAGGTTTTCGCGCAGCCGTGAAGACAGCGTGCGGATGAAGTTGTCACCGGCGGTGTGCCCGAGGAAATCGTTGAGCGCCTTGAGTCGATCGAGGTCGAGGAAGAACGCGGCCACAGGGCCGGGACTGCCCGAATGTAATCGCTCCTCCATATGCTCGAGCAGCGCACGGCGGTTGGCGAGCCCGGTGAGATCGTCGTGCAGCGCGATATAGCGCAGTCGCTCTTCGGCGACCACGCGCGCCTGCAGCTGCGCGAACAGTGCGGCAATCGCCTTGAGGACGTTGAGTTCTCTTGTGCTCCAGTCCCGATCGCCCTGTTTGATGAAGCCGAGCACGCCGGTCGACTCGCCGCGCGAAAGCAGTGGCACCGCGGCCATCGCGACCAGCGGGATCCCCGAAGAACGGCGGATCGTCTCCTGATAGTCGGCGGACTCCACGCTCGGCCGCACCACAATCGGCTCGGTAGCGTGCTCCAACTCGGCGAACACCGAATCGGCGGTCTCGAAGTGCACGACCTTCAGCGGATCGGGATCGGGGATATCACCGCGATGCGGCCACTCGGCGATGAGCACGGTGGCTCTTCGTTCCCGATCGGTATGTCGCAAATAGCTGAAATCGACGTCGAAGTGCTCGACCAATCTGGCCAGCACTCGCTCACTCGCCGCCACCATCGTCGTAGCGTCGACGCCCATCAACTCGGAGGCGACCTGGGTCACCAATGAGTCGAGCGTTCGGCGAGGCACCTTGTCTCCGATCGTGCTAGCTGCGGTTGCCCGCGCCCGACACTGGAAGTCGCCTGCTGCGGACCGAGGCCGGCGCCGCATAGCTCAGGCGAAGCACCAATGCCATGATTTCATGCCCAGGCACTCCCAGCAGGTCCAGGAAACGGCCCTGAAGTGACGCTAGTGTATCCGCGAAATCGGGGGAAATCGCGACCAGTTCGTCGTTGTGCCGTGCATAGAGGAACACCGGGGACACCGGTTGTACCGCAAGTCCACGTCGTTGCGCCTCCAGCCAGACGCGCTGCAACGCGGCGCCCGCGCGGGTGTAATCGGTCAGCCCAGGTCCCGAGGTTCCCTTCTTGTTGTCGAACGTCACCGCGATGACCGCCGAGCTCGACAGCACCCGGTCACCGGTGTGCTCGCCGAGCGCCGCGCCACCGGACCATTCGCGCAACCGGTCCATCACGTCGGCACGACGCCCGATCGCGAGCTTCGCGTGCTCGTCGGCGGCCAATTCCATACTGCAGACGTCGATTCCGGTGCGCGGATCGTCTCCCGGCCACCGCAGTTCCGCGAACATCTCCTGGTGCAGCCGAGACGTCAGGTAGCGGATTCGATCCGATTCGCCGAGCAGTTCGGCCGCTAGTGCGAGGTCGGCTCGGTCGGTGACACTGCGAATCGTCGCGCCCTCTGCCCCGGCGGCAGCAGCGAGACCGGCGAGGACATTGCCCGCCATCGGTGCGCCGGTGCCGAGGCGCCGGTTCGTCTCGCGGGCCAGCGCGGCCGGGTAGTCGCGGGCAAGCAGCGGATCGTTGCCGTCACCGAGGCGTAGCACCGCGGTGAGCGCGGTGGTGTCGCTCTCGATGAGCTCGTGTCCGCCGAGGATGCCGTGCGCGGCGGCGGCAGCGCGCGCGTTGTGCAATGCGGCCCCGATCGCCACAGCGCTACCCCGATAGCCGATATCGAGGGCCGAGGACCGCGTGCGCGCCAGCTCGATCCGCACCTCGGACTCGTCGACCCGCAGCGACCACGGCTGGGCATTGCCACCCGACGGGGCGCGCTGAGCACATTCGAGCACGCTCAATATCGCGGTCGCGGCCGGTACCGGCATGGGCGCGATGGCCTCCGGCTCGCACACCAGCTCACCGACGGGCTCCGGCTCGGCCAGTTCGTCGAGACCGCGCTCCAGGTCGATGCGCGTGCGTCCGGACGACAGCTTCTGCCCGAGCCCGAGCCTGCGCACCGCCGCCGCCACGATGGCCGCGCCGAGCTGCACATCGCTACCGAGCTGCGGCCAGGTGGTCACGGACTCGTCGATCTCCACCAGACTGGCCGCCATCCGCGCCGACAGCTCTTTCGGATCGAGGATCCGCATGACATGGGGCGCCTTGTCCCTGGTGGACAGCCCACGCAGGTCTGCGCCTTCGGTCGTGCCGAGCAGACCGTGGAACGGCGGACGGCTCGGCTCCAGGTCGTAGCGTTCGACGTCGAGCAGGCCACGATCGCTGGTATCCATCAGCAGCGGGATGCGATGCCTGCGCGCGCCCTCACGGACGGCGAACTTGATGTCGAGCGAATCGCATTCCTCGACCACGATCGACAAACCGGTCAGGAATTCGTCGACGGACTCTTCATCGACACCCGAGGTGCGCACCTCGATCGGCAGGTAGGGGTCGAGTTCGGCGATCCGGCGCGCGGTCACGATCGATTTGTTCACGCCGATGTCGAAGATGCTGCCCGGCACCCGGTTCAGGTTGGACAGCTCGATGTCGTCGAAATCGGCAAGGCGCAGCAGGCCGCAGGTGCCCTCCAGCGCCAGCGTGTAGGCGACCGCATGTCCGACGCTCTGGCCGACGACTCCGATGGCCAAGCCCGCCAAGCGTTCCTGCTCGTCCCTGGTGAGCTTGTTGCGGTTACGGTCGAGCCGAATCGCGCGGTAGGTGCGCTCGCCGGGCAGCCCGACCAAAGTGCGCCGCCACGGGTAGTAGACCCAGCGATCGGGATCCGGTCCATCGAGGGTCGGGCGCGAATGCACCTTCGCGAGCTCGCCGCGCAGCACATCACGCAGGTCGAGGATGCGGACCTGCGGTGACTTACGCAGTTGTACGAGGATGGGTATGTCGTCCGGGGCATTTTCGTCGAGTATCAGCGGTCTGTAGTCCGCGACCGGGCCGGGGTCACCGTTCATACCTGCGCCCGTCCTCCGATCCATGGTTCACCAGCGGTGGGGCCACTGTACGGCTGTGCATGCCAGGTCTCGAGCGCCGCGCGCTCCAGCGCGATCAACGAAGTCTGCAATTTTGTGGCAACCGATCGATTCGTGTGAGTATCCCACCACACGGGGACGGTTCGATAGCGGTCATCCGGATAGGGCACCGACGGTATCCGATCGACAACGCGCCCACCACTGGAGCGATAAAGTTCCAGGCCGTGCGAGGCAGTGGTCACGAAACCGAAGCGAGCGCCGAGTAGCGAGGCCGCGTGCACCACGCAACGGGAGATCGCGGCGGCGAGCGCGGATCGGCGTTCCGCGTGTCGTGCCACCCAGACCGCCTTGACCTCGACAACCCCCTCTGGTATCCGCTCAGCAACCATCGCGCGCAGCGCGGCCTCACCGGGTTGCCCCGCCCAGGCACCGAGCGCGTGCACATCCTCGACCGCCGGGTACGGCCCCTGCGCCCGCAAGCCCGCGACGACCACCCCCGAGGCGTCGACGGCGACAAAGAACAATGCGGTCGAACTGCCGTTTTGGACTTTGTCGTATTCGATCGCGTGATCGACTCCGTAATGCCGGTAAACCCGCAGCGCACCCCGCAAGTATCGGCGCCAGAGGTCTGGATGCGACTCCGGAGTCGCGACATGGAAGACATATCCGGAATGCACATCCCGGAAGCGCAACACCTCGGCATCGCGCATGCCCCCGGGGCCGACTGCGATTGTTTCGACAGTCATGGTGTTCCCTACTCCGTAGCCACCGCGCGCACGCGCGGTCATCGAGCCGGTCCAGCTCTCACACCCGACTGCCCGCCGATCTGGTGTGATTGCCTAGGGAAGTATCCGTCATTCGAATGGAATTGGCCAGATGTCCGGTTAATCTTCCGAAAACTTATTTCGACTCCGAAACAAACCGCAGGTCAGGCCACTCCTTACGGACACGAAATGGAACAGAGAGACCGGTTGGTACCGACGTAGCTACATCTCAGCAACTAGACCAGGATCGAGATGAACAGCTCCACCGACTCCGGACCGTGCCAGATCTCGACCTCTTCGCGATAGGCGCGAGTGATCTCCGCGGAGGCCGTCGCATCATCGACCTGCGCCCACACATCCTCGACCGGATCGTGGTAGTCGCCGTTCGGCGCGAACCGCGCATAGACGCCCTTGGGCACCTTGACCAGCACGTCGCCGACCGGGACGGCATCGTGGTCCGGGTACTCGAAGCAGACGACGGCGTTGAAGTTCCCCGCGGGGTCCGGCACGTACACGGTGAACATCGGGTGATCCGGCCGCTCCTGCCCACGGTCGCGCAGCCGATCCTTGAGGAATTCGATCAGATCGCTATTGCTGACCTTGAAGCTCGGCCGCACCCTCGGTACCACGAGGCCGCCGTAGATCGCCTGGCCACGCACGACAATCGCATAGGTCATCGCGCATCTACCGCCAGGTAGAGATCAATTTTGTAGGCGTGCGGGTAACACTCGAAGTCACCGGTATAGGTGCGTTTGATGTAGTTGTGTTCCTCGGCGTAGGCGATCTGCGTCCACAGGTCGGTCATCACCTGCGGGAAGTTACCGACCGAGGAGAACCGGGCATAGGTGCCGCGTGGCAGCCGCGCGACGAGGTGGCCGCGGGTGACGTCGTCGAACGAGGCACACTCGTATCCGACGATCTGAGTGTTGTAGGTGCCGAGCTCACCGGTGTAATCGGTATACGCGCTGGCCAGAGGGCCACCGAGCTCCTGATGCAGCACTGCCGCCCAGGCCGCCTCGAGATCGTGATCCCGCAGTTCTCCGAGCGCACGTTTCGGGCTGCGCACCGGCAACCCGGCAACCCACGTTTCGTCTCGCTCGACGATTTCAAACTGCATGGAAAGACTCTTTCGAGGGTAAATCCGGGGGCGAAGCCCGCATCCGGTCGGCCAGAAAGGCCATGCTATCAACCCGGCGCCAGCGCTAACGGTCACATGTCCTGGTCGTTATCTGCAGCTCACGGCCACACTTACCTGGACGCATGTCCTGGATGCAAACCCATGGTTATCGCCTCGAGTTATGTGATTGGGTTTTCTCATGTGCCACACCGTCGCCGAGTTGGACTCCGCCGTCGCGCAGTGCCGAGCCTGCCCACGGCTCGTCGCTTGGCGCGAAAAGGTAGCCACCGAGAAGCGGGCGGCCTTCCGTGCGGAAACCTACTGGGGCCGCCCCGTCCCCGGATTCGGTCCGCCCGATGCCCGACTACTGATCGTCGGCCTGGCCCCGGCCGCCCACGGCGGCAATCGAACAGGTCGCATGTTCACCGGCGACCGCAGCGGTGACGTCCTGTTCGCCGCGCTGCACGCGGTCGGGCTCGCCAGCAGGCCCACCTCGGTTCGGATCGACGACGGCCTACAGCTGACCGGCGTCCGCCTCACCGCTCCCGTGCACTGCGCGCCGCCTGACAACAAGCCGACGCCGGAGGAACGCGATCGCTGCGCCCACTGGCTGCGCACCGAATTGGACCTGCTCACGCCGACCGTCCGCGCCATCGTCGTGCTCGGCGCCTTCGGATGGCAGGCGCTGCTTCCGGTGCTCGCGGCGGCGGGTTGGACCATTCCCCGCCCCCGACCCAAGTTCGGCCACGGCGCGCACGTCACGCTGTCGCCGTCCGACGGTAGCCGAGAACCGTTGCAGCTCTTCGGCTGCTACCACGTCAGCCAGCAGAACACCTTCACCGGCCGACTCACCCCCGCGATGCTCGAGGCCGTACTCACCGATGCGGCGATTGCGGCAGGCCTGTCGGTATCGGCCCCGCGCTGACGCTGCGAGCCGAGACCGAATCGGCAAGCCCTCAGCAGTCCACCACCGCGACCGCGAGCCCGCCGAGTGAAGTCTCCTTGTATTTGTCCAGCATGTCCGCGCCCGTCGCACGCATCGTCTGGATGACCTTGTCGAGGGACACATGGTGCACGCCGTCGCCACGAATCGCCATGCGCGCCGCGGTAATCGCCTTGACCGCCGCGACACCGTTTCGTTCGATGCACGGAATTTGTACGAGACCGCCGATCGGGTCGCAGGTGAGACCGAGGTTGTGCTCGATGCCTATCTCGGCGGCATTCTCGATCTGTTCGGGCGTGCCGCCGAGCACGGCGGTGAGTCCGGCCGCCGCCATCGCACACGCCGCGCCGACCTCGCCCTGACAACCGACTTCGGCGCCGGAGATCGAGGCGTTCTCCTTGATCAGTTGTCCGATCGCGCCCGCGGTCAAAAGGAAGTCGATGATGCTGTCGTCACCGGCACCGGTCACGAAACGCTGAACATAGTGCAGCACAGCGGGAATGATGCCCGCGGCACCATTGGTCGGCGCAGTGACGACACGTCCGCCCGCCGCGTTCTCCTCATTGACGGCCATCGCGAACAGCGTGACCCACTCCATCGCACGCAGCGGGTCGGTGTCGTCGGCTTCGACAGTCAGTCGATGGTGCAGCGTCGCCGCACGCCGTCGGACGGCGAGTGCGCCCGGCAGCACACCCGCCGTCGAGGTCCCCCGCTGGACGCAGTCCTGCATGACCTTCCAGATTTCGAGCAGGTCGATCCGAATCCGGTCCGGACGGCGCCAGGTCATTTCGTTGGCCATCATCAGCTCGCTGATGGACTGCCGGGTAGCGGTGGTGTGGGCGAGCAGCTCCCCGGCCGAGCCGAACGGATACGGAACCGCCGTCGTCGCCTCGGTGGGTCGTTCGATCTCGGCTTCGGCCAGCACGAAACCGCCACCGACCGAGTAGAACCGGCGCTCGATGAGCACCTGCCCCTCGGCGTCGACCGCACGGAACATCATGCCGTTGCTGTGGAAGGCAGGTTTCACGCGCCAGAGCAACTCGATGTCCTCGTCGATGGCGAAAACGATCGGATGCACCCCACCGAGCCGCAACGTTCCGCTGGCCCGCGTTTCGGCGGCGGTGCTGACCACGACCTCCGGATCAACGGTCTCCGGCCGCTCGCCGGACAACCCGGCCACGATCGCCTCGATGCTGCCGTGCCCGCGCCCCGTCGCACCGAGCGATCCGTACAGCTCAACCCGAATAGCGGACGTATTGTAAAGCTGCCCAACGGTTTTGAGCTCCTCGATGAACCGGTCGGCCGCGCGCATCGGCCCCACCGTGTGCGAGCTCGACGGCCCGATGCCGACCCGGAAGAGGTCGAAGATGCTGACCGTCATACCGGCACGCGCAGACCGGGGTACAGCGGGAAGCGAGCAACCAGCGCATCGACCCGCGCACTCGACTCCTCGACCGGCCGCGCCGCGCGCAACGTGGCGGCGATAATGTCGGCGACCTCGACGAATGCCTCGGTATCGAAGCCACGTGCGGCCAGCGCAGGTGTTCCGATTCGCAGCCCGGAACTAACCATGGGCGGGCGCGGATCGAACGGAACCGCGTTGCGGTTCACCGTGATTCCGATCTGGGCGAGCCGATCCTCGCCCTGCTGGCCGTCGAGCTCGGAGTCACGCAGATCGACGAGCACCAGATGCACATCGGTACCGCCGCTGACGACGCTGATTCCCGCCGCGAGGCAGTCCTCGGCGAGCAGCCGATCGGCGAGGATCCGCGCACCCGCGAGCGTGCGTTCCTGACGATCACGGAACGCCGGTTCCGCCGCCATCTTGAAAGCAACGGCCTTGGCCGCGATCACATGCTCGAGCGGACCGCCCTGCTGTCCAGGAAAGACGGCGGAAGCCAGCTTCTTACCCAATTCGTCGATGGCGAGAATGAATCCGCCACGCGGCCCACCGAGGGTCTTGTGCGTTGTCGAGGTGACGATGTGCGCGTGCGGGATGGGCGACGGATGCAGACCCGCCGCGACCAGTCCCGCGAAGTGCGCCATGTCCACCATCAGGTAGGCACCGACTTCATCTGCGATGCGCCGGAATTCGGCGAAGTCGAGGTGCCGAGGGTAGGCGGACCAACCTGCCACGATCAGCTTCGGGCGGTGCTCCTGCGCGAGCCTTCGCACCTCGTCCATGTCGATGAGATGGTCATCGGCCCGAACATGGTAGGCCACAACGTCATAGAGCCGACCGGAGAAGTTGATCTTCATACCGTGGGTGAGGTGTCCGCCGTGGTCGAGGGCGAGCCCGAGGATCCCATCGCCAGGCCGCAACACCGCGTGCATCGCCGCGGCATTGGCCTGCGCGCCCGAATGCGGCTGGACGTTGACGTATTCGGCGCCGAACAGCGCGCGCAACCGGTCGATCGCCAGCGTTTCGATCTCGTCGACATGCTCGCAGCCGCCGTAATAACGACGGCCTGGATAGCCTTCCGCATACTTGTTTGTGAGCACCGAGCCCTGCGCCTGCATCACCGCGAGCGGCGCGTGATTTTCGGAGGCGATCATTTCCAAACCGCTTTGCTGCCTGCTGATTTCGCGGTCGATCAAATTCGCGACGACCGGATCGAATTCACCCAACGACGCGTCGAGGTCGGTCCGAATGGCTGTGTTGTTGTTTCGAGCGACCCGCAAGCAGTCGCCAGCGATAGCAATAGGTTCGGCCATCAGGAGCCTTTCGTCGACGCATGCGCGTGGGTGGCTCCTCCCGCTCTGTCCAATGGCCTGAGAGTTTCACGCGCTGTGTCGATCTGGACACCGCGCGTTTGCCCCGTCGGCGAGTGCGTGCGCACTGCTTTCCAGAGGTGCCTGTGCGCGGCGGTACTGGGCCTGAGAGATTCCCGGGAGGATTTGCTCCTTCGGCTCTCCACGAAATTCCGTGGAGATCTCCCGCCGCACGTCAACGGCGACTATTCAATTTCACATGCCGCAACAGTTGCGCAAAACGCAACAGTTGCACCATCCGCACTAAGTATTGAGCCGACCTCAACCCTTGTCAATACGAATTGGGCGGCGGGCTACGCCCCACAGCACCCACCAGGTGCGCTCGAGCTCAGGCGAAATATCCGAGGCGACGGCTGATGTCGGCGGCGCTCGCGACGGTCAGCTCGGCGACTTCGGCGAAACGGTCGGGACCGAGGCGGTAGGCGGGCCCGGAAACACTCAGTGCCGCAACGACTACTCCACCGCCGTCATAGACGGGCGCGGCGACGGCGTTGAGGCCGATCTCCAGTTCCTCGCGCACACTCGCCCAGCCGTTCTTCCTGACCTCGACGAGTTCGGCAGCGAGGTCGGCGACCTTGGTGATCGTGTTTTCGGTGAACATCTCCAGCTTGGCGCCGACGCGCTTGCGCATCTGGCTCGGCACCAGATCCGCGAGCAACACCTTGCCACTGGAGGTTGCGTGCAGCGGGCAGCTCTTCCCCACCCAGGACAGCAGTGCGATCGAGCCGGGCCCCATCGCCTCGACGATGTTGATCACCCGATTGCCGTCCAGCACAGCGAGGTTGGTCGTCTCGCCCGAGGCATCCGCCAGCTCGTTGCACGTACCTTGGCTCTGCCCGACGAGATCGACCTGCGCGCTGGTCGAGCCTGCGAGCCGGACGATGGAGAAGCCGAGCCGATACTTGCCGCGCCCGGAAAGCTGCTCGACGTATCCGCGCGATTCCAGCACCGTGATCAGTCGGGAGACGGTAGATTTGTGGACACCGAGCTCGGTGGCAATCTCGGTGACACCGGCCTGTCCGAGCTTGGCGATGATCTCCAAGACGAGCAGCGCGCGATCGACGGACTGCACCGCGGCCGTCCGCCCGTTATCCTCAACATCTCGAATTACCATCTCGGTCACCAGTCTAGGTGGTCGCCGCTCCGGTGTTGCCGATGCGTCGCTGAACCGCCGCGATCTCGCGCAGCGCATCGTTGAGCAGGCTGCGATTCAGTGGTGAGAGTTCCGACATCGTGATGATGTCTCCAGGACTGTGTCCTGCGGAAAGCTGCTCGATCTGATGGACCATACGCATGCGTTGCAGCATGGTGAAAACCTCGGTCAGGACGGCGGCATCACGCTCGCGGACCGCACCGGCACTCGCGGCGGCCGCCAGCCGCATCGGGGTCGACGCCGAGGTCATGCCCGCCATCAGCCCGCCCCACCTGGCGAGGTTGACGATCGGGGCCAGCGCGTGGTTCTTCAGATCGAACGTCCCGCCACGCCGGGAGATCACGTCGCGCAGCGAGCGCGTCCGTACTCGCCCCGACAGCGCGTCGAGCAGTTGCAGGCGCAGCGCGTGCGGGTGGTCGGCGCGCATCCGCCGGAACGCGGCGGGAATCGCGTGCAACGATTCCGCACCCCACACCACGCGCCCGTCGATGAGCAGCGAGGTGAGGACCAGTCCACGGCCCTGCAATGGATCGTCGAGCCAAGCCTCGGCCGCCTTCGCCCATTGCGAGCGAGAACGGGAGAATTTCGGCTTCGCGGCAATCGCGCCATTGCTGTCGGCGGGCAGCCCGCAGGCATCGAGGATGGCGTGCACTCGCGCGGCGACCGCGCGGAGTTGCCCACTCGCCGAGGATAATTCGTCGCTCCAGGACAGCGCGCTGTCCACATCCGACGACGGCATCGCCTCGCGCCGGGCGATACTGCCGAGCGTCAGCCAGGCGAACCCGCCGCCGGCGACTGCTCCCAGGTCGCTCGAAGGGGTCAGCTCGGGCGCATCGTCGATCTCGGCCAGCGCCAGTTCGAGTCCCTTGCGGACCACCGAGTCGATGACGACAGACAGAATGCCGCTGGTCGCCGACGCCTCGGTGCCATTGCGAAACAGGTCGACGACGGTGCCGGTGATCTCGCGCGCAGCACGCTGTAGTTGGGCCGCGTCGGTGGCCGCGGCGATCGAGCAGCGCAGCACGAAACCCTGTCTCGCCGAGGCGGCTAGCAGGTCCGCGTCCTCGAGCACGCCCAGCACCTCACCGCGCCGGGACAGCACCGGCATATGCCGCAGCCCCCATTCCAGCATTTCCATCAGCACGGTCTCGGCGGTCAGGTCGGCGGTCACTCGCCGGGCCGGAGCGCTCATCACCAGGGAGATCGGCGCTTCTACCGGCAGCCCGGCGCCCACCACCTTGGTACGCAGATCGCGATCGGTGAAAATGCCGAATTCGCCTTGCGGCAACCGGATCAGCACATAGGAGACGGACTCCTCGGTCATCCGCACGACGGCATCACGCACGCTGGTCTCCGGCGTGACGAAAACCGCGGCCCTGGAGACGAGCTCGCCGACCGGGCGGCTGCCGACCGCGGGTGCCATCGGAGTTCGGCTGCCGGACACCGTTTTCCACGCCGAGGAGGCGAGGAACGCGAGACCGGCGGGCTGAGCGAACTGGGCCGCGACCAAGGCCCCCGGCAGCCGGATAAGCAGGCTCGGTTCGGCCGCCCGCGCGAGGAAGTCGGCACTGCCTCCGGTGAGTAGCGGAACATAGCCGAAGATTCCGCCGGGCTCGATAGTGTCGATCGGTGTGCCGTCGCCGCTGCCGAGCAAGGCGACGCGGCCGCTCCACAGCATCCAGATATCGTCGGGCACCTTGGCCGAGTAGTCCATGATCACCGTGCCCGCCGCGAATCTGTGCAGCGATGACGACGACGCGAGCTGCTCGAGCTCGGTCGTTGCCATCGCCTGGAACGGCGCGTGATCGGCGAGAAACGCCTCTAGTCCCGCCTCTTTCGGCACCTCACTCAGGTTTTCCGTATGAGGTCCGCGCACTTCTCTGCCATGGTCATGACCGTGATATTAGGGTTCACCGCAGGCAGTTTCGGCATCGCGGACGCGTCGACGACCCGCAATCGGGACACGCCCTTGACCCGCAGTTCGGGATCGAGCACCGCCATCGGATCGTCGGTCGCCCCCATCCGCGCGGTGGCCGCCGGGTGGTACACGGTGTTGTGCGTCGCGCGAATGTAGTCGAGTAGTTCGTCGTCGGTCGTCGCGTCCGGGCCCGGCGCGAGCTCCCTGGCGACCCAGTCCCGAAGCGGCGTCTGCTCGGCTATCTTGCGCGCCAACCGGACTCCCGCGAGCATGGTGCGTTCGTCGTGCCCCTCGGGATCGGTGAAATACCTCGGGTCGACCTTGGGCCTGTCACGGAAGTCGCGACTGCGCAGCCGGACCGTGCCACGCGAGCGGCCCTGAGTGACGTTGGGCGTCAAGCAGAAACCGTTGTCGGTAGTCGGGTAACCATGGCGCAGTGTGTTCATATCGAACGGCACGCTGCCGTAGTGCATCATCACGTCCGGCAGGCGCAGCGTCTCGTCGGTGGTGGCGAACAGGCCGATTTCCCACCACTGTGTCGAGGTGGTGACCATCGGCCGCGCGGCCTCCCAGAACACCAGGCCCTCGACATGGTCGTCCAGGTTCGAACCGACACCTGGAGAGTCGACGAGCACCGCTACGCCGACCTCACGCAGATGCTCGGCGGGCCCGATCCCGGACAGCATCAACAACTTCGGCGTATCGATGGCCCCCGCGGTGACGATCACCTCGCGTCGGGCCGAGATCGTGTCGTACCCGGTGAGATCCGGCCGCTGGTATCGCACGCCTGTCGCGTTGCGTGCCTCGTCGAACAGGACCTCACTGACCCGACACCCGGTGCGCACAACGAGATTGGGCCGCGAGTCGAGGATGGGGTGCAGGTAGGCGTGCGAGGTCGACATCCTGATGTTGTCCTCGTCGGAATTGATCTGGAACCACCCCGCACCGTTGCGCACCGTTGCGCCACGGTTGAATTGGACCGTCGGCAAGCCGATCAGCGCAGCGGCTTCGAGCACCGCCGCTCCACACGGGTCATCGGGCGGGACGTCGCGCAGCCGGACCGGTCCGCTGTGGCCGTGCTGCTCGCCGGGCGCGTCGTTGTTCTCCACCCGCGCGACATAGGGCAGCACCTCGGCCGCGCTCCAGCCCTTGGCACCCATCGCGGCCCATTCGTCCAGATTCTCGGCAGGCGGCCAGAACGCGATACACGAGTTGTGCGAGGAACATCCGCCGAGCACCTTCGCCCTCGCGTGGCGCAAAAAGCTATTGCCGCGTTCCTGTGGTTCGACCGGATAGTCCCAGTCGTACCCGGAATCGAGCAGATACATCCATTCGGTGAGCTCGAGGATATTGCGGTCGCCGACATCGGACGGACCGGCTTCCAGCAGGCACACCGACACCTCCGGGTCCTCACTGAGCCGTGCGGCAAGCACACATCCCGCGGTGCCGCCGCCCGCGATCACGTAGTCGAACACACTGTCAGACATCTGATTCCGCCTCCTTCGACGCTGCCGCGTGTGAAGCGAGGGTGCCGATGCTCTTGCGGCCCCTCAGCCCGTACCAGAGCAGCCCAGCGCCGAGAATCGCACCGATGTAGACGAACGCGCCCCAGGTGTTGTACCAGGGCGTGCCGTACACGGCCTCGCGCGGCCAGGCCAGATTCAACGCCATCCCGATGCCCCATACGACGGCGACGATATTGACCAATAGACCCCAGCGGCCCATCGAGAAGTAGCCGCCCGCTTTCAGATCCTTCGGCGGCCACTGACCTTTGAGCCGCTTCTTCAGCATCGGCCCTGTCACCATCAGGTAGGCCAGGTAGATCATGATGATGGCGATCGAGGTCAGCACCGTGAAGATCTTCGGCTGACCGATATTGACCACCAGGATCAGCACGGCGAGCACACCGATCACCACAGCGGGCACCACAGGGGTCTGCGTCTTCGGATGCACTCGGGCGAGCTTTTCGCCGAAGGGCAGCGCATTGTCGCGGGCCATGGCGAAGGTCAACCGGATGGCGGCGGTGTGCACGGCCAGCGAACACACCGTCACCGCGACCACGATGCAGCACAGGAAAATGGTGCCGAGCGGCCCCCACATCACTTGTTCGACAATGTATTGCAGGCCGCCGCTCGAGCTGCCGACCTTCGGGTCGTCGAGATCAGGGGCCGCCATCACCGCGAACACCAGGATCGCGCCGCCGATCACGAACGAGGCGAGAATCGCGCGCAGGATCGCCTTCGGTGCGGTGCGCCTCGGCTCCACCGTCTCCTCGCCGAGCGAGCTCGCGGTGTCGAAGCCGTACATCACGTAGCCGGAGGCGAGCGAGGCGACCAGGAACGCGCCGAGGTAGCCGCCGGACTCCCCCGCACCGTAGCCGTGCGTGGAGAAGAACACCTGCGGGCCGCGAGTCCAGTTGGCCGCCAAGATGATGGCGATCAGCACCGCCGCGATGAGTTCGATGAACACGCCGGTGCTGTTGATCATGGCCATGAGCCGCACACCGAGCGCGTTGACGGTGGTGGTGAACACGATCATGATCGTGCCGAGCACCACGGCGTTGGTGGCGTAGTCGAATTCACCACTGCCGTCACCGATCAGCTGGAAGCCGCTCCACAGGCGTGGCAGGTTCAGCTGTAGGGCGAGCACCACCGCGGAAAGCGTGACGATCGACGCGGTCAACATCAGCCAGCCCGAAGACCATCCGACGATTCTGCTGCCGAGCGACTTCGACCAGTTGTAGACCGAACCGGCGACCGGATACTTCGCCGCAAGCTCCATGAAGCACAGTGCGACAGCCATCTGTCCGACGAAAACCAGGGGCCACGACCATAGATAGGCCGGACCCGCGCTGCCGAAACCGAAATAGAACAGCTGGAAAGTGCCGGTGAGAATCGAAATGTAACTGACGCCTGCGGCGAAGCTGGCGAATTTGCCGATACTTCGGTCGAGGGATTCCTTGTAGCCGAAATCCTCCATCCCATTGTCATCGGCCAGACCGTGCTCCTTGACTGCCATTGCTACCGTGCCTTTCGCGGTGCCGGCCGGTACGGGCTGTCCGGCCGATGTCGTAACTCGGATCAGACGCCCTTGAACCACTCCGCAGGCTTCGGTGCCGTGTTGTGCCAAATGTGTTTGATTTCCTGATATTCGGTAAGTCCGGTCGGCCCGAGTTCGCGTCCGTTTCCGGACTTCTTGAACCCGCCCCATTCCGCGGCCGCTGTGTAATAGCCGAAGTCGTTGAGCCAGATGGTGCCGTGTCGCAGCGCGCGCACCATGCGTTCGCCGCGCGCGGGGTCGGTGGTGCGCACACCGCCCGCGAGTCCGTACTCGGTGTCGTTACCGAGGCGAATCGCCTCCGCCTCGGTAACGAAGCGCTCCACTGTGAGGATCGGTCCGAATGTCTCCTCCTGGACGATCCGCATCGACCGATCACAGTTGTCGAAGATGGTCGGCAGGAAGAAGCTGCCCGCGGCCAGCGCCGGGTCGCTCGGCCGGACACCGCCGGTCACCAGTTTCGCGCCCTCGGAGATACCCAGCTCGACGTAGGCCTCCACCTTCGCGCGATGCTGTTCGGAGACCAGTGGGCCGGTCTCGCTTGCCGCGTCCATGCCATTGCCGACGCGAATCAGCTCGGCCCTTCGGACCAATTCGGCGACGAAGTCGTCGGCGATGGACTCTTCGATGATCAGCCGCGTACCCGCCGAGCAGACCTGGCCGGAGTGCAGGAACACACCTGTCAGCACCTGGTCGACCGAGCTCTCCCAGTCGGCGTCGGCGAACACGATGTGCGGGTTCTTGCCACCGAGTTCCACCGCGACCTTGGTGACATGCTCGGCGGCCACCTCGGAGATGATTCGTCCCGTCGCGAGACCACCGGTGAACGAGATGAAATCCACGTCCGAGTTGTCTGTCAGCGCCGACCCGAGCACCGCGCCGCTGCCCTGCACCAGGTTCAGCACCCCAGAGGGCACGCCGGCTTCCTCGGCAAGACGGACGAAGGCGATGGTGCTGAGCGGGGTCACCTCGCTCGGCTTGGCGACCATCGTGCAGCCCGCGCCGAGCGCGGGCGCGATCTTCCACGACATCTGTAGCAACGGATAGTTCCACGGCGCGATCAGCACGCAGACACCGATCGGCTCGCGGACAACGCGGCTGATCACCGTCGGGTCGCCGACATCGACAACTCGGTCGGCCTGCACCGCGACCAGGCCACCGTAATAGCGGAACACCGAGACCACGTCGTCGATGTCGATACGGCTTTCCACCAGCGTCTTGCCGGTGTCCAGGGTCTCGAGGTGAGCGATCTGCTCCTTGTCGCGTTCGAGCAGATCCGCGATCCGCAGCAGCAACGCGGCGCGCTCGGCAACCGGTGTTGCGGCCCAGGCCCCCTCATCGAAGGTGGCACGCGCGGCGGCAACCGCTCGGCGCGCGTCCTCCGTTGTCGCCTCGTCGACGCTCGCCACCACCGAGCCATCGGCAGGGTTGACGATCTGACGCAGGCCACCATCGGAGGCGTGTATCCACTCGCCGCCGATGAGCAGGTCCGGGTCACCGTTCATGTCGTGTCACCTCATGTCGCCGATTCGTGCGAGCAGCCATTCGTGGAACTCCGCGATGTGGTGCTCGGCGGGGACGAGCACCCCGCCGTTTCGGTAAGCACGTGAGGACATCGTCGGTTGGGTGCGCTCACATGCCGCGAAATCTTGTTCGTTCACGCGGTGGAACAGTTCGACCGAATGGGACACGTCGCGGCCCCCGGCGACGACGTCGCCGGTGTAGAGCCAGTCGCACTCGACGACCGTACGGTCTGCTGCCAGCGGATACATCCTATGGAAGATGATGTGGTCAGGGACCAGGTTGACGAAGACCGTCGGCCGAATCGTGATCGCGTAGTACCTGCGATCCTGCTCCGGACTCACTCCTGGAAGGCGCTCGAACCCGGGCGAGCCGTCGACGGTGAAGCCCGCGACCTCCGGACCGAACTCGGCGCCGTGGCCGACGAAGACCTGGGCCGCGAGGCCGTCGGCGAACTCGGGCAGCACCTCGGTGAGCTCTGGATGGATGGTCGCGCAGTGGTAGCACTCCATGAAGTTCTCCACGATGAGCTTCCAGTTCGCCGCTACGTCGTAGACCACGCGGCGACCGACCTTCAGGTTGTCGATGTCGTAGGCGTCGATCGCGGTCGCGGTGCCGAGCCGCTCGGTGACCGCGCCGATCACCTCGGACTCGAACGACGGCGGTTCATCGGCGAGGCAGACCCAGGCATACCCGAGCCATTCGCGTAGAGCCACAGGAACAAGGCCGTAGGCGACCCGATCGATGTCCTCGCCCTCGGCGTCTTTGAGTGCGGACATGTTGGGCGCGGTGACCAGTTTCCCGTCCAGCCCGTAGGTCCAGGCGTGGTAGGGGCAACGCAGATTGCGCTTCACCTGGCCCTCGTCCTCGGTGCACAGCATGGCCCCGCGGTGGCGGCAGATGTTCAGGAATGCGCGCAGCGCGCCGTCGCGGCCGCGCACGATCAGCACGCTCTCGCGACCGACCTGGACCCTCCTGAACTGGCCTGGTCGAGCGAGGTCGGCGGATCGGACCGCACAGAACCACATCTGCTCGAAGAGGTGTTCCTGTTCGGCCGCGAAGATCGAATCCTCGACGTACCACTTGCCGCCGAGGGTCGGGATCAACGCGGGCGTCCGCACCGGCAGGTCCGTGGACTCGCTACGCGATGCTGTTGTCATCGGCCACCAACCTTTGCGGGTCGAAAAGCGTAATGGGGTGTGCGGTTTTCGCGTCGATGGTCAGATCAGCGAGGATCTCCCCGACCACCGGGACGAACTTGAAGCCGTGGCCGGAGAACCCACAGGCCACGGTCACGCGTGCGCTGTCGGGATGGCGGGCGATCACGAAGTGCTGATCGGGGGTGTTGGAGTACATGCAGGTCGCGGAGTGCAGGCATGGACCATCCAGTGCGGGGACCAGTTCGGCGACGCGGTCGCGCATCGCCTTGATCTCGTGCTGGTGCACCACGCGATCGATGGTGTCCGGTGTGCACTCGATGCCCCTGCGGAAGAACGCCGTTTTCACGCCGCCCTCGGGTCCGTCGATAGCGGGGAAGGTGTATATCTGTTCGCCGGAACTGTTCTCGCTGATATGGATCGGCTGATCAGCGAAGGCGGCTGCGCCGCCGATCGGATCGAGCCAGTAGAGCACGTGCCGTTCGACGGTGATCGGAATGCCGAACTTCGCCAGCAGTTCCGGAGCCCACGCGCCGGGACAGATCACGAGCTGATCGGCGTGGTAGGTGGCACTTTCGGTCGTCACCGTCACCCCGGAGCCGGTCTCCGCCCAGTCGAGTACCTGCTCACCGAACGACAGCGTCGCACCCGATCGCAGCGCGAGATCTATGTGTGCCTGCACCGTCAGCTCCGGCCGGGCGAATCCCGCCTTGTCCTCATAGACCGCGATGTCGCCCGGCTCCGGAGTGAAACTCGGGTACCTGTGCCGGATTTCGGCGGCATCGAGCACCTCGTGCGGTAGTGACCACTCGCGGCTCGCACGCAGGCTGCCCGCGACCGTCAGCGAGTCGGGCGGGCCGAGGAACAACCCACCGGTGAGCCGGAAGACTTCGCGCTCGCTGTCGGCGGCGAGCTTCTCCCACAATTCGTAGGAACGCAGCAGCAACGGCACGTACGCGGGGTCCTCGAAATAGGACTGCCGGATGATCCTCGACCCGCCGTGGCTGGAGCCCTTGTTGTGCGCGGGCGTGAACTTCTCCAGCCCGAGCACCCGCTGCCCTCGGGCGGCCAGGTGATAGGCGGCAGCGCTGCCCATACCGCCGAGACCGATCACGATGACGTCGTAACCGTGTGTCGCAGTAGCCATTTCGCTACCTCCTGATCCTGGACATTTCGGGGTCGACCACCGGTTCCGGGTGTATGACGGCGGTGTAGAGCGTGCCGAGGTATTCGACCTCGACCACATCGCCGGGACCCGCACCCGCGGGCAGCCAGGCGTAGGCGATGCTGCGGCCGATGGTGGCGGAATAGGCCGCGCTGGTGATGTAGCCCGCGCACATCCCCCGCATGAAGACCGGCTCCTTGCCGAGCACCACCATCGACGGGCTGTCGAACACGATGCTGCGCAAGATCTTTGTCGGAGGTCCCGCCTGCTCCAGTGCGGCCTTGCCGACGAAATCGGGCTTGTTCATCCGTACCGCGAAATCGACGCCGGCAGCGGCGGGCAGGTGTTCGGTGGTCATATCGGTTCCCCAACCGCGATAACCCTTTTCGATGCGCAGACTGTTGAACGCGATCCGGCCCGCCGCGATCACCTCGTACGCCCGACCTGCCTCCCAGAGCAGATCCCATAGGGCGCTGCCGTATTCGGCCGTGGTGTAGATCTCCCAGCCGAGCTCACCGACGTAGGAGACCCGCATCATCGTCACGGGAATCGCGCCGAGATAGGTTTGCAGTGCACGGAAGTACTTGAAGGAGTGATGGGAAATATCATCAGAACACAAGGGCTGCACGAGATCTCGTGCCACCGGACCCCACACACCGATACAACAGGTGCCCCCGGTGATGTCACGCAGCGTCACCGCCCCGTCGGTATCGCCGGCGGCGGGCAAGTTACGCGTGAACCAGTCGAAGTCCAGCGGACCATTCGCGCCGACCTGGAAACGCTGCGGCGCTAGCCTGGCCACGGTGAGATCGCTTCGGATGCCGCCCTTCTCGTCGAGCAGCAGTGTGTAGGTGACCGAGCCGACGCTCTTGTCGAGGTTGTTCGTGGTGAGTCGCTGTAGCAGCTCCAGCGCGCCGGGACCGGCGATCTCGTAGCGGGTCAGCGGCGTCATGTCGTACATCGCCACGCGCTCCCTGGTCCAGCGGGCCTCCGCGATGGAAATCGGCGACCAGAAATCGCTCGACCAGTCGTCGCGTTCGGGAAACTGCACTCCCTCGTCGCGAAGACGCTGCATCAGTTCGGCATTGGATGCGTACCACGCGGGCCGCTCCCAGCTGCCGCCCTCGAAGAAATAGGCGCCGAGCTCCTGCTGTCGAGCATGGAACGGGCTGGTCCGCAGTCCGCGCAGCGCCGTTCGGAACTGGTGCGGGTGGATGATGTCGTACACCTCGACGAACGCCTGCGAACTCGTCTCCAGGATGAAGCGGTCGCTGCGGGCGACATCCTCGAACCGGTACAGGTCGCATTCGTGCACCTCGGTCTTCGGCGCGCCATCGATGATCCACTCCGCGGTTGCCTTGGCCACGCCCGCCGAGTGGGTGACCCACACCGCCTCCGCGACCCAGAATCCGGCCAGATCCCGATGCTCGCCCATGATCGAGAAGCCGTCGGGGGTGAAGGAGAAGATCCCGTTGAAACCCTCCTCCACTTTCGAATCACTCAGTGCGGGAAGTAATTCCATGGATTCATGCCAGGCGGGGGCAAAGTCTTCGTCGGTGAACGACAGCATGGACGGCATCTCCGTGTCCGCCGTCACGGCGGACAATGTCGACATATCCACCGGCATGGGCTTGTGCCCGTAGTAGCCGATGCCGATCCGATCGACGTGCTCGCGGAAGTAGAGGTCCTGATCCTGATGCCGCAGGATCGGCAGACCCGCCTCGCTGCGTTCGGTGTTGCGACCCTGGAGCGCGGCGATCCGACCGGTCTTGGCGTATTGGTGTGCCATCGGAACCAGCGGCAGGACCAGCCCGACCTGCTTGGCCACTTCGGCGCCCCAGAATCCGGCCGCACAGATGACGACGTCGGCGGCGATCACACCGTCCGCGGTTTCCACCCCGGCCACCCGGCCACCACGCTCGACGATGCCGAGTACTTCCTGATTCGGCCGGAAGACGGCACCGCGCGCCGACGCGAGTCGCGCCTGCGCTTCCGCCGCACGCAGTGCCTTCGCCAAACCGTCTGCCGGAGTGTGGAATCCGCCGAGTATCCGGTCGGCATCGAGCAGTGGGTGCAGCGCGGCGCACGCGGCGGGGTCGAGCAGATGGCCATCGATCCCCCATGACTGCGCCCAGCCCGCTTTACGGTGCAGGTCCTGCCAGCGCTGCGGGGTGGTGGCTACTTCGAGTCCACCGACCGGGTTGAACGCCGAGCCGTCCGGATGATCGAGCGCAAGGAACTTCTCGATCGTGTAGCGGGCGAACTCGGTCATCGTCTTGGACGGGTTCGTCTGAAATACCAATCCCGGCGCGTGCGACGTGGATCCGCCGGTCAGGAACAGCGGTCCCTTCTCCAGCACGGTGACGTCGGTCCAACCACGCGAGGTGATTTCATCGGCCAGCGATGTTCCGACGATTCCGGCTCCGATGATGACAACTTTCGGGTGAGCCAAGGGGTGCCTCCGATGTTGCTCACTACGCAACGCAATCGCATTACGCAACAAATGGTCAACCCGATCCAGTGGCGTGTCAACCGCTGAAACCAATCCTCCCCAAATTCGCTTTTCGGGTTGACGACACCCGCAAACCCGCCCACACTGTTGCGTACTGCGATCGGTGTTGCGTCATAGGCAACTTGGAGGACCCCATGGAATCGACTGCGCTTCGACCGGCGACATCCACGACGGATCTGTTCGTCACCCATCTGACAGACCTACCGGTCGGCGAGGTCACCACAGTGCAGCCGGACAAGGGCCCGAAGATCGCCGTATTCCACACGGAGGAAGGCCTTTTCGCGATCGACGACAACTGCACCCACCAGGATGCGTCGCTGGCGGATGGCTGGGTGGAGAACTGCAAAGTCGAATGCCCACTCCACGAAGCCTGCTTCGACCTACGCACCGGTGCGGCGGCAGGCCCGCCGGCGAAGGTTCCCGTCCGCACCTATCCGGTGCACGTGGTCGACGGCGTCGTCATGGTGTCGGCTTGAGCGCCACCGGCTCGGTAGTCGTCGTCGGCGCATCGCTGGCTGGGTTCTCTCTGGTCCGCACCCTGCGCGAGCACGGTCACGACGGCAGCATCACGGTCGTCGGCGACGAACAGCACGCTCCGTACGACCGGCCGCCACTGTCCAAAGAGTTCCTCCGCGAGGACGTCGACATCGCACTGGACGACGAATCCGCTGGCGGCGCGAACTGGTTGCTCGGGCGACGCGCGGTCGGGATCACCGCGACCGACACCGGACCCGGTGTCACGCTGGACGACGGAAGTCAGCTCGCCGGAGACTCGCTCGTGCTCGCCACCGGTGCTCGCGCCCGCACACTGCCCGGTGTCGGTGCGCTCGGCGGCGTACACACCCTGCGGACGGTGGATGACGCACGCGCGATCCGTCATTCGCTGCGCACGGCGCGCACGTTGGTCGTCGTCGGCGCGGGTCTCATCGGCTCCGAAATTGCTTCCTCCGCAACGGCTATCGGAATCAAGGTCACGATTGTCGAGCTGTGCTCGGATCCACTCACCGCTGTGTTCGGCCCACACATCGGACCGCTGTGCGCGGCACTGCACGACCCGCACGGCGTCCGGCTACTGACCGGTGTCGCTGTCGAGCGATTCCTCGGCGCGGAACACGTCGATGCGGTGCAATTGACCGATGGAACCGTACTACCCGCCGACGCCGTGGTGATCGGCATCGGAGCCGTGCCCAACACCGAATGGGCCGCCGACTCCGACCTGCGCATCGACAACGGTTTCCTCACCGATTCGCAGTGCCGGACTTCGATACCTGGCGTCTATGCCATCGGCGACTGCGCCCGCAGCTACAACGAGGTATCCGGCGCCCACCACCGTTCCGAGCACTGGACCAACGCGACCGTCCAGGCGCGTATCGCGGCGGCGGCCATTCTCGGAGCACCACAGCGACCTACCGCGGCGCCGTATTTCTGGTCGCGGCAGTATGGACGGATGCTTCAGTTCGCGGGTGACTGCCGACCGACCGACGAAGTCCGCTTCGTCGACGGCGACCCGTCGACTCCGTCGCTGACCGCCCTGTACGAGCGCGCAGGCGCGCCGGTAGCGGTATTCGCCATCGATAACCCGCGCCTGTTCACCAGGTACCGCAAACAGATCGAGCGGCTCACCCCGATCCCAGCTCCATAGGAGGTTTTCGTGTCCGAAACCGTGCGTGGCGTTATCGCCCGTAGCAAAGGTGCGCCGGTCGAGATCGTCGATGTCGTGATCCCCGACCCGGGACCGCACGACGTCATCGTGCGTATCCAGACGTGCGGGGTGTGCCACACCGACCTGCACTACCGCGAAGGCGGCATCAACGACGAATACCCCTTCCTGCTCGGACACGAAGCCGCGGGCATCGTCGAGACCGTCGGTGCGGCCGTCACCCACGTCGAGGCGGGCGATTTCGTCATCCTCAACTGGCGCGCGGTCTGCGGCGAATGTCGCGCGTGTAGACGTGGTCGTCCCTGGTACTGCTTCGCCAGCCACAACGCGAGCAAGAAGATGACCCTCGCCGACGGCACCGAACTGTCCCCGGCCCTCGGCATCGGCGCCTTCGCCGACAAGACCCTCGTCCACGAAGGCCAGTGCACCAAGGTCGATCCCAGCACCGACCCCGCGGTCGCGGGTCTGCTCGGCTGCGGTGTGATGGCGGGCATCGGCGCCGCCATGAACACCGGCAACGTCTCACGCGGTGACACCGTCGCGGTCATCGGCTGTGGCGGCGTCGGTGACGCCGCGATCGCCGGCGCTCGGCTGGCGGGCGCGAGCACGATCATCGCGATCGACCGCGATCCACGAAAGCTGGCCTGGGCCAAAGATTTCGGCGCGACCCACACGATCAACGCCACTACCGATGATGTGGTGGAGAAGATTCAGGAACTCACCGAAGGGTTCGGCGCCGACGTCGTGATCGACGCGGTCGGCCGACCCGAAACCTGGAAGCAAGCCTTCTACGGTCGCGATCTGGCGGGCACGGTGGTGCTGGTCGGCGTCCCGACCCCCGACATGACCCTCGATATGCCGTTGATCGATCTGTTCTCCCGCGGCGGCGCGTTGAAGTCCTCCTGGTACGGCGACTGCCTGCCCGAACGCGACTTCCCGATGCTCGTCGACCTCTATCGGCAAGGCAGGCTCCCGTTGGAACGCTTCGTCACCGAACGCATCGCACTCGACCAGGTGGAGAAGGCCTTCGACGCGATGCACGCCGGTGAGGTACTGCGCTCGGTGGTGGTGCTGTGAGTGTCCGCATCGATCGGGTGATCACTTCCGGCACCTTCGAATTGGACGGCGGCACCTGGGACGTCGACAACAACGTGTGGCTGATCGGCAACGATGACGAGGTCCTCGTCATCGACGCTGCCCACAACGCCGACGCGATCATCGACGCGGTCGGCAACCGCCACGTCGTCGCGGTGCTGTGCACCCACGGCCACAACGACCACGTCACCGTCGCACCGGAACTCGGCAAACGACTCGACGCACCAGTCCTGTTACACCAGGGTGACGACCCACTCTGGCGCATGACCCACCCCGATGTGAACTATCGGTCACTCGCCGACGTCCCTCGAATCACCGTGGCAGGCACCGACATCGACATCCTCCACACCCCCGGCCACTCCCCCGGCTCGGTATCGCTGCATGTGCCAGCGGCCGCCGCCCTCTTCACCGGCGACACCCTCTTCTCCGGCGGCCCAGGCGCAACCGGCCGATCGTTCTCCGACTTCGACACCATCATCGATTCGATCCGCGACCGCCTCCTTACCCTCCCCGAGGAAACCGTCGTCCACACCGGCCACGGCGACATCACCACCATCGGCGCCGAAAAGCCCGCCCTTGCCGACTGGGTCGCCAGAGGCCACTGACACCCGCCCATCGAGAGGCACGATGCAGCACTTCACAATTCACCACGACGGTGTCGCGATCCCGGTGTCTCGCGGCGGCAGTGGACGACCGCTGGTCCTGTGCCCCGGCCTGAGCTCGACACAGGCCGATCTGCACGAGCTGATCGAACTGTTGCGGCGCGACCACGACGTGGTGACCTTCGACCTCAGGGGCCATGGCCTCGCCTCGCCCGCCGACCGGTACACCTTCGATGCGTTCCTCAGCGATCTCGTCGCCGTGATGGCGGAGCTCGACCTGCCCGCGCTACCCGTGCTCGTCGGCTACTCGCTCGGCGCGGACCTGACCGTGCACTATGCCTCCGAGAATCCCGACGCCGTCGCCGCGCTCGTTCTCATCGACGGGGCGAACCCGGTCCCCGAACCGTTCATCACCGAAGCCGACCTGCCGGAGTTCCGTGCGATGTTCGAGGACCCTGCGATGCGGCACGAGGCCGAACAGGCCAAGGGCACCCCCCGTCAGGTGCTGCTCACCGCACCGGACATCCTCGACGTCAATCTCGAGATCGATGTGGTTCGGTCCGCGATCCTCGACCGGTACCGAAAGATCGACTGCCCGATCAGCATGATCATGTCGACCTCGATGGCAGGCGACGGCAACGAAGGTCGCACGCCGTGGCGCAATCAGAACTGGCACGCGGGCATCGAGCGGCTCGTCCGCGACCAGCCACATATCTCCGCAACCTGGCTCGACGCCGACCACGGCCTGGTCTCCACCCACGCCAAGGAAATCGCCCACATCATCCGAAGCACCCAACCCCCAGCGGCCTGACCAGCCCCTGACCACGTGCGGCGACACCTGTTGAAGGAGGCAGGCGGGGGAGGGGCTCATTTGCGAAGGCATTGGGGCTTGATTTCCGTGGATGCGGGAATATGCTGCCAATTGTGTCGAATCTGCGGATCAGCGAAGTAGCCGCGCTCATGGGGGTCAGTGATGACACCGTGCGTCGGTGGGTCGATCAGGGACGGTTGAGCGCAATTCAGCTGGAGAACGGGCGGAAGGGAATCGATGGGCGGGAGCTCGCGGAATTCCTGCGGGACAACGCGGAGGCGCCCGTGCCGGGGGTGACCGTTGCGGCGTCGGCTCGTAACCGGTTGCGCGGGATTGTGACGCGGGTGGTCAAGGACACCGTGATGGCGCAGGTCGAGATGCAGGCCGGGCCGTTTCGGCTGGTGTCGCTGCTGAGCAGGGAGTCGGTCGATGAACTCGGGCTCGAGGTCGGCAGCATCGCGGTCGCCTCGGTCAAGTCGACGCATGTCGTTGTCGAAATACCGGAAAGTTGATGAGGATGATTCGTGGCATGAGCGTCGCGGCGGTTGCCGCCGTCGCCGCATTGACCGTCGAAGGCTGCGGCTCGGATGACGCCGCCGAGCCTGCCGCAGGTCAGGACAAGATCGGCGGCACGGTCACCGTGTTCGCCGCGGCCTCGCTGACCGAGACCTTCAACGAGCTGGGCAAGCAATTCGAGGCGGCTCATCCGGGAGTGAAGGTGGTCTACAGCTACGGCGCCAGCTCGGCGTTGGCCCAGCAGATCGAACAGGGCGCACCCGCCGACGTGTTCGCCTCGGCCGCGCCGAAGAATATGCAGCAGGTCCTCGACGCGGGCGATATCACCGCGGCCCCGTCGACATTCGTTCGCAATCGTCTCGAAATCGCTGTCCCCCAGGGCAATCCCGGCCATATCACCGGCCTGGCCGACTTCGGCAAGACCGAGCCGAAGATCGCTTTGTGCGCCGAACAGGTCCCGTGCGGTGCCGCCGCGCAAAAGGTTTTCGAGGTCGCAGGCGTTACCCCGCAGCCCGATACCAGGGAACAAGACGTCAAGGCCGTGCTGACGAAGGTCACCCTCGGCGAGGTCGATGCCGCGCTCGTCTACCGCACCGACGTGAAATCCGCGGGCGACAAGGTAGTAGGCATCGAATTCCCCGAAGCCGACAAGGCAATCAACGACTACCCCATCGCTCCTCTGGCCAAGGCCCCGAATCCGGCGACAGCCGCAGCATTCGTCGATTTCATCAAGTCCACCCAAGCGCGCCCGGTGTTCACGAAGGCGGGATTCGACACACCGTGATCGGAACGACGGCGCGGCGACGGGCGACACGGGGGCGCCGGCCGCTTGTATTGATGGTGCCTGCTATCTGTGGCTTGGCTTTCCTGCTCGCGCCCTTGCTCGGGCTGTTGCTTCGGGCGCCGTGGGCTTCGCTGCCCGATCGGTTGTTCAGTGCCGAAGTTGGTCAGGCGCTGCGGCTTTCGCTGGTGAGTGCGAGTTCGGCGACGGTGATCTGCCTGGTTCTCGGAATTCCGTTGGCGTGGTTGCTGGCTCGTGCTGAGCTGCCCGGGCGGGGGCTGGTGCGGGCGCTGGTCACGGTGCCGCTGGTATTGCCGCCGGTGGTCGGCGGTGTGGCGCTGCTGCTGGTGCTCGGGCGGCGTGGGTTGATGGGCCGGTATCTATACGAATGGTTCGGTGTTTCACTGCCTTTCACCACGGCGGGCGTTGTTGTCGCGGAGGCATTCGTCGCCATGCCTTTTCTGGTGATCGCTGTGGAGGGGGCGCTGCGTGCGGCCGATCCGCGCTACGAGGAGGCGGCCGCGACGCTCGGTGCGTCGCGCTGGCTGACTTTT
The DNA here is from genome assembly GCF_046764875.1 of Nocardia arseniciresistens. Taxonomy (NCBI): domain Bacteria; kingdom Bacillati; phylum Actinomycetota; class Actinomycetes; order Mycobacteriales; family Nocardiaceae; genus Nocardia; species Nocardia arseniciresistens. The sequence goes on from NZ_JBKORD010000001.1 coordinate 560,847, forward strand.
CGGCGCGTGACATTGCCCTCGGTGATGCCGGGCGTCGTGGCGGGCGCTGTGCTGTGCTGGGCGCGCGCGCTCGGTGAATTCGGTGCCACGATCACCTTCGCGGGCAACTTCCCCGGTAAGACCACCACCATGCCGCTGGCCGTCTATTTGGCGCTCGAATCCGATCCCGCCGACGCGATCGTGCTCAGCTTGGTCCTGCTCGTCGTGTCGGTGGCGGTCCTTGTCGCGTTGCGCGAGCGCTGGATTCGGGGAGTGCTATGACCATCGATGCCGAATTACGATTCAGCCGTGGGCAATTCGATCTCGACCTGTCCTTCGCGGTCGCACCCGGCGAGGTTGTCGCGCTGCTCGGCCCCAACGGCGCGGGCAAGACCACCGCGTTGCGCGCACTCGCGGGTCTGATCGCACTGACCGATGGGCGGATCCGGCTCGACGAAAAGGACTGGGACGCACCGCCGAAGGTGTTCGTACCCGCCGAACAACGGGAAGTCGGTGTCGTCTTCCAGGACTATCTACTTTTCGCGAACATGACCGCCGTCGATAATATCGCGTTCGGGCTGCGCGCCCGAGGGCATCGGCGCGGTGTGGCCCGCGACCGAGCGATGACCTGGCTGGATCGGGTCGGCCTGGCCGAACACGCGCACGCCAAGCCACGCGCGTTATCCGGCGGACAGGCGCAGCGAGTCGCGCTGGCCCGCGCATTGGCCACCGACCCACAGCTACTACTACTCGACGAGCCGCTCGCCGCCCTCGACGCGAGCACCCGAATGCAAGTGCGCTCCGACCTCGCCCACCACCTGGCCGACTACCCTGGCCACACCGTGCTGGTCACCCATGACGCGCTCGATGCCATGGTGCTGGCCGACCGCATCGTCATCATCGAAAACGGAGTCATCGTCCAACAGGGGCCGCCGAGCGAGGTCGCACGCAGACCACACTCCGACTACGTCGCAAACCTGGTGGGCCTCAACCTTTATCGCGGCACCGCGCACGGCACGATGGTCGAGCTGGACGACGGCGGCACCCTCACCGTCACCGAACCCAGCACGGGCAGAGTGCATGTCGCCTTCCCACCGAGCGCGGTCGGCCTACACCCCGAACAACCAGCGGGCAGCCCACGAAACACCTGGCCGGTCACCATCGTCGGCATCGAACAACATGCCTACACCACCCGCGTCCGCCTCGACGGCACCCCACCTGTACTCGCCGACGTTACCCCCGCCACCGTCGCCGACCTACGCCTACAACCCGGCGCCCACCTCTGGGCCGCCGTCAAAGCCACCGAAACCCACGCCTACCCGGCCTGACCGTGGCGCCATGCAGACGAGGCCGGTACGGGTACGGGCGGATCCCGAGAGCAGGCGCGGCTCACACTCGCAACACGAGTCGAAGATCCGGCTCGGACGCCTCGGTGCTGCGTATGCTCGCCTCCATGCGACTGAGCACGCGCAACCAGCTCGATGGAACCGTCCTATCCGTCACCCGAGGCGAAGCGATGGCCGTCGTACGAATCCGACTGACCGGCGGAGACGAGATCACCTCCTCGATCACCAGGGATGCCGCCGACGACCTCGGTCTCGCCGAAGGCACACCCGTCAAGGCGCTCATCAAGTCGACAGAAATCTCGCTCGGCGTCGAATAGGCGGCGGGCCAGCGGTCATCTCCACCGCAATCGACGACGTCTCCTGGATCACGGAAGCTGTTGTAACCGTACGTGTCCGGTGACAATGCGGTGGATCAGCCTGGCCGCCGTGCGCGCCGTGCGATGGTCGATGTCGTACTCCGGGTTGAGCTCGGCCACATCACACACCGCGAGCTTCCCGCTCGCGGTGAGCAGGTCGGCAACGAGCTGAATCGTCTCCAGCGGCACACCGAAAGCCGCGGGCGCACTGACTCCCGGCGCGACCGCCGCCGGTAGCACATCGAGATCGATGGTGAGATACACGAGATCGACCCTGCCGATAAAATCCCGCACGAAATCCTGTACAGCGGTAGTGTTTCCGACACCGCACTCGTCGTCGAACAAATAGCGGACGCCGAGACGGTCGGCGGTGTCGAACAATGCCGCGGTATTACTCGGCTGACTGATGCCCACAACCGCGTATTCGACGGAACTGCCCGTCTCGCCCGCCGCGTCCAAGATCTGCCGGAACGGGGTTCCGGAGCTGGGAACCTCCTCCGAACGAAGATCGAAATGAGCGTCGAGGTTGAGGATTCCGATGCGCGGGTGCACGGATAGCAGCGCGGAATCGGCCAGACCTCGGTAGGTTCCGAAAGCCACCTCGTGCCCGCCACCGAGAACTACCGGGAAATGTCCGGCGTCGAGCACGTCGCACACCATCGAGCCCAGTTCCCGCTGCCCCGTATCCAAGTCGTCGGCGACCAGCAACGTCCCCGCGTCGAACGCGCGGATCGGTGCGGCCAGGGCCATCGACGACAACGCCTGCCGCAAGGCGTGTGGTCCGGCGGCAGCACCACGGCGGCCCTTATTCCGGTGCACGCCTTCGTCACTGGCGAATCCGATGAAAACGCACGAAGCCAGCTTGGACTGAGCGGCATACGGCTCCACCACATGATGCCAACGCAAATGTTCCACACCGCTGCCGTCGTCACGGCCGGTCCAAGGCTCGAAAACAGTCGCCACCGGATTGGACAGCATTATCGTTTCCTTATCCGTATTGCTCATTGTTCAGCGGTATAGCCCGATGTACCGGCTCGCCAAACCTGTTGAATCAGTGGGACTCCCGGCCGGTAGGCCAAATGCAGGTAGGACGGGGCAGCCAAGGCGATCGCATCCGCCCGTGCCCCCGGACGCAAGACACCGATATCGTCGCGCCGCAGCGCCCGCGCCCCGCCCGCGGTCGCGGCCCACACCGCTTCCTCCGGCGTCATGTGCATCTCCCGCACCGCGATGGCGATACAGAACGGCAGGCTCGTGGTGTACGAGGTGCCCGGATTGCAGTCGGCTCCGAGCGCGACCGTCACACCGGCGTCGATGAGCGCTCGTGCGTCCGGGTACTTGTTGCGGGTCGAAAAGTCCGCGCCGGGAAGCAGAGTCGCCACTGTCGAGCTCTGCGCGAGCAGGTCGATGTCCCCGGCGGTGACGTAGGTGACGTGGTCGACGGATGCAGCACCCACCTCCACCGCGAGCGCGACGCCTGGGCCGGTTTGCAGCTGGTTACCGTGCACCCGAGGCACGAGCCCCTTGGCGATACCCGCGGTGAGTACCGCGTGCGCCTGATCGCGGTCGAAGGCCCCGCGCTCGCAGAACACATCGATCCACTTGGCATGCGGCGCACACACATCGATCATCTCGTCACAGACCATCCGCACGTAATCGTCGGCCCGGCCCGCGTACTCCGGCGGCGGAACATGCGCGGCGAGCAGCGTGGCCTCGTCGGTGAATTCGGCCGCGATCTTGATGCTGCGCAGTTCGCTCTCCACCGACTGCCCGTAGCCGGTCTTGCACTCGACGGTCGTGCTGCCTGCGCGCAGTGATTCGTTCATCAATCGCCGGGTGTTGGTACGCAACTCGTCGTCAGTGGCGGCCCTGGTCGCCGCGATGGTGGTGCGGATTCCACCCGCCGCATAGGGCGTCCCCGACATCCGCGCTCCGAACTCTTCGGCGCGATCACCGGCGAAGACCAGGTGCGAATGGCTCTCGACGAAACCGGGTAGCACCGCTCGTCCGCCGAGGTCCTGCCCGTGGTCACCGCTCGGCGCGGCACTGGACCGACCCACCCACTCGACTACGCCACCGTCGAAAACGATGGCGGCGTCATGGATTACACCGAGCGGGCCGTCGCCGAGCTCGGGATCGTTGGTGACAAGGGTGCCGATGCCCGTAAGGACAGTGGATCCCATGGCGCTCAGCCCTCGGCCATCGGCACGCGAACCCCGCGCTCCCCGGCGACGTTGATCGCATGCTCATAGCCCGCGTCGGCATGCCGGATCACGCCCATACCAGGGTCATTGGTCAACACCCGCGTCAGCTTCTCGGCCGCGAGATCGGTGCCGTCCGCGATGCACACCTGTCCGGCATGAATCGAACGCCCCATCCCGACACCACCACCGTGATGGATCGAGACCCAAGACGCACCGGATGCGGTATTCACCAACGCATTCAGCAGCGGCCAATCCGCGATCGCATCGGAACCGTCCGCCATCGCCTCGGTCTCGCGGTACGGCGAGGCCACCGACCCCGAATCCAGGTGGTCACGCCCGATGGCGATCGGCGCGGACAACTCGCCGGAAGCCACCATCTCGTTGAACTTCAGTCCGGCAAGATGCCGTTCACCGTATCCGAGCCAGCAGATCCGAGCGGGCAGCCCTTCGAAAGCAACCTTCTCCCCTGCCATTTCGATCCATCGACGCAGGTGCTGGTTCTCCGGAAACAGCTCAACGATCGCCTTGTCGGTGGCCGCGATGTCTTTCGGGTCGCCCGAGAGCGCCGCCCACCGGAACGGGCCGAGCCCCTCTTCGAACAGCGGGCGAATGTAGGCGGGCACAAACCCGGGGAAGTCGAAAGCCCTGTCGAATCCGGCCTTTCGAGCCTCGTCCCGGATCGAATTGCCGTAGTCGAACACCTCGGCACCACGATCGAGGAACCCGACCATCGCACGCACCTGAGCGGCCATCGCCGTGCGGGCGTCATCAGTGAACTTGGCCGGATCCTTCGCTGCCATCGCTTTCATATCGGCGAGGTCCATGCCGATCGGCAGATACGCGAGCGGATCGTGCGCCGAGGTCTGATCGGTCACGATATCGATCGGGGCTTCCATGGCGAGCATTTGCGGAAACACCTCTGCCGCATTGCCTTCGAGTCCGATCGACAGCGGCAGCTTGGCGTCGCGGGCTTCGGTGGCCAGCCGCAGCGCGTCCGCGAGGTCGACGGCCTTGGTGTCGAGGTACTTGTGGGCGATCCTGCGATCTATGCGGGTGGTATCGCAATCCACACAGATCACGACACCACCGTTCATGGTGACGGCCAGCGGCTGCGCGCCGCCCATGCCACCGAGTCCCGCGGTCAAGGTGATCGTGCCGGCCAGCGTGCCGTCGCTGTTCGGATAGCGACCCGATGCCGCCAGCTTTCGCGCGACAGCACCGAAGGTTTCGTAGGTGCCCTGGAGAATGCCCTGGGTACCGATGTAGATCCAGGAACCCGCCGTCATCTGCCCGTACATGGTCAGGCCGAGCTCCTCCAGGCGACGGAACTCCTCCCAGTTCGCCCAATCGCCGACCAGATTCGAGTTGGCGATGAGTACCCGCGGCGCCCATTCGTTGGTGCGGAAGACACCCACCGGCTTGCCCGACTGCACCAGCATGGTCTCGTCGGACTTCAGCGTCTTCAGCGTGCGGACCATCGCGTCGAAGGCCTCCCACGTCCGCGCGGCCTTGCCGGTACCGCCGTAGACGACGAGTTCGTCCGGATGCTCGGCCACCTCGGGATCCAGATTGTTCATCAGCATGCGCAGCGCGCCCTCTTGCTGCCAGCCGAGCGTGGTGAGTTCGCTGCCGCGTGGTGCGGACACGCGCCGCGGGCCGGAGGTAGCCGTGGGTTGTGCGGTCATCGGGTGCTCCTTGCTGGGTCGGCGGGATAAATCATCGACGCGGGTGGATTGCTGGTGCGCCGCGCGAGCGGGTAGTACAGGGCCGCGGTGAGGACGATCCCGACGATCCAGGAAATGTCCGCGCCGCCGAGCTGTTCGGTGATCGGTCCGGTGTAGAGCTTCTGGGCGAGGAACGGGATCTGGGCCAGTACGCCGATCACGTAGCAGGACAGGGCGGTCACGTTCCAGCGGCCATAGCGCGCGGCGGGGTCGTAGAGCGCGGGGATATCTACCTTCTCCTTCGAGATCAGGTAGTAGTCGGTGAGGTTGATGGCACTCCACGGGGTGAAGACCATCAGCAGTACCAGAACGAAGTTCTTGAAATTATTGAGGAAGTCGGCGCTGGCGCCGACCGCGACGACGACCGAGACCGCGGTGAAGCCGACGATGTACGCGGCGCGGGCAGCGGCGGAAATCTTGGTCTGCCCGTTGAACGCGGTAACGGTGGTCAGGATCGACATGAACCCGCCGTAGGCATTGAGGCAGTTGACGGTCAGCTTGCCGACGAGCACCACGAGGTAGATCAGCAGCGCGACCACGGCGGGTCCCGCGAGGTGGCCGACGAAACCGACCTGGTCACTCAGGAATGCCTTGCCCGCGACCGCGGCGACCAGCGCACCGAAGGTCATCGACCACTGCGAGCCGATCACGCTGCCCGCGAAGGTCGACCAGAACGTCGTACGTGCGCTGGTACTGCGCGGCAGGTAGCGGGAGTAGTCCGCGACGTACGGCCCGAAGGTCAGCTGCCAGCCCGCGCCGAGGGATATCGCGAGCAGGAAGGTGGCGATATCGAAGCCCTTGACGCCGACCACGGCCGACACGTCGTATTCGACGAACAGCCGGATCGCCAAGTAGGTGAATCCGATGACGCCGAAGACCGTGGCGATGCGCCCGACGATGTGGATCAGCTTGTATCCGGTCACCGCGACGAACGCGGTGAGTAGACCGAAGATGACAATGCCGACGGTCGGACTATCAATGTGCAGGATCTTGTCGACCGCCTGGCCCGCGAGCACGCTGCCGGTGGCGGCGAATCCGAGATACATCAGCACCACGAGCAGCAGCGGCAGCACCGCGCCGAAGACACCGAACTGCGCGCGACTCGAAATCATCTGTGGGAGACCGAGTCTCGGTCCCTGCGCGGAGTGCAGCGCCATCACCGCTCCACCGAGCACATTGCCGATCAGCAGGCCGAGGATCGCCCAGAGCGCGTCGGCGCCGAACACGACGGCCAGCGCGCCGTCGACGACCGCGGTGATCTGCATATTGGCGCCGAACCAGAGGGTGAACTGGCTGAACGGAGATCCATACCGTTCGTCGTCGGGGATGACGTCGATCGTGCGACGCTCCGGCGCAAGGACGACTTCGGATGGTTCGTCGATGATCATAGGCCTATCCCTCTTCCCGCGAGTCCGGCCGGTGCGGTGTGATGCGGCGGCCGTAACCGACGATCGCGTACGCACTATGCGCTGGCTCACGTTTTCCCGTGAACAGGATGTATAGTCCTGTATAGACAACCTCGTGTCAAGCGCTGCCGAACATGCGCCGATCACATGGGATGATCACCGGTGCAGTCAATGGATAGGGGTTCGAATCGTGGCGATCGTCGACGCAGAGCTTGCGTCGTTGTACAACGACGCGGGAACCGAATCGGCTCCTGCCTACGAGCGCGTGAAGAATCTTGTTGTCGCACAGATCAACTCGGGCCGATGGACCGAGGGCGATCAGCTGCCCTCGGAGAACCAGCTCGTCGCGACACTCGGCCTGTCACGTATGACTATCAACCGCGCCCTGCGCGAGCTCGCCACCGACGGACTGATCGTGCGCATGATGGGCATCGGCACCTTCGTCGCCCCACCGAAAACCGCGTCCCCGCTATTCGAGGTGAAGAATATCGCCGACGAGATCCAGCGGCGCGGGCATCGGCATCGCACCGAGGTGATCTACGTACGCGAGGAACAAGCCGGCGCGGCCAACACCGTAATTCAGGATCTTATGCGCGGCAAGGTCTTTCACTCGCTGATGGTGCACTTCGAGGACGACACGCCCATTCAGGTCGAAGACAGGTACGTCGATCCGAACGAAGCGCCCGGATATCTCGACCAGGATTTCACGGTGAAAACACCGAATAACTATCTGAGCGAAGTCGCGCCTCTGGAACGCGGGGAGCACATTGTCGAGGCGGTCCTCGGTAGTGCGGATGAATGCCGGCTACTTCGGATCAAGCGGGCCGAACCCTGCCTGTTGATTCGTCGGCGAACCTGGTCGGCGCGCGGTTTGGTCAGCGCGGCTCGGCTGGTTCATCCAGGATCACGCAACCGGTTGGAAGGCACCTTCACCGGTCACTGAGTTTTGGCGGCGCGCCCCTCGGACACACCGCCAGCTCACTCATTGTCGGGTCAGCTCACGTCGTTCGCGTTCGCCAACACCAGCTCGAACTCCCGGCGTCGGCCACGGCGACCCGGAGAGCTGTCGTAGTTCACGCCATCGCGCGATTCGACCTCCCACGCCCACGGCAGGCCACGCGGCTTTTCACGCTCTTGATGGCCGGTCACGACGATCTTGATCTCCAGCGGATCCGCGGATGTCTGCTGCGCGACGGCGTCCATCAGGTCGGCGGCCACCGTGTGGCCGACCAGCTCGAGAACGTCGAGCGATACACCGTGATGGGGATCGACGGCCTGCTCCTGCGCATGCTCCGCGTGCTCAACGAGCTCGTGTTCGCGGGAGGCGGCTTCGGTATTCGGTGCGACAACCACGGCATTGCGGATCAAGTTCCGCAGCTCGGCGATGGCGATGAGGGCCGCGGCCGCGGCGACCATAACGCCGACCAGTGCCGGAGACTTCAGCGCAGCGCTGGCGACCTGTTGTGCCGCCTCGGGGCTCGCGGCCTCGCCGTCACCGAAGACCTTCCGCAGAAAGTTGCCGATTCCGCCGGACACCGCGTCATTGTGCTTGGTCATGTCGCGCAGCCCCGGCGCTTTGCTGTTCATATAGATCAGCGTGGCCAGCACGAAAACCGCTGTGAACACGCTGGCGGCGGCCATGAGGCACGCCAAAGCTTCGCTACGCACGACCAGGTACAGCATCGCCGCCAACATGGCTACCAGGGCGGCGACGGCTGCCAACCAGCCCCAGACGCCGCTGATGGAAACATGATTGGAGGCCTGGTACCCGAGAGTTTCGACCTCTGGGATGGTGCTGTCGACCTGACCGAAGGCGTTGGAGGATAGGTCGCCTGCCGGGCCCGTCGCCGTGAGCCAAGGCTGGAAAAGTAGTACGAGAGTCAGCAGGCTCAATGCCGCGATAGCCCAACATTTCCAAGTGGGTCGAGGCTCGAAACGCTGCGGTGCAATGGATTCGATTTGTCCTGAAGCTGAACTAGCCATTATTGAATTTCGACCTTTTGGATCTTTGGTTTTCGCTTGTAGCGAATTGGTAAGAGCGACTTGCAGATGATCTTCGTCGACCACCAACAGCTAATGAGGCTATGGCCGAGCACATCTGCGGTCAACGTGATTTGGGTCCCAAGGAGACCCAGGACACAACATTCTCGGGCGTCCAAAACTCCCTGGTCAATCGACCAGAAGCCTGACGTTTTTCCGAATCAGCCTTGCCTCGAGCACTTTTCGGCCGATCGAGAATCACAGACGCGACGTCGCGCCGACCTCAGACTCGTCATTCCCCGTTCGCGCCCGACTAAACCGCGGCACGCCCTTCGCCGCCACAGTGAATCATCCGGATTTCACTTCGTAGCCGAGATCGCCGAGGACAGACCGACGTTCGTCGGCCCACGCGGTAGCTGCCCTACCCGCCGTATCAGGATCGGAAAGTCGCCGAGGTGACGGTGACATCGGCGTAGCTGTAGTACCAGCCGTTCCAGGTGTCGGCGACGTCCACCTGGATCCCATGACCTGTTGCCGGACCGTCGGTGATCAACCACAAGCCGTTGCCGAACCCGGACGCCCTGCTGACGCTGCCATCCGACCACGCGAACTCGGCCGCACTCGGCGCACCCGGCGCGTTCCACGGAATGGTCACGCTGAACTGTCCGGCGTCGATACCCGGGAGCAGCGAGCTGACACACTCCCGCAGGGTGGCCGAACGCCGAATGTTCTGCCCCGCACTACCGGTGCCGGGAATCAACCGGCCGGTCATCAGGCTGCCCTGCTTGCAGCCCCCACCGCCATCGCCGGGCGACTGCGCCCGCCCCTCGGGCGCACTCACAGATACCGCACACAGAATCGCTGCCACCAGCACGGCGCGATGAACAGACACGGCAACACCTCCCTGCGACGGGACAGCAAAACGACGCAGCCAGGCGGGGTGGGCGCTGATGCCCTCGCGACGCGAAGCTCTGCCGACTCGATCAGCAGTTTAGCGGCCGCCGCGCGCACTCGATCAGTTTCGAAATCAGCGGGGTGCGCCCAGGTTTGCGGCGTAGAATCCGGGCGGTCGTAACATCGTCGACCTCGCCCGGTCCGGGGTGCGGGGGCACTGGGAGGGGGTTCTCGTGTTGGAGTCGGTGCCCGAGTTGGTGGCCGCGGCGGTAGCGGTGGGTGCGGTGGCGGGGTTGAGCAGTACCGCCGAACGGGCCGTGGCCGATGCGTACGAGAAGTTGAAGACCTTGGTATCGGGTCGTGTCGGGTCGGTTGGCGTGGAATCAGTGGAACAGCAACCCGATTCGGCCGCCCGCCGCGCCGTGCTGGCCGAGGATCTCCAGCGCGCGGGCGCCGAGGGCGATCAGGAATTACTGGCCGCAGCGCAAGCGTTGCTCGCGGCCGTGCGCGCACACGAAGCGACGGCCGGGGCGGCGGTCGGGGTTGACCTGGAGCGAGTATCCGCAGCGGCGTTGCGGATCCGGAAAGTCGAATCGACCGGGACCGGGGTGCGGGTGGTCGGTAGCACGTTCGACGGGGATATCGAGATCGGCTCGGTGAAAGCGGGCAAGGCTCAGTCGCAGGACCCTCCCGCCGCGCACCGGTAACACCCGGCCCGGGCGCGCGCGCACCGCAGGGAACCACCGCCACAGCACCGGCCGCTGCTGGCGGGTGGTCGGGGCTGGTGGGGTTGGCCGGGGTGTCCGCGGGCGGGAACATCACGGTGAATATCACCCAGATTCTCGCGGCGGCGACCTCGACGGTGGTGTCGGCGGGCAGGGTGGTGGGCGCGATCCCGTCGTTGCCACAGCATTTCGTGTTGCGTGAGCAATTCCGGGAGCTGGCCGGACAGGTCGCAGGCTCGCGCGTCACCGCAGTGGTGACCGGAATGCGGGGAGTCGGGAAAACCCAATTGGCGGCCGCGTACGCACGCGCCGCGCTGACGATGCCCGAGTTCGAGCTGGTGGGGTGGGTCGACGCCGAAACCCCCGGCGCCCTGCTCGAGGGTTTGACCGCGATCGCCACCCATCTCGGAGTCGAGGACCCCGACGGTGATTCGCACCGGTCCGCAACCCGGTTGCGGGATCACCTGAACGGCCGTGCGGGACTGGGTTTGCTGGTGTTCGACAACGCTGTCGACCCCGATCGTGTCGCGGAGTTCGTCCCGAACCATGGCGGCACACGGGTGGTGATCACCAGCACCGACCAGGACTTCACCACCCTGGGCGCGGAGGTGGACCTGGAGGTGTACGAGCGGCCGGTATCGGTGCGGTTCCTGCACGAGGCAACAGCCCACCATCGCAGTCCACCCGATGACGCAGGCGCCGACGGAATCGCCGCGGAGGTAGGGGATCTGCCGTTGGCGTTGACCCAAGCCGCGGCCACCATCACCGCGCGCCGTCTGGACTACTCCCGGTACCGGGAGTTACTCGCCGGACCGTTGCCGCGCGTGTTCACCCGCCGCAGCGGCGAACCGCACCGGTGGGTAGTGGACAAGGCGATCCTGCTCTCGATCCAGACCACCCGAACACCCACCGGCGACCCCGAACTCGACACCGCGGTCACCGACCTCTTGGACGTGGTGGCGATGCTGTCCGCGACCGGTGTGCCACGCGATCTGTTGCCCGACTACGCCGGGCGGCGTGATGAGGCGATCGCCCGGTGCGTGCGGGGTTCGCTGCTGGCCTGGTCCGCCGATGACACCACCGTGGTGATGCACCGGCTCATCGCCCGGGTGCTGCGTGACCGCGCCGACACCGACCGAGCCCGAACCCGGTTGGCGGGTAACGCTATCGACGCGATCGAGCCGCACCTGTTCGACCATAGCCAGGCATGGCAACGCCGGACTCTGGGCAACCAACTCATCGAGCACATCGAGGCCATCACCACCACCAGATTCGCCGATCACGACCCGGACAACAGCGCGCGCTTGTTAGAGACCCGAATCTGGGCCGGCATTCAATTGGTCGGGGCTGCCGATCTCCCCCGGGGAATCGACTACACCCGCCGAACACTCCTCGACACCGAAACTCAGCTCGGCACCGAGCAACCTCACACCTTGATCACCCGCGCCGACCTCGCATATGCCTACGCCCTTCAGTCAGCGGGACGGGTGACCGAGGCGATCGACCTGTACGAGCGATTACTGCCCGACCAAGAGCGGATTCTGGGCGCCGAACACCGCGACACCTCGACCACCCGCGCCAACCTCGCCTACACCTACCAGGCGGCGGGGCGAGTGGCCGAGGCGATCGACCTGTACGAGCGATTACTGCCCGACCAAGAGCGGATTCTGGGCGCCGAACACCGCGACACCTTGGCCATCCGCGCCCGCCTCGCCTACGCCTACCGGTCGGCGGAGCGAGTCGTCGAAGCCATCGGCCTCTTGGAGAGTCTGCTACCCGACCAGGAGCGGATTCTAGGTGCCGAGCACCCCGACACCTTGGCCACCCGCGCCAGCCTCGCCGACTCCCATGCGTGGGCTGGGCGCGGGGCCGAGGCGATCGATCTATACCAGCGGCTGCTACCCGACCGGGAGCGGATTCTGGGCGCCGAGCACCCCGACACCTTGACCACCCGCCACAACCTCGCCTTCGCCTGCGTATCTGCGGCGCGAGCGCCCGAGGCGATCGGCCTGTACGAGCGGCTGCTGCCCGACCGGGAGCGGATTCTGGGCGCCGAGCACCCGGACACCTTGGCCACCCGCGCGAACCTCGCCTACGCCAACCAGGAGGCGGGACGGGTGGCCGAGGCGATCGACCTGTACGAGCGGCTACTGCCCGACCACAAACGGATTCTGGGCGCCGAGCACCCCAACACCTTGATGACCCGCCACAACCTCGCCGGCGCCTACGAGTCCGCGGGGAGGGGGGTCGAGGCGATCGGCCTGTATGAGCGGTTGCTGCCAGACCAGGAGCGAATTCTGGGCGCCGAGCACCCCGATACCCTGGCCACCCGCCACGACCTCGCCTACACCTACCACGCAGTGGGGCAGATCGCCGAGGCAATCGACCTATACGAGTGGTTGCTCCCTGTCCTGGTGCGGGTATTCGGCCACGATGCGCCCATCGTCCGCGGGGTCCGGAAGCGACTGGCTGCTGCGCATAGGCGACAGAAGTCGAGTTCGCGATGGGCTCGAATCGTATTCGGACTCCGCGCGAACCGCTGTGCCGTAGTTCTCCAACGTTTCGGCCGGCGAGGGTAGCCCCGCCGATCGCGCATCCCGGCGTGAAACGCCTGATCCGAATGCTGGTGTACGTCAAGGTCCACCGGTCAGTCGTCGGTGCCGAAACCTCGAATGGTGAACGCGCAGTCAGTCTCGGCGAGCACCTCGCACGCTTCCATGACAAGTGAGTCGTAGTCCTGGTCGTCGTCCGGCGCGGACCCAACAGTTACAGACGACTTCGTGGCGGGTGATCAAGAAGGAAAAGTCATCTCGATCCGTCCGGAGGCGAGGCGTAGGGCCGCAGTGCGAACCGACGTCGGAGTTCAGGGATGAGTTACGTCGAAATTCACCGGCGTAGCCAGCGGCCGACTGACCGGCGTGATAATGTGGCGGCCGTAAGGGTGCAGTCTTCTCGGGGGGATTCGCTTGCGGCACAGTCGGTTCCACCTCAAATAGTTTTCCTCGCCATATCTACACACGGGGAAATGCGTAAATGGGGAACAATCACAGGGCTTTTCGGTTTGGTGACAGCGTGATGGTTGGCACGATATCTGCCGTGTAGGTCAATACAGGCGGGATATTGAATAAACAAGTGCCCCAAGGGGATTCATCAGAACGTGGTTATCGAAAATCAAATCTCGATGGCCGACGGCGGCGAAATAAACCTTTGCGACTTGCAACGTGCACGACAACGCAACGAACACGTCAACACACACCGACACGGCCCGAGCAGCCCGCGACCGCATCGCGAGTACCGCCGACAACGACACAACCGCGATAGAACAGCCTGCGATCCCAAGTGTTGCAACGGTGTGCGCTGCCAATGACTCTCGCATCGGCGGCGAGGAAAGCCGGAGTGCTACAACACAAACCAAGGAAGACAGGCAAATGATAGATCGCGCCCTGCTCAGGTTAGGCGCACCGAGCAGTGCGACGGCATCCACGCAGATCATGCTAGCCGTTCCGCCTCATCCCGATGCGCGAGAACACACGCCACCGTAGGCGTCCGCGTTCTCCGTCATGAGGATTCCAGCATGGAGCCCGAACGCGAAGTCAGTTCACGCACAACAGCTTTCATGACGGAACATCTCAATCACGATCGTTTGACAAAGTCGGCGGCGGGATACAGGGTGAGGACGTCCGTCTAACCGGCGGCCAGCGGCGTCTGCTGCCTCCATCCTTGGCGGACAAGCCCACGCAATTGGGTGGCGGCGGCATGACGATAGCGCCTCCACCAGGCCGAAGTTCGCAATCCGGCATCCCATCCCTGTGCAACCCATCGGGCACTCTGCGCATTAGCAAGGCATCCGGGTCATCGCGTCCGCAACGCGCGTCTGCTACTTCTTCGGAACCATCCGGGTACGGTTGCACGCTGATTGACCGGCCGGTACGGTCGATCCAGCTGAATAGGGGGCGGGGAGCCGGGCCGACCCTGCATCGATGTCATCGACGGCCGGCGACCGGGAGGAACTAAATGACCAGCAGGGGAACCACGCTGCTCGGTGCCGCGTTCGCGATCGGCGCTGTGTTGGTGTCCGGCTGTGGGTCATCGACCGGTGGAGACGCCACGCCAGCGACCGCTACAAGCGCAGAACCTTCACTTGCTGCTGATGCGCCGCGCAGCTACGACCCATGCAAAGACGTTCCGCAAAGCGTGCTGGCTTCAGAGAAGCTGCGCCAAACCCGCGTCTCCAACGACGATACGAGCGCCGGTGTCAAATGGCGGGGGTGCGCCTACATACGGCCGGACGGCTACGGAACGAGCATCCGGACAACGAATCTCACCATTGACCTCGTTCGCAGCCGCAACTTCCCTGAGGCCAGCGAATTCTCCGTCGGCGGAAGGCGGGCAATCTCAACGCGCCAGTTCGACGGCCCCTTCATCAAAGAGGCATGCACCGTCGATATTGAGATGAAGGGCGGAAGCCTCGAGATCAATCTCAACAATCCGCCGTCGAATCGTGACACTGGCAGCACCGACTCGTGTGTGCTCGCACGGGGCTTGGCCGAGAAGGTTGTACCCAGCCTGCCAGCGACTGCCTGATCACTGCTGTACAGACCGAACGGGAGGGGACCCCGCATGGCCACCGACGAAAAAACTCAACCGAGTCCATTGGCGAACCTGATCACCGAGGCCCGTGAAGGTCGGCTTACGGTACGTATGGACCTCGAAAAGTTCGTCTACCTCGATCGCGACTGCCAATACTTCAAGGAACAGATCCGAGACATCCAGTCTCAGATGACCGAGATCTCCAACCAGGACAAATGGGGTCTTGGCGAAAAATTCGCCCCACAGGGAGGCCGGGATCTGATCTCCGGCAAGACGATGGTCAAGCGCTGGCGTGAGAAGTCCCAGGGTTCGCAGAACAGCGTCTATGCCGTAATGGAGTCCCACTACAAGATCGTCGAAGACTTCCAGACCCTGTTCCGCACGGTCCGCGAACGAATTACCAGCGTCGACACCGATCAGGCCACCAAATACCAGAACCTGGAGTCGAGCCTCCCGCAGCAGGCGCCTGCTACGCCGAAGATCTTCTCCTGGCCAGGACTGTAGGGAAGGGGCGATACGATGACCGGCACTGAGGGCACTCAGATCCCCCCGCAGGGGGAGAACGTATTTCATTGGGACCGCGGCCAAATCGAGGATGCGTTCCAACCGCTAGACCCCAAAGACGCCCACGACGCGGCCATGAAGTACTCCAACGTCGCCACCCAATGGGATCAGGGACTGGAGACCTTCTCCCGTTCGGTCAAAGCCTCGATCGCCGAGGCATGGGAAGGCTCGGCCGCGGATAAGGCCAAAGATGCGATCACCCGGTACACCACGGACGCCGGGACTCTCACCCCGCTGATCACCCAAATGTCCAACGACATGCAGGCCGCCGCCGAGGCGATCCGTAGCGTCGCCACCGGGATCCCCGAGGCCAACCATCATTCCTGGACTGCGAACGTGTGGCCGCCCCGTGCCTCCGAGGAAGAAAAAACCACGAACGAGGCAACCGCAGGCGCTCGGCAAGCCATGCTCGAAAACTACGTGAACAAGTTCGCCGCGTTCGACAAGCAGGTCCCGGTACTGCCCACCGGACTCAACCCCACCAACCCCCTGGACATCTCGGAACCGACCAAACCCAAAGGCGACGACCCGGGCAGCACGAAGCCCACCGGTTCGGGAAACCCCAATAGCCCCAGCACAACTGAGGATCCGAAGGAAACGACCGAGAACCCGGAGGAGACGAAGACCGAGGAAGAGTCGACTGACGACTCGACATCCACGGATCCCTCCAAGACCAATCCGACCTCGACGGACCCGAGCAGTACTCCGACCAACCCCACCGCGCTCGACCCGTCCAAACTCGGCAGCCCGACCACCCCCAGCGGCACCCCGAGCGGGCTCGGCTCCCCCGGCGGCAGCGGCACACCGTCCGGCTCTCCTAACCCCGGCCATAGTGTTCCCGGCACGCCCGGCGCACCAACCGGCACCAATCCAGCAGCGGCCGCCGCAGGTAAACCCGGAGGCACCGGCGGCATGCCGGGAATGGGCGGCATGGGCTCGGGTGCGGGCAAGGGGAAGGGCGATGAGGAAGGCACCCACCAGACGCCGGACTACCTCATCAACGCCGAAAACACGGCGGAATTGATCGGCGAAATCGCGCCTACCGTCCCCGGCGGCGTGATCGGCGCGGACCCCGCGCCCCCGCCGCCACCCGCCCGCACCTGACCGACTGCGCGAGTGGGTGATTCGGCGGGACATCGCGCGCGGCCTGCGCGGCAATTTGCCGCGCGGCGCCGTGTGGCCTGTGTCGATCCCAGCGCGGGGCCGCCGTCGAATTACCGGAATTCCCCTCCACCAGGACCCCTTACGACCCCGATCAAACCGGAGCATCGCTCCTGACTTGCCGGGCGCGCACTCCTCACGAACTCACTTCGCACGATCGATTGGATTCTCGAAATGGCTGAATGGACTTGGGAGCCCGACGATTTCGCCGCGCTATGGTTCAGCCCCGCAAACGACCGATTCCCCAATCCACTCCGCTTCACCAGTCGCTTTCCCTACCGAGACGACTTCGACGCGCACCGAGTCACCGTGCGCGAGCGCTACTCCCGCGACGAACTCGACGAGATCCGCCTCGCGCTGCACACTTTGACCACCTCGACCATGCGCATCGAAATCTTCGGCGGCACAACCCAGCACAAGAACCCCAAGGGCGGAGTCCGCGTGTACCGGGTCGTCGGCGCACGCAACGACCACCAAGCAATGTCACTGGCGCAAGCCACTTTCGGCGCCTCCGACGGCCCCATTCGCTGCCGCATGTTCCCCGTCGATCATCTCACCGCGCAGCTGGCCAGCGCCCTCCCGCCATGCAAACCAGGCGCACAACAACCGGCCACCTTCCACCCCGACGACCTCTACGGCCGCCCCAACGGCCACCTCCAAAGCGTCACCCGCAACACCCCCCGCGACCGCTACCAGCGCCTCCTACACCGGCCCGCCGACGGCGGCGGCTCCGCACTCCTCTACACCGGCCCGGTCAACAAACTCACCGATCCACTGAACACCGTGCAATGGCACGACCTCACCGACGACGGCCGGTACACCGAATTCCGCGGCCAGCACATCACCGTCCGCCCCACCACCCCCAACGACCTCACCACCCATTTCTCCGACTGGATCGACCGCGTCACCCAACGCCTCCGCGAAGCCGAAGAAGACCGCTGGTAAAGGGATCTCAACCTGTTCGTACGGGGAGGGCGTCTCCGGGAAAGCCGTGGCACGGGTGTACCTCGCAGCGCATCATCCCGGCTCGCACGCAGGGGTCTCGGGCCATGATCTCCGCGATCATGGTGTTTCCTCAATTCTGGATGCGCTCGGCCAAGGAGACGATGATTCCTTCGGGCCCGCGGACGTAGGCCATCCGCCACACGCCCTCGTACTCGCCGATGCCTCCCACCAGGCCGTAGCCGTCGGCGGCGACGTGGTCGACCGCGGCATGCAGGTCCTGCACCTCGAAGGCGACATTGCGCAGACCCAGTTCATTGGCCGGCGCGGGCGGCGAACCCGGGAGGTGGTCCGGCCGTACGAAGCTCGAAAGCTCCAGCGTCGTTGCGCCGCCGGGTGATCGGAGCATGACGATCTCGGTGGCAGCACCGGTCATGCCGATCACCGTGTCCAGGAACTCGCCTTCGACGGCCATCTTCTGATCGGCCTCCAGGCCGAGGCCGACGAAGAACGCTGTCACGGTGTCGATATCGGCAACGGTGATGCCGACGTGGTCGAAGCGCTGTACGTATCCCATCGGATGCCTTCCTACGTTTCTTGAAGAGACGCTGAGGACCGTAGCATCTTTGAGTTCCGTAAGGGAACCCTGGAGGCCCACCAGTCACTCCACGAACGCCGGTGATGGGCATGGCTCAGCTCGGGCGGAGGTTCGTTACTGGCAGGCCGTGCAGGCGCGCGGCCACGAGCGAGCGGTGGCAGGCCTCCGGATCGCGCTCGACACAGAAGAGGGCGGTCGCCGAGTTGCTCGGAAGCTCGGCCACGAGCGCGCCGAGGTCGAATTGTCGCATCACGCGACAGCGGTCCCTTCGAGCTCGACCATCAGGCCGGGAATGGCCAGCCGTGTCACCCCGAGCATCGTGGTGGTCGGTGCCACCCCGGCGGCACCCAACCGCGACGCCAGCACGCCGTAGTGCTGGAAAAGCAGATCGACGTCGGTGGTGTAGACGTTGAGCCGGACGAGGTTCGCGAGGGACATCCCGGCCTCGCCGAGAATGGCCTCCAGGTTGTCGACGCTCAGCGCCACCTGCGCGGCCATGTCACCGAAATGCTGAGGCTTGCCCTCGCCGCTCATCGCGGTCTGCCCGGAGCAGTACAGCGTCCGGGTGTGCCCGGAGACGATCTCGCCCTGGCTGTACCCCATCTCCACTGACCACGGCCACGGGTTGACCGTCACCCGTTCCATTGCCCCATCGGGTCCGGTCGATTCATCGAGAGTGCGTACGTCCATCGGCTCGGCAGCCAGCTTCTTTGTCATACCGGTCAGCTTCTCGCGCAATATACGACACCTTATGTCGTATATTGCTGACATAATTTTCGAATGCGAGCTGACCGGCTGGTCTCGCTGGTGCTGCTGCTGCGCCAGCACGGTCGGCTGTCCGCGGACACGCTGGCTCGTGAGCTGGAGGTGTCCACCCGCACCGTGCTGCGCGACATCGAAGCGCTGTCCACGGCCGGTGTCCCGGTCTACGCCGAACGCGGCCGCCACGGTGGGTTCGCATTGTTGCCCGGTTTCCAGACCGAGCTCACCGGGCTGAATCACGACGAAGCGCTCGCGCTGCTGGTCGCCGGATCACGGCGCGGCGCGCAAGCATTCGGCCTCGGCTCGGCGCTCGCTTCGGCCATGCGCAAGGTGGTTGACGCGCTACCCGAAGGCTATCGGGCCACCGCGGCCGACGCGGCCGAGCGATTGCTCATCGAGCCGGAGATCGACCTCCTCTCGCGCCGACTGGTCATTGAGCAGGAGAGTGACACCATAGTGGCCGAGGTCCGGCGCGCGGTGCTCGCCGGACATAAGCTGCGCATCCACTACGCGGCTGTCGACCAGACCCCGAAGTGGCGAACGGTGGACCCGATCGGCCTGGTCACCGTACGTGGCCAGGGCTACCTGCTGGCCACGAGGTGTGGTGCGGACCGCACCTACAGGCTGTCTCGGATCTTGGCCGCCGAGGAACTTCCCGAACCCGCACAGCGACCGGACCGAGTGGATCTGGACCGGGCCTGGCAGGAACGAAGCACGCAGTTTCGGACCGGCGGCGACCAAGTCACCGTGCTGGTACGGGTGAACCCGGCACGGCGGGAGGAACTGGTGGGCACCGCGCTGGCCGTACGCGCCGAAGCGGCCGACGCAGACGGCTGGCTGCGCCTGGAAGTGACCTTCCAAGATCCGAGACATGCCGAATGGGCACTATGGCAACTCGCCACGAACGCGGAAGCCCTTGCCCCGCAATGGTTACGCACCTCTCTGCGCGACCGAGCCGCCGCGATCGCCACTTGCTATGGAGTGGCACCCTGAGCGTTGCCGCCTACTGTGGGGCGCTCGGCGCTCTGCCGACCGCACCTCGAGCCCGATGATCTCCAGAGGGTCAGCTCACGTTCGAGAGCGGCGCGCCGTTACCAGCCAGGCGCGCGAGTCGAACCACACGCCGTCGGTTGTGCTGTGCGCGGCCATCACCATGCGCAACCGTTCGAGCGCCCGCTCGGTCTCGTCGGCATCGAGCTGTGCGAGTAGATCGCTGGCCATGTGCAACACGGGCACCGCGTCAACGGCGGCGTCAGGGTCCGCGCCGTAATAGACGGGCTCGGACACGTCGGTGACGCGTACGTCGGTAAACCCGGCCGTGGTGAGAACGCCGTCCACCGTGGCCGGATCGGCCAGGGAGAACGCGCCGTCGCCCGCAGCTGGGGCCGGCGGGGCACCGCCCACGAGTGCACGGTGTATCGCGGCCACCCACTCCTGTCGACTACCGTCCTGCCAGACCAGTTGCACCAGCCTTGCCCCGGGCAGCAACGCGCGCCCTATGTTGGTGAATGCCTGGACCGGATCGGCGAAGAACATCGTGCCGAACCGACTGATCCCGACAGTGAAATGCGCTGGTGGGAACGGATGGACCTGGGCATCCGCCTGCTCGAAACGCACATTGTGGAGTCCATCGGCCGCACCGAAGCGGCGAGCATGCGCCACCATTACCGACGATGCGTCAACGCCTAGCGCGCTACCCCGGATCGCGATCCGGGCAGCATCACGGGTGGTCTGCCCGGCGCCGCAACCGATGTCGAGGACGTTGTCCTCGGGTGCCACGTCGATGGCGTCGCTCAGCCGCTGCCGATAACGGCGTAGCTCAGCGTCGTAGTCGAACACGCTGTTCGAGTCCGGTCCTACACGATTCCCACGGTCAACCATGGAACCATCCTGGCAGTCACACCGAGCGGTGGTGCGGCAACGCCTTGGCCTCAGCGCGCGCTGGTAGCGAAGGCAGATGACGCGGGAACTCGAAATTCGGGACTCGGACGGGCGCAGGTCGAGGGGTTGGGCGAGCGCCGGAAAGTACGGGATGCCGTTGCCGATAATGATCGGAGCTTTCGGTCATATAGTGGCGCAACCCGGTTCGCCACGGGCCGAAAACGGTGCTGCCCGCGCGGACGCGCGGGCAGTCGGCCAGACGCTGGCCAAGTCCAGCAATTGCCGGAGTTCAGTGTCGAAATCCCGCGCGGTCAGGACTGTTTGTCGCGCGGGCGTCGAGGTCGTCGGCGGAAGCCCGGCCTTCCGCGCGCCGACCGCATCTGCCAGTCGGCGGGCGAATACCTCGAGCTCCCGATCGAATCCATCGTGTTCCGCTCGCGAAGCGGAATGCATCGGCAGATACGGGCCGAGCTGCAGAATCGCGTCACGTATCTCGACAGTCATTCGCAGCAGACGGGCGGTGGTATCGCGTCGGGTCAACCCGTCGACGGCGGGGAACATCACTATCTCCGGCACTGCCGCGGTGACGTCCCGCCACAGAGGACGCAAGCGGCGGCAGAGTCGTCCATCCCGATCCAGGCCGGCGTATTCCATCAGGTGCCCGACCATCGGGCCGGCGACGAGCGTAGTGGCGAGCACGGCAGCGAAGGTGAAGGCGATTTCCGACCGAACGATATGCGGATAGCCCAGCTCCCACCCGAAGCCCATTTCGCCCACCAGGAGCACAAGATCCGCATAGATGGGCACGAAGGACAGCAACATCAGCGAAAACAACGCCCTCGCAGCCGGTCTCGGGTTCTCCAGGCGGAGTTCTCGAATGCACAACCGGGTGTACACCAGCGTTGTTGCCATCAGGGGAGCACCGTGTGCGGTCCAGACGACCAGCCCGGCCCAGTTCAGGTTCTGCTCGACGAGCCGCCCAGCACTTCCTGCGGATGGACCGGCGAGCAGTGTCAGCACCGTCGAAACCGTGGCGACCGCGGAGTAGATCCGCTGACGCCGCCAGGTCGCCGCCTGGTCTGCACCTGATTCCCACAACCGGGCGAGGCCGTAAAGATGCATGATGACCATGCTGCTGCACCCCAGCGCAAGCAGGTTCGTCACACTGCCGATGCTCAGCGCAGGCGTGCATCGATATAACACCAGGCCGGCCAGACCCCACAGCAACGTCCGGTTGATCAGCTGGTCGAAGATCGCGTCCCTGGTGAAGAGCAGCCTGCCCATGCCGATGATCGTGACGTAGCCGATGATCGCCCAGCCGAGAGAATCGGAAATCGGCGATGTCAACGATGCCCCTCCCGGCCGATCCGTCCGGAAGGAGAATACCCGCCGGTCCGCACGGAGTCGACCGTACGGATCATCGAGCGCCGGAACAGGATTCGATGATCCGTACGTGTCACCAACTACTCGACAGTCCCGTCCTCGGGCTGCTGAACCGCAGACCTCGGCAACCTCGCGACGCCAGTGTCGAGATCAATGTCGAACCGAGGCTGATGCCCCTGCCCGTCACTATCCTCGCCACCCTCATCGCCCAGCTTCTGTCCCGGAAACAGCTCGCCCATAACGCCCATAACCCCACGATAGACGCCCCAAAACTCGGCCAGGAAATACCGGCGCACCACAAACACTCGACACGGATCCCGCCCCGCGCGCGACGTTGAACACCGTGTCAGTGGACGTGTCAGGTCGGGATCAGATCGGTATCAGCGGGGGTGGCGACAGTAGTCCCCATGACAACCACCACGAACCACCCGACCAACCCGATCTGGACCGGCATGGTCACTGTCGACGACACGGAGCTGGCCGTCACCGACACCGGCGGTCCCGGCATCCCCGTGGTCTACCTCAATGGCCAGTTCGCCACACAGGGGTACTGGAAGAGAGTCATCGCCGAGCTCGGTCCCGGCTTTCGACACATCACCTACGACGAGCGGGCCCGCGGCAAATCGAAGAAGTCGGCCGACTATTCCTTCGCCACATGTGTGCGCGATGTCGATGCCATTCTCGCGGCCAGGGAGGTGGACCGACCGCTGCTCGTCGGCTGGTCCTACGGGGCGTTCGTCGGGGCGCACTGGGCCGGCCGGAATCCGGACCGTGCCATTGGCGCGGTCTTGGTCGACGGCGCGTTCCCCTACGACTGGCTCGACGAGGCCATGGAGCAGCGAATCCGCAAGCTGTTTCGGCGGTTGAACTGGGTCCTGCCGCTGCTGCGCCCGACTGGCCTGACCCCGCGGATGAGTGCCGAACAGCAGGCGAACAGCAACATCGAGATCGGCAGGATCTCCCGCGAGCGCGAGCTGGGCCCCGTGCTGGACAGCATCACCGTGCCGGTGCGGTACGTGGTTGCTTCGGGGACGTCCTTTGGAAGCAAAGGTGATGAGCAAGAACAGATCCGCACCGGCCTCGAAGCGGTGACCGCTCGCAACTCGAACATCGAAATCAGCGCGAAAGTCGCCAGCAACCACGGTGCGCTCCTGCGCAAGGATTTCCGCGCCATCGCCGAGGCCGTACACGATGTCGCCGCCCTCGACCGCGTGAGCCGCTGATGACCTGACCGACCGTCCACCATCAGTTCATTCAAACAACTTCCACCACAACAGATTCCAAGGAGCACACCATGACCAGCACCCTCTCGGACCAAGACATGCTCACCCTGCGGACCGCCGCGTACGGCGCCGTGTCACTGCTGGCTGCCGCCGGCGCCAAGCCACACAAGATCGCCACCAACGGCAGCATCGCCCTGCACTCCGCGACCGGCCTGGTCGGGCACGTGCTCTCCGATAAGTCGAAAGGCGTGAAACTGGACGGCAAGTCCGTAGCCGAACTCGCCGACCATGTCTTACCCGCCCTGACCGCAGCCATGAACCTGCTCACCGAGCAAGCTCCGGCCGAGGCCGACAACTTCCGCAGCACCGTCCTCGTCGCCATCGACGCCGCCCAGACCCACCAGGACAAGCCCAGCCCCACCATGACCGAGATGACCCGCAAGATCACCGAAGCCCTCGACGCCGCTTGATGGCACCGCGGCGGGGACCGGACACTGTCCGGTCCCGCAGGCTTTACCGCTGCCGGCCGCCATACAGTCCCACGACCGTTCCGATCCTCGTCGCGAGCACGCCCGCCACAGCCGAATGTGGTTGTGGCCGATTCATCGGCCCTGTCGACTGAGCGGCCCTTCAGGTGCAGCAGTTCGGGTCGAGCACGATGCACAAGGCGGACAACGCATTTCGCAATGGCTGGTGATGGACACTCATGCCGTGTCGGGTCGAGTCGATCAGCCCGGCGGCACGGAGTTGGCTCAGGTGATGGCTGACCGTGGATTCCGCCAATCCGACGGCCGCAGCGAGCTGGCCGGTGGCTTGCCCGCCGTTCGCGAGTAGCAGCGACATGAGCTTGACCCGCGCGGGGTCGGCCAAAGCTTTGAGGCGCAGAGCTACTTCGAGCGCGGCCTGGTCGTCGACCGGGCCAGCCGCAACCGGGGCGCAGCAGATGGGCGCGGTGACATCGATGACAGGCAACGCTTTGGGCATGCCTTCCACAGTACCGAGGGTCTTGACATATGTCGAAATGGTGAGCATGATCGTAATAGCCAACTAATTCGACATACATCTCAGAGGTGGAGGTCATCATGTCTCGTGTCCAGCTCGCTCTCAACGTCGACGACGTGGATGTCGCAGTGCGGTTCTACTCGACCCTGTTCGGCGTCGAACCCGCCAAGCGCAAGCCCGGGTACGCGAACTTCGCGATCGCACAACCGCCGCTGAAGCTGGTGCTATTGGAGAACCCCGGCAAAGGCGGCAGCATCAACCACCTCGGCGTCGAAGTCGACTCCAGCGAGGAGGTGCACGCCGAGATCGCCAGACTGTCGGAAGCCGGAGTGTTCACCGAGGAGGAGATGGCAACGACATGTTGCTTCGCCACCCAGGACAAGGTGTGGGCCACCGCGCCCGGCGGTGAGCGGTGGGAGGTCTACACAGTGCTCGCCGACAGCGAAACATTCGGCACCGCAACACAATCCACCGCAATTGCGGGGCATGCCGCCGCTTCGGAAGGGCCGTGTTGCGGAACCGCGCAGGAGGCGGCCGACGAGTCCGCCTGCTGTAGCAGCCAGGCCAAAACGGCGGCCGTAACTTCCGGCGCGGGTTGCTGCCACTGACGTCGGCAGCCCTCGACAAACGAAGAGGCCCGGTTCTCGCGAACCGGGCCGGGGCCGCCTGCCAATGCAATAGGTAGCAATACGGCTGGCATCCAGCGGCCGCAGCTGAATGAGCGGCGCAACCCGAGCTACTTCCGCTGACAGTTGCGCAGCGTCTCCGAATCGGCCTTGAAGTGCACCGATAGCGGTTGTAGCGTGAGCGTAGGGGCACCGGCCGCCGGGGCGTGCTCTATATGTGCGCGCGGTCCCTGTCTTGGCTGAGCGTGGAGGCACGCCATGGCACTTATCGATAATTGGGCTCGCACGCATGATCAGATGGCGGCGGCGTCCATGGTCCGGCGCGTGGATGATGCGATTCGCGAACTCGCGCAAATCTTGGGGTCTTCGGAGGACGATTCGTTCGACTCGAGGAGTTCGGCGGTCTATGAGAGCGCTGAGCTTCCTGGAGTGTGCGGCCTGTTCGGCGTCGGCCTCGCCGCCGAGAACGCCATGGCGCGTTTACATGTGCGACTGCTGGTCGATCGGTCTGTGGCCTCCGATTCGGGGGATTTGAGTGACCAGAGCATAGCTTTCCATCTGACCGCGTTAGGTCTGTATGAGCAGCTACGCGAGCTCGACAGTATTCTCGGGGTACGCGTAGAAGTAATCGATCCTCCCGTTCCTCAATTTTCTCCTGGTGATCGAATTGAGGCCCAGCTGGGTGTTCAGCTGCCTGGAACATTGGGATGCCGTGTCAAATATGGCCCGGAGGATGAGAACCAGATTCTTGGTATCACTACCGCTGGTCACGTAGTTTGTAAGGTCTCGTACCATTCGACCATGAGTGCAGGTCCGGCTCTTCGGTGCGATATATGCAGTCAGGTTGTTCGCGGCACGGGCTGCAATTCGTACTCCTGCCCGAATCACCATAAACTTTGTGCGGCAAAGGTTCTCGAGACCGTCGTGCAGCCTCGGCAGACAGCAGATGTGGTGACATTTGTATCGCCCATGTGCCGACCGGCCTCGGGTTCGTCGATGGCGGATATCGCCATCTCGAAGGAACCTACCGGAAGTTCTGCGTCACAATTCGCGCAGATCAACCGCGCAAACGCCCTGGATACCGTCCACACTGTCCTGCGCGGGCAGGTCAAGGGACCGACCTTTGCCACTACAGCTCTGGCCGCATTATTTCCGTCGAATAGTTACGCAAGTTGGGCCGACGTATTCCTGACAGCCCAGGGCATCAGCGCTGCGGGCGACTCCGGAGCGCCCGTCGAGCGCGGACGAGGTGAACTAGTAGGACACATCGTCGGTGGATGCACATCCAATTCATACAGCATTGTCCAGGATGCGAAATATCAGCTCGGCGCGATCGGGGCATCGTTCCGTCAGTGAGAGAGAAAAGTCGTGCGGCGACGCCAGCAAGGCATTCCTGGAGGGTCTCGCCACGTTCGCGAAGTCGCTCAGCGGACTGAGCATCGCTGTGCGCGCCTACGCGTAGCTCGACCTCCGCAGCAGTGACATTCAGCCCATTGGGGCGGCGGGTTCGAAAGTGGCAAGCAGCTGTTCGAGGGCTGCTTGGTCGGGACCGACAAGGGGGCGGCGTCGGGTGCTGCCGCAAGCGTGTCCATAGCATCGACGGAACGCGGCGACTTCAAGATTGTGCGGTCGGGGTGTATCGGCCGGACAGGATGTCTTGCGGGTCGAGGACTCGCTTGATGGCGGCGACGCAGTGCCAGAAATCGTCGTCCGTGCGCTCGATGAACGGGTCGATCGAGTCCACATCCATTCGCACCGGATAGATTCCCGCGGCCTCGAGCCGCCGCAGCAACAAATTCTTGTAGGTGTGCGCGGCGGCAACCGCGTGTGCGTCGTTCCGGTCGAAGTAAAACGGAAACAAGCCGAATAATGCTGTGGGCCCTGCCCTTTCGTATAGCTGCGAGGTCGGCATCCGCGCCTCCGCGGCCGCCGCGCGCACGATCGAGGAGCATGCGGCCATATGATCCCCGGCGAACGGCAGCGTCACATTGGCGCACAACATACCCGGCAGGTCACGGTCGTGATCGAGATCCACCGAGCCGGGCGGCACCGACTTGCCCGCCATGTCCGCGAACCCGATCAGCAGACGGTCCGACGGCGTGCCGTTCACCAATCCCAGCCGCGCCTGCGCCAGCAACCGCTCCTGCGTATTCTCCGGCTGGGGTTGCTCCCTCTCGGTGTCGGCCGCCACGAAGTGCTCGACCAAACCGTCGAGTCGCCGCCGGAGTTCACGCTCGGCCTCGGCCCGCATGGGACGGATTCCGTTGAGCACGACCTGAACCTTCCAGACGGACGGATCGGTGTTGCCGAAGTAGCGGATGATCGGGTCGGTGCCATCGGTAATCCGCAGGTGTCCGGTGATGACACCGTCTTCCTTGGCGAGCCACAGTGCGTCGACAACCTCGGCGAGGTGGGCCTGGGCAACTTCGAATGTCAGTACCGTCAGTGGCGCGACCGGATGCAGCCTCAGCACGATCTTGGTGACGATGCCGAAGCCGGACTGCACGAACAGCCCGCGCAGGTCTGGGCCGAGGCCGAGCGGGTAATGGTGAATCATGTTCCCGTGGTCGGGTAGATGCCACAGGCCGGTCCGCACGACTCCCCCGTTCCCGAGAACCGCCTCGATGCCGAGCAAGTCGTCCGCCCGCGCACCGAGGTTGCCGCAGCCACGGTCCAGCACGTTCCCGACGATGCTGGTGCCGGTACCCGCGCCCGTGACATTCAGTTTGAGCCGAGTTCCATGTTCGGCGAGGTATCTGGACAACTGTCCCTGCGTCACCCCCGGTTCGATCACCGCGTACCGGAAGCGGGGATCGACATCTACGATCCGGCTCATGCCTGCCAGATCGACCAGGGCAACCGGCCCGCGGCTCGGCAGTGCCGAGCCGAATCCCCAGTTGCGTCCGGTACTCACCGGGTGCACCCGAACGCCGGTGGCGCGTGCGATGTCTATGACGCCGCGCACCTCGTCGAGCGAGGCGGGTCGCAGCACAGCGTGCAGGTCACGCGCCGCGAACCCCGAGACATTCATCCCGTAGTGCGCGAGCTCGCGCTGGTCGGTCGCGACCGAGGCGGCACCGAGCGCGGTGCGCCAACCAGAGATCGCCCGTTCGATCGGCTTCATGTGCGAGTTCCTCATGTGCTCAGTTCAGCGCAGCGCCGGATCCGGTGTGGTGTACCACGTGTTTGATGCGCGAGTAGTCATCCAAGGAGTACGTCGACAGGTCCTTTCCGAACCCGGAATATTTGAAGCCGCCATGGGGCATTTCGGATGGATAGGCGAAGTGCGTATTGACCCGCACGGTGCCGTAATCGAGTCGCTGGGCCAGGCGCATCGCCCGCGCGTTGTCGCGTGTCCACACACTGGCGGCGAGCCCATAGTCGACTCCATTGGCCGCCTGAACCGCCTCCTCTTCGGTGTCGAATCGCTGGACCGTGATCACGGGGCCGAAAACCTCACGCTGGGTGATCTCATCGTCTTGGCGCACGTCGGCGACAACCGTCGGCTGGAAGAAGTAGCCGATGTCACCGGCGACCGCACCTCCGGTCAGTACCCGGGCGTGCGATGGGAGCCGCTCCAGGAAACCGGATACGCGCTGGAGTTGGCGGGCGTTGTTCAGTGGTCCGTACAACGCCTCCGGTTCCGACGGTGGTCCGATCCGGCACGATCGGGCGGCGGTGACCAGCGCGTCTACCAGTTCGTCGTAGATCGTGTGGTGGGCGAGGACGCGCGCCGCCGCCGTGCAATCCTGTCCAGCGTTACCGAATCCGGCCTCGATCGCGGTCGCTGTGACAGCCTTGATGTCGGCGTCCGCGAACACGATCACCGGTGTCTTGCCACCCAGCTCGAAATGCAACCGTTTGAGCTGCGGCGCCGATCTTGTGGCGACATCGATCCCGGTCTCGACAGATCCTGTCAAGGACACCAGACTCGGGGTCGGATGTGCCACCATGCGGCACCCGGTGTCGTCCCCGCCGCAAATGACGTTCAGCACCCCGGAGGGTAGGTGCTCGGCCGCGAGGCCGGCGAACATGAGCGCGGTTGCCGGTGTTGTCTCGGCGGGCTTGAGCACTACTGCGTTGCCCGCGGCGATCGCGGGAGCCGCCTTGAGGACCGCCATCATCAACGGATAGTTCCAGGGAGCCAGCTGCGCGCATACGCCCACCGGTTCGCGCCGCACATACGAGGTGTGGTCCGGCACGTACTCGGCAGCGGATTTGCCCTCGATGATCCGCGCCGCACCGGCGAAGAACCGTAGCTGGTCGACGACGAGGGCCACATCAGCCGCCGCCCGGTTGCCGGTGTTCCGGACCTCCGCCTCGGTGAACTCGTCCGTACGCCGCTCCAACTCGTCGGCAATTCGCAGCAGTGCCAGCTGCCGTTCGGCGGGAGTTGTCGAGCGCCACCTCTGGAAGCCGAACGCCGCGGCCCGCATCGCCGCT
Source organism: Nocardia arseniciresistens (assembly GCF_046764875.1). Taxonomy (NCBI): domain Bacteria; kingdom Bacillati; phylum Actinomycetota; class Actinomycetes; order Mycobacteriales; family Nocardiaceae; genus Nocardia; species Nocardia arseniciresistens. The sequence continues at coordinate 590,636 of NZ_JBKORD010000001.1, forward strand.
TCGACATCAGCCTGCCCGGAGATCGGCGCCCGCAGGTACGGCTCCGCGGTGCACGGGTCGATCACGTCCTGGTAGCCACCGTCCTTCGGCGTCACGAATTCCCCATCGACGAAGTTCTTCAGGGCATCGGTAGCCATGTACAACCCTTTCGTCCGCAAATGTCGTTCGAGTTCGTCGCGGTCACACGCGCGCGGTGACGCGCAATGACTGGAAGCCATGAAATCCGAGGTTGTTGTTCCAGTCGAGATCTTGTCGGAACACCCGCAGGTCGGGCATGCGGCGATAGAGCGATGCCAACCCTATTCGGGTCGTGGAGCGCACCAGTGGATCGCCGAAACACAGGTGTCGGCCGGCCCCGAAGGTCAGGTGTTCGTTCGGTCCCGGCCTGGTGAGGACGAGTTCGTCGGCTCGGGAGAATTTCTCGGCATCTCGATTGGCCGATCCGATATACAACAACAATGGCTGCCCCTCCCGGATACGGGCTTGCGTGCCATCGCGGCAGAGGTGGGTGAAGTCCGCGCCTGCGACACGACCGATGAACTGGACCGGGTTGCAGTACCGCAGCAGTTCCTCGACAGCTGTAGCCGCGGTGTTCTCCTCGAGTAGCAACTGCCGCTCATACGGTGGCCGTTGGTCCAGCGCGTGCACGCTGTTTCCGATGAGATATCGGATCGATGCGGTGCCGGCGAACAGCAACAAGGCGGACTGGGCGATGACTTCTTCCTCGTCGAACCGGTAGCCGTGGCTTTCGGTGTGGCGCATCTGGTGCATCAGGCCGCCGCGCTGTTCGGACCGTCTGGCGGATTCCGGCGCGGACAGGAACCGCACCAACTCACGAGTGCTGCGCTGCGTTCGATAGACGTGTTCGGTGGATACCCGGGTTGATCCGAACAAATGGGCGATATCGTCGGTCCATCGTGTGAGATCGGCATGAGCCTCGCTCGGCACACCCAGGAGGTCCGCGATGACGATGGCTGACAGCGGAAAAGCGAAGTCCGACATCAGATCGAATTCATCCGATTCGATATCGTCCAGCAAATTATCGACCACGCGCTGGATCAATGGCTCGACTCGCTCGTCACGGAAAGGCGCATAACTACGATTGGCGTGCCGTCGCGATCGGGTATGGTCGGCGCCGTCATGAAATGCCAACCAGCGTTCGAATACGCCGAGCATATCGCCGAAGCCGGATTGCTGATCGGACGGCAGGAACCGCAGGGGTACGGCCGCCCGCGAGTTGGATAGTCGCTCATCCAACATGAGCGCCCGACAATCCTCATAAGAAAAGAATAGCCAGGTGCCGCCGAAGATTTTTTCCGAGAAATACGCCGGCTGCGTTGAACGCATCAACGTATAGAAAGGGTATGGATCAGGAATGTAGCCGACCTCGTTGTGCGAGAAATTTTCCGCGGAGAGGGTTTGCGACATCGGAGTCCTTCATTGCCGGCGACATCAGTGCACGACCGCCAGTCTGCATGCCGCCGCGCCGCGCCACTCCCCAAAAGGGGGAATGCTCGGTGGTCGAAGTACTCGAGCGCGACCTGCGGGTGATCGCCCCTGGCGGCGAGGCCTTCGACGTACCAGCGCGCGAATTCGCCCTTCGTCGGCGCGAGGAGCGGTGCACTCCTCGGGTGACACCGGCGCAAATGACAGATCGCGGCCGATCGCCTCGGCCAGGTGCTGGACAAGCCTTGCCCTGGTGAGGGTTTCGGGGCCGGTGAGGTTGTACGCGGTGCCGGCGCGCACATGAAGTGGCTGACGTCGATCCGCCCCTCGCTGGCGAATTCGAGTCTCAAGGCACAGTGGTCACCACACAAGGAGTGGTCGACCTACGTCGGCGACCAAAAACTAAACCATTTCTCGGCTTTCGATTGGGACCCCGATCACACATATATCTGGCGTTTCACCAGCCTGCCGTCGAAACAATTGGTGTCGATCGACGACAAAACCAACTTTGCGACAATAATCCAGCTGATCGGCGCCCACAGCGGCGGCAACATGAAGACCGACCCCCGGGTGCGCACATCGTCGTTCTGCCGCAACATCGGCGCACTACTCGGCGTCGCGGCCTCGACCGGCGGTGACAAGAAGGTGCTGAACATCATCAACCGGACGCCCTATCTGTGCCGCATCGACCTCACCACCCTCCCGACCAAGGGAGTCACCGCGACGCCCGCGCTATACCGGGCGATCAGCCTGTTCGAGACCGAATATGTCCTGGTGCCCACCCCGAAGGCGACCTACTACCTCGCCGACACCGGAAGAAACGTCCCCCACGATGCGGGCTGCCTCAACGCGGTGTTGTTCCACAATCCGTTCTTCGGATGCATCGCCCCCTCGGGGACTTTCCAGAGTTGTCTGGTTGGCGATGACCTGAGCATCAGCCTCGATTCCACACTTTTCATCAACCCCGCGGAGAACTTCGAGCGCGCTCGGCTGGAATTGCCGACAGTCACCGCGGAAACGGGGCTTCAGAACGTCTCCAGCCTGGACTCCGGCGATATCATCCGGATCGTGTGCTACGCCCAGGCGGTGTCCGAGGTCGCCAGCGAAATCTCGACGCTGGTCTTGAACAAGGAACAGATGGTTCTGAGCACGACAACTGTCCATGTCGCCAAATACGCGGCCGACGTCGAGGCGCGCTACCTCGAACTGCTCTCGACGCTGTACTAACCGCTAGGCGTGCGACTCGAGGACGATCGACTGGCAGCGGACAGCCAGGCCCGGAATGCCGCTGAACAGCGCTGGGGCACAGCCGAATCCGGCCGATGCGGTCCCGGATTGATACAGCGGCCGCCGAGTGCCGGTGTCATGGATGGTCAGTAAAGTGGGCTCGACCGCTATCAACGCTGTACCAGGAGGCATACAGGTGAATACGAAATCTTTGGTGAACGGCTTCAACTCGGTGACACGGACCTTGACGAATGCACCCGTGGTGGGGTCTCTCATGCGCAAAAGCTTCGTCGAGATCAGCTATGTGGGCCGCCGTTCCGGCAAAACCTTCAGCACGCCCGTGAACTATCGCCGTTCCGGCGATTCGATCGTCATCGGAGTCGCACTCCCGGATCGAAAGAGTTGGTGGCGCAACTTCACCGATGAAGGCGGCCCGATCACACTGCACCTCGAGGGCGGCGACCGGCATGGTCACGCGTTCGCAGATCGTGACGAGCGCGGGCGGGTCGCGGTGCGTGTTCGCCTGGATGATTCGAACTGACCAACCCGACCCGTCCTGCGCTTGTCTGCACGCCCGGCGAGTGGGACGCGTTCACCGCTGGCGTGCACGATGGCGAATTCGACTGGCCGTAGGCGCGCCTTCGTCTGTAGCGCTCACTGTTGGGAGTTGTACATCGGAGCCCACCGAGTACAGCTCGCCCGGTATGCGGCAGTAGCGAATGTTCTGTGCCGTCGGCCGGATGTCGAGAATGTAGCGCCGACTCCGTCCCAGGGACAGAGCGGCCGTACGGGCCGCGCGACGAAGGAGGAGCACGGCCATGCGAAAGCTCATAGTCCAGCAGTGGGTTACCGTCGACAACATCGCCGCGGAGGAGGACGGCGGGCTCAGCTTCGTGTCAGGGGAGCCCTTTTCCGACAAGTCCAACAAGGCGTTCAAGGCGAGCGTGATGGGGTTCATCGACTCGGTCGACACGATGATTCTCGGCGCGAACACATACGCCCAGTCCAAAGACTATTGGCCGCACGCCGAGGAACAGGGCGAGTACGGCGAAAAGCTCAACAACCTCACCAAGTTCGTCGCCTCCTCGACGCTGGATGACGCCCCCTGGGGCGACTTTCCCGCCGCGACCGTGACGCGCGACCCGGTCGCCACCATCCGGGAGCTGAAGCAGCAGACCGGCAAGGACATCTGGCTTTGGGGGAGCTTGAAACTCATGCGCTTCCTGCTGGCCGCGGGCATCGTCGATGAAGTCCGGATGCTGGTCTGCCCGACCTCACGCGGCGCAGGCAGGCGCATTTTCGAAGATCGGCAAGACCTGAAGCCGCTCGAGGCCACCTTGTTCGAAAGCGGCGTGGTACTTCTGCGCTACGAGATCAACAAATAGCGACATACCTGGAGGGTTCGACTCATCGGCCCGCGCAGGCGATCGACGAGATCGCCTGCCCCCCGACAGCCGTGTCGCATCGCTGAATTCTGGGCCGAGCGGCGCAGTCGACCTCGTCCGGCAAAACTGGCAGTCGTAGCCCTCTGGTCTCCGATCTCCACATGCCGAAAACCAAGCGATGACGCTAATATTCGAGCACTTGCGTGATGAGGAGTGCTCCATGAACGGTAGAGACTCACAGTCGGCCCGGGTGGCTGGAGTGTCCGCATTGCCGACGAATCCCGTCCTGGTGATCGGCGGACGGTACTAGATGGTCTGGCCCGATCCTATGCAGCACTTGACATTCGGGCAGGTCGAGGGCTTTCTGGTGCTGGCCGAGGAACTGCACTTCGGCCGGACCGCAACCCGCCTGCATCTCACCTCGGCCCGGGTGAGCCAGTTGGTCCGCGATATCGAACAGCTGATCGGAGAGCCGCTATTCCTCCGCACCAGCCGCAAAGTGGAGCTGACACCCCAAGGCAAAGCGCTACTCGCCGAACTGCGGCCCGCATATTGGCAACTGACAGCGGCCATCGAAAACGCGAAAGGCAGGGCCGCACGCTCCGAACAGACGCTACGAATCGCATACAACAAGGGCTACGGTGTGGCGAGGATTCACGCCTATGCGTCAGCCTTCGAGCGCGCATACCCCGAGGCCACGGTGTCCACAATCGTAGTGGACGAGACGATCAACTTCGCCGCGCCGGTCCGCGACGGCACGGCTGACATCCAGGTCAAGTGGCTGCCCGATAACCCACAACGTTTCGCCGGGCTCGAACCGGATCTCGAATTCAGCGCGACGCTGGCATCGAGTCAGCGAGGCGTCGTGGTGGGGCCGGATCACCCATGGGCCGGCCGAGAGTCAATTCAGGTGGAAGAGTTGGCCGACCACGAGCTGACCCGGCCACCCAAATCCGTTCCCGACTGGTACATCGACTCGTGGAGCATCCCGACTACACCGAACGGCCGACCCATCCGACGCCGCGAATTGGATGCTAATTGGAGCCTCGTAGGGCTGATGGACGGCTTGCTACGCCACGGCCGCGCGTTCGAGACGTACACCGATGACCTGGAGGCCATTCGGGTCGAGGGCGTCCGTATGGTGCCGATCGACGGTTTGCCCCCGTGCTGCATGACCGCGATCCGCCGCAAGGGCGACAGCTCGCCGCTGATGGATGCCTTCATCGACATCGCGCAGCAGACAGCGGTCCAATCTCGAGGTCGGACAAATGAGAGCATCCCTTCGACTTCGGTGATCGGCGAACGGTTCTAATGGTCTGGCCCGATCCCGTGCAGCACCTTGTCTTCACGACAAGGGATCGGGAAAGGATTGAAGTTCCCGCACGGCAAGGGTGACGCATTGCAGGGTCTGCACCGCGTTGAGGCGCGGATCGCATCGTGTTCGGTAGTTCCTCGACAGGTCGTCCTCGCCGAGATGTCCCCAGCCGCCGACACATTCGGTCACGTCCTCGGGTGCGGTCTCCAGATGCAGACCGCCGGGGATGGTGCCCGTGTGCCTGCACGCCTCGAAGAAGGCGCGGATCTCCTCGGCGATATCGTCCAGCGAGCGCGTCTTATGACCGTCGGTGGCGGTGTGGGTATTGCCGTGCATCGGGTCACAGACCCAGCCGACCGGAATCCCGGTGGCCGCGGCGGCCGCCATGAGCGGTGGCAGAACCGGTGCGGCGCGATGTGCGCCCATACGCACGATCAACGTCAGCCTGCCGGGGGTTTTGTCGGGGTTGATGCGACGGCACAGTGCGGCCACTTCTTCCGGCTCGGCCGTTGGCCCGATCTTGACGGCTACGGGATTGCCGATCCTCTCCGCGAGTTGGATATGCGGGTGTCGCTGGTCGCGCGTGCGGTCGCCGATCCACAACAGATGTGCCGAGGTGTCCCACCACTGACCCTCGTGACCATATCGGGTCAACGCGTGTTCATACGGCAGCAGCAAGGCCTCATGCGACACCCACAGCCTCGGCACGAGGCTGTGCACTTGGCGGCAGTCGACCGGCGCCGATGCGGCCGCCTCGAATATATCGGCGACATTGCCGAGCAGCGCGGCCGCCGATAGATCGGTGCCTGCGTCCGCCGCACGCCGCAGCAGCGCCACCGCCGGTCCGGCCGGTGGAACGGGATGGGCGCGAAGGTAGTTCATCGTCGCGGCGGCGTGGAAATATCCCGACAGCATGCGCTGTGGATCCGGTATGCGTGCGGCCGGATCGGGATCGGCGGAGTTCACGATATCGCCGCGATAGGTCGGCAGTCCGGTCTCGGACTCCACCGGCTGCGAGCGCGGCTTCGCATATTGGCCCGCGATCCGGCCGATGGTCACCACCCGGCGGCCGGTGCCGTAGCTCAGCACGGCGGCGGCAGCGGCGGCCAGGGCCTGGCGGGCCGACAGTGCCTCGGTCCGGCAGTCGGCGAAGGTTTCCACGCAATCGCCGAGATGTAGTACAAACGCCGCTCCTGTGCCCGCCAGCGCCAGCTCGGAGGTGAGAGCTTCGCACTCGTCCGCACTGACCAGTGGCGGCAAACCGCGCAGCTGATCGAAATAGTCGCGAGCCGAAGCCGGATCGGGCCACTCGGGTTGCTGCAGCGCGCGGTGTTTCGGCCACGCCAGCGTCGCGGACCCCGGCCCGACCGCATGCGATCGCACCGACGGCTCGTCGCCCCACGACAGATCCGGGTCGTCATCGTGGCGCTCGTCGCTGAGCTCCGGCGACACCAGATCGGGGTTGAAGCACTCCCGGATGTAGCACAACGGCTGCCCGGTCACCCGAATGAGGTAGGCGCGGGCCGCACCGGCCCGACCATCCGGCCACCGCGCGAGGCCGACCCGGAGAATCTCCCTGCGCTGCGAAATTTGATGGGCCGCAAGGCTGTAACCGATTGGCGTGGTCACATCGTCGAGTCCGGCCGCCGCCGCCGCTTGGACCGTACTGATGACAAGATTCACCGATACCGGGACCGACTCCGAATCGAGCAGGCACGACCGCCGGACCATGGCCTCGGTCCCCGGCGGAATCCGCAGCGATCGCCGCACCGCCTCGGGTATCCGCTCGGCGGGCAAGATGTCCTGGCGGATCACTCGCACGCGCAGCGTGGTATCCAGGGAGTTCGCCAACGCGGGCGTGGTCAGCCCTTTGTTGACCAACAGCATTCGGGTGACCGGATCGACGAACCGCGCCGCATGTTGCGCGGCCGATGGTTCATATCCGGAAGCAGTCCTGCGGCGCCGCCGTTGCGGACCGACCGAATATCTATCGAGCAAATACATTGGCGTACTTCTATCTCTTGCGCCGTTACTCAGGTATGAGCAAATGCCGACCCTGATGTCAATCCGCAGCATCGCGGCGTAAATGTATCCGATAAGCGTGAGAACAGCGACGTTGAGCGAAATGCCCTCCACTCCGGCTCGCAAACAGTACGGCCATTCGAGTGCGGTAGCCCGAAATCAACCGGTGTTCATCTTCATACACGATTGCCTTCGAAACGTCCACTTGGGCGACACGAAGATTCCGCACCGAGCCTGCGGGTTGATTACCACTACGTTTCGGTACAGATCGTTAATTTTTGATTATCGACGATCAAGAATAATTACGTTATTACGAACACCATGGGTTAGCTGTAATATCCGATGGCAGTGTGGAATCGGCAGGAAGTGATCAGCGGTTGAAGTGGCTTCGACATAACCGAGGTGTGGCGTTCGAGGTCGCATATCGAAAGGACTTCCGATGTGGCTGATCGTCCTCCTCGGGGCGTTGTCGGCATTCGGTCCGATCATTACCGACGTCTACCTGCCTGCACTTCCGCAAGCCGCGAATGATCTGCACACCACCCAATCCGGTATTCAATATTCGCTCATCGCGGGCTTGCTCGGACTGGCCGCCGGTCAACTCGTCGTCGGCCCGATCAGCGACAGCTGGGGGCGGCGTCGGCCGATGATTGCCGGTATGGCGGCATTCGCCGTCACCTCGGCGCTCTGCGCGGCGGCCGTCGATGTGTACACCCTGGACGTCTTGCGGCTGCTACAGGGATTTGCCGGCGGGACCGGAGTGGTGATCTCCTTCGCGATCGTCCGCGACCGCACTACCGGCCGCGATGCCGCCCGGGCATATTCGATCCTCAGCGCCGTCGGCGGGATGGCCCCCATCGTGGCGCCGATAGCTGGCGCACAGCTGCTGCGAGTCCTGGACTGGCGCGGACTGTTCCTGGTACTTGCCGGTCTCGGCGTCCTTTTCACGTGCTGCGCCATCCGGTGGGTGCCAGAGACCCTGCCTGCGCATCGACGTCGGTCCGGCGGATTCGGGGCCGCCGCGACAACACTGCGACAGCTAGCCGCCGACCGGGTGTTCGTCGGTTACGCACTGACAGGCGGCTTCTCGTTCGCCGCGCTGTTCGCCTATATTTCGGCCTCCCCCTTCGTATTTCAGCACGTTTACCACGTCTCGCCACAACTGTTCGGCATCTTCTTCGCGGTCAACGGTGCGGGCTTCCTGGTTGCCAGCAACATCAACGCGAAGCTGGTCGGCCGGTTCGACGCACACGTGCTACTGGCTATCGCCTCGGTCGGCGCCGTGGTCGGCGCGCTCGGCGTACTCAGCGCGGTGACCGTCGGTAATGCCGGTCTGCCCGCGCTGGTCCCCCCGCTGTTCTTCATGGTGAGCTGCCTCGGGTTCACCATGCCGAACTCGACCGCGCTGGCACTGGACGGCTATGCCGGGGCGGCGGGCAGCGCCTCGGCAATTCTCGGCTTGTTCAAATACGCACTGGGCTCCGCGATCGCGGTGGCAGGCGTCGCGATCGCGCCGCTGGTCGGGGGCGGCGGTCGGCCGATGGCCGTCGCCGCATCGGCAGCGGCACTGCTGGCGATCATCGCACGAGTGATCCTCGTGCGGCAGTCGGCGCCGATGGTAGGTTGCGGCGCAAAGTTCTGTGTGCTTGCTACAAGGACAGAACCTGTCTTGTAGGAGCCTGCATAACCATCGACTCGCTCGTCGCCACGTTCAGCGCGCTGCCCGGTGTCCGGGTGGGGGCGGGACCCCGCCACCCGGTAACACCCAACCCGGCCCTGGAACCCCGGCTGATGGCGTTCTTCGACGCCTACCCCGGGCTGTCCGCCGACGTCGGCTATGCGGAGTTCCTCTGGAAGCACGCAGGACTGTCGCGCAGCGACGAGAAGCAGGACGAGCTCTTCTACATCTTCGGGTTCAGACCCGACATCGTGGACTTCGACCCAGACGTCGTGGACTTCCGGGATCTCTACGGTCCCGACGTCGACGACCAGGGATTCTTCATGTTCGCCCAAGCTGTGGTCCACGCCGACACCACCTACAACCACGACACCTATGAGCACGATTTCGCACTCAGCCTCAGCGGCGACCGGGAGCCGGGCGTCTACGTGTTCCGATCGACGCTGACCGCGCGCGCGGAGAAATGGACCAGGCACGCCGACGACTTCACCGCATTCTTCACCGACGCCGTCGAGCGCTGCGGTGTCTGGCCGCGACCGCAGATTCTCTGACACCACGCCCACATTCGTCTGGCACAAGACAGCCGAGACGGCTTGAAGTGATGCCAAAATTCGTTGAGTGGAGACCGCGGTGGTGGCCCGTACCCTGTCCGGGCTCGGCTGTCACCGGGCGCAGGGCCTGCTTATCGCTCCGCCGCTGTCCCGTGAGGAGATCGAACCCCATCTGCGCGCCGGTTGGATCCCGATCGAGTGGCCGCAGGCATCGTCGGGATCCCCGCTCGGCCGTGCGCATCGCGCGCCTCGGTTGAACGACGCATACCAGCGGGAAACGGCGCCGGGCCGACCGGAATCAGGAGGCCGGTCGTGATGGTTGCTCCGGTGACGATCATCGGAGCACCCTTGCCATCGGTTGGCCGATACCTTTGCGCCACATGGAATCTCGAGCAACGTTACGATCGGGCACATGCGGGCCGCGCGAACCGAGCAGGTGATCCGCGATTCTTCTCTGGGTGCGGCAGTTCGTCGTCGACGAGATCGAACCGCTGGCCACGTGATCCGGCACGCATGGGATACCGATTATCCGGTACGCCGGGCAGATGGCTGCGATCGCGGCCAGGATCTAGGGAGACGCCGATGACCATCCCTCACCCTCCGACACTGGCCCGCCTGTTGGTCGGGCACGCCCGGGACCGCGCTGGATGCCGCGCGATCAGCGCGCCCGCGGGGTCGCAGACCTATGCGGAGTTCGCCGGGGATGTGGCGCGAATCGCGGACCGGCTGCGTGCTGCCGGTCTACGCCGGGGAGACCGGATGGCGGTGCTTGCGCACAACGACTTGGCCTACGTCCAGCTCGTCTACGCCGCCTCCTGGACCGGCATTGCGCTGGTCGGTCTGAACTGGCGTCTGACGGCGGACGAGCTCCGGGCTGTTCTGGAGGACTGCAACCCATACCTGCTCTTCGCCGAGCGGGAGTTGGCGTCGGGGTTGGATCCACGGTGCCCGGTGGTCCTGCTGGACGGACCCGAAGGCTCCGACTTCGAGCACTGGTATGCCGCAGGGGATTCCGGCTACGCGCCGGATATCGATCAAACCGACGAGTCCCTCGTGCTGCTGGCCTACACGACCGGCACCACCGGCGAGCCCAAGGGCATTCAGCTGGTCGAGCGAAATCTGCGGGAGATGGCCCAGCAGGCGGCGGCAGCCTGGGCGCTGCACCCGGAGATGAGGTACATGACCTGCCTGCCGCTGTTTCGTATGAGCGGGATGAGCTCGATGATGTGCTGCGTGCACCTGGGCGGCGAGGTGGTCATCCCGTCGGGCACCTCGGTCGCCGAGATCGCCGGCGCCGTCGAGGACCGAGGTGTCACCCACACCAGCGTGGTGCCGACCCTGCTGGCCAGCATGGTTGCCGAGAATGCCGCCGAGGCCTTCGACCTGTCCAGTCTCGAGGTGATCATCTACGGCTCCGCGCCCTCGGGCAGCTCGCTGATCGAGGAAGCGATGGAGATGCTGCCGCAGACCGGCTTTTCGCAGGGTTACGGCTTGACCGAAACCTGTGCCGGGGTGGTGGCCGCGCCGATCCTCCGCCGGGGGGAGGTCGACCAGCATCCGGGTAGCGTCGGCCGCATCCTGCCCAACTGCGAGTGCCGGATCGTCGATGTTTCCACCGGTCGCGACCTCGGCGCCGGTGAGGACGGCGAGATCTGGCTGCGGACGCCGCAACTGACCACAGGATATTGGAACAAACCCGCGGAGACCGCGGCCGCGATATCCGCCGACGGCTGGTTCCGCACCGGCGACATCGGGATGATCGACAACGACGGATTCCTCTACGTCCACGACCGACTCAAGGACATGATCATCTTGGGCGGAGAGAACGTCTACTCGGTCGAGGTCGAGAACGCGATCGGCGCGCACCCTGCGGTGCTCGAGGCTGCCGTCGTCGGCGTACCCCACCCGCACTGGGGTGAGACCGTGAAAGCGGTCGTGGTGCTGCGCCGCGGTCAGGAGCTCGACGAGACGGAACTGCTCGGCTGGCTCGAGGGTCGGCTTGCCCGTTATAAGCGCCCGAGGATCGTCGAGTTCGTCGGTGATCTCCCCAAGGCAGGCAGCGGCGAGATCCTGAAACGTGAACTCAGAAACGGCAAGGGCTGACCTGCCCGAAGTGGCTGCCGCAGATTCAGTGGAGGTCCGCGACAGCCTGGTGCCGGCAACGGAATACACGACATTGCGCCGACCCGAGGACCCGAATTCCGGGGGCGCGCATCGCAAGCTGCCTGCACGGTTCGGTGGAAGCCACTCTCCGGCAGCCGAATACGGACTACACGGCCGCCGCCTTTCGATGATCCCGCGAACCACCTCGGTCGGCTCGTTCCGATGTCGGGCAGTCTTGATAGTGCCGCCGTCGATAACGAAGTCCGGCCCCGCGATGATGGCGTATGAACGAGTCTCTCCAGAAGCTCGGCAGTGGAATGCCCCTGCGCGGCTGCGACATTGGTCCCCAAGCTCTCCGCACCATGCCACAGCGGGTTATCAACCAATATGCGGGGATGATATCCGAACGACGGAGCTGAAGTCGGTGAAGTTCAGCGAACTGCGTTGTACCAAAGTCTATTCGGGCTAGGCGGGACGCCCAGGCATCCCTGACTCCTCACTGAGGGCGATCACCGAACCGTCATACATCAGCGTCCGCGCGACGATCGTGCGAGGATGAATCCCATGAGTGAAGAACGGTTCGAGGTCCGACGGGAGATCGCGGCACAGCCGGCCGAGATCTTCGCCCTGCTGTGCTCACCCCAAGGGCATGTGTCGATCGACAGCACGGGCATGCTGCAATCCGCAGAAGGCGAAGCCATCACTGCCGTCGGAGATGAATTCGTCGTGCAGATGGATCGTGAATCTCTCAATGACTTTCCCGAGATGGGAAAGTACGACGTCACGGTGACCATCACCGCATTCGAAAAGGACGCCCATATCGCGTGGACAGTCTCCCGGGAGGGCCAGGTGCCGATGATCGAACACCGCTATGGCTACCGCGTGGAACCCAGCGAGATCGGCACCTCGGTGACGTCGTACTACGACTGGAGTCAGATCCCAGCGACCTACCGCGACATGGGAATCTTCCCGATTCTTCCTGAATCCGTGCTGCGGGCCTCGCTCGGCCTGCTCGCCAGGACCGTGGAGAAGAAGTAAGCGATCAGCCAGGCTGGTGGGCATCGTCAGCAGGTGCCCACCGCACCCACCAGCAGTGGACGCTCAGTATCTGAATAGTTTGATCCCGGTGAGACGCATGGGGTTACATCACGGTGGCTGGAGCTTGCCAGGACAGGGACATATCCTTCGTGCGGCGGTTCGCAGGCACTGAGCCGCGCGGAAGCGAAAGATCGCCGAGCTGGAACGGACGATCGAAATCCGCTCAGCAGCAACGTCTTTCTTTGCATGGGCGAACGACCCGCGATAGAGGTGATCTGTGGATTCATCGCCGAGTATCGGGCTCGGTTCGCGGTAAAACCTATCTGCCGGGCTATTCCGCGTGCGTCATCGGGCCTACGCCGCGCGTATCCGGGCGGAAATGCTCGACCAGCAAATACGCCGGCTTCGTGGAATCAGCGATCCGGCAAGCAGTGGCACTGCGGGCCCCTGACGGCCATCCGATCAGCGGTGCGATCCATCGCTCGGATGCCGGATCGCAATGCACGGCAGTGAAACGCTTAGAAACTGCGACTTTTCAGACCCACTGCCCTCGACCGGGTCGGTCGGCGTCGTGAAGGTGCCGCACTACTTGGTTGCGACAATGACGGTTCTGCTGTCCGGGTCCACCGGACGGCCATGAAAGTCGCCCGCGAATGCCACGTGGCCGAATCCGGCTTCGTAGATTGCTGTCTCGAGTTGTGGGCGGGAATACATGTGCAGCCGACCCTGTCGAGACCATCCAGGGCGCGTCCAGTGGACGTTGAATTCCTGTGTGGTCCAATCATATCGAGCGTGACCAACTAGATCGGACCGTTGAACCAGCTGCGTACTGATCAATTCGCTACCGTTGCGTACACGATGCTCGAAATATTCGAGAGTGTCGATTTCCATGATGAGCTTGCCTCCTGGCACGAGAACGTCGGCCCAGGCCGCGAGGGCGGCAAGGTCTTCCTCGCGGGTGTCGAAGAAGCCGAAGCTGGTCCACAGGTTCAGAATTGCGTCGTATGGACCTGCGGGTGGCGTTCGCATATCTGTCAGGACGAAGGTGCAGTCAGGATATCGACGGCGGGCGTCGTCGAGTTGTTTCGGCGAGTTATCTATACCGACTATGCGATAGCCGCGCCGACTGAGCGGTCCGGCGTGACGGCCGAATCCGCAAGGGACATCGAGTATTCGCGCTCCGAGGGGTAATCGGAGCAAGTTGACAATCGCCTCGATGTCGCTCTCGGTGTCATCGAATCTACCTAGGATGGCGAATGTTTCGCGGAAACCTTCGTCGAAGAATTCTTCTGCCCAGTTTTCTCGCGTGATGTGTCCGGAAGTGGTCATCATGACCGGCCGGAAAGGTCTGTGACGCGAGATGAGCCGCGGCGTAACGGCGGGATCGTGCCACTGTCCTTCGGAACGATCTTCTCCACCGTCATACCGAGAGCGTGACCAACAACGTCGACCGGTTCCGATAACGGAGCGCGACGCATGCCCGAGGTCGGGCTCGTTGGCTGCTCGATCGAAATCTTCATCGCTGGTTCCTCGAAAGCTGGGCGGACGTATTGCAATTCATGGCTGTATGAACAGTGCGGTCGGTCCACGCGACCAGCGAGCTGTCCGGCCGCCACCGGACGCACATACGGTCGGATGGTTGCCGCGGGGTGTAGCTCTCCGGCAGGGGAGCTACACCCCCGGATCAATTCTTGCGGATCACTTCTTGTCGAGTTCGACCAACTTGCAGACACACAGCGTTACCGTGTGGGCAAGAATGCCGCCGAAATAGTGGGTGCAGAACTCCGCGTACCCGACCGGATCGCACTGATGCGCATGCCACGCCGAGTCCACTTCCAGATCGTCGGGCAGGTAGTTGCCCTGCATGCCGCTGGCCCGGAAGCGCTCCAGCGACCGCTGGTAGCGGGCTACTCGATCGTCGATCTGCTCCTCGGTCAACGCCGCGGAGCCCGGCCAGAACAAGTGGCCCCAGCGCAAGTTCTCCTTGAGATGCGTCGTGTCGAAATCCGCAGCAGGCACTTTGGTTTCAGCCGATACGGCCGCGATGCTCGTCGTCATAGCCCGAACCCTCGATTCGCTTAGAACTAACCATGTCGGCCGACAAGCCTCCAGAATTGCTGGAGTAATCAGAGTGTGATGTGTGCCAGATCACTAGTCAAGGGGTGAGTCCTCCCATTTTTGGGAGAGACACATGCATGAACCTGTTTGCGACTCAACCGATTTGACCTACCAGTCAGTACCCAGGCGGGAACTCGTAGCTCGCCGCCACCTCCGGAGTCATCCAGCGTCTGCCGACAACCACAACGACCTGATCGTGTGCGCTGAACCGACAGGGCGCAGACGTCGAAAACTTCGGTGGGGGTTCGCCATCCGAGGTTTTGATCTCGGTGGGTGTTGGGGACTCGTCGATCGCAATGGGTGCCGCACCGGGCGAGTAGGTCCGGTCGGCCGATCGTGCTGGGGTCGGCGCGGCCCCTTGCGGGATGACCAGCGCGTCGGTGATCTCAGGGAATCGCTCGACGACTGGGTAAATGTCGGCGACACTCATGCGGATTCCGTTGCGGGAGTGCGGCATCGGAACAGGCGCGTAGGACGATGCTGCCGCATTGGGTGCTGCTTGACTCTTGGCGGAATCGGAGGTCTCGTTGTCTGGCTGGTTGGCAGCGACGAATGATTTTGCGGCCCAGGAAGGGAGACCACGTTGTCGCAGAACCACCAACGATGACAAGGACTCGCCTGATGCGGATGGACTGACCGAGCCACCGCTGACCCACACGATAGGACAAGGACCTGCTATGAGCGGAGACGGCACGCGCACCGCCGGCGCACAGGAATTTCTGGCCGACTATCCGGAGTACACCACGACAACAGTGCTCGATGACCTCCGGGCCACCGAGTACGCATATCTGGATCGCAATCGGGACATCTATCTCGACTACACCGGCGCGGGGCTGGCCGCAACCACCCAACATCAGACACACAACGAGTGGATCTCTGCGGGCTGCCATGGCAATCCGCATTCGGACAACCCGACCTCACGGGCGGCGACGGCCGGGGTCGAGACTGCTCGGGCGGCCGTGCTCGCCCATTTCAACGCTCCAGCGCAGGACTACACCGTGATCTTCACGGCGAACGCCACGGCGGCCTGTCGATTGGTAGGCGAGGCCTATCCCTTCGGCCGCGCGACACGTTTCGTCCTGACAGCCGACAACCATAATTCGGTCAATGGCATTCGAGAATTCGCCCGCTCCAGGCGGGCTCGAACGGAATACATCCCGATCGCGGGTTCCGAACTACGAGTGGCCGAGTCTGCCGTCCGCGCCGCGCTGGAGCGCCGCACGGTGCAGGAATCACTACCGATGGCCATGGTGAACGGACGAGAAAGCAGCCGTGGCTTGTTCGCCTATCCGGCACAGAGCAATTTCACCGGTGTTCAACATCCGCTCGACTGGGTCGATATCGCACACGAGCACGGCTTCGACGTATTGCTGGACGCCGCAGCCTATCTGCCGACGCATGAGCTCGATCTCGCCGCCGTCCGAGCCGATTTCGTTCCCGTGAGCTGGTACAAGCTTTTCGGCTATCCGACCGGAGTCGGTTGTCTGATCGCCCGCCGCGACGCACTGTCCAGACTGCGGCGGCCCTGGTTCTCCGGCGGCACCATCCAGGCCGCCAGCGTTCAGGGAGGTTGGCACGCACCGGCCGCGGGATCTGCCGAATTCGAGGACGGCACCGTGAATTTCCTCGCCATACCGGATATCGAACATGGCCTCAACTGGCTGCGCGGGGTCGGCATCGATGTGATCAATCGGCGTACCCGCTGTCTGACCGGATGGCTTCTGGATCGGCTCCTGTCGCTCGAGCACGACAACGGGGCATCCATGGTCCGAATCTATGGGCCGCGCAATATGATCAACCGCGGCGCGACGGTCGCGCTGAATATCCTCGACCCCTTCGGGGCCATCGTCGACGAGCGTCTGGTGGCGCGAGAATCCTCGGCGGCAGGGTTTTCGTTGCGCACGGGCTGTTTCTGTAATCCCGGCGCCGGGGAGGCCGCCTTCGACATCGATCGGCCATCCTTGCTTCGCCTGTTCAGAAGGTCGGCCCTCTCGATCGATGCGTATATCACCGAACTCGGCCTGCCCACCGGTGGTGCTCTCCGCGTCTCCTTCGGGATCGCCTCCAGTTTTCAGGACGTCCAGCGATTTATCGAATTCGTCGACACCACATACCGCAACCGTCCGTGTGAGACGCAGGGCCTCCCGCCACGCGAGAATTGCTGAGCTGTGCGCGATGCTGCAAGGCAAAAGGGCCTTCCTCTATGCGGACCGGCCGCGACGTGCTGTCCGGGATGTTCCGGTACGCGGTCCGCAAGGACGCATTGAGCGTGAATCCCCGACTTCGTCGTGGAGATCCTGAAACAGCGACGCAAGAACCTGGCGGCGCGGAAACTCGCTTCACCACCGACTAAGGAAACCGTTCTCGATCTGGTGTTTCCTTCGACCGTGTGGACACTGCGCGATCCTCAGAACGTCGGGCATGAATGGCAGCGGGTTCGCGACGCGCTGGGCATTCCTGACGACGTGACGGCGCACAGCTTCCGGGGCCGCGGTGGCGACGATCCTCGATGATGCCGGTCTGTCGGCACGGGTGACGAGCGGATGTCCTGATGCCTGTCGACCCGGCCATGCCCCAGCGGCACTACATGGCGCGTGAGCGTGTTCACCGGGCATTGCTGAGGCCCTGGACAGGGCGGTGAGCAGTCCAGGAGTGATGTTCGAACGACACGGCTCGAATTAGTTGGGAGTCAGTTGGGAGATCAGTCGATGCGAAGCTACTCCGGAAACCAAAAACCCCAGCCGAAGCTGGGGTTTTGGTGGACCTTGGGGGAGGTTACTACAACACGAAACGCCAGGTAGAAGCGCTGGAGGCCCTGCGTAGGAAGCTGCCGGACCCCGCCACACCCGCTCGACCGGCCGCCGCCCGGCCCATACCTGGCCGGGCACGCCAGCTCGACGCCGATCAGATCGAGGAACTCATTGTCGGCTATATGGGTGGAGAGACGGTGTATCAGTTGGGTGTCCGGTTCGGTATCGAGCGGGGCCCACGGTGATCTAGCAATTTTCGGCTGGTACCGCGACCGCATCCTCACCTGACCGCATCGCAGCCACCGATGTTACCGGAGTTGCTCGTGGGGCGATGCGGTCGACTGGCGTGGTCCCGAGGACCGATGGAGATCGGCGCGGCTAGGGCAGCGCCGCGCAGTTCACCGGAGCGGGCACGCCAGCGAGGCGATCGACCATCCAGGGCTGCGAACTCGTCAGCGACGGGAAGAAGGCCAGATCGTGGGTGCCCAAGAAGCCCGACATCGCGGGCAGCGTGCTGTCCGCATCCAGTTGTACCGCCGCGCCGCCGCCACACCATCGCGCGGCCAGATCGCGCGCGGCGGGGTAGGTGGCCTTCTCGTCGTACCTGGCCGAGTAGACGCGCACCGGCGCCGCAGGAGCGGACCTGCCGAGCCGCTGCTCGTCGAATGCCCACTTCAACTCGGGGGAACCGTCGATCACGGCCGTCAGCGGCAGTCCCCTGGTCGTCCACCGCGACGTGTCCTGGGGCTGGACCAAAGTCTCGGAGAGACCGCCCCCGCACGTGCCGGCGGAGCTGTACAGGATCGCCTTACCGGTGTCGTTGAGCTCGGCATCGAGTACCAGGCGTGTCTCGGGGTAGTCGGCGGCGATTCCGTTGAGCACCCACGCGATGGCAGGCGCGACGCCGGGGTTGCCGTCGCTGCGCGCGATGAAATCCTGCGGCCCCGCCACCGGCCCGCCCACGTACACCCCGCGCACGTCGAGTTCGGGTGCGTACTCGGCCTGCAGTTCGGAGGCGGCAGCGGAGGCCATCCCGCCCTGGGAGTAGCCGTAGATGATGACCGGTGAGTCCGGGCCGAGCCCCGAACCGGGCAGCCGCAGCGCGGCCCGCGCGGAATCCAGCACCGCGTATGCCTGCGTCCTGCGGTTCAGGAAGTCGTGCACTCCCGGGACCCCGAAGTCGTGATAGTCGGTCATCACCACCGCCATCCCGCTCGCGAGGAGTTGATAGATCGCGATGATGTCGTATTCGAAGACCACGTCGGCAGGCGGTTGGTACCGGATCACCTGCGCCAGCATCGCCGACTGCGAGCATTCGGCGCTCTGCCCCTGTGCGCCGCCCGCGTATGCCACCAGTGGTCGCGGGCCCGGGCCGGTCCAGGGCTGAGTCGGCTCCAGATAGGTGCCGACCACCGTGTTCGGCGCGCCGTGGGTGTCGTTGCTGGTGTAGACGAGGCGGGTGGATCGTGCCGGTATCGGCCCGGCCGGGCCGGGAATCGTGATCGCCATCGCCGAACCTTCGGCATGGAGAATGTCACCCCCCGCCACCTGCAACTGCGGCGGCTGGGCCCTGACCGTCGGTGTGGCTACGACCCCGGCGCCGACGACCACGAGGGTTCCCGTGAGTGCTGCGATCCACGCGCGTTTTCCGCTCTTCATACCGATCCTTCGTGCGAGGTGGTCCGTCCAGGGCAGCTATCGAACCGAACAGCACAATCGCCACGGATGGCGCAACACCGCTTGTCAGCGGATCGTGAGCGGAAAAGCGTGATGTTCGACCCGAGAGATCTAGATCGAAACTGCGGGTATCTCCGTCGAGCACAGAACCAGGCACGGATATCGTGGTGCCGGGGCCAGCTTATGTCATGAGGCCGACTTCGGTCCGTAGGCTGCTGCTTCGACGTGACGACTTCGTGGTCACGTCGGCTTCCGTCTGTTGCTGGTCCGGTGTGAACCCTTGTGGGAAAACCGTTTCGCACACCGTGCTGCCGGATGGCCGTCGTGTCGTGGCTCGGGTGCCGAGTTCCTTGGCGTCGCCATACTCTCGATGGGCCTGCCCGGCGACCGAGAAATTCGAAGAGGAGGGGCCGCAGTCGATTCGGCATCGGCGGCGGCCCCAT
Organism: Nocardia arseniciresistens; assembly: GCF_046764875.1. Taxonomy (NCBI): domain Bacteria; kingdom Bacillati; phylum Actinomycetota; class Actinomycetes; order Mycobacteriales; family Nocardiaceae; genus Nocardia; species Nocardia arseniciresistens. The sequence continues at coordinate 610,389 of NZ_JBKORD010000001.1, forward strand.
CGGTCAGAGATACCGGGCGCGGAGTTTGCCCTTGACCAGCTTTCCGGTCGGCGTGCGGGGCGGATCGTCGGAGAAGTCGACCGTGCGTGGCACCTTGTAGGTGCCGATCCTCTCCTCGAGGAATTCGCGCAGTTCCTCGGCGAGTGCGGGCCCTGCCGCGACCCCGGCCGCCGGTTGCACGACCGCCTTCACCGATTCGCCCACCTCCTGGTCGGGCACGCCGATCACCGCGACATCGAACACCTTCGGATGTAGGGCCAATGCGTTCTCGATCTCCTGCGGATAGATATTGACTCCGCCCGAGATGATCGTGAACGCCTTACGGTCGGTGAGGAACAGGTAGCCGTCCTCGTCGATGTAACCGATCTCGGCGGGAGTCAGATGCCAGTTGACTGCGGTGATGTAGAGCCCCGAACGTAGTGCGGCCCAATACACCTCGTATATCTTCGGGTCGTTCACCGACAGCAACGCCACATGATCGCCTCTGCGCAGCCCCGCATCGTGGAGGTCGCGGGCCAGCCGGATCGAGTTCTCCTCCAGTTGCCGATAGGTCAGCGTGGCACCGCTCTCGGCCATGACGATGGCAACCTTGTCGGGAAATCGGTCGACGTGTGCGCCCGGATACATACTGCTCCTTCGTAGAACGGAGCGGATACCGCGAGTGGCCGATGCCGCCGACATCCGTGCGAGCCTCGCGATGTCCGCTCGACCAACCGTCCGTCCGATAATGCCGCCTCATTCCGACCCAGGCGGGGCCGTTGTCGTGCAACGCACTCACATGCCGCTGGGCGCGCGTTCTGTGCGGAGTGCCTCGTGGTGGCTCACTACTCTTCATGTGATGGCGCACGAGTCGCACGTGGCGGTGCGGAGAGCTCGGTCGGGGCGGCGAGCAGTCACCGCTCGCAGTCGGCGATCAGCGCGTCGTGTTATGCCGTAGAGGTCTGACGGACCGGTCAACATCGGAATTTGGCCGGTACAGAACAGGTTCGAATCAGCCAAGGCGGCACGAGAGTTCGAGTTCGCCTGCGGGCCACGCAGCACTTCGCGGACAATGACCGTGCGACCCCGGTTGCGTCGAATGTTGTTCGCCGCGACCGACGTTCATCACAGCGGCGAGCTGTTACCCGGCATCGCAGGTCGATCGCGGTGCGTGTGGTGATGGTGTCGTCGAGATACCAGAGCAGGGGACATCGATGGACACTTCAGGGATCCCCGAGGGCGAACAGCTGTACTTGTTCACGGGCGGAACGATATTGACCGTTGACCGGGCCTTCTCGATTGCCGAGGCAATCGCGGTTCAGGGCAATCGGATCGTAGCGGTCGGCGAGGAGGCGACGGTACGCGACATCGTGGGGGTGGGAGCCACGGAGATCGATCTGGCCGGCCGAACGATGTTGCCGGGCTTCGTCGATGCGCACACCCACGTATTGACCGGCAGCATGGTGGCGGCACTGATGGAATACGTCGGCATGGCGCGCTTCGCCACCGTGCGACAGGTACTCGATCATCTGACAGACATGGCAAGCCGAGCACCCGAGGGCAAGTGGATCCTCGCCCGCAATTTCGATCCGGCCGTGCAGCCGGACCTGGCAGCGCTGACGTTCGCCGAACTCGACGCGGTATCGACCACGCACCCGGTGTTCATCCTCAACGCCTCCGGACACATTGCCTACGCGAATTCCGCGGCCTTCGCCGCCGCAGGCATCGGGGAGGATGTGGAGGATCCGGAGGGAGCCGAGTTCGTTCGCGATGCCGACGGAAAACTCACCGGGACAATGAAAAACGGTGTCGCATACAACCAGGTCCTGGGGAAATGCGACGCCGCTGCCGGATTGAACCCGGTCGACGCGCTGATCGACCTACTCGAAGGTTGGCGGCAGGTCGGGTTGACCACGGTAAGTGAACTGGGATTGGGCACCTTGAGCCACACACCCGACGACCTCACCGTCCTGACGCAGGCGGCCGGCACCGGCAAGCTCAACACCCGTATCCGCGCCTACCCCTTCTACACCCTCGGCACCGACACCTGGGACGCGGCGGGGGTGCGGCCGGGCGACGGTGACGCGTTGGTGCGTATCGCGGGCTACAAACTCGTCGCCGACGGCTCCAACCAGGGATTCACCGGCCTGCAACGCGAGCCGTATCTCAATACTGACAACTACGGAATCGCCTACATGGAGCCCAAGGTGCTCGCCGCGGAGGCGGTCGACCGCGCGAGCAAGGGCTGGTCGCTCGCGATCCACGGCAATGGCGACGCCGGTATCGACAACATCCTGGATGCCTGCGACGCGATACGCGATGCCGGGGTGGAGCCAGGCGCTGCGCGAGTGCGGATCGAGCACTGCTCGATCCTGCACGACGAACAGATCACCCGCATGAAAGACCTGGGCGTATCCGCCAGCTTCCTGATCGGGCATGTCCACTACTGGGGTATTGCGATGCGCGACACGGTCTTCGGCGCACAGAAGGCACTGCTGCTCGACCGGTGCCGCAGCGTAGAGGCAGCGGGAATCGGGTTCACGCTGCACTCCGACTTCATGGTCACCGACCCCCGCCCACTGCACATGATCGAGATGGCCGTCACCCGTCGTACCTGGAAAGAACCCGACTACGTGCTGGCACCTGAAGAGCGCATATCGGTGGAATCAGCAATCCGCGCCGTGACATCCGAAGCGGCGTGGCAGCTCTCCTCCGAACATGAAGTCGGCAGCCTCGAAGTCGGCAAATACGCCGACTTCGTCATCCTCGACCAAGACCCCCGCGCCTGCCCACCGGATCAGATCAAAGACATCACAGTCCTGGAAACCTGGATGAACGGCAGCCAGGTCTATTCAGGGATCCACCCCCGACCGTCGACAAGCTGATCCGGCGGTTGGATCACACGATGCGAGTGAACTCGCAGATAGGAGGGCCGAACTTGGTTTCGGCTTTGTGAGTTTCGGGTGCGTGCTCGATGCCCGGCCCGCTCTGACGTGCATTGCTGGCAACGGCAGGGGGGCGAAGCTCAAAGGAACGCCGAAGGGTCGAAATGTGTGCCTGGCGGGCAACACCAACCAGTTCTGGAAAGTCGAGGCTGGGGACAACGACCAGATCGGTAAAGACGACGACGTCGGCGACACGACGCAGCGATGCTGACAGACAGCCATTCGCGGCTCGGGCCTGGCGAGGGCGGTCGTGTGAGAACGCGCGCTCATGCCGCTGGGCGCGCGTGTTCTGTGAGATATTGTCAAGACCTGTGGATGGGGTCGCCGGGAAACTCGTGCAGATCGGTCTCACCAACCGCCGACCGACGACAGCATCGAGATCACTGTCCTGCACCCGAGGCCGTGATGCGGGGCGGATTCGGCAGTCCCAACACGGAGTTGAGGCGATAGGCACCGCCGAGACCGTGGAATACGGCCATTAGCAGCGCCCCAACGAAGACGCTTGTGATTCCGGCAACTGCATAGGCAGACAGATCGGCCCAATAGCCGATTGCGACCGCGAGCGCGAGCCCGAGGGTGCCCGCCACGGCGTTTCGCAATGAGTCGTTACCCCACACATTCGGAAACTGTTCACCGACCATGCCTTTCACAAAGTGCGGGACGGCATTCGCGCCCATTAGGCCAGCGAGAGCGGACAGCAGAATCGTGTGCCACACGACGAATCACCTTCTATTCAGTCAACAAATGTAGACTGAAGCTAGCATTCCGATCGCACTCCAGTCAACGAACGTAGACTGAATGCATGAGTTCCCGTCACACCAGCCGCGCAGAGCAACGCCACCGCACCCAATCCCGGATCCTGGTGGCAGCACAGAAGTTGTTCGCCGAGGTCGGCTACGACAGGGCCACCATCCGCGCGATCGCGGCCGAGGCCGCCATTGATCCGGGTCTTGTCATGCGCTACTTCGGGTCCAAGGACAACCTGTTCGCGCAGGCCGCGGGCTTCGAGCGGGAGCAGCAGGTCACAGGCACACCCGAACAAGCCGCCGAACAGTTGCTGGCCGCGCTCGAACACAAGTTCACCGAGGAGCCGACCGATGCGCTGGCCGCGATCCGATCCATATTCACCCATCCTGACGCCACCGGCGAAATCCGGTCCGCGATGGTGGCACGTCAACAGCAAGCCGCGCACCACATGGCTGCTGACGACGCGGACTTGCGTGCCGGGCTCATCGGCGCACTTACCATCGGCGCGGTCATCGGACGTCACCTGCTCCGACTGGACGGCCTGCGCGACGCTGCGCCGGAACGAATCACCGCACTGTTGCGGACTGCTTTCCATGACATCGTCCATGGCACACCGCAGACTGCTCCTCTCCGGATCACCGGCTCCAACACCGAGTAGCGGCAATCTGCGCCGGAGCCGCCTTTCAGGCGGTCTCCTTCTCAGTTGACGGGCAGGTCGGTCGCTCGACGAACTTGCCCTTGTGGAAGACTGCGCCGTTGCGGACGAGCGCGACCAGGCGCGGGGCGTTCACCGCGCGCCACCGGCTCTGGGCGGCCTCGATCAGCTTGTAGGCCATGGCGATTCCTGCCGCCCGCGAGCCCGGACCTTTGGTCACCTTCATCCGGAGCCGCACGAAAGCGAATGTCGACTCGATCGGGTTGGTGGTGCGTAGGTGGATCCAGTGCTCGGCCGGGTATTCGAAGAACTCGAGCAGTACGTCGAGATCGCCGGTGATTTTCGCGACGGCTTTGGGATACTTTGCGCCGTAGTCGATTTCGAAGGCTTTCACAGCGAGTCGGGCTCTGTCGATTTCCTCGGCCATGTAGATGTCCTTCATGGCTGCGATCGCGCAGAGGAAAACCGTTGCCGCTCACCGGATCGCAAGGGTGTACGCACCGTGAACGTTGACCTATCCGGCGCTCGATGGTTCAAGAGCAGCCGGTCTTCTGGCCAGAAGGAATGCGTGGAGGTTGCACACCTGGACGGGGGCTTGGTCGGCGTGCGGGACTCCAAGAATCCCGACGGGCCTGCTTTGGTCTTCACTCCAGGTCAGTGGGACGCATTCACGGGTGGCGTGAACGACGGCGAGTTCAACCGCCCGGTGTAGCCCAGCTCGCAGATTATCGCCCCGTCTGGGTAACCAGGCGGGGTTTTCTATGTCGAACGCCAGATATCAGCGAGGAACTGGGACAACTGTTGCTGTATGTGCTTCCCACGATGACTTTGTGAGTTCGGGGTCTTGCCGTCGCATGTCATCGGATTGGGAGATCGGCCGATGCGAAGGCACCCCGGAAACCAAAAACCCCAGCCGAAGCTGGGGTTTTGGTGGAGCTAAGGGGAATCGAACCCCTGACCTTCTCGATGCGAACGAGACGCGCTACCAACTGCGCTATAGCCCCGTGCGGCTCCGTGGAACCGCGCTGTGACACTGTATCAGGCGGTGGTCGCAGTCTCCGAATCGGTGGGGTGACCTGGGCGGACGCGATTACGCTCCGGCTGCCCTTCGCATGTCGCCTGTGCGGTTGCGTACGGCGCGGGCGGTGGCGGCGTCGAAGGTTTCCAGGTGTTCGAACATGGGGTCTTCGTCCTCGGCTTCCAGCAGGGCGGATCGGCGGCGCAGGGCGCGGGCGGTGTCGCGGTCCATGGCCTGCTGGTGGGTCTGCTTGTCGGCGTGCTGGGGCCGGTCCTCGGTCTGCTCGTGGCCGCGGCCGAGGCGGGCGGCCCTGCGGCGGCGGATCTCCTCTTCCATGCGGACCTGCTTGCGCAGGTACGCGAGGTAGATCGCCAGCACGACTACGGTCAGGCCGCTGGCCCACCAGAACAGCGGTGATATCGCGACGCCGACAGCTCCGAACATGATGGCGCTCAGGACCAGGCCGAGCCCGGCGCGTTGACGGAAGGTGTAGCGGGTCGCGCGGGCGATCGCGTCGGCCTCGGGATCGTAGCCGCCGCGACCGCGGCGGGTCGGGACGAAATCCGGGTCGGTCGAATCTGATTCGAGGTCGTCGTCGATATCGACGTACCGTGCGGGCACCGTGGACCGCGCCGGAGGGTTCCTGGCCCCTGCCGGATCGGTGCGCTCATCGGCCACCATGTCATCATCGGCCGCCGCTTCGGCGTTCGCAGCGCTTCGGGCCGCAACGACCTCGATACTGCCGGATTCGGTATGGAGTTCACCGTCGACGGCATCGTCGAATTCGGTTTCCGCATCGCCGAGTTCGTCCTCGACGTCATCGAGCTCGTCGATTTCGGCACCGGTGATATCGGAATCGGATGCAGCAGACCGGGAGTCGGGTGGCTCCCCATCCGCAAGTTCTAGTTGTTCCGTGACGGGCTCGTCGGCCGGTGTTGTCATCCGGTCCTCCGCATCATCGCTATGGGGATGCTTTCTCTGCACGCGGGTCGGCCGATAATCAGGGTCACTGTCGTGCCCCGCGGCCGGTCCACTCTTCGTGCGCCGCTTGGAATCGCCACGATGCAATACGCGGGTCGCCAACGCAGCGTCGGTCGTCTCACGGATTCTCGGATGCCGATCGGCAAGTATCGGAAAAAGGACGAAGACCCAAAGAATGACAAGGCCGATCCACAGAATCGAATTCGGCATATCGCCTCAGCACCTCCGTCCCCGACTTGCTTGTCCGTTCGGCCTTCGACCGGTGCGCTCCGCTCCCCATCGCGGTGCGTTCGCTCGCCGCAAAAACGCATCGGACGGACGGACGTCCGGTCGCCGCCAAGCGTTTCGGCGGGATTCGCCGGACGCTTAACAGGCTCCCTGCCGATGACGCAAGACGCACCACCGACGTCCGTAGGTTAATTCCGTCGCACGGCGAGATACGGAAGGCGCGCCGTGCACATCCGCCACACCTGTCACAAGAGTTGCGAATTTTCGCGGTGTCAGGGCAGGGTTGCGCGACCGTCCCGGACCAGTCGATCGACGACCGTTCCGGCCACCTCCTCGACAGTGATACCGACGAGCAGGTGATCGCGCCAGGCTCCGTCGACGTCGAGGTACCGCTCGAGCAGGCCTTCCTGGCGGAACCCCACATTGCGGAGGACGGCTTGGCTTGCCAGGTTTTCGGGGCGCACCGTCGCCTCGACCCGATGCAGCCCGGCGGGCCCGAAGCAGTGATCGAGTCCGAGCGCGAGCGCGGCGGTCGCGACGCCCTGACCGCTGAGATCCTTGGATACCCAATAGCCGATCCAGGCCGAGCGCAGTGCGCCGCGCACGATATTGCCGATGGTCAACTGGCCGCTGAAAGTGCCGTCCACCTCGATGACCAACGGAATCATCGCGCCACGACGGGCTTCGGCCTTCAGGCTCGACCACAGCGACGGCCAGTTCGACGCGTGGTTGCGCGCCTCCCATGCCCCGCGCCCGGTCGGCTCCCACGGCTCCAGGTGTGCCCGATCGTGCAGTCGGATCCGGCTCCATGCCGCGGCATCGCGCAACCGCACCGGCCGCAGCGTCACCTGACCGGCCGCGACGCGCACCGGTCCCAGATGCGCGGGCCACCCTGGATGCTGTGTGACCCGGAAAACGTTCATCGCCTCCATGCCCTCAGCCGCGCTGTGCGAGGAAGGCGACCTGGACTTCGTCGCCGGTGCGGATCTCGGTGTCGTCCTGATCGATCACGATCAGACTGTTGGCCTCGGCCAGCGTGGCAAGTAGATGCGAGGAGGCTCCCGCACCACCGCCGAGCGGCTGCACGAGGTAGTCGCCGGTGGTCTCGTCGCGCATTAGTTGCGCACGCAGATAGCCCTTGCGTCCGGCCATCGAGGCGATCGGTGTGATCGTCCTCGCTCGGATTATTCGTCTCATCGGATGCCGTCGCCCTAACGCGATCCTGATCAACGGACGCACCATCACCTCGAAAACCACCAGTGCGCCAACGGGATTCGATGGCAGCAGAAATGTAGGGACCTCGTCGCGCCCGAGCCGCCCGAAGCCCTGAACCGAGCCGGGGTGCATGGCCACCCGCGCGATCTCCAGCTCACCGAGCCCCTCGAGGGCCTCTCTGACCTGTTCGGAGGCCCAGCCGCCGACGGCACCCGCGATCACAACGACCTCGGAACGAACCAGCTGTCCCTCGACTACATCGCGTAGTCGCCGCGGATCCGCGCTCACGATGCCGACACGATTCACATCGGCGCCCGCGTCACGGGCGGCCGCGGCCAATGCGTAGGAGTTCACGTCGTAGACCTGCCCTGGACCGGGCGTGCGGTCGATATCGATCAGCTCGCCGCCGACCGAAATCACCGACAGCCGCGGTCTCGGATGCACAAGCACCTTGTCCTGGCCGACGGCCGCGAGCAGCCCGACCTGCGCGGCACCGATGATGGTTCCCGCGCGCACCGCGACATCGCCCGGCTGCACATCGTCACCGATACGCCGCACGTAGTCACCGGAGCGAACCGGCTCGTACACCTTGATCCTGGCCCGGCCGCCGTCGGTGAAGTCCAGCGGCAGAACGGCATCCGCCAATGTCGGCAGTGGCGCGCCGGTATCGACCCGCACGGTCTGGCGCGGCTGCAGCCTGCTCGGCTGCTTGGAGCCCGCGACAACCTCGCCGACGACCGGCAAGGTGAGATCGACCAATTCACCGTCTTCGTTGCGGATGTCGGAGCCGGCGGCGGCCACATCGACGCTGCGCACCGCGTATCCGTCTATCGCGGCCTGATCGAAGCCGGGCAGCGGCCGCTCGGTGACGACGTCCTCGGCACACAGCAGGCCCTGCGCCTCGGAGATCGCGACCCGGACCGGCCGCGGCGCGACCGCCGCCGCGGTCACCTTGATCTGCTGATCCTCAACCGAGCGCATCCAGCCCTTCCTGATCTCTTCGCACCCAACCCGGATTCCGCCACTACGCCCACGCGATTGTGGGCCGGCGCAACTGGGTTCGGCGCGCACGACGGTGAACCATCATTCGTACCCGACGGTCCACTATCGGCGAAACCCGACGCCCGCCCGCGTTAGTCGTACGTTGTCAGCTGCGGATCCCAATCCGAACTCAGCCGATGCTGCAGCCACTCCCGCAAAGCGGGGCCGTATTCCTCTCGTTCCAAAGCGAAATCGACCGCAGCACGAAGATAGCCGCCCGGGTTGCCCAAATCGTGGCGCGACCCACGGTGGACCACCACATGAACCGGATGCCCCTCCGCGATCAGCAGCGCGATCGCGTCGGTGAGTTGCAATTCACCACCCGCGCCCGGCGTGATCCGGCGCAGCGCATCGAAAATGGCGCGGTCCAACAGGTATCGGCCCGCTGCGGCGAAGGTGGAGGGCGCGTCTTCGAGCGCGGGCTTCTCCACCATGCCGTTGACGCGCAGCACATTCGGGTTCACCGCATCGGGCACCGGTGCGACGTCGAAGACGCCATAGGCGCTGACCTCGTCTTTCGGAACATCGATGGCACAGAGCACACTGCCGCCGCGCTTGCGGCGCACCCGGCTCATCACATCGAGCACACCGCACGGCAGCACCAGATCGTCCGGCAGCAACACGGCGATGGCGTCCTCGTCGTCGTCGAGAACACTCTCGGCCTGCGCGACCGCGTGGCCGAGGCCGAGCGGTTCCTCCTGCACGACCGAGGTGACATCGAGCAGACCCGGCGCTTTGCGCACCTTCTCCAACAGATGGAACTTGCCGCGCTCTTCCAAGGTGTTCTCGAGCATCAGGTCTTCGACGAAGTGCGCGACAACGCTGTCCTTTCCCGGCGAGGTCACGATCACCAGGCGAACCGCGCCGGAGTCGGCCGCCTCGGCCGCGACCAACTCGATGCCAGGGGTGTCCACCACCGGCAGCAATTCCTTGGGCACCGTCTTCGTCGCAGGCAGGAACCGCGTCCCGAGCCCGGCCGCAGGTACCACCGCCGTTCGGAAGCACGACACCAACGCGGCCTTCGCGGTCTGCTCGGCCGTCTTGTTTTCCGGCACTGCTGTCATAGGCCTACCCTATCCATCCATCTCAGCGTCCCAACGCCTGTCACGTACAGCACGGAAACGGCCGTGGGGCCGTCTCGGGTCCCGGTGAGCTTAAGGTCATCGTTGTGGAGATGCCCGGTGAGCGTGACAAACATGCGTGGCGCACCGAAATCAGCGCCAGACGGGCCGCGATAGCGCCTGCTGACCAGCTGGAGGAGGCGCGTGCGCTGACCGAGGCCGCTGCCGCGCTCGATCTTCCCGACTGGGTCTGCGCCTACGTTCCTGTGCGCGGGGAACCCGGTTCGACCGCATTGCTCGATGCCATACGCGCCGCGGGGTCCCGCGTGCTGTTGCCGATCACCGGTCCCCCTGGGCCGCTGAGCTGGGCCGAATACACCGGTGTCGAGCAGCTGCGGCCCGCGAGGTACGGGCTGCTCGAGCCGACCGGCGAGGTGCTGGCGACGACCGCGATCGATAGGGCGGGCCTGATCCTGGTGCCCGCGCTCGCGGTGGATCGCCGCGGCGTCCGTCTCGGTCGGGGCGCGGGCCATTACGACAGGACGCTGGCCGCCGCCGATCCGAGCGCGCGGCTTATCGCGGTGGTCCGTGACGACGAGCTCGTCGACCTGCTGCCCGAAGAACCGCACGATCTGCGCATGGGCTGGGCGCTCACACCGCACGGCGGCCTGCATCGGCTCGGTGAAGATCAGCACACGGAATGAAACACCGATTAGCGGCGTTGGCAGTGTCGACTGTAGAGTGCCAGGTTGACGAACCCTGCGGAGGATCCTGTGCCAACTTATTCGTACGCGTGCACCCAGTGTGACAACCGCTTCGACATCGTTCAGTCATTTAGCGATGACACGCTGAGCGTCTGCCCGGAGTGCTCCGGGAAGCTGCGCAAGCTGTTCAACTCGGTCGGAATTGTGTTCAAGGGCAGCGGTTTCTACCGTACCGACAGTCGCGGCGGCTCGACGACGGCGAGCGAGCCCGCGAAGTCGGACGGAGCCAAGTCGGATAGCGCGAAGTCGGATAGCGGCTCGAGCAGCTCGACCAGCTCGGATTCGAGCTCGTCCACCAGCAGCTCCCCTGCGAAGACCACGGCCGCCGCCAGCTGAGTTATCCCCAGCCGGTAACTGTCCACAGCTAGCCATTTCGGCGGCTGATCAGGTGTGATCGTGGCCATAGGATCCGGCAGTGACTCGATCATTCGGCGATCTCGGTCGCGGCGGCGCACTGCGCTTCGCACTGTGGCATCGGCCACCGTGGGCCGATGGCCTACTGGCAAGACGATTGCTCGCGGCCGCACTGACCGCGCTCGCTGCCGCACTGTTCGTCCGTGGTGATCCGGGTTCCGAACGCACCCAGATCGTGATCGCGGGTCGTGACCTGCCACCCGGCCATCTCATCGAGGCCGACGACCTGCGCGCGACCGCCCGCGAATCGGGCGAACTACCCGCGGGTGCCGTCACCGACATGTCCAGTCTTGTCGGTGCGACGTTGACCGCCGCTATGCGGACCGGTGAGGTTTTCACCGATCTGCGCACCCTCGGCCCGCGCTTGGCCGCGGTCGCCGCCGGCGGCAGGGACGCCAGGATCGTGCCCATCCGCCTGGCCGACACCGCGGTCGCGGAAATCCTGCGGGCCGGCGACCGGGTCGATGTCGTCGGCGCCGAGGAACAGACCATGCCCTCGCCCGCGTGCAAGTCGCTCGAAACGGCCTGCCCTACCGCTCGCCCTGCGCGCACTCTCGCGACCGATGCCGCGGTCGTCCTGGTCTCCGCGCCCGGCGATCGACGCGGCAGCCCGGAACGGATCGTGATGGTCGCGATGGATGCCGAGCATGCGACCGCGGTCGCGGCCGCATCGCTGCGTACCGCACTCACTGTGGTCTTTCATTGAGAATGTTCGCCACGCATTTGCCCGCGATGTCAACTAGCATCATTCGGACCGGCAGCCTGAACCGCCGAGCGTGACTGGACAGCTCCCATCCGAAGAGGAGACATCGGCAATGCTCAAGGGTTTCAAGGACTTCTTGTTCCATGGAAATATCGTCGACCTGGCCGTAGCCGTGGTTATCGGTACCGCGTTCGTCGCAATCGTCACCGCATTCAGCAACGGCATCATCGATCCGATATTGGCCATATTCGGCGGCACCGATATGCGTGGGCTCGGTTTCCAGCTGGTAGCTGACAAGCCGGCCACCTTCGTGGAAATCGGCCCGATCATTACCGCCGCCCTCAATTTCGCGATAATCGCGGCAATCCTCTATTTCGTGCTGGTGCTGCCCGCCATGCACGCGAAGAAGCGTTTCGGTTCCGCCGATACGGATCTGACCGATTCCGATGTGCTGCGCGAGATTCGAGACCTGCTCGCCGAGGGCAAGGACGCCGCGGGCGGGCGGCACGAGTTCTGAACCGAAGGTACCTACGCGAGCACGCAAGCGGGCCCGTCGCGGTGGCGACGGGCCCGTTCGTGTGTACGGGGTTGGTAATTCCTACGCTCAGCCGAGGCTGAAAGGCCTGCCCCACAACGTCACCCAGGTGATGACGTTGTCGGTTTCCACCTCGACGCTGACGAACGCCCGCGCCTGTGCGTAGCCACCACAGCCATTCAGCCCGATGGTTTCATCGGCCCAGCTCACCGAGCCGCTGCCGCTCTTGAACTTGTTGCGCTTCTTGTGTGTCTCGTTGCCGAAGTCGTCGGCCACTTCCTGATCGAGCACGTAGAACGACTTCGACTGGCCCGGCCCCAGCGATAGATTGCCACCGCTGTTGGCGCCGAGAGTGGGCTTGACGGTGTCACCGCTCCAGTCCGCACCGCCTTCGACGCCACCGCTCATGCCACCGCCTGCGATGTTCACCTGGCAGCCGACGGTGTAGCCCGGGAAGATCGCGCCGGCGTTGGCACCGTCGACGTCGACCTCGGCAGTACCCGAGACCCACGCGTTGCGATGCACCGGCGTAGAGCCCATGGATGGGTTGATGTTGGCAGATTCGCCGACCAGGCGGATCGTCACGACGGTGCCGTCGGACAGCGTCTTGGAGATCTCACCTCCCGGCAGTGGAATGAAGGTATCGGCTTTCGCCGCTCCGGTGGACAACAGGCCCAAGACGATGGTTGCGGCAGCACCGACACCCGCCGCCTTCGCCATGTTTTTACGGTTGGTCATTTCTTTTCCCTCGAGGGTTGAGTTCGCTTCAGCGAGAAGAGTTTTCGTTGGATTCGACAGTCGTCAGCCGATGCTGAACGGTGCACCGTAGAGGGTGACCTTCGAGTAGTGGTCGCCGATGATCTCCACGACCGTGTAGGAACGCGCTTGCGCATAGCCCGCACAGCCCTGGATCTGGATTTCGGCATCCTGATACTCGACGGAATAAACGCCCGCCTTCAGAACGTCCTTCGAATCGATCGAAACAAACTTCACATCGCCCGGGCCCAACTGCAGGCCGATCGAGCCGCCGAGGCTTCCTCCACTGAGGTTGACACCGCCCGAGAGACCGGCGGAGATCGCGTTGTCGGAGATGGCGACCTGGCAACCGACGATGTATCCGGTAGTGAGCGCCGAAGCACCGTGCGTCGAGGAGTTATTGGTGCCCGGAGCGTTGGCGGCGCCGTTGTAGGGGCCAACCTCCCCTTCCGGGGTGACCGAGATATCGGCAATCGCGTTACCCGATACCCAGACGACGCGACCTGCGCCGTTGGCGGACAACGATGGTGAAATGAGCGCGTGCTCGGCTGTGTGCGTGATGGTCACGCCCGGTCCGATCTTGTGGCCGTCCGGCAACGGCACAAAAGTATCGGCGTTGGCAGCGCCGCTCGACAAGAGTCCCATAGCCACAGTTGCGGTGGCAGCGGCGCCCGCGAAACGGGCACCGCGACGCAACAGGGTGGGGTGATTGTTGCTCATACTTCCCCTCATCAGGTTCTAGCGGTCGGTCTCGGGGTTTGCCGAGGCCGAAAAACTCCCTTTCAGGTCAGCCGACATGGCGGAATGGACTGCCCACCATGGGAACTGCAGACCATCTCGTTTGATGAACGATCTTGGGGTTCCAATGTTATTTGTTTCCCGCACTTCTCTCATGGAATTCGCCCAAGTCACGTCGCAACCGGTCCGTCTCCCGATACGATCTGCGATCATGTTGGGCAACAAGGGGTCTGCGCACGAAACGGGCCCGTTGCGAATGCAACGGACCCGTTTCGTGTACCACAGGCCATTGGCCTGCAAAGACTCAGCCGAGGCTGAAGGGCTGACCCCACAACGTCACCCAGGAGATGACGTTGTCGGTCTCGACCTCGACGCTGATGAACGCGCGCGCCTGAGCGTAGCCACCACAGCCGTTCAGGCCGATGGTCGAATCGGCCCAGGTGACCGAGCCGCTGCCGCCCGAGAACTTGTTGCGCTTCTTGTGCACCTCGCTGCCGAAGTCGTCGGCCTGTTCCAGGTCGAGGATGTAGAACGAATTCGACTGGCCGGGGCCGAGTGTCAGGTTGCCACCGCTGGTGGCGCCGATGCTGGGCTTGACAGTGTCACCGCTCCAGTCCGCGCCGCCTTCGACACCACCGGAGGCGCCGCCGCCCGCGATGTTCACCTGGCAGCCGACGGTGTAGCCCGGGAAGATCGACCCCTTGCCATCGCCGGAAACGTCGACCTGAGCGCTACCGGAGACCCATGCGTTGCGGTGCAACGGCGTAGAGCCCATCGAAGGGTTGATGTTCGCGGATTCGCCGACCAGCCTGATGGAGACGACGGTGCCGTCGGACAGCGTCTTGGACATCGCGCCACCCGGCAGTGGTACGAAGGTATCGGCGTTCGCTGCGCCGGTGGAGAACAGGCCAATGGCCATGGTGGCGGCGGCACCGACACCGGCCATCCGCGCCACGTTCTTACGGTTGATCATGTTTTTCCCTCAGGGGTTGAGTTCGCTTCAGCGAGAAGAATGTTCGTTGGATTCGACCGACGTCAGCCGATGCTGAACGGCGCACCGTAGAGGGTGGTCTTCGAGTAGTGGTCACCGATGATCTCGACCACGGTGTAGGCACGCGCCTGGGCGTAGCCCGCGCAGCCCTGGATCTGGATTTCGGCATCCTGGTACTCGACCGAGTAGACGCCCGGCTTGAGGATGTCCTTCGAGTCGATCGAAACGAACTTGACCTCACCGGGTCCGAGGTTGAGGCCGATCGAACCACCGAGGCTGCCGCCGCTGAGGTTGACGCCGCCGGAAACACCGGCGGAGATCGCGTCGCTCGCGATGCTGACCTGGCAACCGATGATGTAACCGGTGGTGAGCGCCGAGACGCCGTGGGTCGAGGAATTGTTCGTGCCCGGGGCGTTGGCCGCGCCGTTGTAGGGTCCGACCTCTCCTTCCGGAGTGACGGACACGTCGGCAGAGGCGTTGCCGGAAACCCAGACAACACGGCCGGCGCCATTGGCGGCCAGCGACGGCGAAATCAGGGCGTGCTCACCCGTACGAGTAACGGTGGCGTTCGGCCCGACCTTCTGGCCATCCGGCAACGGCACAAAAGTATCGGCATTGGCGGCGCCGGTGGAAAACAGGCCCATGGCCACGACAGCGGCAGCGCCTACGCCCGCGACGCGGACACCGCGGCGCAGACCGTTGGTGCGGTTCTCGCTCATACTTCCCCTCATCAGGTTCTAACAGTCAACCTCGACCATCGAGGCTGGACGGTGGTCCTCTCAGGCCCAGCTCAGTTTGATCTCCGTTTGTTGCCGATTTGTAACCGGCTGTTATTTCGGCGCGAAGCTATGGCTGGCTAGGGAACCGAGCCTGGTTCCACCGGGTTCGACGGGGATGTCGTTCCGGGCCTAGAAGATCCAGCATGTGGGTGGCTCCAGGCGAACACTAAAGGTTCGGTAACGGAGATGGCAACGTAAAGAATAGCAATGCGCGATGTGAGGTAGATCACAGTCCGTTACATGCACAGGTAGTTTGACGTGCATAGATAGCTGGAAATTGCCGAACTTTAAGGTTCAACGAAACCTAAAGTTACATACAGGTCGTCTAGTCAAGTACGGGCCAGGGCCGTAAGTAATCGCCGAAATGATCTCAGCCACAAGCAATCACAGGGAGATAACGAAAATGGTCAGCTTTTATACGTAGCTGGACAGTAGATGAGTCTCAACCGTGATGCGGCGGAACCTGGTCGCGGAGCCAGTCATCGGAGGGCGAATCCACCTCGGAATCGTGGTCGCGTTCGTCGCGCGTGGTGTCCGGGAGAGCGTTACCGAAAATTTTGTTCAGGCGCGCGGAGTCCCTCGCCCGGCGCACGGCCGGGCGAGGGTCTTCGGAAAAATCCTCGGCCGGAATTACTCGGCCAACCCGGACAGCTCGCCGATCACTCGGCTGGCAAGTGGACCGAGGGTGGCCATACCGTCGCGGATCGCCGACCGGGAACCGGGCAGATTCACCACCAGGGTGCTGCCCGAGATGCCGGCGAGACCACGCGAAAGACCCGCATCCAGCGAGCCGGCCACCCGGCCGGAGGAACGCAGCGCCTCGCTGATGCCCGGCAGTTCCCTGTCGAGCACCTGCGAAGTCGACTCCGGCGTGACATCACGCGGCGACATTCCGGTACCACCGACGGAGATGACCAGATCGACGCCGCCGATCACCGCGGTATTGAGCGCATTGCGGATCTCAACCTCGTCGGCCTGAACGGTGACCGAAGCGTCAACGAGGAAACCCGCCTCGGTCAGCAGCTCGGT
Organism: Nocardia arseniciresistens; assembly: GCF_046764875.1. Lineage (NCBI taxonomy): Bacteria > Bacillati > Actinomycetota > Actinomycetes > Mycobacteriales > Nocardiaceae > Nocardia > Nocardia arseniciresistens. Next base: position 626,968 of record NZ_JBKORD010000001.1, read on the forward strand.
AACGAGTGGACCGAACGAATCCACACCTCCGTGCGCCGTTCGATCGTCGACGACCACCACAAGTGCGCGCCCAGCCACAGGAGTATCGATTTCCATGGTGCTAACCGTAGCGTCCGCATCGAGAAGATGGACGCCCGCGCCCGCAAGCTCGGCGTCCATCACGAGCAACTCGGTGTCCAGGACGAGCCTCGGCGTCCACGCCCCTGGCAGCACGCGCATCATCGGCCACCGTCAGCGGGCGCGCCGGAGAGGGTTACCTCGACCGTCTTGGCGTTCTTTCCCTGTTCGTCGGTGTAGGTCACCTTCACCTTGTCTCCTGGCTGATGTGAGCGGACCGCCGCGATGAGTGCGTTGCCCGAATCGATGGGCCGGTCGTCGAGCTTGGTCACGACGGCGTTGGCCGGGATTCCGGCCTTGGCTGCCGGGCCGTCAGCGGTGGACTCCAGGACCCGTGCCGCGGTGTCCTGCGGCCGCAGCTTGATGCCGAGCTGCGCGTAGGTGGCGTGGCCGGTCTTGATCAGCTCGTCGGCGACCCGGCGGGCCTGATCGACCGGAATGGCGAATCCGAGGCCGATCGAGCCACTCTGCTGGCCGGTCTGCTCCCCGGCGCCGAGGCTCGCGATGGCGGTATTGATGCCGATCAGCTTTCCGCTGCCATCGACGAGCGCGCCGCCGGAGTTGCCGGGGTTGATCGCCGCGTCGGTCTGCACGGCGTCGATCACCGGGTTCACCGACGGATCGTTGGTGCCCTCACCGTTAGTGGAGACCGGCCGATTCAGCGCGGAGACGATGCCCGTCGTGACCGTGCCCGCCAGGCCGAGCGGGGAGCCGATGGCAATGACCGGCTGACCGACCTGAAGGTTCGAGGAGGCGCCCAACTCGATCGGGGTGAGCCCGGTCTTGCCGGCGACCTTGATGACCGCCAGGTCCGATACCGGATCGGCGCCGACCAGGGTCGCGGACGAGGTGCTGCCGTCGGCGAAGACCACCTCCATCTTGGCGTTGGCTCCACCACCGGAGGCGACGTGATTGTTGGTCAGGATCAGGCCGTCGGAGGACAACAGCACACCGGAGCCCTCACCCTCGGCCCTGCTGCTCGCCACCTTGATCATCACGACGCTCGGCAGCACCTTCTGCGCCACCGCCTGGGTGGAGCCCGCAGGGGCGTTGGAGACGTTGTTGACGTTGGGCTTCGGGGAATCGAGCGCGTTCTCGACCGCGGAGTGCCTGGAATCGGACTGCGTCGCCAACGCGCCGACCACGCCGCCGACGCCACCACTGACCAGAGCCAGCGCGACCGCACCCGCGACGAGCCCGGTCCGCACCGGTCGCCGAGGCGGTCCCTGTGGCGGCTGAGCGCCGAAAGCCGCACCGGGCACACCACCCGGCGGGATCGGCGGATCGAACGACGAGGCGTTGTACTCCTGACCCGACTCATAGCCGGGGATGGGCTGGGTCTGATGGGGACCGGTGTAGTGAGGAACGCCCTGGTAGGGCGCTGCCGGGTAGTGCGGCTGCTGCTGCGCGCCGAATCCTTGCGGAGGCACGTACGGCGAATCCTGCTGCCCCGCGGCCGGGATCTGCGCTGTCGAATGCGGGTCGGCGGCCGTCGGCTCGCCCTGCCGGTCCTTGGAATCCTCGGTCATGGTTTCTCGTTTCTCCTCACGTCTGCCCCCAGCTTGGCGGCGACGGCTTAGAGCGGACTGAGACCCTGCTATCAGTTGCCCGAGATCTTTTCGATCTATCGGCTATCGACGGCGTCTTCGGTGGGCGCGCCCGTCCCGGGCCCACCACCTTCACCGGGTAACACGATACGGATCTTGGCGCCACCGCGCGGCGATGGATCGATCGTGATGGTGCCGCCATGTTTGGTCACCACCTGTTTGACGATGGCGAGGCCGAGCCCGGAGCCCGGCATCGAGCGCGAGACCGTTGTCCGGTAGAACCGCTCGAAGACCAACTCGCGCTCGTCGGCCGGAATACCGGGACCGGCGTCGTCGACGGCCAGTTCCAACAGCCCACGGCCCGCCTCGCGCATTGTGACATTCACCTGTCCTCCTGCCGGGCTCCATTTGGCGGCATTGTCGAGCACGTTGAGAATCGCCCGCTCCAATCCCGCCTCGTGGCCGTAGACGAACCATGGCCGCAACTCGGCGACGAATTCGATCGAGCCGCGCCGCCGCCGCGCCCTTTCCAGCGCGCGCTCGGCAACTTCGCCGAGATCGATACGGTCGTAGACGGTTTCGGGTGCGTCCTCACGCGCCAGATCGACAAGGTCGCCGACCAAGGTCGACAGTTCCTCGATCTGCCCCATCACATCCGTGCGCAGCCCGGCCATGTCCTCCTCCGGAATCGCGGGTGCGCCGGGGCGGCTGGAGGCGATCAGCAGTTCCATATTGGTGCGCAACGACGTGAGCGGGGTACGCAATTCGTGCCCGGCGTCGGCGACGAGTCGGCGCTGCCGGTCGCGCGATTCGGTCAGTGCCCGCAGCATGGTGTTGAAACTTTCTGTCAGCCGGGCGAGTTCGTCGTCACCGGTGACGGGAATCGGCGTCAGGTCGTCGGTGCGGGCCACCCGTTCGGTCGCCGCGGTCAACCGCGCGATCGGGCGAAGGCCGGTGCGGCCCACCGCGGTACCCGCCCCCGCGGCAAGGACGACGCCGCAGCCGCCAACCACGAACAGCAGCCACGCGAGCCGGTCGAGCACCTCACGAGTCGGCTGCAACCGCTGCGAAATAATCAGTGTCGCACCGGAATGCGTCGGCATGGCCAGTACCCGCTGATTGCTCACTGTGCGCAGCGACAAGGGCAGCGCACCGTCCGCGACCGCGAATTCCTCGCTGCCGACGGGCGGAATGGTCTGCTGTGGCGGCATGTACGGCTTATGGTCGGGAAAGACGAGCGCGACGCCGACATCGTTGGAGTACAGCCCGGCAAGCACGATCGACTGGAAACCGAGGCTCTCGAAATTGTTGTTGATCATCGTGGCCGCGCGGGCCTTCAGTTGCGCGTCCACATCGGCGTACAGCGCCCGCGCCACCATCGCGTAGGCCGCGATCGAGGTCACCGCGACCGCGATGGCCACCACCGAGGCCGCGAGCAGCGTCACCCGCCAGCGCAACGAGACCGATCTGGTCAACGGCATGGGCGGGCGCATCTCCGCCGAATCCGGCCCGCGCTGCTGACCGAGCGCGGCGACCGCTGGTCGCTTGGGAACTGTTCGCACCATCAGTCACCGGCCTACGGAGGTGTTTCGCGCAGAACGTAGCCGACGCCGCGCACCGTGTGGATGAGCCGTGATTCGCCCTCCGCCTCGGTTTTGCGGCGCAGGTATCCGATGTAGACCTCCAAAGCGTTGCCGGACGTCGGGAAGTCGTAGCCCCAGACCTCCTCGAGGATGCGGCTGCGGGTCAGCACCCGGCGCGGATTGGCCATCAGCATTTCCAGCAGTGAGAATTCGGTGCGGGTCAGGCTGATCGCGCGCTCGCCACGGGACACCTCCCGCGTCACCGGATCCAGCGACAGGTCGGCGAAGGTCATCGTCTCCGACAACTCGTCCGGGTCGATGGTCCGCCTGCGCAACAACGCGCGCAGTCGAGCGAGCAATTCCTCCAACGCGAATGGCTTCGGCAAATAATCGTCGGCGCCGGCATCGAGTCCGGCAACCCGCTCGGAAACCGAATCCCGCGCCGTCAAAACCAGAATCGGAAGATCGTCGCCGGTACTGCGCAGACGTCGGCAAACTTCGAGCCCGTCCATTCGCGGCATCATCACGTCGAGAACGAGCGCGTCGGGGCGCTGCACGGTCGCCTTCTCCAACGCGTCGAGGCCGTCTACCGCGAGGTCGACGGTGTAGCCGTTGAAGGTCAGCGACCGCCGCAGTGATTCACGGACGGCGCGATCGTCGTCGACTACCAGAATGCGCATACCACCAGTTTGACCGCACCGACTGAGAGTCGACTGAGAGGTCAGCGTGCGACACGCCGCGACCCACCCGTGTCCCTTTCGTGACCTTCCACAGAACTTCCCGCGCCTGGGAACCAAATTAGGCTTGAATCATGTTCTGTATAGCCATATTCCGACGAATATCAGACTGAGTGCCCCAGATTGCCGTGGCTCACTCTGCGCGGTATGTTCCCTGCGGTAAAAAGAAGACCTCTAGTTGGTTCTCAGCGGGTTGAATCAAAACCGAACAGCCACGCGCCATCCGGGGGCCACTCGTGAAGCGGAGGCAACGGAAGCGGATGGAAGCTGCACCGCGGTCCTGGCAATTCAGCCTGTCCAACTGGTCAGTCACTCGCAAGGTCGGCATCGTACTGGTACTCCCGGTACTGCTGGCAACCGTGTTCGCCGTGCTCCGCATCAACAACGAGCTACGCACTATGTCGCAGCTGGACGCGGCGACCGAACAGGTCATCATCATCCGCCCGATCGCCAAGTTCGGCACGGCGACCGAGCAACTCGCGATCGCGTCGACCTCATCGTCGGGCAACATCACCGACCCTGCCACAGACGCCGCGCTGAGAAAATTCGATGAGGCGCTCGCCGACCTCGAGACCGCGACGCACACCTCCAAGGTGACCAATCGCGTCAACGCCGAGCTCGCCTCGGCCATCGCCACCGGCACGACCATGCGCAACAGCCTGCGTAACGGATCGCCGACGATGGTCGCCGAACAGGCCGACGAGATCGCGGTACGCATCGGCAATGCCTTCGCGAACTCGCCCCCGGTCGAGGACCTCGTCATCTCGCGATACTTCCTGCAGGTGAGTGCGATCCAGACCGCACGAAGGGTGCTCACCCAGCAGCGCATGGTGATCGAAGCTCCGGAGGCGTCCCGCAATCCGGGCGTGCGACCGCGGGTGCTCACCTCGGCGGGCGCCGAGATGACCATGCTCAACACCTACGGGGTCACCCTCCCCGACAACGTTGCCAACATGCGCCCGATGCTGGATGCCGTCTCGGACCGTATCGCCGCCTTCAGCCAGAACGCGGGCGATCCGACGTCGAATCCCGTTGTGCTCGACTCCCTCCACACCAGCGCCGATCTCTACGAAAAGACCACAACCCAGCTGACCAACACCGTCGACAAAGCTCTCGCCAACCGCACCACCGAGGCACAGACCAGCGCGCTGCGTGAAACCACCATCGTTATCGGCATGCTGCTCGCGGGTCTCGCGCTCGCGCTCGCCGTCGCGCGCACCCTGGTCGTCCCGGTCCGCAGGCTACGGCGCGACGCACTGGAGGTCGCGCACGTCAAGCTGCCGGAGGAGCTCGCGGTGGTGCGCAGCGGCGGTGCCACACCGGAGATCACACCGGTCGCCGTGCACACCACCGACGAGGTCGGCCAGTTGGCACGAGCCGTCGACGAAATCCATGAACAGGCGCTGAATCTGGCGGCCGAGCAGGCCCGGCTGCGACTGCAGATCGGGAACATGTTCGAAACCCTTTCGCGCCGTAGCCAGTCGCTCGTCGAGCAACAACTCGCACTGATCGAGGACCTGGAGCACGACGAGGACAACGGTGAACGGCTACAGAGCCTGTTTCGTCTCGATCACCTCGCAACCCGTATGCGCCGCAACGGTGACAACCTGCTCGTGCTGGCGGGCACGGCGCTGCGCCGTGGTCAGCTGCACCCGGTGCCGCTGTCGGACATGCTGTGGAGCGCGGTTTCTCAGGTCGAGGATTACCAGCGGGTCGAGATCGGCGCGGTCCCGGACGGCATCGTGGCAGGCGAGCCCGCGGTCGATATCGAGCACCTGCTCGCCGAGCTGATCGACAATGCGCTGCGCTACTCGCCACCGACAACACCGGTCGCGGTGATGGTCGCGCGCGCGGTGGACGGCGGCTACCTGATCGAGATCACCGACCGCGGCCTCGGCATGAGTCTCGAAGATCTACAGGCGACCAACGACCGGCTTGCCTCGGGTGGCGAGGTCACCGTCGAAACCGCCCGTCGCATGGGCCTTTTCGTCGTCGGACGACTCGCGAAGCGGCACACCATCACCGTCAGCCTGCGCCGCACCTCGACGATGGCGCAGCAGCCGGGCATCACCGCGAGCGTGCATCTACCCGGTGTGCTCGTCGCGCCGTCGATGGATCCGGAGCCGACCCAAAAGGGGCTCGAACCCCCGACCACGCCCACGCTGCCCGCCGCGCCGGCCCAGCAACCGCGCACGCTGGTACCGGTGCCGAGCCTGCCGCAGCGCGAGCCGGCACGCTTCACCAGTTCCGGACTACCGCAACGACGTGCGGCCATCAGGGTGGCCGACACCGCCGAGCAGTCCGCCGTTCCAGAGCCCGAGGCCGACGACGCCGAGCCACTGCCGGATATGTTCGCCGAACATCCGGTCGAGGCCCCGGAGCTCGATCTGCCGAGGGTCGCGCCGTTCGGCCCGTCCAGTTCCGCGTCGAACAGGTCGACGGGACCATCGAACGTCTCCTCCGTCGACGAAGACACCCAGGCCTGGCCCGTCTTCGACACCGGCACCTTTGCCGCCATCGACGAGTCGACACCCGCCGCCGATATCGAACCGCAGGTGCCGCTCGGCGCCACCGCGGATACGTGGACCGAGGACAACGCCGGTTCGTGGTCCGAGGAAGACGCGGATACCTGGGACGAGGATGACGCCCTCGTGTCGACAGGTGTCGTTTCGAGCGACCCGCGAGCAACAACCAGCGCCCCCGACCCGACCGGCGGCAAAGAGCCGGTGACGGTATCGGCGGGTGCGCGGCCGTCTCCCGCCAAGAAGCCCGCGACCACACCGGATTCCGGACCGGCCACCTCGAGCCGTTTACAGCCGGTGGCAGGCGAAACACCGACGCCGATCTACCAACGGATGGTCTCGGAGTGGCTGGTCGAACCCGCGACGACCACACAGCATTCGGACGCGGCATGGTCCTCACCCGCGGCGGACGCGGGCTGGCTGGCCGCCGAGGACGCGGCCAGGCCGACCACCACCTCCCGCACCTCCGGCGGCCTGCCGATCAGGCGCCCTGGAGCGCAGTTGGTGCCCGGTGGTCTGGTGCCGGACGAAGACGCGGCAGCTCGTGATCCGGACGAAATCAGGAGCAGCCTCACCAGGCATCTCAGTGGGGTCCGCAGTGGGCGGGCCGATGCCCAGTACAACGACGGAGGGCTTGGATGACCAACGCGAACAGCACCACCGATGAAAACCTGAACTGGCTGGTCACCCGCTTCACCCGGGATGTGCCGGGGGTATCGCACGCGGTGCTTGTGTCTGCGGACGGCCTGCTGCAGGCGACCAGTCCACATCTACCCAGCGATAGAGCCGAGCAGCTTGCCGCGGTAACCGCGGGCCTTGCCAGTTTGTCGGCGGGTGCCGCGCACCTGTTCGACGGCGGCAAGGTGATGCAATCGATCGTGGAGATGCAGCGCGGCTACCTGCTGGTGATGAGTATCGGCAACGGCTCGCACCTTGCCGTGCTCGCCAACAAGTCGCATGACATCGGCCGGATCGGCTATGAAATGGCCCTGCTGGTCGACCGAGTGGGCACGGCGGTCACCGCGACCGCCCGCACCGCCGTCTGAGGGTGAGATGTCCAGCCCGAACGGACCAGGACAACATCGACCGGCAACCCGCGTCAGACCATATGCGCTGACCTCCGGGCGTACCGAGCCCGCGGTCGACCTGCCGCTAGAGGCTGTCATCGAAACCCTGTCCTACACTGCACATCTCGACTGGTCGACAGGAGATCTTCGTACCGAGATCCTGCGGCTGGGCACGCACCGTCTTTCGGTCGCCGAGATCGCCGCACACCTGGACCGCCCACTCGGAATGGTGCGGGTCATGGTCGGCGATCTGGTCGTCGACGGACACTTGAGGGTGCATTCGACACTGACAGAAGAGGCGAGTTTTGACGAGCGCCGTTCACTGATGGAGAGGACTTTGCGTGGACTCCGCGCGTTATAACAACCTCGCACCCAACGATGCCGATTCCCGCGTCGCATCGACGAAAATTGTTGTCGCAGGCGGCTTCGGAGCAGGCAAGACCACCTTTGTCGGCGCGGTCTCGGAGATCGTCCCGCTGCGGACCGAGGCGATGGTCACCCGCTTCTCCGACGGGATCGACGATCTCGCCGACACCCCGGAGAAGGAAACAACCACGGTCGCCATGGATTTCGGGCGGATCGTGCTGCCGGGCAACCTGGTGCTCTATCTGTTCGGCACTCCTGGCCAGCGCCGCTTCTGGTTCATGTGGGACGACCTGATCCGTGGCGCCATCGGTGCGGTCGTACTGATCGACACCAGGCGACTCGAGGACAGCTTCGCGGCCGTCGACTTCTTCGAGGCGCGCAAGCTGCCGTTCCTGATCGCGGTCAACCGCTTCCCCGATGCCCCTCGCTTCCCGATCGCCGAACTGCGCGAGGCGCTTTCGGTCCGGGAGGGCGTGCCGATCGTCGATATCGACGCCCGCAACGCCATGGAGGTGCGTCAGGCACTCGCGGCGGTGACCGAGTACGCAATCGCCCAGCTGAAGGCCTCAGAACTGGAAGGATCTGCCTCACATGCATGAGGTCCGGTTGTTCTCACTCGGGAACAACGGTGCTGTGGACCAATTCTCGATGGGGTACTGGATCGCGGCGCTCTCGTTGGGGATTTCGGTTCTCGGCGCGGTTGTCGGGGTGGCCTGCATCCTGCACGGCGCGCGTTCGAGTCGCTTCCGACTGGTGTGGCTTGCCTCTGGCGCGGTCGCGGTCGGCGGCGTCGGGATCTGGCTTGCCACGTCAGTGGTGCTGCTGGGGGTGCATATACCCGGCAGCGATGTGCGTTTCGAGGCGGGCAGCCTGATCTCCTCGATGATCGCGGCCTTCGTCGCGGTGTTCGCCGCGCTGGTGATCATCGGGCGCACCATGCAGCTACCGCGCCTGATCCCCGGCGGGGTTGTCATGGGGCTGGGCACCGGGCTGTCGCTCTATCTCGGCATCGGGTCGATCCGGGTCCAGGGCTCGGTCGAGATTTCGCCGCTGCTCGCGACCGTGTCGGTGGTGGTCGCCATCATCACCGCGACCGCGACGCTGTGGTCCATTCAGTCCTTCCACTTTCCGATGGCGAGGGCGGCGACGACGCTGCTGTTCGGCATCGGGGTAGCGGCCGTGTACTACGCCGGTATCGCCGCGATCGAGCTCACCATTGATCCGGACGCGAAGGCGCCCAGCGGGCTGCCCCTGTTCGATTTCGTCTTCCCCATGTTCGTCATCGGGTCGCTTGCCATGACCGTGCCGATCACCGCGGTGCTGGTCGCCCCCGACCGGCGCGACACGGCGGCGATCATCGCGACAAGGCGGCGGGTCGAGCTCGAAGCGGCGCACTGATTCGCCTCCCGCCCGGCCGAGCCCGGGCGGGAGGCGACTGCGCTCAGCTCTTCGGTGTGCTCAGCTCTTCGGCGGGGCCATCTCACCGACCGTTCGGCTCGGATCGATGATGCCGAACTGCTCGCCCTGCGGCGCCGCGATGATGGCCGAACGCCCGACCGGTGAGTCCGTCGCGGGCTGTAGCACCGAGCCGCCCAGTTCGAGTGCCTTGGCGATGCCCGCATCGACATCGTCGAACTGGAACCACACCAGCCAGTAGTCCGGCATCGACTCGCCCATCGTGGCCGAATCATCGCTCAGTCCGCCGACACCTTCGGTCCGGCCCGGCGGGGTGAACATCAGATACTCGCTGCCGTCCATGTCGAAATCGGTGTAACCGAAGCCGAATACGTCGGCATAGAACTTCTTCGCCGCCGGCAGGTGGCTGGTACGCAGCTCGTTCCAGACGTAGGCACCGTGCTCGTTGTAGACCGCGGCACCGTTGTGTGCCTTCGCCTGCCATACCGCGAAGGCCGCGCCGCTCGGGTCGGCGCCGACGAACATCCTGCCGAACTCCATGACGTCGAAGGTCGGGACAATCAATTGGCCGCCGGCCGCAACCACGGCCTCGGCGCTCGCATCGGCGTCCGCGACCGCGAAGTAGGTCGTCCAGACCGCGGGCATCCCCGGCATGGCGTCGGGCTTGGGCCCGATCCCCGCCACGGCCGCGCCGGACTTCGCCGCCATCAGATAGCCGCCCGAGTCCGGGCCGCCGTCCTGGATTTCCCAACCGAACAACTGCGCGTAGAACTCACTGGCCTTGGCAGGATCGTCGACCTGACAGTCGATCCAGGCGGGCGTCCCAGGTTGCCAGACCTCGTTGCGTATGGGCATCGACATCTCCGTTTCGATGAGTTTCGGTATCGACAAACGGCCGTGCAATCGCCTCTTCACAACTCCGCGGTGTTCACACCATTCCGGCGACCACGCGAGCCACCCCTAGTCAACCAGCACGGACCGACAGTTTTCGCGTGTTCGGTAATGCCGCCGTTTTCCGTGACCGACCGTCTTACAGTGAGAGGCATGCGCTTCGGTAGACGCGCATGGCCGGAGCGAAGCCGGAGGTACGCCTACCTCGACGGTGCCGCGACCGTGCTCGGCGCCGCGAATGTCGGTGTATACGGTGGGTATTGGTCGGGGATTTCGTCGTACAGGAGGAACCGGACGTGACGCCGGAACAAGAGGCAGTGCTGCGCGATATCCAGATCCAGCTGCGCGGACCGGGGCTTGCCGGCTGGCCACAGTTGGGCACCGACGCCGATGGTCACAGTCTGACCCTGGTCGACGGGCTCGCCGCGGCGCTGCACCGCATCGATGACCTGGAGCGCGAGTCGAACGGATTGCGAACGCAGGTGGACGAATTGCGCACCGAGATAAGCGAACTCGAGGCCACGACGGCCGAGCTGGTCGACGAGGTCGAGCGGTTGAACGGGTCGCACTGGCCGTGGCCGTTGTCGCTGATCGAAGGGCCTGCGGCGCTCGTCGGGGAGCAGCTGGCGCGATTGGAGTCGTTGTTGCCGGTTTTGCCCGGTTTGCCCGGCCATGCCGACTCGACACCGGCTCGTGGCGCGCGAGTCACAGCGAAAAGTGAGTCAGAAGAGTGAATCGGCCGATGTGGCCTGAAGTTTGGCGATGAGCGGGTTCTCTCGGGGGTCCAGGAGAACCCGCCCTCTCGGAAGAGGCTACCGGCGCTCGAGCACGAAATCATCACTTCCCGGGGACTTTTACGGCTACCAAAAACCAACCCTCAGTACGTATTTCACCTGATAGCTACCTCATCGCAATCGACTCTTGAGGAAGATTACCATGTGACGTAGAACATACAGGTAGCTAATCGCTTGCCACGCGTCGCGCAAGACGCTGACCTGGACTTCTCACACGGGGCCATGTCATCTAAGTCGGTCAAATGACCTGGAAAGACGAACCGACCCGCCCGTTCACCACCCATGGCAGCACCGATCGAGTTATCGTCGGCTGGCACAGAGCGCTCGGCGGGGCGGTGCCTTGCCTCGGCGCAACTCGTTCCCATCCGAAGGAGTTCGTATGGCTGTCAACGTGGTGCTCGACAAGGCTCTCGACAAGGCGTACGAGAACAAATCGCTCGCGGACATCCTGGCCGCGCCGCCCTCGGCACTGGCAGGCTTGACCGAAGCGCACGACAAGCAGCTGCTGGAAGCCCTGAAGATCAAGACGATCGCCGACCTCGGCAACAACAAGTTCTTCCGGCTCGCCGCGACCCTGGCGGACCTTGCCGCGAAGGAAGGCTGACGCTCGAAACGGCCAGTGGGCCGACGGGGGTTCCCGCCGGCCCACTGCTGTTCGGGCACAAGCCGTTCGAGACGGACCGCAGTCAGATCCGATCGAGATCGATGAGCCCTCGTCGCACCGCTTGAAGCAACCGGCGCGGCACCTTGTGCACCACGCCACCGACATCGACCGGCACCAGATCCGGTGGCGTCGCCTTCCACTGCGCACGACGGCTGCGGGTATTCGATCGCGACATCTTGCGCTTCGGGACCGCCATGTCAGCCCTCCCCTCGTCCGGGCTGGGACGTGTCCTTGGCCCGCTTGCCGTACTTGCGCTCGAACTTTTCCACCCGGCCCTGGGTGTCCATCACGCGATTCGCTCCGGTCCAGAACGGGTGCGAATCGGACGTCACATCCACCATGAGCAGCGGGTAGGTATTACCGTCGGACCACTCCACCGTCCGCGTGCTGGTCGAGGTGGACCTGGTCAGAAACTGTTTGCCGGTGCTCGAATCCTCGAACACCACCGGGTGGTAGTCCGGATGTATTCCGGTCTTCATCTTCCTTCTCCTCTCGGGCTTTTCCCTTGTCCCGCACTGCCTTCCACGGGCCGACCGGTCGCTTCCCCGGTCTCACACGGGTCGCTGTGCCATTCGCCGAACGGGTCTTCCCACTGCGCGACCAGTTCGGGCGCGCGTTCCAGTAGGCGTAGTTCGTCGTCCTCGACCAGCGCCCAGTGCAGGGCCTGGCGGATCTCGGCCGGGTCGGCGTCGTGCACCAGGATCACCAGCGAGATGTCACGGTCGCCGAACGTGTCGTCCCAGCGCAGCGCGGCCAACGCCCGCCGCGTCGGATCAGCGCTTGCCAGCTCCGAGTTGCCCATCGCGGCCAGCCACGGACCAGCACCGCCGACCCGAAGACCGCCGCCCGCCGACTCCAGCCACACCACCTCGTCGGACTGGGTGGCCAGCCACATGCGTCCGCGCGCGGTCACCACGCCGTCGAACAGCACGTCGAGCGCTTCGTGCAGGCGCACCGGATGGAAGGGGCGGCTCGCGGAAAATTCCATCAGCGTGACCCCGTGCTCGGTGCCGAGCGGCGGTTGCCCACGCAGCAGCGGCGCGTGTGCGTCGAAGACCCTGCCGCGCCGCGAGTCCTCGGGTATCCGCGTGAGCACGGCCTCGATCTCCTCGGAGTCGAGGCTGCCATGGTCGGCGACCGATGCGACCGGCGCGCCGGGCACCAGCCTGGCCAGCACGGCGTCGAGGCGGGCCCGCTCCAGCGGATCGTCCTGACGACCGAGTGCCACAACCGCATCCGCGAACTCGACCTGACCGACGGCGAGTTGCGCGACCGTCCGTTCGTCATCCGCGGTGGCGAGCCCGCGTTCGGCGAGGGTCTCCTCGCTCGTCGCATCGGCGAGCCAGTCCGCGACCTCCAAGCAGGTCACCACGGCCGCCACCCGCACATCACGCCCGGCCGGACCGTCCACCCTGCCGACGATGCCGCTGACGACGACATTCTCGATCGCCTGGCAGACCGCTTCGGCCTCGAACGCGGGATCGAGCGCAAGCACGATGCGCCGCACCGAATCTCGCGCGGCCAACGTGCACAGCAGTGGCAACAGATCCATCCGCAGCGTGCAGGACACACAGCCGTGCGCGAGTTCGAGCACCGCGGAGGTCTGCTGCTCGCCGGTGCGCACTGTTCGATGCACGATGCCCTCGCGCAGTTCACTCAGGTCGTGCCGGATCGTCACGGTACCGAGCGCCGCGCGTAGCGCCTCGGCCGCGCTATCTACCCCGGCCGTCGCGCGCCCGGAGCACCCGGCGATCACCACGACGGGCGTTCTCCGGTCGGACTCGATCACCGGAACCCCTTTCGACAACGATTTTCATTTACCGAAGACCGACGGTACATTGTTGAGCAGTCGTTGTCGAAAATGATTTTCATCTACCGGAGGGAGCGCACATGTCGGCGCATTGCCAGGTCACCGGGCGCAAGCCGGGATTCGGCAAGTCCGTATCGCACTCGCACAAGCGGACCAACCGGCGCTGGAACCCCAATATCCAGCGCAAGACCTACTACCTGTCCAGCGAGGGTCGGCGCGTGACGCTGACCGTCTCGACCAAGGGCATCAAGACCATCGACCGGGACGGGATCGAAGCCGTTGTCGCTCGGATCCGGGCCCGAGGCGACAAAATCTGAGAGGAACACCCATGGCATCCAAGTCGACCGAGCTCCGGCCGATCATCAAACTGAAATCCACTGCGGGAACCGGCTATACGTACGTCACCAGGAAGAATCGGCGCAACGATCCGGACAGGATGGTGCTGCGCAAATACGACCCCGTTGTCCGCAGGCACGTCGATTTCCGCGAGGAACGCTGATGGCGAAGAAGTCGAAGATCGCGCGCAACGAACAGCGCAAGGAGATCGTCGCGCGCTACGCCACCCGGCGCGCCGAACTGAAGGAACTGATCCGGAACCCGGCCACTTCCGACGCCGACCGGGCCGTCGCGCAGTCGGCGCTACAACGGCTGCCGCGCGATGCGAGTCCGGTACGATTACGCAATCGGGACGCCGCGGACGGACGACCGCGCGGTCACCTCCGGAAGTTCGGACTCTCCCGTGTGCGAGTGCGCGAGATGGCCCATCGGGGCGAACTGCCCGGTGTGCGCAAATCGAGCTGGTAGACAACCACTGTTCTCGTGAGAAGGAACCCCTCATATGGCAGTCAAGCGAGCACCGTCGAAAAAGGTCCGCGCCGAGCAGAACCGCAAACCCAAGAAGAACCCGCTCATCGCCGCGGGCATAGAGACCGTCGACTACAAAGACGTGAACCTGCTGCGCCAATTCATCTCCGATCGCGGCAAAATCCGCAATCGCAGGGTCACCGGGCTCACCCCACAGCAACAGCGCCAGGTCGCAGTCGCGGTGAAGAACGCCCGCGAAATGGCGTTACTCCCCTTCACCAGCCGGTAGACGACCTCCCACGAGCATGACGAGGGCTCCCGAAGTATTACTTCGGGGCCATTGTCGTACTGCAATACGGCCTACCGGATGGTCAGCACTGGCAACCGGCATAGTCAACTAGGGTGATGCCCATGTCTCGGATGTCGGGCGCGCGCCCCGCTGCTGCTGCCGCAGTTCTGCTCGTCGGCCTCGCTGTCGCAGGATGTGGCGGCTCCGATGACGAAGGCGGACAACAGAAAACGACCACTACAACGACATCGGCACCGACCACACCCACCGAAGAGACCGGCGGAAACTCCGGTAACTCCTTCGTCGCCGATCCGACCATCGTCGGCGCCCGTCCGATTCCATTCGCCTCGTGGACCCGGGTGGCCGATGATCGGATCGCGGTGAACTTCCAGACCGGCGCGCCCGAGTGCTACGGCGTGGACGCCACCGTGAAGGAAACCGATTCGACGGTCACCATCGAATTGCGGTCCGGCACCCGTGCCGATGCGGTCGGGCGGATGTGCACCATGATCGCGGTGTTCGGCACGCTGGAGGTGCCGCTGCAGGCTCCGCTCGGAAATCGCCAGGTCCTCAGCGCCGTATAGCATCGTCGCGCAATGCGTCCCGAATACACAAGAGGACGGACCCGAAGGCCCGTCCTCTTCGTGTAGTACTCGACTCAGTGTGCGAAGTGCCGAGAACCCGTGAGGTACAGGGTAACCCCGGCTTCACGAGCCAGGTCGACGGTGTCCTGATCACGGACCGAGCCGCCCGGCTGCACGATCGCGCGGACGCCGGCCTGGATGAGGTGCTGCGGACCATCCGAGAAGGGGAAGTACGCGTCCGAGGCCGCGACCGAGCCCTTGGCACGATCTCCGGCGCGCTGCACGGCAAGGCCGACCGCGTCGACCCGGTTCACCTGGCCCATGCCGACACCGACCGAAGCGCCGTTGTGCGCGAGCAGGATGGCATTCGACTTCACGGCACGGCAAGCGCGCCAAGCGAATTCAAGATCCGCGAGGGTCTCGGCATCGGCGGCCTCGCCGGCGACAAGCGTCCAGTTCTCCGGATCATCGCCCGCCGCGTCCAGGATGTCGCGCTGTTGCAGCAGTGCGCCACCGCTGATCGGACGCAGTTCGCCACCCGCCCGCTGCGGCGCTGTGGCGCTCAGAATGCGGACATTCTTCTTACGCTGCAACACCGCGACGGCACCGTCGGCGTAGGAAGGAGCGACGATCACTTCGGTGAAGATCTCGGCGACCTGCTCGGCCATTTCGACGGTGACCTCACGATTGGCCGCGATCACCCCGCCGTAGGCGCTGACCGGATCACACGCGTGCGCCTTGCGGTGCGCCTCGGCGATGTCGGCGCCGATCGCAATGCCACAGGGGTTGGCGTGCTTGACGATTGCCACCGCGGGAGCGGTGTGGTCGTAAGCGGCCCGCCAGGCGGCGTCGGCATCGGTGTAGTTGTTGTACGACATCTCCTTGCCGTGCAGCTGCTGCGCCTGTGCGAGCCCGACGCGACCGTCATTGTTGACATACAGCGCGGCGCCCTGGTGCGGGTTCTCGCCGTACCGCAGCACCGCGGCCTGCGCCCAGGTGCCACCGAGCCAGCCGGGGAACTGCACGCCGGTCTGCTCGGCCGATACCGCCTCGCCGGGCACGAGCACGTTGGTCATCCAGCTCGCCACCGCGACGTCATAGCTCGCGGTGTGCTGGAATGCCTTGGCCGCCAGCGCGGTCCGCTCGGCGAGTGTGAAACCGCCGGACCCCACCGCAGCGAGCACGTCGCCGTAGTCACCGCTGTCGACGACGACGGCGACCGAAGGATGGTTCTTGGCGGCGGCGCGCACCATCGACGGACCGCCGATATCGATCTGCTCGACGCACTCGTCGGCGGTCGCGCCGCTGGCCACGGTCTCGGTGAACGGGTAGAGGTTCACCACCACCAGCTGGAACGCCTCGACACCCAGCTCCACCAGCTGATCGACGTGTTCGGACTTGCGGGTATCGGCGAGGATGCCCGCGTGCACACGCGGGTGCAGCGTCTTGACGCGACCGTCGAGGGTCTCCGGGAAACCGGTCAGATCCTCGACCTTGGTCACCGGGATACCGGCATCGGCGATCTTGCCCGCGGTCGACCCGGTCGACACGAGCTCGATACCCGCGGCGTGCAACCCGGTCGCGAGCTCGATGAGCCCGGTTTTGTCGTAGACGCTGACCAGCGCCCTACTGATCTGCTTGCGATCACTCACCGAAGTACTCGCTCATCTGGAATTACTGCCTTTCGTCCGTCGGAGACAATGCCTCTGATGGCGACGGCGGCGACAACCTCCGCCAGCAACCGTCGCTCGACAACCTTGATGCGCTCGTGCAGGCTGGCCTCGTCGTCGTCGTCGAGCACCGGCACCGCTTCTTGCGCGAGGATCGGCCCCGTGTCCACGCCGGAGTCGACCAGGTGCACCGTGGAGCCGGTGACGCGGGCACCGTAGGCCAGCGCGTCACGCACACCGTGCGCGCCGGGGAAGGCGGGCAGCAGCGCGGGGTGGGTGTTGATGATCCGGCCGCCGAATCGAGCCATGAAGGCCGGGCCGAGGATCTTCATGAAACCAGCGGAGACGATGAGATCCGGGCGGTACGCGGCGACGGCTTCGGTCAGCGCGACATCCCAGGCGGCGCGGTCGGGAAAGTCTTTGAGTGCCACCCGGAAATCCGGGATACCCGCGGCGGCCGCGTGCTCGGTCGCGGCGCAGTTCCGGTCGACACCGACGGCGACAATATTCGCCGGGTAGTCGGACGCGGACGCGGCAGCGATCAGCGCGCGTAGCAGGGACCCGGTGCCGGAGGCCAGCACCACAACGGTCGCAGGGGCCTTGATTGGCACCCACTGAGCATGCGAGGACGTCAGTGCTCTACTCCTGCGTGTCGGCCGAAAAGGCGGGGCTGCTGGAACGCGGGCGGTGTGACACCGCCGTCCTAGAGCCTAACGACCGTCCACCGGGTCACTTTCCGGCAGGTCCGACTCGACCACTTCGGCATCCACGATGTCCGGGATGGTATCGCCGGCCACCGCCGACCCGCGCTCGGCAAGGGCAGGCTGCTCGTCGACGAGCTCGCCCTCGACTTCTACCTCCAGGTCGGGGCCGTCGTAGTGCTGATATTCGTCGTCGAAATAGTCGTCGTCGGAGTCGTAGTCGTCGGAGTCGTAGTCGTCGGTCGCGTACTCGTCGTGATAGTCGTCATCGGCGTAGCCGTCGTCGTGATAGTCGCGGTATTCGTCATCGGGGTAGTAGTCGTCGTCCGCGTGATATTCCGGACTCGGTGTGCCGACCGGGATGACGAACAGACGGCCGAACACCAGTCCCGCATAGCCCGCGATGGCCAGCCAGAGAAAACTCGCCGCCGCGAACACCGGCAGGTCGAGACCGATCCTGCCGAAGGTGCCGAGCTCGCCGCCCCCGACAGCGCCGAGCAACGCGAGCAGCACGCTGGCAAGACCGGCCGAGGACAGCGTCGCCCATGGAGCGGTGATCCGGTCGGTGGATGTCCGCGCACTGTCCAGCCCGCCGAGCACACCGACGGCTGCCGGAATCAGCAGCAGTACCGGCCACCACCCCGCTGCGGGCCCGGTCGGCACCGCGACAAGCACCGGCACCGCGGGAATCGGCCCGCCTACAACCGAAAACACGCCGACCGACGCGTCGCCGAACTGAGTGCTCGCGCCCATCAGCACGCTTACGGCGTCGACGACGACATTCGGCAGATAGGCGAGCGAGAGCAGCGTCAGCCCGATGACCCCCGCGGCATTGCCTGCCAATTGGTAAGAGTCACCGATCCGGGACACGTGCGCGAGGAATGACACCACGGTGACCGCGGCGGCGCAGGCGAGCAGGCGCACCACGGTCCTGCTCGCACCGAAGATCCCCGCGACGGCCCAGTCCGGCATCCGCAGCAGTGTGAACACCCTGCGTCGATTGCGGCTGGCAAGCCCGGCCGACGCGGCGATCAGGTGCACACCGCCGACCCAGCCGAACGTGGCGAGAGTGTTGGGCGGTTGCAGCGCGATGACTCCGGAGGCATCTTCGGCGACCGCGAGGCAGACCGCCGTGACAAGCAGCGGCCCGGCCAGCGCCGCGCCGAGGATCCAGCCGAGATCGGCGCGACCGCTGTTGGGCTCCACCGCGCGTGCGCATTCACGTCCGGTCAGCCAGACCAGCAGGCCGGTCGGAAGCAGCGGAAGCAGTCCCAGCGAGGTCTTGCCGATCACCAGCGGAACCTGGTGCGCGGCAAGCCAACCCGCGGCGATCGCACCAGAGGTCCCGGCCAGGCTGCTGCCGGAGGCGAGCAACGTGGCGAGCACGAGGACGATGACGGCGGTCAGTGTGAGAGCCGTCGGACGGGCGGCGACCAACACCAAGACCTTGGCACGTTCCGGAGTCAGCGAGAGAAATCCGTGCTCGTCGCCGTCGCCCGGTGCCGCAGCGGCGCTACGCGACCTGCGCACCGAATAATCCGGCGCGCCACGGGACCCGGTGGCCGGGCGAACAAAAGAGGATTTCGGGGAGCTCATAGAAATTCAGCGTGGCAGCTCCCTCGGCGCGAGCGGGTCAGGCGCGCCGCGCCCGAATGCGATGGGCGCGGCGCCGGGAGAGCGGCGTAACTACTTGTTGTCGTCCGACGGACGGAACGCCTGGGTGGCGTCCGAGGCCGGGTCGGAACCCTGCTCGGTGCCGAACGGCTGGCCCTGCTGGGGCTGCGGCTGGCCCGATTGCGGCTGGCCCTGGCCGTAGCTCGGCGCACCGTACTGCTGCTGACCGGGCTGCGGGGCGCCGAAGTTCTGAGTGGCGCTTTCATCGGGCCGAGGTGTGGCGGCCGGCGAACCGTAGGGCGAACCCTGCTGCGCCGCACCGTATCCGGGCTGCTGGCCGTAGGGCTGCGGCTGGCCGTAGGACTGACCCGGCTGACTCTGCCCGTATGCGGGCTGACCCGGCTGACTCTGCCCGTATGCGGGCTGGCCCGGCTGGCTCTGCCCGTAGGTGGGCTGGCTCGGCTGACTCTGCCCATAGGACGGCTGGCCATAGGTCTGGCCCGGCTGACTCTGCCCGAAGCCGGACTGACCCGGCTGACTCTGGCCGAACGCCGACGGCTGCTGACCGAACCCCGAGGGCTGCTGGCCATAGCCGCCCTGCCCGAAACCACTCGGCGGGCCCTGTGGTGTGGCGGGCTTCGGCGCCGGCGGCGTCAGGATGCCCGCCTCGAACAGCACCGCGGCGATGCCGGCGGCCGCCTGCACTAGGGCGAGGAAGAGCACAACCCATGCGCCCCACTTCAATTCGACCCCGTCGGAGAGGAAGAACGACTGGAACATCAGTCCGAGGAAGCCTGCGACCGAAGCCGCGGCGGCCGCTCCGATCCAGTGCTGCTTCGGCAGCAGCGACAGTCCGGCGAGTATCCCACCGAGCAGCAGCAGCGCGAGCAGCGACGTCAGCGGAACCTCAAAGGAGTTGGCGCTCTCACCCGCGATCTTGGCGCCGGTCACCGGATTGATCCCGTCGCGCGCCGCATAGGGCAGGAACCCGAGCAGGAAGTTCAGCACGCCGAGGCCCGCGACGGATGCCGTCAGCAGGAACGGCAGGCCCTTGCCGTCGGATCCGGAAGTGCTCGTACTTGTGCCGGTACTACCCGCCGACTGGCCGAGGCTGGAAGGAACGGAGGGCGTCGCGGGTGTGTTGTACCCAGAGCCCCCGGTCGGGTAGGACATGTCGTCGTCTCCTAGGTCGAGTCGTGCGGTTCTAGACGGCTGGATCTCAATTGACGCTACTGCACCGGCCGGGCGAGGTCATCCTTGACGAACCGGCCGGGCGACCTGATCAAGCCTTCCGTGCCTGGTATGGCATGGCGGTCCCGACTCCATAACGATTCGCACCCGGGCCACCAGCGGTGCAGTGGCACGTCCACGACGACAGGCACGCCGTGTCGGGATCGCGCCCGCCGGGTACCGCGAAGGCCGCCTTCCGTGCACCGGAAAGCGGCCTTCGTGCGGTTGCGATGAATCAGGCGGTGATGCTTGCCTTCTCCAGGATCTCGCGGGCAAGCGCTGCGGTCTCGGACGGCGTCTTGCCGACCTTGACGCCTGCGGCCTCGAGCGCGTCCTTCTTCGCCTGGGCGGTGCCCGCCGAGCCGGAGACGATGGCGCCTGCGTGGCCCATGGTCTTGCCCTCGGGGGCGGTGAAGCCCGCGACGTAGCCGACGACCGGCTTGGTGACGTTGGCCTTGATGTAGGCCGCGGCCCGCTCCTCGGCGTCGCCGCCGATCTCGCCGATCATCACGATCAGCTTGGTCTCCGGGTCCTTCTCGAACGCCTCGATGGCGTCGATGTGGGTGGTGCCGATGACCGGGTCGCCGCCGATGCCGATGGCGGTGGAGAAGCCGAAGTCACGAAGTTCGAACATCATCTGGTAGGTCAGCGTGCCGGACTTCGACACCAGACCGACCGGGCCCTTGCCGGTGATGTTGGCCGGAGTGATGCCGACAAGCGACTCGCCGGGGGTGATGATGCCGGGGCAGTTCGGGCCGATGATCCGGGTCTTGTTGCCCTTCTCCACGTTGTAGGCCCACGCGTAGGCGGTGTCCTGCACCGGGATGCCCTCGGTGATGACCACGAGCAGCGGGATCTCCGCGTCGATGGCCTCGATGATGGCGTCCTTGGCGAACTTCGGCGGCACGAACGCGATGGAGACATCCGCGCCGGTTTCCTTGATGGCCTCGGCGACGGTGCCGTAGACCGGCAGCTCGACCGCGGCGCCATCGGAGTCGGTGTGCGCGACGGTGGTGCCCGCCTTGCGCGCGTTGACGCCACCGACGACCTTGGTGCCTGCCTTGAGCATCAGTGCGGTGTGCTTGGTGCCTTCACCGCCGGTGATGCCCTGGACGATGACCTTCGAGTCCTTGTTAAGGAAGATAGACATTTGAGGTTATTCCTTACTTGGCTCGGTTTTACCGGGAAGCCAGTTCGGCGGCCTTGTCGGCGCCTTCGTCCATTGTCTGCGCAAGTGTGATCAACGGGTGCGCGGCATCGACAAGGATCTTGCGGCCCTCGTCGACCTTGTTGCCGTCGAGACGGACAACCAGCGGCTTGTTCGCCTCGGCGCCAAGAATTTCCAGCGCCTTCACAATGCCGTTGGCGACCGCGTCACACGCGGTGATGCCACCGAAGACATTCACGAACACACTCTTGACCTGTGTGTCGTTCAGGATGACATCCAGGCCCGCGGCCATGATCTCGGCCGAGGCGCCACCACCGATATCGAGGAAGTTGGCGGGCTTGACGCCACCGTGGTTCTCGCCCGCGTAGGCGACCACATCGAGCGTGGACATGACGAGACCCGCGCCGTTGCCGATGATGCCGACCTCACCGTCGAGCTTGACGTAGTTGAGGTCGTTTTCCTTGGCCTTGAGCTCGAGCGGGTCGGTCGCGTCCTTGTCCGCGAACGCCTCGTGGTCCGGGTGCCGGAACGCGGCGTTCTCGTCGAGGGTGACCTTGCCGTCGAGGGCGAGGATCTCGTTGTCGGGCGTGCGCACCAGCGGGTTGACCTCCACCAGGGTGGCGTCTTCGCCGATGAACACCTCCCACAGCTTCTGGATGGTCACGGCCGCGGCGTCGAGCACGTCGGCGGGCAGGTGGCCCTGCTCGGCGATCGAGCGGGCGAACGCGAGGTCGACACCCTTGACCGCGTCGACCGGAACCTTGGCCAGCCGCTCCGGCTTGGTCTCGGCGACTTCCTCGATCTCCATGCCACCTTCGACCGAGCACATGGCCAGGTAGGTGCGGTTGGAACGATCGAGCAGGAAGGAGATGTAGTACTCCTCCGCGATGTCCTTGGCCTCGGCGACCAGGATCTTCTTGGTGATGTGGCCCTTGATATCCAGGCCGATGATGTTCTGCGCGTGCGTGAACGCGTCATCCGGGGTGGCGGCGTACTTGACGCCACCCGCCTTGCCGCGGCCGCCGGCCTTCACCTGAGACTTGATCATCACCGGCTTGCCGAGTTCCTCCGCGATGGCGCGGGCGTCCTCGGCCGTGTCCGTGACGCGGCCCTCGGACGAAGGCACTCCGTGCTTAACGAAGAGCTCCTTCGCCTGGTATTCGAAGAGATCCATGTACTCACCGTCTCGTCTGCGTTGCTATGACAACGTCTTTGTTGGTGGCCCGACACCCGTAGCGGCTGGTTGCAGGTCGCTCGAAATGGTCGGAAGCGGGTCGGGTCGGACTCTAACCAGTCAGATGGACGGCCAATCGGCCACATTCATCGTAAGTGGCGCAGGTCACGGGCCGACGCCAAGGCCGGGAAAACCGCTGGCCAAGGCTACTCGCGAGTAGCTTCCATACGGGGCTCCAGGTAGACCCGCCGAACCCGGGAAAGGTTGCCCTCTACTACAGGACGTCGTCTGTCGACCTCACGCGAGTGCCCAGTGAAATGTGCGATATTCCGTGCTGTTACCGTGATCAATGTCACATGTTTGAATTGAGGGCGCGCAGCGCTTGCGGACTCCGCAATCGTTTCGTTACCGTCATTGCGGTCGATGTCACAACACGGTCACGACGAGGAGGACGGCAAGCTTGGCGCAGCACAGCACTCCGCAAACGGAGAGCCGTTCCGCAGATACCGCGAACATCTCCCGCTCCATGATGTGGCACATCCGATGAACCATCGCTCCACCCTCCCCTCCTCTAATCGCGTGCGCTCCGGTCATCGTTATCGCGCCGACGACGAGGCGTTCGGCGGCTACGCCGATCAGAGCAGGCAGGCACCTCCAGAGGCCGACGCCCGGTACGCGGTCCCCGCCGCCGGAGCGCATGCCGGATACGACTTCCCCTCCGCAGGCGATCACCGCGACGAAACCTGGTCCGCGAACGAGTCGTGGTCACAGCGGGATTCGTGGTCCGACGGCGGCGCTTGGTCATCCGAGGAATCGTGGGCGCCCGACGCCGACAATTCCTGGACGCCCGACGCGGACGACTCGTGGACACCGGATACCGGTGACTCCTGGAGCCCCGACGCCGACGACTCGTGGGAAGAACACGAGACAGACGACGCCGAATCCCGTGCCGTTCCCACCGTGATCCCAGGACGCCGCTCGCAGCGGCGCGGTGGGGCACACCGGATGCCGGCACCCCCGACCGCTCTCAAGGGGCGCGCCGCGGTCGTCGCCGTCGCCGCGGGTGCGGTCGTCGCCGCGGGCCAGGCCGCTTTCGCCTCGCCCGAAATGCCTTCGCAGTCCGTCGATTACGAGGCCGCTGGGCAGATCCACGAGATCGCCGCGCAGTCGGTCAGCGTGACCGACCCCACCGCCGCACCGGATTCGCCGCAGGTGCTCAATGTCGTAGCCCCGACCAACCTGGGCCAGTTCAACGACATCCTGCAAAAGGGCCAGAAGTACGCCCAGGATCTGGCCGCCGAAGAAAACGCCAAGCTTCGCCCGCTGTTCACGAAGTTCGCCGCGGGCAATTTCACCTCCGGCTACGGTGCCCGCTGGGGCGTCCAGCACCTCGGTGTCGACATCGCGGGCCCGATCGGAACCCCGATCTATGCGGTCGCCGACGCCACCGTGCTCGAAGCCGGCCCGGCAAGCGGATTCGGCATGTGGGTACGGCTGCTGCACGACGACGGCACCGTCACCATCTACGGACACATCGACACCGCGACGGTGTCACAGGGTCAGCGGGTGATGGCGGGCGATCAGATCGCCACCATCGGCAACCGTGGCTTCTCCACTGGTCCGCACTGCCACTTCGAGGTCTGGCTGAACGGCTCCGACAAAATCGACCCGCTGCCCTGGCTGGCCACCCGAGGCATCAGCCTCGGCATCCAGCGCGACTAGAGCGGACCCGCCCCTCGGCGCGGGTGGCGTTCGCTGGGACGGATCCCCGCTCGATCGATCGGGGATCCGAACAGGTGGCCGGAGTGGAATGCCGCCGTCGCTTCGGTGCGGCTGCACGGCCGGTTGCCGTCGGCACTACCGGGGACTATCTGCTGAGTGACCGGTTCGTCGGGGCGGTGCACGGGGCAGGCCCCCGCGCTCGAACGCCTCGGCCAACTGGCCAAGGCGGGCCTCGGTGGCCGGTCGGCAGCGGCGAACAGTGGTTCAGCTGGATCCACGCCGAAGACTGGCTCACCATCGTCCGCGCCGCCATCGGACTCGACCCCGACCGCACACTGCCGAACGGAATCCTGGTGGCGGCCACCGAATTCCCCGTCCGAAACCGTGAACTGATGACGGCACTGCGCAGGCACCTGCACCGTCCGCCCACCCCCGCGGCGCTACCGACGGTCGGTGCGGTGCCGCTGCGCACCGCCCCCGCGCTCGGCCTCACCGGCAGGCACGCCACCTCAACGGTGTTGCGCGAGGCCGTATTCCGCTTCCGCTACCCCGAGCCTCGACGAGGCCTCGAGCGACCTACTGCCGTCTAGAGCTTGACCAGGGTACGGCTGTATTGCGGGATGAGGCGGATCTTGCCCGCGGTACCGAAATCGATGGTGACGGTGGCCAGTGGTCCGAAGCCCTCGGCGGCGACAACCCGGCCGAGGCCGTACTTGTCGTCGGTGACTCGGTCACCGACAGCGAGTACGAGATCGGCATTGTTGCGGGTCGCGGTGCCCGGTGCGGGGCGGCGCGGGCCTCGGTCGCCGCGCACGCCGGGGCGCTGCTCGTTCCAGCCGTCGCCTCGGGTCCAATCCCGTTCCACGCCGTCGTCGTCGCCGCGCCGCCGGATGCTCCTGGTCAGCGGTGAACCGCTCGGCTCCAGCCGCTTCCAGTCGATCAGGTGGCTCGGAATCTCTTGCAGGAAGCGGGATTCCGGGTTCGAAACGGGCTGGCCCCAGCCGGAGCGGACGACCGCGCGGCTCAGATACAACCTTTGCCTTGCTCGGGTGATGCCGACGTAGGCGAGGCGGCGTTCCTCGGCAAGCTCGGCGGGGTCACCGAGTGCGCGCATGTGCGGGAACTGTCCGTCCTCCCAGCCGGTCACGAATACGACGGGAAACTCGAGCCCCTTTGCCGTGTGCAGTGTCATCATCGTGACCACGCCGGCGCCCTCGTCGGGGATCTGATCGGTGTCGGCCACCAGCGAGACCCGCTCCAGGAAGGCCGCGAGCGAACCGGGATCCGGTTCGCCGTCGGCGGCATCGGGCACCAGGCCCTCTTCGCGGGCCGCGGCCGCGTTGTTGTAGGCCTCCGAGCTGAATTCCCTTGCGACGCTGACCAGTTCGTTCAGGTTGTCCAGCCGAGCGCCGTCCTGTGGGTCGTCGGACGCCTCCAGTTCGGCGCGGTAACCGGTGCGCTCGAGCACCGCGTCGACCACATTCCCCACATCGGGGAAGTCCAGCTCCACCTGTGTACCCGCCGCCCGAATCTGCTCCAGCAGTTCGAGGAACCCGGCGATCGCCCGCTGTGCGCGAGTATTCAGCAGCGCGACCTTGCCCGCGCCCGCATCGCGCAGCGCCTCGGCGAAACCGATGTCGCGTTGCTCGGCATGCACCGCGACACACGCCTCGGCGCGGTCGCCGATGCCCCGGCGCGGAGTGTTGAGAATCCGGCGCATGCTCACGGCATCTTCGGGGTTCTCCAGCACACGCAGGTAGGCGACGATGTCGCGCACCT
Source organism: Nocardia arseniciresistens (assembly GCF_046764875.1). Classification (NCBI taxonomy): domain Bacteria; kingdom Bacillati; phylum Actinomycetota; class Actinomycetes; order Mycobacteriales; family Nocardiaceae; genus Nocardia; species Nocardia arseniciresistens. The sequence continues at coordinate 653,217 of NZ_JBKORD010000001.1, forward strand.
CCTTGCGCTCATAGAAGCGGACGCCGCCGACCACCTTGTACGGCAGGCCCATCCGAATGAAGATTTCTTCCAGCGCACGCGAGTTGTTGTTGGTGCGATAGAAGACCGCGACGTCGCCGTAGGTGGCCTCCTTGGCATCCACCAACCGGTCGATCTCCCTGGCCACGAAGGAGGCCTCGTCGTGCTCGTTGTCGGCGACGTAGCCGGTGATGAGATCGCCCTCGCCGGAGTCGGTCCACAGCCGCTTGTCCCGACGGTTCTCGTTGCGCGAGATCACCGCGTTCGCGGCCGACAAGATGTGCTGGGTGGACCGGTAGTTCTGCTCGAGCAGGATGGTTTCGGCATCGGGGAAGTCGCGTTCGAATTCCTCGATATTGCGGATGGTCGCGCCGCGGAAGGCATAGATGGACTGATCGGCGTCACCGACTACGCACAGCTCGCTCGGCGCCACCGCGTCGGGAGCCTGCTCAGCATCACCGGATTCCGCGGCGGCCGTGTGATGTCCGACCAGCTCACGCACCAGGATGTACTGCGCGTGGTTGGTGTCCTGGTATTCGTCGACGAGCACGTGCCGGAAGCGACGCCGGTAGTACTCCGCGACCTGCGGGTGGTTTTGCAGAAGCGCCACCGATTCGCCGATCAGATCGTCGAAGTCCATCGCGTTCGCCGCACGCAATCGGCGCTGATATTCGGTGTATACCCGGGCGACAAGTCCCGGCAGCTCGGTCTCGTCGGATTCGGCGTCGGCCACTGCCCGCGCGGGCCCGATGAGCTCGTTCTTCAGATTCGAGATAGCGGTCGCCAACAGCCGCGCAGAGTATTTCTTCACATCGAGTTCGAAGTCGCGGCTGATCATCGTGAGCAGTCGCCGCGAATCGTCGGCATCGTAGATGGAAAAATTGGAATTCAGGCCGGGCAGCAGGGCCGCCTGCATGCGCAGGATCCGCACGCAACTGGAGTGGAATGTGGAAACCCACATGTTGTTGGCACGCGGGCCGACCAGGCCGATGACGCGTTCCCGCATCTCCGCAGCAGCCTTGTTGGTGAAGGTGATGGCCAGGATCTGTCCCGGCGTCGCGCCGCGCGCGGCGAGCAGGTAGGCGATTCGCCTTGTCAGCACGGCCGTCTTGCCCGAGCCCGCGCCCGCCACGATCAGCAGCGGCGCGCCGGTGTGTACGACAGCGGCGCGCTGTGGCGGGTTGAGACCCTCGAGTAGCCGCTCGGCCTCTTCGGCCTTGCGTTGCTCCCTTTCGAGACGGCGCTGTTCAGGAGACTGCGCCGAATCCACGGCTCGACCATCGCCGACCTGCGGTTTCTGGGCTGAGTCCTGGTGCCGAGTCTGCCCGGCCTGCATCTGGGGAGCCACCGTGATGTCCATCGTCCATCAACGCTACCGGCGGCCACCGACAGAGATGAAGTCCCGGTTCGCGTCGATGTACTTTCGGTACCCTGTCGGCGATGACGAGTGAACCTCTGTAGCACGCTGTGGGCAGCAGATCCGCGACGTCGTTCTCAGCAGATTCACAAATAGAAGTGTTTTGCATTGCTTCGGACCCGTGGCAGACTCACTACATGATCTGCGCGCCGGGGCTATATCCGATACGGTTGACAGCCGGATATCGTGATGACGGACCTAACGCCTGAGCGCCCGTCCGGGGGGACAATGCGACACCCAAATAGGTCTGTCGCACGGTGAAGGAACCGATCGGTAACGAGCTCGGCTCACAAGCCGATCGATGTTCTGACACGAGGAGATGAATGATGAGCACGCCTGCCACGACGACCGGGTCCGACTCGGCTCTCCCGCACTCTGAGGCGGAGATCGAGAAGCTCCGCAAGGAGATCGACCAGCTCGACGCGGAAATCCTCGCCGCCATCAAGCGCAGGACCGAGATCTCCCGAATCATCGGCCGCACGCGGATGGCTTCCGGCGGACCCCGCCTCGTACACAGTCGTGAGATGAAGGTGCTCGAGCGCTTCAGTGCACTCGGTCAGGAAGGCCACACCCTCGCGATGCTGCTGCTTCGCCTCGGCCGCGGCCGCCTCGGCCACTGACCAGCCGCCACGGCGGCTGATATCGGCCGCGACGCGCGGCCCCAAAAACTCGTGCGGCGATCGAAAGACCTCCGCACTTCCCAAAGGCCGCCCCGGGTGTCCACCCCCGGGGCGGTCGTTTCGCGTCTGGGAACAGTGCTCAGGTGAGCGCGATGTACTTGGTGGACAAGTACTCCTCGATGCCCTCGATGCCGCCTTCGCGGCCGAAGCCCGACGCCTTCACACCACCGAAGGGCGCGGCGGGATCGGAGATCACACCACGGTTGACGCCGACCATGCCACTTTCCAGACCCTCGGCGACGCGAAGGGCACGTTCGAGGTCACGGGTGTAGACGTAGCTGACCAGGCCGAATTCGGTGTCGTTCGCGGCGGCGAGCCCTTCGGCCTCCGTCTCGAAACCAATGATCGGGGCGACGGGCCCGAAGACCTCCTCGCGCAGGATCCTTGCGTGCGGCGGCACCTCGCTCAAAATGGTCGCGGGGTAGTACCAGCCAGGACCGCCCGGCGCCTTGCCGCCAAGGCGCACATGAGCGCCGGCGGACACCGCGTCCTCGACCAGTTCGCTGACGATGTTCAGCTGGTCCTCGCTGATCAGCGGGCCGAGGGTGGTTTCGGGATCGGTGCCGGGGCCGAGCGTGACACCGCTCGACATCGCCTCGACGAGCTTGGTCGTGAATTCCTCGAGTACACCGTTCTGCACATGGAAGCGATTTGCCGCGGTGCACGCCTCGCCGCCGTTGCGCAGCTTCGCGAGCATCGCGCCCTGCACCGCCGCATCGATATCGGCATCGTCGAACACCACGAACGGTGCGTTGCCGCCGAGCTCCATCGAGGTGCGCAACAGCCCGTTGGCCGAGGACTGTACGAGCTTCTTACCGACCTCGGTCGATCCGGTGAAGGTGAGCTTGCGCAGCCGAGGATCGTCGAGCAGCGGCTGCGTCACCGCACCGGAATGGCTGGATGTGATCACCGATAGCACACCATCGGGCAGACCGGCCTCGCTGCACAGCTTCGCGAGCAGCAGCATGGTCAGCGGGGTCGCCGAAGCGGGCTTGACGATCATGGTGCAACCGGCGGCCAGCGCGGGACCGATCTTGCGAGTCCCCATGGCGAGCGGGAAGTTCCACGGCGTAATCGCCAGGCACGGCCCGACCGGCTGCTTGTGCACCATGATCCGTCCGGTACCCGACGGCGCGTGCAGGTAGCGTCCGTGCACCCGCACGGCCTCTTCGCTGAACCAGCGAAAGAACTCCGCGCCGTAACGCACCTCGTTGCGGCTCTCCGGCAGCGCCTTGCCCATTTCGAGGGTCATCAGCAGCGCGAATTCCTCGGACCGCGCGGTAATCGCCTCGAAGACCGCGCGCAGGATCTCGCCACGCTCCCGCGAGGGCGTCGCCGTCCAATCCGCCTGCACCGCGGCGGCCGTGTCCAGTGCGCGAACCGCATCCTCCGGGGTCGCGTCCGCGACACGGGTCAACACCTCCCCGGTGGCCGGATTGTGCACCTCGAAGGTGCCGCCACCGGTGGCATGGACCGGCCCGCCGATCCACAACTGCGTCGGCACTGATTGAAGTAGTTCGCGTTCGGACACCATTGCGCCAGCCTATGCCGACCGCACTTTCCGTCGGCGCGGAAATCCCTCGACAGCGGTGACAGACAGTCCAACACCCGCCGAAGTTTGCGGTCCATCCCTGCGCGGCGGATCACGTGCTTGTACCCTCGCGAACGTGAGCAGCGACATCACCGCATCGGCGGCATGGGGGAAACTGCACGACCACCACGGCGCGATCGCCGAGCGACACCTGCGCGAGTTCTTCGCCGACGATCCCGCACGCGGTCGTGAGCTGACCGTCCAGGTGGCAGACCTGCACATCGACTACAGCAAGCACCGCGTCACGCGGGAAACACTTGATCTGCTCATCGAATTGGCGCGCGAGGCCGGTGTCGCCGAGCGTCGGGACGCGATGTTGCGCGGTGAGCACATCAACACCTCGGAGAACCGTGCGGTCGAACACGTCGCGTTGCGCCTGCCCGCCGGTGAATCACTGATCGTCGACGGCACCGACGCGGTCGGCGAGGTGCACGAGGTACTGCGGCGGATGGGCGAATTCACCGACTCGCTGCGTTCGGGCGAGTGGCGCGGCGCCACCGGTGAACCGATCACCACGGTGATCAATATCGGCATCGGCGGATCGGATCTCGGCCCGGAGATGGTGTATCGCGCGCTGCGCCACTACGCCGACGCCGGGATCGGCGCGCGGTTCGTCTCGAATGTCGACCCTGCCGATTTGGTCGCGAAACTCGACGGGCTCGAACCGGCGACAACGCTGTTCATCATTGCGTCCAAGACCTTCTCGACGCTGGAGACGCTGACCAATGCCACCGCAGCACGTCGCTGGCTGGTGGCCGCGCTCGGCGAGGACGCCGTCGCCGACCATTTCGTCGCGGTATCGACGAATGCCGAGCGGGTCGCCGAATTCGGTATAGACACCGCGAATATGTTCGGGTTCTGGGATTGGGTCGGCGGACGCTACTCCGTAGATTCCGCTATCGGCCTCGCGGTGATGGCGACGATCGGCAAGGAACGGTTCGGCGAGTTTCTCGCCGGAATGCATGCCGTCGACAAGCATTTCGCCACCGCACCACTGGAGGCGAACGGCCCGGTACTACTCGGCCTGCTCGGAATCTGGTATTCGAACTTCTTCGGCGCGGAATCCCGTGCGGTGCTGCCCTATTCGAATGACCTGGCCCGGTTTCCGGCCTACCTACAGCAGCTGACCATGGAATCGAACGGCAAGTCGGTACGCGCCGACGGGACCCCCGTGACCACCTCGACCGGCGAAATCTTCTGGGGCGAGCCGGGAACCAACGGCCAGCACGCCTTCTATCAACTACTGCACCAGGGCACCCGCTTGATCCCCGCGGACTTCATCGGATTCGCCCGCCCCACCGACGATCTGCCCACTCGCGACGGCACCGGCAGCATGCACGACATCCTGATGAGCAACCTGTTCGCCCAGACCAAGGTGCTCGCTTTCGGCAAAACCGCCGCGGAAATCATCGCCGAAGGTACTGACCCGAATGTGGTGCCGCACAAGGTGATGCCCGGCAACCGACCGAGCACAAGCATCCTCGCCCCGCAGCTCACACCGTCGGTGGTCGGCCAGCTCATCGCCCTCTATGAACACCAGGTCTTCGTAGAGGGCACCATCTGGGGCATCGACAGCTTCGATCAGTGGGGTGTCGAACTCGGCAAGCAGCAGGCCCTCGCGGTCGCCCCGCTACTCACCGCACCGGAAGACCCCGAGCCCCAAGGAGATTCCTCCACCGACGCCCTGATCCACTGGTATCGCGCCAACCGCTGATATCTCGGGAACCTCAGTCACGCTCAGTGTTTCGAACAGCTGCCGCTTCGATGCGACGGCTGACGCTGGTACTGACAACCGCGACAAGGGTGCCTATCACGACAAGATCGAAGGCCACTTGCACCATGGTCGCCACCTTGGCCGCCTGGCCGACGGCGTGCACGTCGCCGTAACCGATCGTGCCGAGGGTGATGATCGTGTAGTACAGCGCGTCGGTGCGGGTGCTCAGCCCCTCGAACTGGCTCGGGTTCCGCAGTTCGAGAATGTAGTAGAACAACGCGAAGAACATCACCGCCACGCACAGTGCGAACAACACGCCGTCGACGCGCCCGCTGGTCGCCCCCGGGTCCTCGATGTATCGGCCGACCCGCTGCCAGGTCAGCCAGATCAATCCGAAAACGCCCACCAGGAAGGCGACAAGTCCTGCGACCTTTGCGGGCCAATCGTCGCCCAGCGTGAACTCGAGCGGGACGCAGTAGTAGAGCAGCAGAGCACATACGACGGTGGCCACGTTCCACGTGACATGCGCGCGCCCGGAGATCTGCCGAGACTGCTTCATCTGTCCATGATCGGCCCAACCGTGCCGTCCGGTCGTAGCACTCGCCGGGCCGCCGCTACCCGGTCGAGTGTCGGCTCCGCGTCGAAGCCTCAGGCTTGCGCGGCGTAGTAGCGCCCCTCGCGCTGCCGCAGGACCAGATCGGCACGGTCCCTGGTGCCCGCGATCAGGCCGGCATTGGGCAGATCACTGTCGTGCACCTTGATCCGAGCGGCGTCGACGCTGCGACCACCGCGAATGTGGCGGCGTATCAGCCGATGCTCGATCACGTCCCGGTCGACGTCGAGGTACCAGACTTCATCGAGCAGTGCGCGCACCCGGGACCAGGGGCTGGATTCTCGTTCGTCCAGGAGCAGGTAGTTGCCCTCGGTAATCGCGATCTCGTGCCCGCCGAAAACGACACCGGCCGGCGTCGGTTCCTCGATGGCGCGGTCGAAGGTCGGCCACGGCACCGTCTCGCCGATCGGTGTGTCGCGCAGCCTGCGCAGCGTCTCTAGATATCCGTCGACGTCGAAGGTGTGCGGTTCGCCCTTGCGCTCGAGGTCTCCGGTCGCGCGCAACACCGCGTTCGGCAGGTGGAAGCCGTCCATCGGTGCGATCTCGGCGATGACGCAACCGGCTCGCAGGTTCAACTCGTCCCGAATGGACTTGGACAACGTGGACTTACCGGCCCCCGGCGGCCCCGCGATACCGAGCACGTACCGACGGGCACACGCCGCGACTCGTATCCGCAGGTGCTCGACGAGCGAACGCAGGGGCATTTCGACGGTAGTCCGCGTCATCGGGCCACCCTACTCACGCGCGTCCCGTCGGCGGCGAATTTGCGGCCACGGCTACCGAAGCCGCTGCCGCACTTCGGCGGACAGCTCGGCCGCAACATCACGTAGCGCCTCGGTGAACATCCGCCTCGGGGCAGCGTCCGCGGCCTCGGCGCGATAGACGACGGCCGTGGTTCGCACTGCCGAGGGATGGTCGATGCGGATGAGTGCGATGTTCGGAGGAACTACCGGCACGGCGATGCCCGGCACCACCGTAATGCCCATGCCCGCCGCGACCAGCCCGATCTTGGCAAACCAATCGCGCGCGACGAACGCGATGTCCGGCTCCCAGGTGGCGTCGCCGAACGCGCCGAGCAGGGTGCTGTTCAGCTCGGTGCTGCCCGCGATCCAGCGCGCACCGCGCAACTCGGAGGAGGTGACGCTGACGCGGTCCGCGAGCGCATGGCCGGATGCGGCCGCGATGAGGAGTGGGTCCTCCAGCAGCGGTTCGACCTCGACACCGTCGGGCAGGTTCCGCGTTTCGGTGACCACGGCCAGATCCAGTCGCCCGCGAGCGACAGCGGCGAGTAGCCGCGGGCTGGTCCCTTCCCGCAGTGGTACCCGTGCGATTCGGGCGGCGGTGGTGGCAATGGCCCTTGGCACCAGCGCCGCCATGGCGGTGGAGAACGCGCCGACACGAAGAAGTGCGGGCGGACGGGATGCGAGCTCATCGAGGTCGTTGCGCGCGGCGCCGAGTCCACCGAGCACCGTTTCCGCATGCCGAAGCACGATCCGTCCCGCCTCCGTCGGCCGCACCCCGCGAGCATGCCGCTCGAACAACGGCTTCCCCGCCGCCCGCTCCATCAAGGCGATCTGCCGGGATACGGCCGACTGCGTGTACCCGAGGTTCTCGGCAGCGTTCGAAAACGACCCACACCTGGCCGCCTCGGTAACCACCCGCAACCCGACGATCGTGAACTCACCCATGTGTACCAGTCATACCAAACATGCGAGAGTCTCGTTTGTCGCATGCCCTGGCTCCGCAATACCGTCGAAGTCATGAGTGCAGCCGAAAACAAGAAACTGATCGAGCACATATTCGACCGAATGGCCGAGGGCAATACGCAGGCGATGAGCGAATCAATGGCAGCGGACTTTCGCTGGACCTTCCCTGGCAACTGGTCATGGTCCGGTAGTTGGGAGCCGAAAGTGGTTGTCCTCGAGGAACTTTTGCGCCCACTCATGACACAGTTCACCGAATATCGGAGCACGGCCGACTTCATCATTGCCGAAGACGACCGCGTCGTCGCCCAGATCAGCGGCCATGGCATCACCACGCGCGGCGAGCCGTACGAACAGACCTATTGCATGATCTTCCGCCTCGCGAACGGTCGGCTCACCGAAGTCATCGAGCACTGCGATACCGCATTGGTCGAACGCGTACTCGAACACCCCCGCATACAACAGTCGTTAACACAACAGACTTCCCACAGGGAGTAAGTCCAGGATGGGCATCGATCGCTGCCCATTCCTACACTCGGGCAAATGGTGCAGCCGACTCCCTGGCAAGCGGGCGACAATAATCCACAAGGGCAGGCCGAGCCGCCCAACCCCACGTCACGTGGTGCGCCGCGACGCCAGATCGACGTCGCGAAAGTCATCGCCACACTCCGACCGCACCTAGCCTCGCTCCAAGGAAGCTGGGGCTATGTGTTCGCCGCTGTCGGCAGCATCATCACATTCATCACGCTGTTCCAACCGTGGATAAACGCCGTCGCGCGCGACGGCAGAATAAAAGCGAATCCCTTTGGGCGACTCCAGATATCCAGCTCCCTGGTGACCCTCTGGTCCGGATCGCCACCACCTCAAGTCAAGATCAACGGCACGTGGGCAGTCCTCGCCACCATTGCCATCACCATCACCATCTTCGCCACAGTGGTCAATCTTCGGGCACGCACCGAAGCACTTCGCCATTTGGTGGCCGGCACCTCGGTAGCCACGGCACTTTTTGTCGTCTTCGCCATGGTCCACTTGAATAACAAAGGCCCGGCATTGCGGGACATGCTCGGGTACGGAAACCCAAGGGATCTCGGCGGCCAAATCGGCTTGCTGATGCGCTGGGCCTCCGGCAACGGGCAATACCCGGTACCCGGCCTCACCAAGGTTTCCATAACCACCGCCAGTCTCACCGCCTGGGCATGGTTCGCCGCCGTGATGGCGGTAGCTTCGGCCGTAGCCGCTGTCGCCCAGTGGATCCGCAACCAACCGGCCGGTTCCGTCCACCTGCCGATGCGCATTTCTGTCGTCACTTCGCCGCGTGCCGCAAACCCCGCTCCGGCTCCCACTCCCGATCCGCCCCCAGCGACACCGTAAATCTCGAACATGTAGAGCACCCGTCCAGCGAGTGCTCCAATTGCTCGATTGTCGAAGTGCGACAAACGATTTCATACGGAAATTTCATACAGGCGAGGGACGGGTACGCGACCGCCGCAACACAGCAGCGCTCCAGCGTGTACTCCCAAAGATTTCGACCTTCCCACGGGCGGTGAGGTCCTACCGACGCCCTACGCTGTCGGGTTCTAATCTTGGACCGATGGTGCAGCCAACGCCCTGGAAAACGGGCAGAACCCAACAGGCGCAGACCATTTTGCCCAGCCAAACGACAGGCGGTACCTCACGACGTCAGGTCGACGTCACGAAAGTCGTCGCGTGGCTCAAACCACACCTCGCCGTGTTCCGTGGCCATTGGGGCTACCTGTTTGCCGCGGTCGGCAACATCATCACACTCTTCGGGCTTTTCGAGCCATGGGTCGACGCTTCCTCGACCGACGGCCGGATCACGGCCACCCCGTTCGGAAAATTCCAGATATCCAGCTCCCTCGTGGCCCTCTGGTCGGGAGCGCCACCGCCTACCGCGAAGATCAACGGCATGTGGGCCGTGCTCGCCTGCATCGCCGTCGTCATCACTGTCTCCGCCGCGATGATCAATCTCCGGGCGCGTACTCAGGCGCTATCCGCTCTGGTGATGGGTTCCACGGTGGCCGTGTCACTTTTCCTGGTCTTCGCCCTCGTCCACATGAATAACAAATTGCCCGACCTGCGTGCCATGGTCGGTAACGCCAGCGCGCGGGATCTGGGGAGCCAGGTCGGCATGCTGATGCGCTGGGCCTCCGGCAACGGCAATTACGCGCTGCCCGGCCTCAAGAGATACACCTGGACCACCGCGAGTCTCACCACGTGGGCGTGGCTCGCCGGAGGGATGGCTGTGATTTCGGCTATCGCCGCTATCGCCCAGTGGGTACGCAGTCGCCCGGACGGACCCATCGCCATACCGCTTCGCATGCCCATCGTCATCACACGAGCGTCCGATGACCACGCCTCCGAGCAGCCATCTCCCGATCCCGCACCCGCGGCGGCATCGCCGCCTGCCGCGCCGGAGGCACCCATGCCACCGGCACCGGCCACGCCTCCCGAGCGGCCACCCACCGACCCCGGGCATGCCGGCTGACCCAGCACCGCACGGTGATCGCGCCGGTCGAACACCCGCTCGACCGGCGCGATCGCAATTAGACGAAGGCGCGTTCGATGATGGCGCCGGTGTCGACACCGGTGGGCAGCGTGCCGAAGGCGATGCCCCAGTCCTCACCCAACCGGGTGGCGCAGAAAGCATCCGCGACGGCGGGGTGACCGTGACGGACCAGTTGAGCGCCCTGCAACACCAGAGCCATGAGTTCGATGATGCGACGAGCGCGGTATTCGATGTCACCGAGGTCGGAAAGTTCCTTGCCGACGCGGGTAATGGCGTCGTCGAGGCGGGGATTCGCGCCGCGAGCCAGCGAGACCTCGTTGAAATAAGCCTCGACGGTCTCGGGCTGACGCCCCATGGCGCGCAACGCATCCAGGGCCGCGACGTTGCCCGAGCCCTCCCAGATGGACATGAGCGGGGCCTCGCGATAAAGGCGCGGCATGCCGGATTCTTCGGCATAACCGTTGCCGCCGAAGCATTCCAGCGCCTCCGCCGCATGCGACGGTGCGCGTTTACAGACCCAGTACTTGGTGACCGCCAACGCGATTCGGCGCAATGCGGCCTCGGCCGGGTCCTGGCCGGCCCGATCGGTGGCCCCGGCAAGGCGCATCATCACGGTGGTCGCGGCATCGGACTCGATCACCAGATCCGCGAGCACATTGCGCATCGCGGGCTGGTCGATCAGCTTCTTGCCGAAGACATCCCGGTGCCGCGCGTGGTGCGCGGCGTACACCGCGCCGACGCGCATTCCGGTGGAAGAGCCGATCACGCAGTCGAGACGGGTCATATTCACCATCTCGATGATGGTCTTGACCCCGGCGCCTTCGTCGCCGACCAACCAGCCGGTGGCGTTCTCGTATTCGATCTCCGAAGAGGCATTGGACTTATTGCCGAGCTTGTCCTTGAGTCGTTGGATCCGAATGGGATTGCGGGTGTCGTCCGGCAGCACCCGAGGCAGTAGGAAGCAGGACAGACCGCCGGGGGCCTGTGCCAGGGTGAGGAACATGTCCGACATGGGCGCCGAGGTGAACCACTTGTGTCCGACCAGCCGGTAGCTGCCGTCCGGTTGCACAGTCGCGGTGGTGGTGTTCGCGCGAACGTCGGAGCCACCCTGCTTTTCGGTCATCGACATGCCCGCGATGAGACCGGCCTTGGTGGACGGCTCACGCAGACCGAAGTCGTAGGTCCTGGAACCGAGCAGTGGTTCGTATTTCGCGGCGAGCTCTTTGTTGTGGCGCAGCGCGGGCACCACCGCGTAAGTCATCGAGATCGGGCACATGTGCCCGGCATCGGCGACGCCCCAGGTGTAGAACTTGGCGGCACGCGCGGTGTGGGCGCCGGGCCGGTCGTCCAACCACGGCGAGCCGTGCAGTCCATGTGCGACAGCGACATTCATCAGGTCGTGCCAGTGCGGGTGGAATTCGACCTCGTCGATGCGGTTGCCGTAGCGGTCGTGGGTGTGCAGTACCGGCGGATATTCGTTGGCGAGCCGTCCCCACTCCTGCGCCGCGAAACCGCCTGCGAGCACGCCGAGTTCGCACACCTCCTGCTCGGCCCAGCCCGCGCCCTCGCGGTGCAGACCCTCGAGCAGCGCCGGGTTGCGCGAGACATCGAAGGGCACGATGTTCGGAACCTGGTTGAAAACCTCATGCGTCGGCATCGGACGACTCCTGTTTCTAGTGAGCGCCCTCGGCGCTCAGGTTCATCGTGTTGGGGTTCATCGTGTTGCGGTTCATCGCGCGTGGGGGTTCGTCGCGCACGCCGAGCGCGCGCATCGCGAAGGCAACGAGTTCTGGGACAACTGATTCGCCGTGTGGCGCATCGGCCAACGGGCCGACCAGCACCTCGCCGATCGCACCGACCAGTGCGGCGGCGCTGGTTCGTGGGTCCTGTGTGGGCAGTTCCCCGCGCGAAACTCCCTCGGCGATAGCGAATTCGAAGGATTCGGCGAAGGCGCGCCGAAAGTGCAGCCGCTCGGTGTCGACCGCGGCGTCGACGGGTTCGACGAGCAGAACGTAGGCGAGCTTCGGATTCTTCAATGCGCGGCCCGCGAAGGTTTCCACCGCCGCGGTGACGCGTTCTACCGCGGACGCTCCGGCCTCGACCGGGGTTGTCCGTTCGGCGGCCGCGGTGACCGCGGCGACCTCGCGGGCGACCACCTTCCTGAAGACCGCGCTTACCAGTTCGGATTTGCCCTCGAACTGCTTGTACACCGTTCCGGTCGCCACGCCCGCCTCGTTCGCGACAGCCGCCATGGACAGCCCGGCGAAGCCCTCCCTGGAGAGCACCCTTGTCGCGGCCTGCACGATCAGCGTGGCCTGCGCGTCGAGACGAGCCTGCACGGCAGGGGTTCTGCGATACACCACCCAAGAAGTGAAGCACAGATTCATTTCTTCGCGCAAGGACTGTTTCCTGATGGTTTTACGTCGTATGGTCGGATACGTGACTGACCAAGCCAACGGTGCCGCCGTCCGTGTCGAACGCTCCGGCCCCGTGACCACCGTCATCTTGCATCGCCCTGCCGCCCGCAATGCCGTCGACGGCCCGACGGCCGCCGCGCTGGCCGATGCGTTTCGCGCCTTCGACGCCGACCCAGACGCATCCGTCGCGGTGCTGTGGGGTGACGGCGGCACCTTCTGCGCGGGCGCGGACCTCAAAGCGCTCGGCACCGATAACTCCAATAAGGCGACCGAAGAAGGGGACGGCCCCATGGGCCCCACCCGCATGAAGCTGTCCAAGCCCGTGATCGCCGCCGTCTCCGGCTACGCGGTAGCGGGCGGTCTCGAGCTCGCACTGTGGTGCGATCTGCGAATCGCAGAGCAGGACAGCGTCTTCGGCGTTTTCTGCCGACGCTGGGGTGTGCCGCTGATCGACGGCGGCACGGTCCGGCTGCCGCGCATCATCGGGACAGGTCGCGCAATGGACATGGTGCTCACCGGCCGCGAAGTCGGCGCTTCCGAAGCGCTCCAGATCGGCCTGGTCAACCGTGTTGTGCCGAGCGGTGATTCGCGCCGGGCAGCCGAAGAGATCGCCGCACAGCTCGCCGTGCTGCCGCAGACCTGTCTGCGCACCGACCGGATGTCGCTGCTCGAACAGGACGGCCTCGAAGAGGAAGCAGCCATCCGCAACGAGTTCCGCCATGGCATAACCGCCCTCACCGACGGCGCACTGGATGGCGCACAAAGATTCGCCGCAGGCGCGGGCCGACACGGCGCACGCACCTGACCCGATGAGCGGGCCCGGCGCACGGAATCGACTCGGCGGCAGCGATCAACTCAACGGCGCAGACCGACTGAGCGTCGTCGACGAAATCTTTCTGCGCACGCACCGCGGCCTCGGCACGCCCATCGCGCTCCAGGGCCTGTGGCGCACTGCCGACCGCATCGACCCGCGGCTGCTCCAACAGGTCCACACTGCCCTGCGCGCAGGGCCGTTGGGGCGCCGCGTGATCGGCCCACGCGTGCCGGGCGCCCGCCGATCCTGGCGCCCCAACACCAGGGCCCACCCGCTCGACATCACCGACCGGCCGATTCCGACCACAGCGCTGCTCGACTGGGCCGACAACCAAGGCACCGACCTCGATCCCGAGTCCGGCCCTGGCTGGCGACTGTCGGCCGTCGCGCTCGACGACGGCGGATCGCTTGTCTCCCTGACGTGTTCACATGCCATCGCCGACGGCCGCGCACTGACGCTCGCGGTCGACGCCGCCTTACGCGGCCGAACCGCGGCCGAACCGGGCAAGGCCATGACCGACTCCGTGGTGCCCACGAATCCCGGGGCCCCACACTCGGACTGGACCGATGCCCTGCGGCAGTGGTCGATCGTATTGCGCGGCACCGCCCGTGCGATACGCAATGGCATTCCGAAACGGCCCGCGACAGCGGCGGCGGACCACTCCCGCGCCGGCGCCGGCAGCGCGCTGACGCACAGCGCGATCTTCCGATGCGCGGTATCGGAGTGGGACCGGACTGCCGCCGACCGCGGCGGCACCGCCAACAGCCTGTTCATCTGGCTGACCGCGAACATGCTGTGGGCCGGCGGATTCCCGCACGCGACGATAGACGTGAGCCTGCCCGTCGACACCCGAGAAGAACCGCGTGTCGACAACGACCTGTCGATGACAGAGATCACCGTCGGCCGCGCCGACACCCCCGCGTCGATTCGCGAGAAGTCCCGAATCGCCTACGAGCGCCGCATGTCCAGCCCCGGCGGTCTCCCCGAGGAGCTCCTACAGGTAGTTCCCGACCGCTTGGCCCACGCGCTGTCCAAAGGCGCAGGCGAACGAGACATCCTCTGCTCCAACATCGGAACCCTTCCCAGCTCCCTGTACGCACTCGGCCCACACCACTGCACCGGTGTCGCGGCCAGAGCCATCCACCCCGCCCTCACCGCGAACCGACTCCCCCGCACCCGCCTATCCGGCTACCTGTGCCGAATCGCCGACGACTACATCCTGTCCCTGGTCGGCCTCGACTCCACCCTCATCGAATCCAATACCGCCCTAACAGATCTCGCCACCAGGACATCAGCGACATGCCGCTTGTCACTGACCCCGTGGTGATCGGTCGAGTACGTCTTGTGGGATCTCGATGCCGGGCTCGAGGTCTGCCGAAGGAACCGGCGCGCCCCACACCTGCCGTATCGGCAGCACACCCGCCCACACGCCACCGGTCTCGATGTCTTCGGTGTCGTCGTTCGGGCCGCCGGTCCTGACCTTTACCGATGCCTCGGTGAGGTCGAGGGCCAGCACCTTGGTCGCGGCCAGCTCCTTCTTGTCGGGCCGGCGCACACGGTCCCACGCGCCGGGTGCGGCATGCTCGGTCACTATGCGTAAGGCGTGCATCCGCTCGTCGGCGTCGGTCACCTCTACTGCGCGACCGCGCACGACAGCCGAGCGGTAGTTCATCGAGAAGTGCATGGCCGAGCGGGCGTAGATGAGGCCGTCGACGAGGGTGACGGCGATGGAGATATCGCCCTCCAGTGCCGCACGCAGGTTGCCCGCGCCGGTGGAGCCGTGCAGGTACAGCGTGTTGCCGTCGCGCCCGTAGCTGGTGGGAATCACCACGGGGCCGCCCCCGAGCACCACACCGAGGTGACAGATCAGACCGGCGTCGAGGACCGCGTCCAGCTCTGCCCTGTCGGCCCTGGCCCGGTCCTTCGCCCGGGTGGGAGTGCTGCGCGTCGTCGGCGAGAGCGGGGGCCGAGAAGTGGTCGACTTGGTCATATCACTATCTTGAGGGCGTTAAGTGGCATTCTGAAATAGCCAATTCAAGGAAATTTCCACAGTCCAATTCTGGAGGCTGCCGTGCTCGACGAACTCCCGCTCGCGCTCGACCGCGACGCGGCGCGGCCGCTTTCGACGCAGGTCGCCGAGGGGCTACGGGCCGCGGCGAGCACGGGCGTGCTGCGGATCGACGACCGACTCCCGTCCTCACGGTCGCTCGCGCAGCGGCTCGGCGTGAGCCGCACGGTCGTCGCCGCGGCCTACGACCAGCTACACGCCGAGGGGTGGATCGCGGGCAAACGCGGATCGGGCACCTATCTGACTACCGCGCCCACCGCGACTCCCACCCGCCTCGGTGCCATGCCCGAATCGACCGACAACCCGGAACTGCTCGACCTCGGCCCCGGCGCACCCTGCGTCGAGGCCATCGATCAGTCGGCATGGCGCAGGGCATGGCGAGCCGCCGCCGACATCGCACCGATGGTCCGCAAGGATCGTGGTGGCGAGCCGGAGTTCCGATCGACGATCGCCGAGCATCTGCTGCGCCACCGCGGTCTCGGCGCGAACAGCGACGCCGTCGTACTCGCGACCGCCGGAACCAGTTCGGCCGTAAGCGAACTCGCGGCCGCGCTATTGCGGCCCGGTGATGCGATCGCGATGGAGGACCCCGGCTATCGGCGTGCCGCCGGCGCCTTCGTCGCCGCGGGAGTCCGCGTGCTTCCCGTTCCCGTCGATGCCGACGGACTCCGGGTCGATCTGATCCCGCCCGGCATCAAGGCGGTGTATTGCACACCCGCACACCAGTTTCCGCTGGGCGCACGGATGCCCGCGGCGCGGCGGGTTCAGCTCGTCGAATTCGCGAGGCAGGCGGGCGTGCCCATCATCGAGGACGACTACGACGGTGAACTGCGCTACGACACAGCGCCTTTGCCGCTGCTCGCGGCGATGGCGCCGGACGTCGTCGTGCATTTGGGCACGACCAGCAAGATCTTGTCGCCGAGCCTGGGAACCGGCTGGTTGGTCGCGGCCCCGGAAATCGCCGACGCGGTACTCGCGCACCGGGAACTGACCGGAACCGGTCCGAGCCCGGCGGGTCAACGTGTCCTTGTCGAGTTCGCCGAGCACGGCGACCTGGCGCGGCACCTGCGCCGATTGCGCCGCGCGCTGCCGCCACGCCGCGCACTGGTCGTCGACGAAATGCGCGAACGCGGTCTCGACGTGCTCGGCGACGACGCCGGTTCGCACATCGTGGTGCCGCTGAAATCGGCCGAGGCGGAGCGGCGAGCCGTCGCCGCAGGCCGGGCGCGCGGCGTCGCGCTCGACGGACTGGCCCGCCACCACAGCGGCGCACAACGGTGCTTCGGCATCGCCCTCGGGTACACCGCGCTCAGCTGGGCCGATCTGAAGATCGCCGTTCCCGCGGCCGGAGACTGCCTGGCCCAGTCGTAGCATGGTCTGATGACCGAACAGGACATCCTTGCGCGTATCAAGAATTTGGTCGACCGCGAGCACGAACTGCGGTCGAAGGCGACAGCCGGCGAGGTCGATCCGGTGTCCGAACGAAAGCAGCTCGCCGAGCTCGAAGTAATGCTCGACCAGGCGTGGGATCTGCTGCGGCACCGACGGGCCCGCATCGCTCAGGGTGCGCCACCGGACGGGGCAGAGGTCAGTTCGGCCCATCAGGTCGAGGGCTATCTGCAATGACCTCGGGGCCGGCCGCCACCGAGTACGACGTCATCGTGATCGGTGGTGGGCCTGCCGGGGAGAACGCGGCCGCCTACGCCATCGCGGGTAGCGAGCGCACCGCGGCGATCGTGGAGCACGAACTCGTCGGCGGCGAATGCTCGTACTGGGCATGTATGCCCAGTAAGGCGCTCTTGCGGCCCGTGCATGTCCTGTCGGGCGCGAAGGCGATGGCCGGGATCACCGCGAGCGGCCTCGACCTCGACGCGGTGCTGGCCAGACGCGACAGCTTCACCCACAACCACGACGACAGTTCGCAGGTGCAGTGGGCCACCGACAACCGGATCGACGTGATCCGCGGTAGTGGACGCCTCGCCGGTGCGCGCCTGGTCGAGGTCGGCGGCCGCACGCTGCGCGCGCGGCAGGCGGTGGTGCTGGCCACCGGAACCAAGGCCAGCGTCCCCGACATCCCCGGCCTGCGCGACGCACTGCCGTGGACCTCACGTGATGCCACCAACCTGCGCGAAGTTCCCCGGCGAGTGGTGATCGTCGGTGGCGGGGTCGTCGCATGCGAGGCGGCCACCTGGCTGGCAGGGCTCGGTGCCGAGGAGGTCACGCTGCTGGTGCGCGGCGGTTCGGTGCTGGCCAATGCCGAACCGTTCGCACGGGAGCGAGTCGCCGCCGGATTGGCCGACGTGGGCGTTCGGGTCCGCTTCGGCACCCAGCTCGCGCAGGTGGACCGCACGGACGCGAAGGACACCGGCGAAGGGCGGATACACGGCGGCACCGTGACCGTTCGATTGCGCGGCGACAACCTCGAACCCGACGATGCGCGGATCGAGGCCGACGAAATCATCGTGGCCGCCGGGCGCGCGACCGCGACCGGAGAACTCGGCCTGTCCACGATCGGGTTGCCCGACGGATCCATCGACGTGGACGACCGATTGACCGCGCGTGGTGTCGAAGGCGACTGGCTGTACGCGGTAGGCGATGTGAACGGGCGCGCCGCGCTGACACACATGGGCAAATACCAGGCCAGGGTGTGCGGAGACGTCATCGCCGCACGCGCCGAGGGCCGGGAGCTCTCCGAAGCACGTTTCGCCGCGACCGCCGATCACGAGCAAGTCCCGCAGGTCGTGTTCACCGCACCCGAGGTCGCCTCGGTCGGACTCACCGAGGCCGCGGCGCGCAAGGCCGGTTATTCGGTGCAGACCGTGGAGACCGATATCGCGGTGGCCGGTTCTTCGTTGGCGCGCGACGACTATGCCGGGCACGCGAAGCTGGTGATCGATGCGGACGCCGACACGGTGCTCGGTGCGACCTTCGTCGGTCCCGAGGTAGGCGAGCTCATCCACGCGGCGACCATCGCGGTAGTGGGCAAGGTACCGCTGGCGGCACTATGGCACGCAGTGCCTTCCTACCCGACGGTAAGTGAGCTCTGGTTACGTCTGTTGGAAGCACGCCGAACGTAGTTACCATCGATGGATGGCAGATATCACGACCGCCGACGGAGTTGTCCGCGGTCACGACGGCCGTCGCGTCGCACGCTGGCGGTCCCTTCCCTACGCGGCAGCCCCGTTGGGCGACCTGCGCTTTCGTGCGCCACAACCGGTAGTGCCATGGGCAGGTGTCCGCGAGGCGACCCGTTTCGCGGCCGCCGCGATGCAGCACAGGTCGGGTGCGCGGATCGGGCCGCGCCAATACCAGCCGACCAGCGAAGACTCGTTGACACTCAATGTCGTCGCACCGGTCGAGCGCTCCTCGACACCGCGGCCGGTGCTGGTGTTCATCCACGGCGGCGGCTACATGATGGGGACGTCCGCGCTTGGCCTGTACTCCGGGGCGCGGCTAGCGGTGCGCGGCGATGCGGTCGTGGTGTCCCTGAACTACCGCCTCGGCGGGTTCGGTTACGTCGACTTCGGCGAATTCAGCACACCGGAGCGACCCTTCGACGCCAATCTCGGGCTACGCGACCAAGTCGCCGCGCTCGAATGGGTGCAGCGCAATATCGCGGCATTCGGCGGTGATCCCGGCAATGTCACCATCTTCGGTGAATCCGCGGGCGCGCACTCGGTGCTCTCACTATTGGCCACACCGGCGGCCGAGGGCCTGTTCCATCGCGGTATCGCACAGAGCCCACCCGCCGACTGGGCGATGAGCTCCGATGACGCCCGCGTCTTCGCCCGCCGCTGTGTCGAGGCTCTCGGGGCAACTACCGAAAACGCGGCCGAGGCACTGATCACGGCCAGCGCGAACGACATTCGCCGTGCTGTCGACCGCAGCAGCGCCGAGGTGCTGAGGGAATACCCGGGCCTGTTCCCTATCGCGCCGATCGTCGACGGCGTATACCTGCCGAAGGCCCCGATCGAGGCGATCACCGACGGCACCGCACACCGGGTGCCTCTGATCATCGGCACCAATCGCGAGGAAGGCGCCCTGTTCGCGAGGTTCGCCGATGAGCTGCCGACCAACCCCGACCGGCTACACAGGCTGCTGTCGCGCGCGGGTGATGACGCCGAATTCCGGGTCATCGCCGCCTATCCCGGATATCCAGCGCCCAAGGTCGTAGTGCGCGCGGGCGGCGACTACGTGTTCTGGCGACCCTCCGTCACCGCGATGGAGGGCCACAGCCGCCATGCCCCCACCTACGCCTACCGCTACGACTTCGCCCCGCGCGCATTCCATCTCGCAGGCGTCGGCGCGACCCACGCGTCCGACCTGATCCCGGTGTTCGGCGCGGTCGACACCCCCTTCGGTCGAGCCATCACCGCAGCGGGCGGCCGCCGCGGCCTGCGTGCGGTCACCCGCCAATTCCAAGACAACTGGCTCTCCTTCGCCCGCAATGGCGTACCGCTGCCGTCCTGGCCCGCCTACACCGAGGACCGCCGCACCACTCTGATCATCGATGATCCGACCCGACTGGAGAACGACCCGGACCAGACCAAACGCATTGCTTGGCAAGACATTCGGGTGCCGACCCTGACGTGATGCGATCGGAGCGCGCGCGCCGAATGTCGGACTACTTCAACAACCGTGACATGCGCCGATCGGCCAGCACTTTGCCGCCGGTCTGACAGGTCGCGCAGTACTGGAACGACCGCTCAGCGTAGGAGACCTCGCGAACGATGTCGCCACAGACCGGGCACGGCAGCCCGGTGCGCGCGTGTACCTGTATGCCGGAACGCTTTTCACCTTTGAGACGTGCGGCGTCCTGGCCGACCGATCGCTGCACAGCGTCGGTGAGCTCGGCGCGCATGGCCGCGTAAAGCATCGAGATCGTTTCCGCCGACATGGTTTTGGTGTTGGCGAACGGTGAAATGCGCGCGGTGTGCAGGATCTCGTCGGAGTAGGCGTTGCCGACCCCGGCGATCAGTGTCTGGTCGACGATCGCGGTCTTGATGCGCTGCGAGGTGCCGTGCAGGATTTCGGTGAACTGCTCCTCGGTCACCTCGAGCGCGTCGGGGCCGAGGCGGGCAATGCCTGGCACCAGCTTCGGGTCGTCGACGATGTAGACCGCAAGCCGCTTCTTGGTGCCCGCTTCGGTCAGATCGAACGCGGGCGTCGCACCCTCGGGAGTGAAGAAATGCACGCGCAACGCCAACGGGCCCTTGCCCGGCCGCGGCGGTGTCGCACTCGGTTGATCGATCCAGCGCAGCCAACCACCGCGGGACAGGTGCGTGATCAACCACAGCCCGCCGCATTCCAGCCCGAGGAACTTTCCGAACCGACCCGCACCGGTCACATCGCGCCCGGACAGCGCCGTCACCGGCGGGTCGAACGTCTTCACCGCGCTCAACGCGGCCACATCGACGCGCCCGACGACTGCGCCGACCGCGTGCTCCCGCAGGAACTGCGCCAGCGCCTCCACCTCAGGTAGCTCGGGCACGAATCCCAGGCTACCCGGGCATACCGACACTCGAGGGTGCGATGAGCAGGGCTAAGTGCCTGCGCGAAGTAGGTAGATGTCCATGATCCAGCCCTTCGCGGCACGCAGTTCACCACGACGGCGAACAATCTCGTCCTCGACCTCACGCAGCGGGCCCTCGATCAAGGTTTCGTCGGGCATACCGAGGTAGGCGCCCCACCAGATGTGCAGGTCGGCACCGGGGATTTCGGTGAAGGCACAATCTCCGTCCAGCATCACCAGGTTGGAGCCGGGGCCGAGGCCATCCTCACGCAGCCGCCTGCCCGTGGTGATGTGCACGGGTTCACCGATGCGGTGCAGCACCGTCCGGTGCCTGGCTGCCAGCGACTGCGCGCTCGTGACACCGGGAATCACCTCGTAATCGAAGCTCTGGGCACCACGCTCGAGCACCCGCTCGACGATCCGCAAGGTGCTGTCGTACAGCGAAGGATCACCCCACACGAGAATGCCGCCGACCCCGTCGACCTGTGCGAAGGCCGCCTCCAGCAGCGTGCAGCGGCGATCGTGCCAGTCCTGTACGACACGCTGATAGTCGGCGGGCATGCGGTCGCGCGGCGGGTCCGCGATCTCCACGATTCGGTAGTCGCCCTCGACGTGCTCGGTCAGGATGGCGGTCCGCACGTCGACGAGTTCCTGCTTGTCGGCGCCCTTACCGATGACGAAGAACACTTCGACCTGCCGCATGGCCTTGATGGCCTGCACCGTCACCTGGTCGGGGTCGCCGGCGCCGATGCCGATCACGTAGAGCTTGCGCATGTGCGGAGAGCTTGCCAGGCATCAGTAAACTCGCGAGGCGTGGCCACCAATGCTCGCGATACCCAATACGAGGATCTGCTCCGTCTGGTCCTGGACTCCGGGACGGCGAAGGCGGACCGCACCGGGACCGGAACACGCAGCATCTTCGGCCATCAGCTGCGCTACGACCTCGCGGCGGGCTTCCCGCTGATCACCACCAAAAAGGTGCACCTGAAGTCGATCGTCTACGAGCTGCTGTGGTTCCTTCGCGGCGATTCCAACGTCGCATGGCTGCGGGAGCACGGCGTATCCATCTGGGACGAATGGGCTCGCCCCGACGGCGAGCTCGGCCCGGTCTACGGCGTGCAGTGGCGGTCGTGGCCGACACCGGACGGCGCCCACATCGACCAGATCTCGGAGGTGCTGCAGACCCTGCGCACCAACCCCGATTCGCGCCGCATGATCGTCTCGGCCTGGAACGTCGCCGAGCTGGACAAGATGGCACTCGCACCGTGCCACGCCTTCTTCCAGTTCTATGTGGCCGACGGCAAGCTGTCCTGCCAGCTCTATCAGCGCAGCGCCGACCTGTTCCTCGGCGTCCCGTTCAATATCGCGAGCTATGCACTGCTCACCCAGATGGTCGCGCAGCAGACCGGACTCGAGCCCGGCGACTTCATCTGGACCGGCGGTGACTGCCACATCTACGACAACCACGTCGAGCAGGTCACCGAACAGCTGACCCGCGATCCGTACCCCTTTCCAACCCTGCGGCTGCGCCGGGCGGCGAGCCTGTTCGACTATGCCTACGAGGACGTAGAAATCGTCGACTACCAACACCACCCGGCCATCAAGGCCCCGGTGGCGGTGTGAGCGAACCGAACCGCACGATCGGGCTCATCTGGGCGCAAACACCCGACGGGGTAATCGGTTTCGAGAACACCATCCCGTGGCGCGTGCCGGAGGATATGGCGAATTTCAAGGCTGTAACCATGGGCCATCCGGTGGTGATGGGCCGGCGCACCTGGGATTCGCTACCCCCCAAATTCCGCCCCCTCGACGGCCGCCGCAACATCGTGGTGACCAGACAATCCGACTGGTCCGCCGAGGGTGCCGAGCGTGCGGAATCACTCCCCGAGGCCATGTCCATGAGCGCCCCTGACACGGTGTGGATCGCGGGTGGCGGCGAGATCTACCGCGCCGCTATGGATTTCGCGACCGACCTGCTCGTCACCGAGGTGCAAACCACCGTCGAAGGCGACGCCTACGCACCCACAATCGGCCCCGAATGGCACGACGCCGAACCAGCGCCGTTGCGCGAGTCGAAAACCGGACTTCGCTTCCGGATTCGTCATTACGTTCGCAGCCGATCCGACTAATCGGCAAACCTCCGGCAACGCTGCGCCGCAGCAGCACAACACCGTTCGACCCGCGGTGACGGCGATGAACACGCCGCACACAGTGCGGGCAATCAAACCGAGCCCGCGGCACGCAGACGTCGGGCATACTCCTGAATAAGCGGCGGTGGGACATCCGTCCACCTCGCACACACAGCCCGTGTCACCAGCCCTGACTCGGGTGGATGTGAAATGTGAAAGGCGGTCCATGGACAAGAAATCGCTGACAGCGGTCGCTCGCCAACAGCTCAAATTGGCAGCCACCGCTACGAGCGGGCGTAGTTCGCAGACCATTTACGGCGGGCACGCCAATTCGCTACGCCAGACCGTTGTCGGTCTGAGCGCGGGCCAGAGTCTGGCCGAGCACGACAATGCGGGTGAGGCGACGCTGCTGGTGCTCAGCGGCACGCTGACGTTGATCAGCGGCACGAACGAATGGAAGGGTTCGGCAGGTGACCTGCTGGTTGTGCCCAAGGCACGGCACAGCGTCAAGGCAGTGGACGACGTCGCGTTTCTGCTGACGGTCGCCAAGTAGCGGCACACCGCTCGCGTGATGTGTCGGCGCGGGCATCTAGGCTGATGATCATGGGCGATCCGCAACCGATCCTCGAACCGCTCACTCCGGCCGCGATCTTCCTCGTCGTCACCATCGACGAGGGTGGCGAACAGAAGGTGCGCGATGTGCTCGCCGACCTGTCCGGCCTGCGCCGTTCGGTTGGCTTCCGGTTACCAGGGGCCGGATTGGTCTGCGTGACCTCGATCGGTTCCGCGGCGTGGGACCGGCTCTTCACCGGCCCCCGCCCCGCGGAGTTGCACGAATTTCCCGGATATGACGGCCCCAGGCACAAAGCCCCCGCCACACCCGGCGACCTGCTGTTCCACATCAAAGCCGAGGTACAGGACGCCTGTTTCGAATTGGCGATGCTGATCAGCGACCGGCTCAACGGCGCGGTGACCGTCGTCGACGAGACGGTCGGATTCCGCTACTTCGAGCAGCGTGATCTGCTCGGCTTCGTAGACGGCACGGAGAACCCCGAGGGCGCCTCGGAAACCTCGGACGCGGGACGCGCCGCGCTGGTCGGCGACGAGGACCCCGACTTCGCGGGCGGCAGCTACGTGATCGTGCAGAAATACCTGCACGCCATGACGGACTGGCGAAAGCTTCCCGTCCCCGAACAGGAACGGGTCATCGGACGAACCAAACTCGACGACATCGAGTTCTCCGACGAGGACAAGCCCGCGAATTCCCATGTCGCGGTCAACACCATCCTCGATCCCGACGGAACCCAGCGTCAGATACTGCGCGCCAATATGCCGTTCGGCAGCATCCGCGACGACGAATTCGGCACGTACTACGTCGCTTACGCCGCGACACCCAGCGTCACCGAGGCGATGCTCGTGCGGATGTTCCTCGGTTCGGACGAGGCCGAATACGACCGAATCCTGGATTTCTCCACCGCAGTGACCGGCACGTCGTTCTTCACACCGCCCCAAGATTTCCTCGACGCACCGCCGGGGCCTCCCGAGGTCGGGGAATCGTCGAGCGCCGACGACAAATCGGATATCACGGACGGATCACTCGGTATCGGCTCGATGAAAAGGAGTATGCAGCTATGAACAACCTCCATCGCGAACTCGCGCCGATCACCTCCGAGGCATGGTCGGCGATCGAACAAGAGGCGACCCGAACCTTTAAGCGGCACATCGCGGGACGTCGTGTCGTCGACCTGTCCGGTCCGCACGGCACCGACTACTCTGCCGTCGGTCTCGGCCGCACCACCTCGATCACAGCGCCGGACGAGGGCGTGCAGGCGTGCCAGCGCGTTGTCGCGCCGCTGGTCGAGCTGCGGGTCCCGTTCACGCTGTCGCGCGACGAACTCGATGATGTGGAGCGCGGCGCCAAGGACACGGATCTGGATCCGGTGAAGGAGGCCGCGCGGCGCATCGCGTTCGCCGAGGATCGCGCCATCTTCGAGGGCTATCCGGCGGCGAATATCACCGGTATTCGCGCGAGTTCGTCCAATGAGGCGATCAACGTGCCGAGCGACCCGCGGCTGGTACCCGAGGCCGTCACCCAGGCGCTCAGCGCGTTGCGGCTGGCGGGGGTCGACGGCCCGTATTCGGTGCTGCTCAGCGCGGACCTGTACACGGCGGTCAGCGAGACCTCCGATCATGGACATCCGATCCGCACCCACATCGAACGCCTCATTCCCGAAGGCGAGATCATCTGGGCGCCCGCCATCGACGGCGCGTTCGTGCTGACCACCCGTGGCGGCGACTTCGATCTCCAACTCGGCCAGGACCTGTCGATCGGCTACCTGTCGCACGACGCCGAATCGGTGCGGCTGTACTTCCAGCAGAGCCTGACGTTTCTCGTGTACACGGGCGAGGCCGCGGTCGCCTTGGAGGCGTGACCCACGCGATATCGCGCGGGCCTGCCGACCCGGTACGGTGATTTCGCATTAGGCAGGAGGCGAGATGACGATGGTGCGCGCTGGCGTGGTTTCCACTCGACGAGCGCTGTTCTACGGCGTCCTCGGGATCGGGGTGACCGCGCTCGTCTGTGGCGCGATCGTCTCGGGGTTCGGCCCGAACCGGGTGTTCACGGGGCTTCTGGCCGGTGTCGTCGCGGGCATCGCGATCCTGGTCGCACTGTTCGCACGCGACGCCGTCGTACTCACCGAAAGCGCGATCTACCGCCGCACCCCGTGGCGGGAATCCAGCATCGAATGGGATCGGGTCGTCGCCGGGCGGTTCGCCCTCGACGAGCGGGCCAGGTGGTCGCTCGCCCTCGACCTTTCCGGAGGCGACGAACGACACGGCGAACTGGTGTTGCTGTCCATTCCGCCGGTGCTCCGTCCGGTCTCGGGCGCCTACGACATGCGCAAGCGTGAGCAGGTGCAGGAAATCCGGGAGATGCTGCGCCGCAAGCGAATCCCGGTCACGGTGCTGCCGGAAATCGCGGGCGGGCTGAGTCGGCACTGGCAGATCGCACCGCCGACCCGCGGCGCGGACGCCTGACGCGAGCCCGTCTGTCGCGGCAACCGGCCTTCCTGTCGCAACCGCCCTGCCCTGTCACACCCCGGCCCCATCACAACCACGCCGTACCGGTGCGGCGTGTGGTCCCCGTGAAATGCCCGGTTCCGACGCATGCTTGGTCCGGCCATGGCTGTGGTTCCCAACACGGCGACGTTGTTCTGACGCGGGGTCGCGTTTCCGATACCGTTGGCACCTGTGTCGATGATGAAGGGTGCCAACGTACCGGTGCCGATGTCCGCGGTCCGCGTCGAGCTCGGGTGGCAGTCGGGCCAAGGAGTTCCGGACGCCGATGCGTCTGCGCTGTTGCTCGTGTCGGGCAAAGTGCGGTCGGACAGCGACTTCGTCTTCTACAACCAGCCCGCACATGCGTCCGGCGCCGTCCGGTACGAGGGCAAGCAGCAGGGGCCGACCGTCCTCGACACGTTGTCGGTGCAGTTGGCCCAGGTCGAGGCGCAGGTTGACACCATCGTGATCGCGGCATCCGCGGACGGCGGCACCTTCGGACAGTTCAACGGATTGTTCGTGCGCGTGGTCGACCCGGCGACCGGCAATGAAGTAGCTCGCTTCGACAGCACCGGGGCCACCACGGAGACCGCGTTCGTGCTCGGTGAGCTGTACCGCCGCCAGGGCGCGTGGAAGTTCCGGGCAGTGGGCCAGGGATACGCCTCCGGCTTGGCCGGTTTGGCCACCGATTTCGGTATCTCGGTCGACGACGCGCCCACTCCGGCACCAGCGCAGCAGTTCGCGCCACCACCACCGCCGCCCGCACCGCCGCAGCAGTTCGCGCCGCCTGCGCCGCAATTCGCGCCGCCGCAGCAGCAGCCCTACCCCCAGGCCTCACCGCAGCAGCCCTATCCGCCGGTACCGCCGCCCAACCAGTACGCACCGCCGCCCGCACCGTCCGGCGCACCAGTCAGTCAGTACGCGCCGCCTCCTCCGGGTAACCAGTACGCACCCCCTCCCCCGGGTGGCAACCAGTACGCACCCCCTCCGGCGCCCGCGCCGCCGGGAGCGCCGGTCAACCTCAGCAAGATCTCGCTGACCAAGGAATCGCCGTCGATCTCGCTGACCAAGCAGGGCGCGATCTCGGGCACCATGCGGGTGAACCTGAACTGGACGACCGCGGCACCGCAGAGCGGTGGCGGCCTGTTCGGCAGGAAGCGCGGTGGCGGCAGGCTCGACCTCGATCTCTGCTGCTTCTTCGAGCTGGCCGACGGTCGAATCGGATCCGTTCGCGCCCTGGATCGTTCCTTCGGCGCCCTTGATCGTCCGCCCTTCATCAAGCTCGACCAGGACGACAGGACCGGCAGCAGCACCACCGGCGAGAACCTCGACATCAACCTCGATTTCACCGCGCAGTTCCGCAGGATTCTGGTGTTCGCATCCATCTATGAGGGTGCGACCGATTTCCGCGGCGTGCAGGCGACCGCGACGCTGTACCCGGTCAACTCGTTGCCGATCGAGATGACCATGGACGGTTCCACGGACAACTCACGTGATGTTGTCCTCGCCCACATCGAAAACCTCAACGGCGAGTTCGTCGTTCGCCGCGACGGCACCTTCATTCGGCCCCCAGGGGGCCGTCCGGGCAGCGGCATTCGGGAGATCGCCCAGATGTACGGCTGGGGCTTCGAGTTCCAGGCTTCCAGCGGCAAGGGCTGATACCGGCGTAAAGAGGTCAGTCCGCCTGTAGTCGCGAGAGCAGTTCGCCCGCCACATCCCTGAGGCCGTCCAGGTCGCCGGGCCAACTGAGCATCCGGAGCACGGCATCGGGGATGGTGCGCTCGACATAGGCAGGCGCGCTGCCCGCATCGGAGCGGATGCCGATCACCGTCTCGACGAGGCGGAACGGCAGCCCCTCGACTCCCGCGACGCTCGCGCCCGCCACCTCGGCGATCACCGCTGCGGCCAATACCTCGTAGTGCCTGCGTAATTCGTCGCGCCGTAGCCGGAAGGCGGCAAACCGTTCGGTGCGTAGTTCCGGAAGTAGGTACAGCGCACCAAGATTCCAACGGGCCGCGCATAGCTGGCGGACATCGAACCAGGCCAGCGCGTATAGTCGCGCGGCCACCGACTCCGGCACATCGCGAAGGCGCTCAACGAGTTCCAAAGGTGCGGCGACGGTTTCGCCGAGCAGCGCGTCGAGGATGTCGTCCTTGGCCGCGAAGTGGTGATAGAGCGAGGCCTGTCGGATACCGACCGCGTCGGCGATGACCCGCGTCGAGGTATTGGCGTAGCCATTGGTGGTGAACAGTTCGCCCGCGACGTCCAGGATCTCGGCACGCGGTGTCTGCCCGCGACGCGGTCGCTGATCCAGTCGAGGGCGGCCGGGGCCGAGGTTTGCCACCAGCCCATTCTGGCATCGCGTTTCGTGGCTCTCACCGGCGCATTGGCGTTCGCACGCCCGGTCGTCGGCGGCCTGAGAGGTTTCTGTCACTCGATAGAAATCCAGGCAATCCAAAAGTAACCGGGGTTCCCCCAAGCGATACACGCCTGATACCGAATGCGCGATCGCGAACGCAAAACTGTCGTCTGATAGGTATTGGCCGCTCGCCGAAGGACCTCACCCATGGCCATTAAAGTCGATTCGCCCGCCCCCACCTCCGCTACCCCCGCATCACGACCCGACACCAGCTCGGACGGCGCGGACCTCGAAAGCTTCGGCTATCAGCCGGTGCTGCACCGCAAGCTCGGCCGCTACGCCTCGTTCGCGGCCGGTTTCTCCTTTGTCTCGATCCTCACCACGATCTTCCAGTTCTTCGGCCTCGGCTACTCGTTCGGCGGCGCAGCGTTCTTTTGGACCTGGCCGGTTGTGTTCGCGGGACAGTTGCTCGTCGCGCTCAACTTCGCCGAACTGGCCGCGCGCTATCCGATTTCGGGCTGCATCTACCAGTGGTCGCGCCGACTGGGTGGTGAAGTCGTCGGCTGGTTCGCGGGCTGGATGATGGTCATCGCCCAGATCGTCACCGCCGCGGCCGCGGCGATCGCGCTCCAGGTGGTGCTGCCCTCGATCTGGAGCGGATTCCAGGTCGTCGGCGAGGACACCGCGCTCACCTCGCCCTCCGGCGCCACGAATGCTGTACTGCTCGGCAGCGTCCTGCTCGTGGTCACCACGGTCATCAATGTGATCGGCATCGACCTGATGTCGAAGATCAACTCGATCGGTGTCACCGTCGAGATCGTCGGCGTCATCGCGATCGTCGCGCTGTTCTTCACTCACACCGAGCGCGGCCCCGGCGTGGTGCTGCAAACCGATCAGGCGGCACCGGGGCCCTACTGGGCCGCGTTCCTGGTCTCCGGCCTGATGGCCGCCTACGTGATGGTCGGATTCGATTCCGCGGGTGAGCTTTCCGAGGAGACCAAGAATCCGCGTACCGTGGCCCCGCGCACCATCCTCACCGCGCTCTCGGTCTCCGCGCTCGGCGGCGGTCTGCTGCTCATCGGCGCGCTGATGGCCGCACCGAGCCTGTCGGACGGCTCGCTGGCCACCGACGGCCTGGCCTATGTGCTCACCTCGAAGCTCGACAGCCCGGCGGGCAAGATACTGCTCGGCTGTGTCGCGGTGGCGATCATGGTGTGCACCTTGGCAATCCAGACCGCTGGTTCACGGCTGATGTTCTCGATGGCGCGGGATGGCAAGTTGCCGTTCGCCGGGCAGCTCGCCGCGGTGCACCCGCGCTACGGCACGCCCATGCTGCCCGCCATCGTGATCGGCGCGCTCGGCATCGGCCTGCTGGTGCTCAACCTGGGCAACGCCGCGATCTTCGCGACACTGGCCAGCGTCTGCATCGTGACGCTGTACCTGGCATACCTGCTCGTCACGGTGCCGCTGCTGGTGAAGCGGTTTCAGGGCTGGGGCCGCGACAACGCCGACGCCGGGTTGTTCAATCTGGGCCGCTTCGGCATTCCGATCAACCTGCTCGCCGTCGGGTGGGGCATCGCGATGGCTGTGAACCTGATCTGGCCGCGCGCCGAGGTGTACACCCCCAAAGGCGGCAGCTGGTGGATGCTCTGGGCAGCACCACTTTTCGTGATCGTCGTGGTTGCCGTCGGCGTCGTGGTACATCGGTTCGTCAATGCGCGACCGCGCCGCGTAGAGACCGCCGAACCCGCCGTCGTACCCGCCTGACCAGGCCGTGCGCGGTGGTGCGCATCCGCTGTCCACCACCGCGCACACCCGAACCGACCGAACCGACGCCGCCGATCCCGCACCACCTGATCCACATTCGGGCAATCCAACCGACGCAGCCACCGAACCCCCCGCGACCCGACCGACTCCGGAAGGAGGAAGGCGCTACCACTCCCCCGAACGAAGGAGTAACCGCGCCGAACACCCGATGACCAGCACCGCTTCCACCACAGACGCACGCGCGCACGCGCGATCGCAGGCAGCCGAGGCCGCTCTCGCCGACCCGATGCTGCCCGCAGACATCGCCACCGCGAAGATCACCTGGGCCCAGCGCATTCCGGCAGGTGGCTACGCCAACGTCGTGCTCGGTCGCGGCACTCGCATCCGGCTCGGCGACCCCGAGGGCGCCGCGTGCGGACATCTGCTGCTGCTACGCGCCGACGCGCCGTGGGAACGCCTCAATGTCGCGGACACCGTCAAGGTGCCGTGGCAGGCCTACCTCGCGGACGGACATCCCTTGCTCTCCGATCAGGGCCGGGTGCTGGCCACCGTGCTCGCCGACACATCCGGCCACCACGACACGCTGTGTGGACCCACGCCGGAGGCTCGTGGCCTGCTGCGACTCGCCGGAACCAAACAAGGTCTCCAGCCACGGGATATCGCACCGACGGTGTCGTTCTTCCGCGGTGTCCGCGTCGAAGCCGATGGCGCGCTGACCGCGACCGGCAGCGCAGGTGCGGGCGCCTCGGTCGATCTGCTCGTGCACCTGCCGGTAGTCGCACTGATCGCCAACGCCGCCCACCCGCTCGACGACCGCCCCGCAACGGATCTCGACGTCGTCGCCTGGTCCGCACCGGAGGACCTCACCGCCACCTACAACACCGACCCGGAATACCAACGCGCAGTACAGAACACCGAACAAGCCTGGACTGCCGCGCTGACGATGGAGGCATCGGTATGAACTCGACACTGACGCGCACCATCGTGCTCGACGAGACCGTACCCGCGTGCGCGCCGTGGTCCACGGTGGTCAGGACAGGCGATCAGCTCGAGATCATCGACCTGCACGGCAATCAGGCCGTCGACTGCCTGCTGTACTCGGCCGCCGACCATACCGACCGCTATAGCGCCCAAACCACCGTCGCCGCGCAGCGCAACATCTTCCTCACCACCGGCAGTGTGCTGCGCACGGATGCGGGGGCCGCCCTGATGACCGTTGTCGCCGACGAGGTCGGCAACCACGACACCATCGCGGGCGCCTGCTCACAGGAGTCCAACACCCTGCGCTACGGCCACCACACCCGACACCAGCACGCCTGCGTGGAGAACTTCCTGGCCGAAGCCCTGAAATGGGGGCTCGGCAATAGAGATCTGGTGTCCAACATCAACTGGTTCATGAACGTCCCGGTGGAGGCCGACGGCACCCTGGGCATCGTCGACGGATTGTCCGCTCCCGGAAAGAAAGTCACTCTTCTGGCCGAGATGGACACCCTGGTGCTCGTCTCGAATTGTCCACAGATCAACAACCCTTGCAACGGTTTCGACCCCACCGCCGTTCGACTGGTGGTGACACGATGACCGTCGCCGAACTACCGCTGGGTGGCGCGACGACCAGCGGTTCACCCGGCGCTGCCGAAACCTCCTCTCCCACAACCGTGTACTCGTCCGATCTCACACAGGTCGAGGTGATACGCCCGGGAATGCTTACGACCGTGCAGGATTGGCCCGGCCGAACCGGGTATTGGCATGTCGGTGTGCCGCCGTCGGGGCCGATGGACGATCTGTCCTTCCGGCTCGGCAATCGTGTGCTCGGCAACGACGAGGGTGCGGCCGGACTCGAATGCACGCTCGGCGGGCCCGCGCTGAAGTTTTCGGCACCGACTTGGGTGGTCGTGACCGGTGCGCCCACCGAGGTCACGGTGGACGGCATCCGGGTGCAGCAATGGCGGACGGTGCGAGTTCCCGCCGGTGGCGTCCTGGATGTCGGCGCTGTTCGCGGACCGGGCATGCGCTGCTACGTGCTTGTTGCAGGCGGTATCCGGCTCCCCGAATATCTCGGCAGCGTAGCGACTTTCACGCTCGGCAGGTTCGGTGGCAGCGAAGGCAACGCACTTCGGATCGGCGAGATATTGCCGCTCGCACCGCATATCGGGAGAGTGGCGACGGCAGTGCCGATGGAGGAGCAGCCGGTGATGAGTCGGCGCTGGGAGCTAGCGGTTACCGAAGGGCCGCACGGCGCGCCGGAATTCTTCACCCGCACCGACTTCGACACCATCATCGGCACCGACTACGCAGTGCATTTCAATTCCGACCGGACCGGTGTCCGTCTCATCGGCCCCAAGCCGGAGTGGGCTCGGACCGACGGCGGCGAGGCGGGACTGCACCCTTCGAACATCCATGACACCCCGTATTCGGTTGGCGCGCTGGACTTCACCGGCGACACACCGATCCTGCTCGGTCCGGACGGCCCGAGCCTCGGCGGTTTCGTCTGCCCGGTCACCGTGGTCGCCGCCGACCGCTGGAAACTGGGCCAACTCGCCCCCGGCGACGCCGTGCGCTTCGTGCCGATCCGCAGCGAGCGCGCGGCCTCCATCCGTGAGCTCGGCCCGGCGCGGCGGGCCGCCTGGTCCGCGGTCCTCTCGACCAGCGGCGACGGTGACGACGGTGTGCTGCGCCGCACCGATGTCGACGACGAGACCGGCGTAACCTACCGCCGCCAGGGAAACGACGGTGTGCTCGTCGAATACGGCACTATGACACTGGATTTGGGACTGCGGGCTCGTGTCCACGCACTGCACGAACATCTCCTGGCCGCCGATGTGCGCGGCGTGACGGAGCTGACCCCGGGCATCCGGTCCTTGCAGGTCCGCGTCGACCCCGCCGTCCTCTCGGTACCCGCATTGCTCGACCTGCTCGCCGAGGCCGAACGCAACATCCCGGCCTCCGACCAGCTCATCGTCCCGAGCCGCACCGTCCACCTCCCCCTCTCCTGGGACGATCCGTCGACAAGGGAGGCCATCACCCGCTATATGCACGGCGTCCGCGCCGACGCCCCCTGGTGCCCATGGAATATCGAGTTCATCCGCCGAATGAACGGATTGGGCACGGTCCAAGATGTCTATGACACCGTCTTCGACGCCGAATACCTGGTCCTCGGTCTCGGCGATGTCTACCTGGGCGCCCCGGTAGCCACCCCCACCGACCCCCGCCACCGCCTCGTCACCACCAAATACAACCCCGCCCGCACTTGGACCCCGGAGAACGCGGTCGGCATCGGCGGTGCCTACCTGTGCATCTACGGCATGGAGGGCCCCGGCGGCTATCAGTTCGTCGGCCGCACCACCCAGGTCTGGAAGCACCGCAACCCCGGCACCGACCTCGACGACAACCCATGGCTGCTCCGCTATTTCGACCGAATCCGCTGGTACCCAGTCGAAGCCGACGAACTCCTCGACCTACGTGCCGATTTCGCCGCGGGCAACATCCAGACGAAAACCGAAGACGGCGACTTCCGCCTCGCCGACTACCGCCAATTCCTCGCCGACAACGCCGATTCCATCAGCGAGTTCCGCAGCATCCAAGCGGAAGCCTTTGCCGAGGAACGCAACTCGTGGCAGCGCGCCGGAGAGCTCGCCGAGGCCAAACCCTGACCGCCAGGTATTACGCTCGATGCTCTCGCGGCTCGAGTTGGCCACCGATGACTGGGTTACCAGCCGAATAGCTCGGCCATGTCGATCGACTCGTCGTCCCAGCGGGTTTCGATAGTCAGGCGTTCGGGGGTGGGCAGCTCGGGTGACCAGCCGCAGCGGCGCCAGAAGTCTTCGCGCTGGTCCTGGGTCAGCCTTCGCGGCTCGCTCATGACTGTGCCTCGCTTGTAGCCATGGGGTGTTCGCATCGATTGTGGGCCCGTTCCGGCTACGACATGCCGGAACAGGCTCACGGGCTGCGGTTTCAGCGCGACCGCAGAAGAATTCGCGATCTCTGTGGTCATGCCGTCTACATTATGACCCACCTAGGACGTCTCTGGTCCTAGGCTTCCGGCAGACTTCTGTTCATGTTGGAAACCTCCGCCCGCCTGCTGCGTTTGCTGTCGCTACTACAGACGCCTCGCGACTGGAGCGGCACCGAACTGGCCGAACGCCTCGAGGTGGATCCGCGCACCGTCCGGCGCGATATCGACAAGCTGCGCAACCTCGGCTACCCGGTCGACGCCACCCCGGGTGTCGCGGGCTACCGCCTCGGCGCCGGTGCGAAGCTCCCACCGCTGCTGCTCGACGACGACGAGGCCGTCGCGGTCGCCATCGGTCTGCGCACCGCCGCCGGCGGCACCATCACCGGCATCGAGGACAGTTCCCTGCGCGCACTCGCCAAACTGGAGCAGGTCCTCCCCTCCCGGCTGCGTCACCGCGTCAGCCTCCTGCACTCCACCACCATCACCGTCCCCGCTGCGGCCGCAACCGTCGACCCCGATGTTCTCACCGCCGTCGCCGCCACCATCCGCGACAACCACCGCCTGCGCTTCGACTACCGAAGCCACAGCGGCACAACATCTCTGCGCACCACCGAACCCCACCGCCTGGCACACACCGGCCGCCACTGGTACCTCATCGCGTGGGACCTCGACCGCACCGACTGGCGGACCTACCGCGTCGACCGAATCACTCCCCGCATCCCGACCGGCCCCCGCTTCACCCCACGCGAAGCCCCCGATATCGACCTCGCGGGCTACGTATCCCGCGGCGTCACCACCTCCCCCTACCGCTATTCCGCCCGCATCACCGTGCAGGTCGCCGCCGAAGTAGCAGCCGACCAAATCGCGCCGACCATCGGCGTAATCGAACCGATCGACGCCCAATCCTGCCTACTCCGAACGGGTTCCAACTCCCTAGACGAGCTGGCAATCTACGTGGGCCTCTTCGGCTTCCCCTTCCACATCCACGAACCCCCCGAACTCATCGACCACATCCGAGTCCTCACCGCACGACTCAACAAAGCGGTTGAATAGTCGGCTCAACCTTTCAGGCAGCAAAGATGCCGGGCTGATCGTGAACTCGTATGGACTGCGCGGGGTAACTGTCTCCCCCGTAGGCCCCGGTGGGCACTAGGTGATCTTCCATCCGCAGCGGACGGCCCTGCATCCACCGACCTTCCGTTCCACAGAACGGCTGTGCCGCAGGCGATACCAATGGTGCGGCCCATCACGGTGGTAACACTCATGGTCAGCGTTTCGATGGAGAGTGCACAGTCGATATCGGTCATGCGGCAACCAAAAATTCACCCCGATCGTGCGGCGCGTTCGTTATGCTGCACGGTTCAACTCTGTTCCGTTGGGCTGAGGCGATGGTAAGGGCGGTACCAGTGGGCGGCGACGACCAACAGAACGATCAGCTCAACGCGGCGGCGGCGCAAACGGCAAATTTCGGCTACCTGCTGGCAGACGAACCGCTTCTTGTGTTCTACGGCGCGGTCGCAGAGACAAACGTCTTCACCGACCCCAACACGTCGATGATGAATTCTCGCCAGTTCGGCGAGACGCTCACCAAAGCTTTGTTCGCGAACCTGAGCCTATCGAAAATGCCGAAGGACCAGTTCAAACGCATCAAGGTGCTAGTGGACCAGGGCGCGCTGGATGCGCGTATACACGACTACCTGAACTTTACCGAAGAGGAAGTTGAAATCTATCGGTTGCGTCGGGGAGATATTGTGCTCTACGAAGCGTCCGGAAGCCCTGGAGCGGTCGGAAAGCCAGCTATCTGGCGGGACGAAATTGAGGACTGCTGCTTTCAGAACACCCTTATCAGAGTCCGCAGCCGGGGGCCCGATCCGCTCTATTTGCTGCACTACTCGGCGGCTATCAACTGGTGGGGTTCAACCCAATCTGAACCTCGGCCTCGTAAAAGCGATGCAAGTGGCGCTTCCGCCTCCCGATCTTCGAGATGCCCTAGTAAACGAAGCACAGAACCGACTGGATGGGGCGAATCGGCTGACCGTAGGGATCAACGCCGCTGTGCGGCGGGGGTTGATTCTGAGGCAAGCAATGCTCACCGAAGCTTTCACTGGTCACCTTATCCCCCAAGATCTCGACGACGAGCCTGCTACGAAGCAACTCGAGCGAATTAAGGCCGAACAAGACGCAACGTCGAGACCCCAACGCACTCGCCGCCGAACCAAGCCAAATCCTACCCAGGAGACCCTGCTGTGACGACCGCCCAATTCCACACCGACGCTGGGCAACTGGTCGCCAAACTGTGGAACTACTGCCACGTACTGCGCCACGACGGCGTTTCCACCTTCGACTACGTCGACCAGTTGACTCTGCTGCTGTTCTTGAAGATGGCGCAGGAACGGGCCGACCGCAGGCTCGGTCGGGAGGAGATAATCCCGGAACATCTCAGTTGGCCGACTCTACTGGACTCTGATGCCAAGGATCTCAAGGATCACTATGAGGACATCCTCGATGAGTTGGGTAGCCGCGGCGGCGCACTAGGTCGCATCTTCCACAACGCGCAGAACAAGATTCGCAATGCCGCCACACTCGAGAAGCTGATCGTTGATCTGATCGACAAAGAGCATTGGAGCAGCACCGGCGTCGACATCAAGGGTGACGCCTATGAGTCACTACTGGAGAAAGGCGCAGAAGACGCCAAATCCGGTGCCGGACAATACTTCACACCATGTGCTCTGATCGACGCGATGGTCGACTGTATGCAGCCGACCCCGAAGGACACCATAGTCGACCCGGCATGCGGCACCGGCGGGTTCCTTCTCGCCGCACACAAGTACATCGAAGACAATCATGGCGACGGCCTCTCTGTCCCAGAGGCGAAGCACCTCGAGAGTGGCGGGATCAGCGGGGTCGAATTGATGGAGGACACCGCTCGCCTGGCACAGATGAACCTCCTGGTGCATGGTATCGGCCGGGCGAGCGGCGACGCTCTGATCAAGCTCGAGGACGCGCTTGCCAAGACACCCGAGAACCGCGTTTCCCTCGTCCTGGCGAATCCTCCGTTCGGCCGGAAGTCGGGATTCACCGCGGTCGACGAGATCGGCCGCATCACCCGCGAGGATGTGAGCTACAAACGCTCCGACTTCTGGGTGACCACCACCAACAAACAGCTGAATTTCATCCAGCACATCTACACGCTGCTGGCGATCGACGGACGCGCAGCAGTTGTCCTTCCGGACAACGTGCTGTTCGAGGGCGGTGCGGGCGAAGACATCCGCCGAAATCTGTTGCAACACTGCGATGTCGGCGAAGACCGCGAAACCCGCGAAGAGTCAGAGCGTTTCAAGCCGTTCACCTATGACGAGCTGATCGCCCGGGACAAGCTCAACCTGGACATCACCTGGCTGCGGGATCCTGATCTAGAGGACAGCGAGGACCTCCAGGCAGCCCTCGCGGAGTTCGCGGCCGTCGCCGAGGCCCTGCAACTGGCAAAGGCCGAAAGGGAGGGGCTCATCGCCGATGAGTGACCTTAAGCTGTTCCGGATCGAAGGCGGCCAGGCGACCGAATTATCCGGTACCTCGGCCGCTTTGGAGCGCCATCTCCAGAACACCATTGAGTCGAACATGGAGGTTCTGTTTGGCGTACGGTTCCTGGCCTCGGAATACTCCACTGGCACCAAGCATCGAGGCCGGATCGACTCGTTGGCGATCGACGAGACCGGCTCACCGGTGATCTTCGAGTACAAGCGGGCGCGCGACGAGAACGTGATCAATCAGGGTCTGTTCTACATGGACTGGCTGCTCGACCACCAAGGCGAGTTCAAGCTGCTCGTCATGGAACGGCTCGGCACTGACGCGGCCGAGCAGATCGACTGGACCAGTCCCCGACTCGTTTGTGTTGCTGGGGATTTCACTCGATACGATGAGCACGCGGTGCAGCAGAACAACCACAACATCGAACTCGTCCGGTATCGAAATTTCGGCGATGGGCTGCTGGCCCTCGAGTTACTGACCGCGGTCAATAGCACGCCCACTCGACCGGCTACGCATTCGAGTTCCACCACGTCGGCGACACACGAACCGACAATGGACGACCGCCTGTCGAAAGCACCGGAGTCGCTGAGAAACCTGTTCGCAGATCTCGACGCGCAGCTGACGGCGTTCGGTGACGATGTTCAGAAGACCACTCGCAAGCTGTATTTCGCGTACAAGCGACTCAAGAACTTTGCCTGCGTCGAGGTACACCCACAGAGTCGGACGCTTCTCGTCTATCTCAAGGTCGATCCCGACGCAGTACAACTAGAGCCCGGCTTCTCCCGCGACGTCCGCAGCATCGGACATTTCGGCACTGGCGACCTCGAAGTCCGCTTGAAGACCTCATCAGACCTCGTCCGCGCTGAGAAACTGCTCCGAGCAAGCTACGACGCCAGCTGAGCCGAGAGCTACGCGACGAACTCTCCGGCGCGGATGCCCGCGGTATAGGCGGTCCACTCGGCCGCGGTGTAGTGCAGCGTCATGCCGTCTGCGGCACGGAGGGTGACGTCGCCCTCGGTGCGGTGCTCGATAGCGGGGAGGCCGAACGCCTCATCGACTGGTCCGCCGAGTGCTCCGTCGAGGAACGCGGCCCACGAATCGGCCGGGACCGTGACGACAGGCGGGGTGGCCGGGTCGTTGGCCGGCTACGCAAGTACTTGCTGTCAAGGATGAGCACTGTGTCCCCGGCGAACCTGACCTCGACGCAACTGGCACCTTCTTTGGAGAGCGAGGACTTGAATCAATCCCTCTGAGGAGTGCTGATGCGGTTGGTGCTCATGTCCTTGATGCTAACTCACGAGCAGTTTGCTCGATGAGTGCCAACGAATCCTGCTTGTTCGGCATCGCCGCAAACACGTTGTCGTACAGGTAATTCAGATTGCGGACGTGCTTCGGATCTTCCACGATCACACCGGTCGGACTATCGGTGGTCGCGATGCTTGCGGCCGAGGACGTTGCGGTGATCGGCGGGCATGCACGTTCACTCGGGCTTACCGCGATTGAATTGGTGGGCATGGTTTCGGCCGAAGCCCATCGGCTCGATCGACTGAGCCCTGATCGTCCAGACGCATCGGCTCTGATTCCTGGAGCCTCCGTGCGTCTTTCGCTGATGCGACCTTCCGGCAAGCGGTGGCCCGACGCCCGCACTCACATGCCGGGTATCGCGTCCTTGCGCGTGCTGACTATCGCGCTGCTGCCGCCGTCACGAACCGGCTGGCAGTCGAATTGCGCCGCCACGGCATCGATGTGTCGATCGACAACGACCTCCCCGACACCCCACCCATCCTGCCCTGCGCCGCGTTATGGGCGGATTGAACCGACGGACGCCACCAGCGCCATCAGCACCCGCCTAGCCTGAGGTTATCTGAGGAAATTCCGCTTCGGACAACTCGCGCAAGCATGACTGTCGGCCAGCTCGAATCCGGAGCCTCTCCGCTTCAGACATCATCGACGGAATCTGAAAAGGGGCAGATCAGATGCCATTCACTATGGCCTCTGACCGCCGAGGTCGATAGTATTAGAACATGCGTTCGAACGATGGGTTCGTAACTCAACGGGCCGCCGACCCGTTGCTCATCGCCGTCGCGGGCTTACTCGAACAACCCCTCAC
The DNA here is from genome assembly GCF_046764875.1 of Nocardia arseniciresistens. Lineage (NCBI taxonomy): Bacteria > Bacillati > Actinomycetota > Actinomycetes > Mycobacteriales > Nocardiaceae > Nocardia > Nocardia arseniciresistens. The sequence goes on from NZ_JBKORD010000001.1 coordinate 693,196, forward strand.
CGCCCTGTGCGACGATGCCGTCACCGACCTGCTGCGCGATATCGAGCAGGCCGCCCGGATGCTCACCACCATGGGGCATCGGCTGATCGTGGAGGCCTCCGACCGATCCCTGCCCGATCGCGCAGGAGAGAAGTCACTGAAGGCGTTCCTGATGCATACCCTGCGCCTGGCAAGCGCCGATGCCGGGAGTCGCGTCAACGCCGCCCGATCACTCGGGACCTGGCACGATCTCAACGGCGACCCCGTCGAATCACAACTGCCATACACAGCAGCGGCCCAGTCCGCCGGAGCAGTCTCCGCCGACCACGCCCGCGCGATCGCCTCGGTGATGAAGCGCGTCCCCGGATCCATGTCGAATCCCGAATACGAAGCCGCGGAAGAGATTCTGGCCGAATTTGCCCGTACCGGCTCTCCGGACGACATCCCCAAAATCGGTGAAGCAATCCTCGCCCACCTCGACCCCGACGGCAGACTCACCGACGACAAAGACCGCCAACGCATGCGCGGGATCAACATCGGCCACCAACGCGCCGACGGCATGTCACCCATCCACGGCGACATCACCCCCGCCCTGCGCGCTCTGCTCGACGCGACGCTCGCGAAACTCGCCCGACCAGGCATGAACAACCCCGATGACCCCGAAAGTCCCAGCGGGGAATACGAATTCATCAACCACGACACCCTGGCCGCAGCTGCCGGGCGCGATATCCGCTCCGCAGCACAACGCACCCACGACGCGTTCACGGCACTGCTGCAACCTGACACCTCCCTCGACGAACTCGGCTCACACCGCGGGCTGCCCGTCGCCACGATCCTGACAATGAACATCACAGATGTAGAACGCGCCGCCGGGGTGGCGACCACCGCCACCGGCGGCACTGTCCCGATGTCGGAGGCGTTGAAGCTCGCCGAGCGGGCGCTGCCGTTCCTGGTCATCTTCGACCACCAAGGAGTGCCACTACATTTCGACCGCACCAAACGCCTCGCGACACCCGCGCAACGGATGGCCTTGGTCGCCGCACTACGCGGCTGCACTCGCCCCGGCTGTGACGCACCAGCAAGTTTGTGCGCCACCCACCACGTCACCGACTGGATCAAGGGCGGTCCCACCGACATCGACAATGAGACCCTGGCCTGCGACCGCTGCCACGCCCTGATCCACGACGGCCCCGGTGGCTGGAAAACCGTTGCCCTGGGACACGACTCGAAATACCCGGGCCGAACAGCATGGATCGCGCCTCCACATATCGATCCCACCGGCACTCCGCAGGTGAACCACCGCCACCACCCCGGCGAACTCCTAGCCAATGCCCTCGCTCGCCTTCGCGCCCGCAACGAACACGAACGCCGACAACACCGCGAGTGGCTGCGAACATTGGAGCGGCCCGACACAGACGCGGCCTAACAACGGTGACTGTAGCTATTTGGCTCTGCGATCGGCGGCGTCGTGGAGTTCGGCGCCCATATCAAGTCTCCGAGAGGGTGTGATGCCAGGTGGCGTCACCGGGCGGTACTACCGTTGCGACCCGGTTTCGAGTTTCGAATACTGACACTGGTCGCGAGAATCTCCAACCGACACCGACACCGACACAAGCATCTAGAGGCAAATTGCCTGCCGGGCAGACGGTCTCGATTCATTCCGGTGGCACATCAAAGCCCGATACCCGTGCCAGAGCCCGTACCGTCGAATGCGTTGCCTGCGACGGCAGGCTGCATCGGACAACCCTGAAACTCCCGGCCGGGTTGCCCGGATTGCTGAGCTAGCGCCGAGCCTCGGGCCTACACCGGAACTGCTGCGACGGCTTCTCGGCTACTGCGCTGGGGACGGCAATCCCGGAGACCTTGGCGACGGTGATGGCGGGTGGGTTGGGGCGGCGGAACCGACAAACTACGCGGCCTCGAACATCTTCAGCAGGTACCCGATGTCCTTGCCCGAGCTGAATTCGCGCAGGATCGTGGTCGGCTTGCCGTCGCGCAGTTGCCAGATGAAGGTGCAGAGGACCGGCACTCCACCCTGCACGCGCCGCATGACGATCGCCGCGTAGTCATCGAAGACCGCGGTGGCCGGGAAGCTCACATCGTCGATGGACTCACTCACCGACTGCCCCCGCACGCGCATTGCCCGAAACCTCGCCATGAACTGCGCCTTGGAAATGATCACCGATCGCCCCGCCGCATCGGTGCGCACATTCACGAAATCCGGGTCGTACAGTTCGTCCAGCTTCGCAACATCCATGGCCAGCCCCGCCGCCAGGTAGTCCCACATCGCATCGACCACAGCCTGGTTCATCACCACTCCTTCGAGTCCCTGCCCAACTTGGTGACCACAGACTGCCGGTCTGCCCTTGCATGCCGCATGCACGAGACATGCATGCCGACCTCAGCGGCGACGACACAACACCCGAGCGTGGGCCGGTCACAAACGCGGTGCGCCAGAAGTCGTCCGCTACGAGCCGCGTACGCGTGCTCGGAGTACCACACCGCACGGTTCCGCCTCGTGCCCTCGCTCGCCAAAGCACTCAACGTCCCCACCCCGGCACCGCGCAAGCTCGGATCCACATGGGCCGAGCTGCCGTGCCCGGCCACCTCCGCCGCCGAACCGGCCGGGCACATCCGAATCGGCTATGCCCGCGCGTCCACCGCCCGCCAGTCCCTGGACACCCAACTCGACTCCCTGCGGCCGCCGGCATCGGCCGGGTCTTCGCCGAAAAGGTCTCCACCCGCGCCACCACCCCGCCCCGAACTGCACAACCCCGTCACCCTGGCCCGAGAATTGCGCGCCTCCGGCGTCGCGGTCACCCTCGTCGTACAAGAGCACAAACGCCTCGGCCGTGGAATCGAGCTGGCAGCCCTGGCCGCACAGCTCAAAGCCTGCACGGCTCCCACGACCCATCCGGGATCGTGTTCACCGTACTGGCCGCCCTGTCCGGCATGGAACGCGAATACATCCGCGACCGCACCCTGGAAGGCCACGAATCCGGCCGCAAACGCGGCAAAGCCATCGGCGGCGCCACCGTCGCCGACGACACCATGCTGTTCATGGCCCTGCACCTGCGCGAACACAACCACAGCCTGCGCGACATCGCCGCCCGCCTCGTCATCGCCAAAGGCAAGAAGAAGAGGCCAGCACCCCTCCCCGGCCACCGTCCTGCGGCTGCTCCGCGACCACGACCAGGCCGCAAGACCGACCAACTGAAAAGACCAACCAACTGAACCGCATCACCGATCGAGCGTGCACATCACTCCGGAAATCCGTTGGCGGTTCGGGCACATGCGTAGGTGGTGCTGCGCAAAGAATGGGCAAATCTACCGATGCGGGCCGTGCTACCCATACGGCAAGAATCGGAGGTGTCGGCGGACAAAGGTGTCACCCCCACCCGGGATGGAGGGTTCAACCGCAAGACGCCCGCCGAGGACGAACACGATCCCCGCGGTCCACAACGAGGTGCGGCCGAGGTCGAGCAAGGACGACCGGTGGGATCGGTGGCAGTCCCACATCTTCGCCGACGAGGCCGAAGATATCGAGACAGCTCCTGGCCGATGCCATGAGCCACAGACAACGGGGCGACGAGCGTGAGCTGCCGCCCCGTGACAACCGATCCGGCCGATAGAGGGAATCCCCTCCAAGCCGGGCAACCGAAACCGAGTCAGTTTTATGACCACTGCGCTTTTACCTCTTGCCTACGGATACCTGCGTGACGATCTACTCGACGACCACAGCTCGCCGAGCGAAGAAAGACTGCGGCTTACCGCCGAATCACTCGGGTACGAGCTGGGCACCGTGTTCCACGAGCCCGCACCGCAGAGCGCGACACTCCCCCCGGCGTTCGTCGATCTGGTCCAGGAGTGCCGGCGAGCCGCGGCACACACCGTGATCACCCTGCGCGGGCACCTGTCGAACATGTCGGTGTGCCGAATGGTCCTGCTGACGGTCCTGGACGTGCGAGCCGACGCCGCGGTGCACGAAGTCGAGTTCTGACACCTCAGAGCCGACCGACAGTGTCTTCGTCGAGTGCGGTGGCCTCAGGATTGACCGCGTCGCGCACGACGCGCAGGCCGAGGACCAACTCGTTCAGTTGGTCTCGGTTCAGCAGGCCGGTGAACCATCGCTCGATACCTTCCAGGTACGCGGGGAGCGCCCGCGCGAGACGTGTCGCGCCCGCGGCGGTCAGTACCGCGTAGGAGCTGCGGCGGTCGTCGGGAGCGGCTTCGCGGCGAACGAGCCCACCCCGCTGTAGGCGGTCGACCAGTCGAGTGATGCCACTGGTGGAAAGGTTGGTCTGGGCGGCCAGGTCGGTCATGCGCAACCGTCGACCAGGCGAGCGGCTCAGCCGCATCAGCGCGTTGGCGTCCAGGCCCGAAAGTCCGTTCGCCTTCCAGATCGGATCCAGTTTCGCGATCAGGCCCTCGTGCACCTCGTAGAGCAGGCCACTGGCGGTGAGCCGGGGGTCGTCGAAGAGGTCTGTCGCGTCCATGGGTGCGAGCCTAGTCGAGGTAATTGCTATGCGGATAGTTGACATGAGGAATATCTGTACTAGGTTGTTGTCATCGCAATATTCCTCACGTCAACTAAATGGAGATTCCGATGGCTGCCACATCGCGTTGGATCGCAGGATTCCGTTCGGCTCTCGTCGACCCGGCAGAGCAGATTCGATTGGTCGAGCCGAGGGGCTTCGCCGATCAGACAGTGCGCCAGGTGCTGCACCTCGCCGGCGGCGGCGAGCAGCTGCGGATACACCTGACCAACCGCTACGGCCCGGCACCGCTGACCATCGGCGCTGCGCACATCGCCGTACGCAAGGTGGGCGAGGAGATCGTGACCGAGACCAACGTCGAGGTGCGGTTCGGCGGGGCCACCGAGGTGATCATCCCGGCAGGCGGTGACATCACCAGCGACGCAGTCGAACTGGCCGTGACCGCGGGCACCGATCTGGCGCTGAGCCTCTACCTTCCCGAGGAAACCGGCCTGGCGCCGTTCGCCCAGATCCCCTCGGAGTCGGCCTATGTTGCCACTGGAAATCACACGGCCGCAAGCAGTTTGCCGGACGCCGAAGAGGTCACCTCCCGCTTCTACGTCACCGGAATCGACGTGCTCACCTCGACGAACACCCCACTCATCGTTGCCTTCGGCGACTCCTGGTTCGAGGGGGTCGGTTCCAGCCACGGCGCCAACCATCGCTCGGTCGACGTGCTCAACGAGCGACTGCTCGAAGGCTGGGCGGTCAATCAGGGCATCAGCGGAAACCGACTACTGACGGATGAAATCGGTGACCATGGGCTGGCCCGGTTCGATCGCGACGTGCTCGGCGTCCCCGGGGTGACGCACGTCCTGGTGAACTTCGGCATCAACGACCTGATCCTGACGGGCACCGCACCGGCGGCGGATCTGATCGCCGGTTTCACCGCTCTCGCCCAGCGCACCCACGCTGCGGGACTGCCCGTCTACGCCAACACCATCGGCCCCTTCGCGGGTGTGATCTACCCGGGCCTCAGCACCGAAACCGGCGTTCCGATGCGCAACGAAGTCAACAAATGGCTGCGCACCACAGACGTTTTCGACGCGGTGTTCGATGTCGCACTGGCCGTGGAAGATCCGAGCAAACCCGACTACATCCGCCCGGATCTGGACAGCGGCGACGGCATGCATCTCAACGACGCGGGCGCGCGGGCCATGGCCGAAACCATCGACATCCCCACTCTGACACGCTGACCACCAGAGGTCGAAAGCCGTTGCCGCGCCGGGCAACGGCTTTCGTCGTTCCACAGCGTGGATCGGCTAGGGCTGAAGGCCGCGCAGCACGATCTCGAGTCCGCCGCGAAATTCATCCGCCGCCGACACTTTTCGCGCATCGGCGGCCGTCAACGCCAAGTGCGGGTAGTCCTGCGTGGACAGGTTCGACATGTCGGCGGTGCCGGTTCCCGCGAGCGAGGCATAGTGGGCGTTCTGCAAAAACCCGAGCAGGAAGCCGATCAGCGTGCGCTGGGCGATCACTCGATCCCTGCCGGTGAGTCCACCCTCGGTGAGGACCGCGAGCATCGCCTCGATCCAGGCCAGCGAGCCGACCGACGATTGTCGGTGGCGCAACACCAGCGGTACCGCGTCGGGATGCGCCATCGCCGCGTCACGCATCCGCGTCAAGAGCGCCGCCGCGCGGTCGCGCCAGTCCCGCTGCGGCGGCGGGGACATATCGATCACCTGGAAGATCTCCTCGACCACCAGCGCCTCGAGCCCGTCGCGGTCGGGGACATAGCGATACAGCGCCATGGTCGCCATGTGCAGCTCCTTGGCCACGGCCCGCATCGTGAGCCCAGACAGGCCGTCACGGTCGATCACCGCGAGCGCGGCGGCCGCAATGGCGGTAGGCGTCAACGAGCGTGGACGGGGCATGGGTTGACAGCGTACCGGGTACGCGCATACTGATTGTAGGAGTACCGCGTACGCCTACGAAGGAGCATCATGCCGCTGCCAACCACTGTGACCACCCGAACGCTGGACACCGTCGCCGGTGCCACCGTGCCGATACCCGATCCCGATTGCCTGATACACCTGCAATTCCGCCGCTTCGCCGGATGCCCGGTGTGCAACCTGCACCTCCGCTCGATCGCCACCCGGCACGACGAGATCCTCGCCGCGAACATTCGCGAGGTCGTCGTCTTTCATTCCAGTGCCGCCGAATTGCGGAAATACGAGGGCGATCTGCCATTCGACCTGATCGCCGACCCGGCCCGAATCCTTTACCGCGAGTTCGGCATCGAGTCTGCCCCGCGCGCACTACTCGACCCACGAGCCTGGCCGGCCATCGCACGGGCCGTCGCGACCACGGTTGTGTCCGTGCTCCGCAAGAACAAGCCCGCGCCCCCCAATGAACCGGAGGGCGGCCGCCTCGGCCTACCCGGCGACTTCCTCATCGCGCCCGACGGCCGGGTGCTGGCAAGCAAACTCGGCAAACACGCCGACGACCAATGGTCGGTCGACGAACTCCTCGGACTGGTCCCGGTACGAGAACACGGACTATAAGGTCTGGCGAATGGTTCAGTTCGACAATGATATTCGGCCTGGTTCTCAATAGCTTGTTGGCCGGTCGTTCCGATATGGCGCTGCCATCCGGTGCGAACCTGCCGCGCTCTCGCCGCTTCCTCCTGATCGTCGATCTGCCCCTGCTACCAGCGAAAGAATCACACTCATGATGACTGTCGAATTGTTCATATCCGATCGGACTATGACCGATGAACGACGCCGCGAACTCGCCGAAAAGCTGATGCGGGCGCTGACCACCGAAGACTCCGCGCCGGACGCGGTGATGGACAAGATGCGCGAACTCACCCACGTCATCGTGCACACGCCCGACGTCTGGGTCACCGGTGGACCGAAATCGGCAGCCGCACCGCGCTACCTTGTTCGCCTCACCGCGCCCGCGGCGTGGAGCAACAACAGCGAATTCGGCGGAAATATCGTCCCGCTGATCACCAAGGCGATCGCCGCGACCGAGCCCGACGCCGACCGACTGTTCCGGGAGCCGCATTGCCTGGTGCAGATCGTCGGACTGCGGGAGCACGCCATCGGCAACCTGGGCCGGGCCATGAACAGTACCGAAATCACCAAGCTGATCACCGAGGACTACCGGCACGATGCGCAACAGGCGGTGCCGGACGGCTACGCCATCGATCCGGTCTGCGGCATGACCGTCGAACTGGCCACCACGCAACTCACCTTCACCCATGAGGGCGTCGACTACGCGTTCTGTGCGCCGGTGTGCCGCAAGGTGTTCGCCGAGCAGCACACGACTTCCGCATAGCGCCGGGTGTTGTCCTACTCGGCGACCACGATTCGAATCTCCGCGCCGGCCGCGTCCGTCGATTCGCCCGGAGCGACGAACCAGTGGGTGACCTCACCGTCGGCGAGATCACCGGCCAGGTCGCCGCCGCTCGCGAGCACCGAAAGCGCGCCCGCAGTCGCCGTGGCAAGGAACTCCAGCAATGCGGCCCGACCGGAGACCGCCGTGGTGAACGTCGTCGACCCGTAGTCGATTCCGTACTCCTCACGCACTCGCACGGCCCTGTCGAGGGCCTCGGCCTGGCTGAGGACGACCGGGTCGCCGTCCGCGAACAGCACGAACGCCGGATGCTCGTCGGCGAGCGGACGGACTCGATCCGAGTACGAGACCGGATACGATGGCGCGGCCGCAATTTCGGTCCGCAGCTGCGGGTCCGACGGCACCAGCCATTGCACAGCGGCCGCCGTCGCCGGTTCGAGCGTGATCCCGAACCCCGCTCCAGCGCTCTCGATCTCGGCGACCGACTGCGCGAACAGGCAGGCTGCGCCCGCCTTCTGCACGGCCCAGGCCGCGACAACCGCGTCCACCGAGCGTGGCAGTGCCACCGCGACGGTGTCGCCCGGTCCCGCACCACGATCAATGAGCACCCTGGCCAGCTGCGAGGAGCGCCGATCCAGGACGTGGTAGGCGATTTCGTCGCCGTCGACCAGCAGCGCGGGCGCCTCTGGATCCTCCTCGACAACCTCCGCGAGCACGTTGGCCACCGTGCGCGCACCGACCATGGCCACCGGTTCCTGCGTCGCCGCCGCACCGATGCCGGATTCGGCGAGTAGGCGGGTGGGCGCGCCGCTGTCGAGGATGTCGATGGCGCCGACCGGCCCCGCCGGATCGCCGAGCAGCGCCTCCAGCACCCGAATCAGTCGGGCGGACAGTGTTTCCACCGCATCGGCGGAGAACATGCTCGTCAAATACTCGAAGGTGAATTCGAGGGTCGAGTCGACGGCAACCTGCAAGGTCAGCGGGTAGTGCGCCGCGCTCTCGACACTGACATCGGTCACCGACATCCCGTCGATCGAGCTCGCCGCCGCGATCGCCGCGCAGTCGATCGGATACGACTCGAACACCACCACTGTGTCGAATTGCGAGCCGGGACCGGCCGCCCGCTGGATGTCGGTGAGCCCGACATAGTGGTGGTCGAGCAGCTCGATCTGATCGCGCTGCAACCGCTTCAGATGATCGTCGATGGTCGAGTGATCGTCGACGCGCACCCGAACGGGCAGCGTATTGACGAACAGGCCGACCATGGATTCCACGCCGGGCAGCTCAGCGGGCCTGCCGGACACCGTGGCACCGAAGACCACATCGTCGCGGCCGGTGAGCCTGCCGAGCAGAATTCCCCATGCCGCCTGCACGAGGGTGTTCACCGTGATGCCGAGTTCGGCGCAGTGTTTGGTCAGCTGACGGGTTCGGTCGGCGTCGATCTCGGTGGTGAGCTTGCGAGTCTCGTAGGTCTGCACCGAACCCGACGGCGGCGCGAGCTCGGTCGGCTCGCCGATACCGTCGAGCGCATGCGCCCAGGCGCGCATAGACGCGGTCACGTCGCGCTCTGCGAGCCAGTCCAGGAAGCTGCGGTATGAGGTCACCTGCGGCAGCACGGCAATGTCTCCGCGCGCCGCGTACAGCACCAGCAGATCGCGCAGCAGCAGCGGCATCGACCAACCGTCGAGCAGGACATGGTGGGTGGCGATCGCCAGATGCCACTGCTCGGCGCCGGTACGGAACAGCGTGTAGCGCATCAGCGGCGCGACGGACATATCGAACCTGGTCGCCCGGTCCGCGGCCAGCTGCCGCCGCAGTTCCTCGGCCCGCTCGGCTTCAGGAAGCCCGCTCAGGTCGACCTCGCGCCACGGCACCTCGAGCCGATCGACAACGACCTGCACGGCCTGCCCGGCAGAGTCGCTGACGAACGCGGTGCGCAGGTTCGGGTACCGGTCGAGGATGGCCTGTGCGCACGCGCGCAGCCGATCGCCGTGCACAGAGCCGCTCAGATGCACGACGGCCTGCATGGTGTAGACGTCCACGGTCGCCGCGGTCATCAGCGTGTGGAAGAGCAGACCGGACTGCAACGGCGAGACCGGCCACACCTCCTCCAGACCCGGGTACGCCTGCTCCCACCGCTCGATGTCGGCCTGACCGACCCGCACCAGCGGCATATCCGACGGCGCGAGACCACCGGCGTCCGGCCGCTGCGCGTGCTCGGCAAGTGCGGTGAGCGCGACGACCCACAGATCGGCGAGCTCCCGCACCTTTTCCTTGTCGAGCAGCCCAGCCGGGAATGCGAAGGTGGCGGCCAACTTCGGACCGTCGGCACCCTCGATGACATGCGCCTCGATATCGAGCGCGCCGTCGGCGGGCGCGTCGCCGGAGGTCTCGGCGGTGACCGTGACCGGCGCCGGACCCCGGTAGCGGAAGCCGACCTGACCCACCCGCGCCAGCGCGAGCAGGCCGTGACCGACACCGTGATCCGGCACGGCGAGCAGCTGTTCCTTGACCGCCTTGACGATCCCGCTCACCGCGATTCCGCCGGTGAACGCGTTGTCCAGGTCGGCGTCGCCGAGGTCGAGCCGGACCGGGTAGTCGGTGGCGAAGGCGCCGATGGTGTGCGCGAGCTCCGCACCGGACGCCGCATCGCGACCGTCGGCCTCGAGCCGGACCAGCACCGCACTGCCCTGGCCGCGCCAACGCACCAGGGCCATGGCGAGTGCTGAAAGCAGTCCGTCGGTCACTGTGCCGCGGTACAGCTCCGGAATCGCGGTCAGCACGGAATCGGTGACCGCAGTGGGCAATTCGACTCGCACCCGCCGCACGGTGGCGGCGGTGTCGATCTCCTTGTCGAAAGCACGGGACCCGAGCAGCGGATCCGGCGTCGCCGAAACCTCCTGCCAGAATGGCAGTTCGGCGGCGCGAGCGGTGGCCGCGTCGGTCAGGCCGCGGCCCCGACGCCGCAGCGAGGTACCCGCGCTCGGCAATGCGACCGGCAGCCCGGCCGCGACCTGCGACATCGCCAGGGCAAGATTCGAGATCAGTATCAGCAGCGACGGGCCGTCGACCGCGAAGCGGTGCGCGACTACCAGCAGTTCGTCGCCGTGTTCTTCATCTGTGATGCACAACCGCACGTACTGCGCCATAACGGCGTTCGCCGGATCGAGACGATCGGCCGCGGCGGCACGTTCGACGTCGATGATTCGCGACAGTTCCGCGTCCTCGAGCGGCGAATCGACCGACACCTCGCTTATCAGGTCGTCGACATCGGCAATGCTGTCGAGCACTTCGAGCACCCAGTCCTCGTCCACCCGACGCAGGCGGGTGCGCAGCGCGTCGTGGTGATCGACGACCGCGGTGATCGCCGCCATCAGCGTCACCCGATCGAGCACGGCAGGCAGTCGCAGCGTCGTCGCCTGCGAGCAGCGCCGGTAGTCGCCGCCATTCGCCAGCGCCGCCGCAATGCTCGGCGGCAGCGGGATGGCGCTGACACCGCCGCCGGGCAGCTCCGTCGAGCGCGACTGCTCGGCATCGGCCGCCGAGGTGGCCAGGCCCGCGACACGACCCCGATACTCCAGCTCACCGTTCGCGTTCCATGCCACCAGATCACCGGTGCGATACATCCGCATCGACTGACCGAACGGATTGGCGACGAACCGTTGCGCGGTCAGATCCGGTCGCGCCACATAGCCGCGCGCCAGCTGATCGCCCGCGAGGTACAGCTCACCGGCGACACCGACAGGAACCGGCTGAAGTCGTGAATCCAGCACGTACACCTGGGTGTTGAATACCGGAGCACCGATCGGCACCGACACCGTGTCGGCATCGACGACCTCGTGATAGGTGACGTCGACGGCGGCCTCGGTCGGGCCGTACAGGTTGTGCAGCCAGACACCGGTCAGCTCGCGAAACCGCTGCGCGGTGACCACGGGCAGTGCCTCACCGGAGACGAAAACATTACGCAGATCGACACATTCGACAGCCCTGTCGTCCTGCACGAAGACCGAAAGCATCGACGGCACGAAGTGCACCGTGCTGACCTGTTCGTCGGCGATGACCTGTGCCAGATAGTCGGGATCGCGGTGACCGTCCGGCTTGGCGAGGACCAGGCGCGCGCCGACCTGCAAGGGCCAGAAGAACTCCCACACCGACACGTCGACGTTGGCCGGAGTCTTCTGCAACACCACGTCGCCGCGGTCGAGGCCGTACTCCGTCTGCATCCACACCAGCCGGTTCACGATCGCACCGTGGCTGACCGCGACGCCCTTCGGGTAGCCCGTCGAACCGGAGGTGAAGATCACATAGGCGGTGTTCGACGGACGCAACGGCGCCGATCGCTCGGCGTCGGGCACGGTCTCGTCCGAGTAGGTCGACAGGTCGAGCCGATCGATCTCGAGCACAGCGGTCCGCGCGTCGAGCTCGAACTCATCCGACGAGGTCGTCAGCACACAGACCGGAGCGGCCGTATCGAGCACGTAGCCGATGCGATCGGCGGGCTGATCGGGATCGAGCGGGACATACGCGCCGCCCGCTTCCAACACCGCGTACATGCCGACCACCAGGTCGATGGACCGGCGCATGCCGAGGGCCACCAGCGACTCGGACCCGACGCCCAGCGAAATCAGATGCCGGGCGAGACGATTCACGCGACCGGCGAACTCGCCATAGGTGAGGTGACCGGTTTCCTCGAACGTCAGCGCTATCGCCTTCGGCGTCCGCGCCGCCTGCGCCTCGAACATCGAAACCAACGTGGCGGGCTCGACCTCATGGGCGGTGTCGTTCCAGCCGCGCAGCACCCGCTCGGCTTCGCGATCGTCGAGCATCGCGATATCGCCGATGACCCGATCGGGTTGGGCCGCAACCGCCTTCAGTATCCGGTTGAAGCGGCGGCCGAACTCGGCCATCGTCTTGCGGTCGAAAAGATCCGTGGCGTAGATCAATTCGGCCGTGATCCCGAACGTCGGTAGCTGCGAACCGGCACCGTTCGAGGTGCTGCCCGGCGCGTCGCTCTGCTCCGACAGCACCAGTCGCAGGTCGAGCTCGGCGACGTCGATCGGCAGATCGACACCCCTGACGGTCAATCCCGGCAACCCGAGGCTGTTCTGGCCGAGGTTCCGGAACGAGAGCATCACCTGGAACAACGGATGACGGGCCTGCGAACGAGCCGGGTTCAGGAGCTCGACAAGGCGCTCGAACCGCAGGTCCGAATGTCGGTATGCCGCGATATCGGTGGCACGCACCGCATGCAGCAGGTCGGTGAAGGTGGCGTTGCGGTCGATGGGGGTCCGCAATACGAGGGTGTTGACGAACATGCCGATGAGGTCGTCGAGCGCGCGCTCGCCACGGCCTGCGATCGGGGTGCCGATCACGATGTCGTCCTCGCCGGAGAGCCGGGCGAGCAGCACCGCGAGCGCGGTGTGCGCGACCATGAACAGCGTCGCGCCCCTGGTGCGTGCGAGTTCGGTGAGCCTGCGGTGTGTCTCGGCGTCGATCTCGAAGGCGTATGTCGCACCGCGGCCGGACGCGACCTCGGGACGCGGCCCGACGGTGGGCAGGTCGAGCTGGTCGGGCAGGCCGCGCAGGGTGCTCGACCAGTACTCGACCTGTTGGGAGATGACCGAATCCGGATCGCGCTCGTCGCCGAGGACCGTGCGCTGCCACAGGGCGAAGTCCGCGTACTGTACCTCCAGCGCTCGCCACGCCGGCTCGCCGCCGCCGACGCGCGCCGTGTAGGCGGTCATCACATCCCTGGTCAGCGGGCCCATGGAGAAGCCGTCGGCCGAAATGCGGTGCACGACAAGGGCGAGCACGTGTTCAGTCGGGCTGATCTCGAACAGCCTTGCCCGCAACGGCACCTCGGTGGTGACGTCGAAGGGGCTCAGCACGACTTCCGAAAGCCGCACGGGCAGTTCCGCTTCGGTGACATCGATCGGCGAAAGGTCGGGAATCACCCCGCCGGTCGAGACGATCCGCTGATAGGCGGTGCCGACGATCTCGGGATAGAAAGTACGCAGCGATTCGTGCCGCGCGAGCACGTCGGCGACCGCGATCTGTAGCGCCTGCCGGTCGAGCAGACCCGAAAGCCGCACGGCAGCATAGATATTGTCGACGGCCGAGTCGGGATCGGAGCGGTCGAGGAGCCAGATGCGCTGCTGTGCCAGCGACAGCGGCACCTGATCGGGACGCTGCTGCGGGACCAGCGCGGGGCGCGCACCGGCACCGGCGCGGGTCTCCGCGCGGGCCGTGAGCGCGCCGACGGTGGGTGCCTCGAAGAGCTCACGGACACCGAGGTCGGTGTCGAGCGCGGCGGACAGCCTTGCGGCGACCCGGGTGGCGCTCAACGAGTTACCGCCGAGTGCGAAGAAGTCGTCGCCGAGCCCGACACGTTCCAGCCCGAGCACATCGGCGTAGGTGGCCGCGATGATCTCCTCGACCGGTGTGGTCGGCGCGCGGAACACCGCGGCCTCGAACACCGGCGCCGGCAACGCCCTACGGTCCAGCTTGCCCGAGGCATTGAGCGCGAACTCGTCGAGCACGATCACCAGCGACGGCACCATGTAGGCGGGCAGCTGCCTGCCGAGGTCTTCGCGGATGGACTCGGTGTCCATCCGAACATTCGGCGCCGCAATGACATACGCCACCAGCTGGTCGCCGGTGTGCTGATCGCCTCGAACCACGACGACCGACCGGGCGACCTCGTCCAGGCCCGTCAGCGCCGATTCGATCTCGCCGAGCTCGATGCGCAGACCGCGCAGCTTCACCTGGAAGTCGTTGCGGCCCAGGTACTCCAGCTCGCCGTCAGCGGTCCAGGACACCAGGTCGCCGGTGCGGTACATGCGTGCGCCATCGGTGCCGAACGGACTCGCCACGAAGCGATCACTGGTCAGATCCGCCCGAGCGACATAGCCGGTTGCCAGCTGAGCGCCCGCGAGGTACAGCTCACCCGCGACACCGACGGGAACCGGGCGCAATCGCGCATCGAGCACGTACACCTGGGTGTTGAACACCGGAGCACCGATCGGCACCGTGTCGAGGTCGGCCTCGGTCACCTCGTGGAAGGTGACGTCGACCGCGGCCTCGGTCGGGCCGTACAGGTTGTGCAGCGCCGCGCCGGTGAGCTCGCGCAACCGGTGCGCGGGCTCGGGCGAGAGCGCCTCACCGGAGGCGAAAACAAACCGCAGCGCCGCACAGCGCGCGGCGGCGGCCTCGGCGACGAATACCGCGAGCATGGACGGCACGAAGTGGGTGACGGTGACCCGCTCGGTCGCGATGACCTCGGCCAGGTAGCCGGGATCCAGGTGTCCGTCCGGCTTCGCGACCACCAGGCGCGCGCCGACCTGCAACGGCCAGAAGAACTCCCACACCGAGACATCGAAGGTCGCGGGTGTCTTCTGTAGCACCGTGTCGGTGCCCGACAGTCCGTAGGCCGACTGCATCCACACCAGACGGTTCACGATCGCGCCATGGCTGACCGCGACACCCTTGGGGCGGCCGGTCGAACCTGAGGTGAAGATGACGTAGGCGATGTTCGAGGGCAGCAGCGGAGTCCGCCGCTGCGCGTCGGTCACCGGCTCGTCCGACAGGGCATCCAGGTCGAGCAGGTCGATGCGCACCTGCGCGGTGTCGATGTCGAGGTCGGCGCCGGTGGTGAGCACGCACACCGGATCCGCCGTCGCGAGAATGTATTCCGTGCGCTCGGCCGGATGATCCGGATCGAGCGGCACGTAGGCGCCGCCTGCCACGGTGACCGCGTACATACCGACGACCAGATCGATGGACCTGTGCATGCCGAGGGCCACATACGAGTCCGGACCGACGCCGCGTTCGATGAGCCAGCGCGCCAGACGATATACCCGGCCGGCGAACTCGGTATAGGCCAGACTCGTCCCTTCGAACGTCAGGGCGGTCGCCTCGGGCGTCTCGGCCAGCTGCGCCTCGAACATCGAGGCCAGCGTCGCGTGGCTATCCACTTCGTGCGCGGTGTCGTTCCAGCCCGACACCACCAGCTCACGCTCGGAGGTGTTCAGCAGTTCGATATCACCGACGGCCATACCGGGCTCGGTGATCATGGAGGTGAGCACTCGGACGAGGCGGTCGGCGATCCGCCGCACGGTCTGTTCGTCGAACAGGTCGCGCGGGTAGCCCGCGCGGATCCGCAAACGGGTATCCAACTGCGCGATCAGCGTGAGCGGGTAGTGCGTGGCGTCGGCGGCCTCGATGCCGACCACCGCCATCCCGTCGATATCCGCGGCCCGCGCCTGGATGCCGTCGGAGTCCACCGGGTAGGACTCGAACACCACCAGCGAGTCGAACAAGCCGCCGATGCCCGCGGCGGATTGGATTTCGGCGAGGCCGACGTAGTGATGGTCGAGCAGATCGTTCTGCTCACCCTGGGTCCTTGTCAGCAGCTGCTGCACGGACTCCGACGGATCGAGACGGACCCGCATCGGGACGGTGTTGATGAACAGGCCGACCATGGCCTCGACGCCGGCCAGCTGGGTAGGACGGCCGGAAACCGTGGTACCGAACAGCACGTCGTCGCGGCCGATCATCCGGCCGACGAGGATGCCCCACGCGGTCTGCAGGACGGTATTCGGGGTGACGCCGAGCGAGGCGGCGAGCGTGGTCAGTCGTGTCGTCGCCGACTCGTCGATGTCGAAGTAATACTCACTCGACAGCGCGGTGATTTCGCGGCAGGCGTCCGGCCGAGCGAGCAGGGTCGGATGGGTGACACCGCGCAGCGACTCGCGCCACACGTCCACCGAGGCCGAAAGATCCTGCTGTGCGGTCCATTCCAGGAAGTCCCGGTAGGAACGGACGGCGGGCAGCACGTTGGCGTCGGCGTGTTCCGCGTAGAGCACAAGTAGATCCCGCATGAGCAACTGCATCGACCAGCCGTCGAGCAGAATGCGATGGTTGGACACCACGAACTGCCAACGATCAGTGTCCTGCGGGGCGGCCGCTCCCGCCCGCGCCACCTGGATCAAAGTGAACCGGATCAGCGGCGGCGCGGTCAGGTCGAAGCGCCGCATCCGGTCCGCGGTGATGAGGTCTTCGATTTCGCCGGACTCGATGCGATCGTGCTCGGCCCACGCCACCCGAACGCTGTCGAGCACCACCTGCACGGCGTTGCCGTCGTTGTCGGTGACGAACGCGGTGCGCAGGTTCTCGTAGCGGTCGACCAAAGCCTGTGCGGCCGAACGCAACCTGCCCGCATCCACCCGACCGGTGAGGGTCAGCACCGCCTGCGCGGTGTAGACGTCCACCGAGCCGGCCGCCAGCCCGGCGTGGAACAGCAAACCGGCCTGCAACGCCGAGAGCGGCCAGACGTCGGCCAGCGCCGGGAATCGCTGCTCCCAGCCGTCGATGTCGCGCTGCGTGCTGCGTACCAGCGTGAAGTCGGACGGGGTGTGGCCGCCCGTACCTGTCGCACCGACGCCACCACCGGGCAGTTCGGCCGGTGTCGGCTGCGTCGCCGCCTCGATCTCCACGACCGAGGCGGGCTCTGCGACGGTGTGCTGCTCGAACACGTGGCGCGGGGTGACGACCACACCGGGTGCCCTGACCCGCGACACCAGCTGGATCGCATCGCTACGCGACGCAGGCACCCATCTGGCTATGTCACCGGTGCGGTACATGCGTTGACCGTCGACATACGGGTTGGCGACGAACCGCTCGGCGGTCAGCCCTGTCCCTGCGTGATAGCCACGCGCCAGCTGGATGCCCGACAGATAGAGCTCACCCGGGACACCCACCGGAACCGGCCGCAGCTGGGCATCGAGAATCAGTGACGACATGCCGCGGACGGGTCCGCCGATGGTCACCGTCTCGCCGATCACCAGCGGATCGCTGATGTTGGTCATGATGGTGGTCTCGGTCGGGCCGTAACCGTTGTGGAAGTTGCGCACGGAGCCGTTCGCGAGCGGCACCGCCCATTTCGCGACGAGTTCCGGCGGGCAGGCCTCGCCGCCGACGACGAGCACCCGCAGCGTATCGAGGCCGCTCGGGTCGAAGGTCGCCAGCGCGGCGGGGGTGATGAACGCGTGCGTGACCCGCTCGGCGCGAATCAGCTCGGACAGTTCCTCGCCGCCGTACACCCCTGGCGGCACCACCACGAGCGCGCCACCCGCGCCGATGGCGAGCAGCAGCTCGAGGATCGAGGCATCTACGCTCGGTGACGCGAAATGCAGTGCGCGCGAGCCGGAGTCGAGGTCGTAGCGAACAATCTGTTCGACGCTCGAGTTCGCGAGACCGGCGTGGGTGACCACGACGCCCTTCGGCACACCGGTCGAGCCCGAGGTGTAGATGACATAGGCCGGATGCGCCGGACGCAGCGGCCGGACGCGATCGGCATCGGTGATCGGTCCACCGTCGAAGGCGTCCAGATCGAGCTCGTCCAGTGCCAGCCAGCGCACCGATTCGGGGAGGCCGTCGCGGACCGACGCCACCGTAAGACCGATCGGAGAACCGGAATCGGCGACCATGTGCGCGATGCGCTCGGCCGGGTAGTTCGGGTCGAGCGGCACGAAGGCCGCGCCTGCCTTCGACACCGCCCACGCGGCGAACACCGACTCCGCGGAGCGTGGCACGGCGACGGCAACCAGATCCTCGGAACCGATGCCATCGGCGATGAGCATGCGGGCCAACCGGTTGGACCGCTTGTCCAGCTCACCGTAGGCCAGCGTCGCGTAGCGACTCGTTGAGGGGCGGTGGTCGGGCGACGGGTGGGCCGGCCGTGTTCCCTGGAACACCACGGCGGTGGCGTTCGGATCCATGGCAGCGGCTTCGGCAAGCAGCTCGGGCAGGGTACGTGCGGGGATGGCGAGCGGGCCTGTGCGGGTGATGAGATCGGCCCGTTCCTGTGCGTCGAGCACATCGATGGCACCCACCGCGACCGACGGATCGGTGGCGACGGCTTCGAGGACTCGCTGCCAACGCAGCGCGATATCTGCCGCGCTCGACTCGTCGAAGAGCTCGGTGGCATAGGTGAGCGCGAGCGTCATGCCGGTCGCGTCGTTCTCCGACAGCGTGAACTGTAGGTCGAAGCGCGCCACGTTCTCTTCGAGATCGTGCGCCGAGATCGAGAGGCCGGGCAGCTCCAGCGAGTTGTGCTCCAGGTTTTGGATCGCGAGCATCACCTGGAGCAGCGGGTTGCGGGCCTGCGAGCGTTCCGGTGCCAGCAGTTCCACCAGCCGCTCGAACGGAACGTCCGCGTTGCCGAAGGCGTCCAGGTCGGTGCCGCGCACCCGGTCGAGCAGTCCGGTGAACGACTCGGCATGGTCGATTCCGGTGCGCAGCACCACGGTGTTGACGAACGTGCCGACCAGATCGTCGAGCGCATCGGCGCGGCCCGTGATCGGCGTGCCGACCGCGATGTCGTCGGTGCCCGAGATTCGGGCGAGCAACACCGCGAGCGCGCTGTGCATCACCATGAACAGCGACGCACCGCGTTCGCCGGCGATGTCTTCCAGCGCGGCGACCAGGTCGCTCGGCAGCTCGCGTCGCAGGGTCGCGCCGCGATGCGAGGCAAGCGCGGGACGCGGCCGATCGGTCGGCAACGGCAGTTCGTCCGCGACGCCGTCCAATGCGCGCTGCCAATGCGAGACCTGGCGCACCAGCTCGTCCGCCGAGCGCGGGCGGGCGACAAGGCGGGCCCGCGCGCCGTCGGCATGCGATTCCACTCGCGCCGCAAGCGCTTCCACGGTCGAAGCCTCGAACAGCGCGCACACCGGAACCGTGGTACCGAGCGCGACGCCGATGCGCGACACCACCCGTGTCGCGATCAGCGAGTTGCCACCGAGATCGAAGAAGTCCTCGTCGACGCCGACCCTCGGCAGGTCGAGCACTTCGGCGAATATCGTGGCGACGGTCTCCTGCACCGGCGTGACCGGTGCACGGAAACTACGAGCCTGCACGGCCGGTGCCGGAAGTACGCGGCGATCGAGCTTTCCGTTCACTGTCAACGGAATCCATTCGAGACGCACCAGCGCGGTCGGCACCATGTAGGACGGCAGTTGCTCGGCCGCGCCGCTGCGGACGACGTCGAGATCCGGAATGACGTCGGGATCGGCGACCACGTAGGCCACGATCCGTGGATCGCCCGGCTTGTCCTCACGCACGATGACCGCCGCCTGGGCGATGCCGGGCTGTGCGAGCACGGCCGACTCGATCTCACCGAGTTCGATGCGGAAGCCGCGGACCGTCACCTGATCGTCCGCGCGACCGAGGTATTCGAGCTCGCCGAAGCGGTTCCAGCGCGCCAGATCCCCGGAGCGGTACAGGCGCGAGCCTGCCGCGTCGACACCGGCGAGCGGGTTCGCGACGAAGCGGGTGGCACTCAGGCCGGGGCGGCCGAGGTAGCCGCGGGCCAATTGCGGTCCCGCGACATATATTTCGCCCGCGACACCGACCGGGACCGGTCGCAGCCTGCTGTCGAGCACGAACACCTGAAGTCCGGCGATCGCCCGGCCGACGATGCTGGCGGAGGCGGCGGTAATGGTCGCCGCGTCCAGCGCGCGGTAGGACACGTGCACGGTGGTCTCGGTGATGCCGTACATGTTGACCAGCAGCGACGCGGCCCCCACGGTGCGACCGTCACGAGCGGTGACACCGTCACCGTGGCGCGCGACCCAATCCGAGAGCCTGCGCAATTCCAGCGCCTCGCCACCGAACACCACGTACCGCAGTGCGAGCGGCGCGACATCCGGTGCGGCGCCGCGATCGGCTTCCGCGAGTTGGTAGAACGCGGACGGGGTCTGGTTGAGCACGGTAACCCGTTGCGCGCGTAGCAGTTCCAGAAACTGCTCCGGCGAACGCGAGGTGTAGTAGTCGACCACGACGACGGTGCCGCCGAACAGCAGCGGTCCCCACAGTTCCCACACCGAGAAGTCGAATGCGTAGGAGTGGAACAGGGTCCACACGTCGTCGGCGCCGAAGCCGAAGTCGCGATCGGTATCGGCGAACAGGCGCACCACATTCCGGTGCGTGACCGCGACGCCCTTGGGGCGGCCGGTCGAGCCGGAGGTGTAGATCACATAGGCGATGCTGTCCGGGTTCAGCGGGGCGTTGCGGTCCGCATCGGCGATGGGGGCGTCGTCTGCATCCACGACATTGCCGGTCTCGACGGCAAAGCCGTCCACCACGACCGTCGCGACGCCGTCCGGAACGCCGACCTCGACCGTCGAATCGACGATCACGCTCGTCGGACGCGAATCCGACAGCACATAGGCGACGCGATCGGCCGGGTAGGCCGGGTCGACAGGCACATAGCCCGCGCCCGTCTTCACCACGGCGAGCAGCGCGACAACCAGGTCCAGCGAGCGCGGCAGGATCACCGCGACCAGCGACTCCGGTCCCGCACCATCGGCGATCAGCCTGCGCGCCAGCACATTCGCAAGCCGATCCAGCTCGGCATAGGTCAGCGAATCGGTACCGAACTTCGCCGCGATGCGTTGCGGATGCGCGAGCGCCGCCGCGTCGAACAGCCCGGCCAGCGTGGCGTCCGCATCGTCGAAGCGACCGGCGCTCGTTCCGATGGCGGAATCCGCGCCCGAGGACACCCAGCGCTGCGACACATCGAGCCGCTCGTCCGCACCGAGCAGATCGATATCGCCGACGATGATCGCCGGATCTTCGGCAACGCTGTGCAGGATCCGCACCAAGCGGTCGGCGAACAAAGCCACCGTTTCTGGATCAAAAAGCTCGGTGGCGTAGTTCCACGACAGGTTCAGCGCGCCATCGGCGGCCGCGCGAACGGTCAGCTGCACGTCGAACTTCGCGGTACCCGCGTCGAATTCGATCACATCGAGGTCGAGGCCCGGCAGCTCGACGGTGCCCATCTCGGCGGCCGAGACCGCCTCGAAGGTCAACGCGACCTGGAACAGCGGGTGATGCGCCTGCGAGCGAACCGGGCTGATGACATCGACAAGCCGTTCGAAGGGCACGTCCGCATTGGCGAAGGCCGCGAGGTCGGTACGACGCACCTGCTCGAGCAGTTCGCTGAACTCAGCACCCAAGTCGACCTCGGTGCGCAACACCAACGTATTGACGAACATGCCGACCAGGTCGTCGAGCGCGCGTTCGCCACGTCCGGCGATCGGGGTGCCGATCGCCACATCGGTGCTGTTGGACAGTCGGGCGGCCCAGGCGGCCAGCGCGGCGTGCACCACCATGAACAGGGCGACGCCGTGCGCGTGGCCGACGTCGGTCAGCGCCGTGCGCAGCTCGGCGTCGACCGAGAAGTTGTGCATGCCACCGGCATTGGTGGCGACCTCCGGCCGAGGCCGGTCGGCGGGCAGTTCGATCTGATCGGGCAGATCACGCAATTGCTCGGTCCAGTAGGCGATCTGGGCGGCCGCGACCGATTCCGGATCGTCCTCGCTGCCGAGCACCTCGCGCTGCCACAGCGCGTAGTCGGCGTACTGCACCTCGAGCGGGGCCAACACGGGAGTCGCGCCCGTTGCCCGATCGCTATAGGCCACCACCAGGTCGCGCAGCAGCGGACGCAGCGAGAAGCCGTCGGCGCTGATGTGGTGCATCACCAGCACGAGGACATGGTTGCGCGCATCCAGCGACAGCAGCGCGGCACGGAACGCAATCGCACTCGTCACGTCGAAGTGCACGCTCGCGAGCTCGACGATGCGTGCGGGCAGCGCACTTGCCGTCACCGGCTCGGCCGCCAGCTCGAAACGTGCCTCGTCAGTGGCATTTCGAGCGCCCTGCGCGCGAAGGTCGGCGACGCTCAGAATGCGCTGGTAACCAGCACCTTCCACCTCCGGGTACACGGTGCGCAGCGCCTCGTGGCGCGCGAGCACGTCACCGATGGCGGCATCGAGCGCGGCCGTATCCAAGGCGCCCGTCAGCCGGATCGCGACCGGAATGTTGTTGACGGCAGTGCGGTTGTCGAAGCGGTTGAGGAACCACATGCGCTGCTGTGCGAACGACAGCGGCATCAGTTCGGGACGTTGCTGCGGCACAAGCGGTACCCGATCGGCTTGTCCGACAGTCGATTCCACCCGCGACGCCAGCGCTATGACACTGGACGCCTCGAACAGCACGCGCACCGGGATCTGGGCGTCGAACGCCTGGCCGAGCCGGGTGGCCACCTGGGTGGCGACCAGCGAGTTGCCGCCCAGTTCGAAGAAGTCGTCGTCGAGCCCGACCCGATCGATGCCGAGTACCTCGGCGAAGGTGCTCGCGACGATATCCTGCACCGGCGTCGTCGGCGCGCGGAACACCTTCGCCGCGAAAATGGGTTCCGGCAGCGCCTTTCGATCCAGCTTGCCGCTGGCGTTGAGCGGGAACGCGGCGAGAACCAGGTAGGCCGCGGGGACCATATGGGCGGGCAGCCGCTCGCCGAGCGCGATCTTCACCGCGTCGATGTCCACGGTCTTGCGTGCCGCGGCGACGACATAGGCGACCAGCTGATCGCCGGTCCGCTCGTCGGTACGCACGAGCACAACAGCCTGCGCGACGGCAGGCAGCGTCATGAGCTCCGATTCGATCTCACCGAGCTCGACACGCAGGCCACGAAGCTTCACCTGAAAGTCGGTGCGGCCCAAGTACTCCAGCTCGCCGTCGGAGGTCCAAGACACCAGGTCGCCGGTTCGGTACATCCGTTCGGCGTCGCCGAACGGATCGGCGATGAAACGCTCGGTGGTCAGGTCGGGGCGTGCCACATAACCGTGCGCCAGCTGCGCTCCCGCCAGGTAGAGCTCACCGGGAACGCCGACAGGAACCGGCCGCAGCCGCGAATCCAGCACGTACACCCTGGTGTTGAACACTGGCGCGCCGATCGGCACCCACGTGGTGTCGGCGTCGGTGACCTCGTGGAAGGTCACATCGACGGCGGCCTCGGTCGGGCCGTACAGGTTGTGCAGCCTGGCACCGGTCAGCTCGCGCAGCCGCTGCGCGGTGACCGCGGGCAATGCCTCGCCAGAAGCGAAAACATGGCGCAGGCTTGTGCATTCGGCCGCAAGGGACTCGGCGACGAACACCGAGAGCATCGAGGGCACGAAGTGCACCGTGGTGATCTGCTCGTCGGCGATCAGCCGCGCGAGGTAGGCCGGATCACGATGACCGTCCGGCTTGGCGATGACAAGGCGGGCACCGACTTGCAGGGGCCAGAAGAACTCCCATACCGATACGTCGAACGTGGCGGGAGTCTTCTGCACGACGACGTCATCGGCGCCGAGACCGTATTCGGCGTGCATCCACACCAGGCGGTTGACGATCGCCGCGTGCGAGACCGCGACACCCTTCGGGCGACCGGTCGAACCGGAGGTGAAGATCACGTACGCGGTATTGGTCGGCCGCAGCGGCTTGTGCCGGTCGGCGTCGGTCAGCGGCTCGGCCGAGAACTCGGACAGATCCAGTTCGTCGATCCGAACCTGGCGCGAGACAACGGTTTCCAGATCGGCGCCCGAGGTGAGCACACACACCGGGCGCGCGGTATCGAGGATGTAGTCGATGCGCTCGGCCGGATGATCCGGATCGAGCGGCACGTAGGCGCCGCCCGCGGCGTTCACCGCGTACATACCGACCACGAGATCGATGGAACGGCGCATGCCGAGGGCCACATACGATTCCGGGCCGACGCCGTTGCGCTTGAGCCAGCGCGCCAAACGGTGCACCCGCTCGGCGAACTCGCCATAAGTAAGCGTCACGGAGTGACTCGTTGGGGGGTGGTGGTCGGGCGACGGGTGGGCGAGACTTGTCCCCTCGAAGGTGAGGGCGTACTCGTCGGGCGTCCGCGTCACCTGGGCTTCGAACAGCGAGACCAGCGTCGCGGCCGCATCGCCGACCGGTGAGGTCAGCGCCGCGTCGACCGGGAATTCGGTGGCGTTCCACTGCTCGAGCACGAGCAAACGCTCGGAGGGGTCGAGCAGTTCGATATCGCCGACCGCGACCGAGGGTTCGATGGCGACGCAGCGCAATACCCGGATGAAACGCTCGGCGAAAGCATCCGCGAAGGCCGCATCGAAGAGATCGGTGGCGTACACCAGTTCGGCATCCATCTCGGCTTCGCCGCCGGGCACCTCGCTCAGCGTGAGCCGCATGTCGAACTCGGCCGACGGCGCGTCGACGCCGAGCTCGGACACCGTGAGACCCGGCAGCTCCAGCGCGGTGCGATCGAGGTCCTCGAAGCTCAGCAGCACCTGGAACAGCGGGTGGCGGGCCTGCGAGCGAGCCGGGTTGAGCACCTCGACCAGCCGCTCGAACGGCACGTCCGCGTGCGCGAATGCCTGTAGGTCCCGCTCACGCACCTGTGCGAGCAGATCGGCGAACGAGGCCGTCGAATCGACCTGTGCGCGCAGCACCAGGGTGTTGGCGAACATGCCGACCAGGTCGTCGAGCGCCTGTTCGCCACGACCCGCGACCGGCATGCCGATGGCGATGTCGCCGGATCCGCTCAGCCGCGCGAGCAGCGCGGCAAAGGCGCTGTGCACCACCATGAACAGCGTGGTGTCGTGCCCATGCGCGACCCGGTTCAGCTCGTCGATGAGATCACCGGGGACCCGGAAACGGTGCGTGCCAGCCGAATACGACGCCACGGCGGGACGTGGGCGACCGGCAAGGCGCAGCTCGTCCGGCAGACCGGCAAGCGCACCGCGCCAATAGTCGAGCTGCTCGGAGATCAGCGAGGTGGGATCGTCCTCGGAGCCGAGCGTTTCGCGCTGCCACAGCGCGAAGTCGATGTACTGCACCTCGAGCGCAGGCCAGTCGGGCTCCGCGGCGGAACTGCGTGCCAGGTAGGCGGTCATCAGGTCGCGGACCAGCGGGCGGATCGAGAAACCGTCCGAGGCAATGTGATGCACGACGACGACGAGGACGTGCTCCCGGTCACCGACCTGGTAAACACGCAGCCGCACCGGAGCCTGGGCGGTCACATCGAACCCGCGACTCACGAATTCGTCGATCGCGCCCCTCATCTCGGATTCAGCGACGGTGACGACATCCAGCTCCGGAATGGCCCGATCCGAGGAGAGCACACCCTGATAGGCGACGCCGTCGTGTGCCGGGTAGATGGTGCGCAGCGTTTCGTGCCGAGAGATCACATCGGCGATCGCGCCACGCAATGCCCCCAGATCCAACACACCTTGCAGTCGGACCGCAGCGGGAATGTTGTTGGCGGCCGAGTCGGCGTCGAAGCGGTTGAGGAACCACATCCGCTGCTGCGCGAGCGATAGCGGCGGATATTCCGGACGGGTACGCGCGGTCAGCGGCACGCGGACACCGAAGCCTGTACGCGGTTCCACCCTGGAGAAAGCGCGGCAAGATCGAGGTCGCCACGGAGATAGAGGTACTCCTCAGTTTCGCCGCTTCCGGCGAAATCCAGCCGGTCCCTGCTGATCACCGAAACAATCTACCGTCGCGCACGGCACCCGACCAACCAATGCCAATAGCGGTACCACATCACCCCAGGCAGCGGGATCATCGCAAGTTCGCTAGCCGACCGGCACCGGTCTCACACTGCTTGCTCGAGGTCGCATGACCGCGGCAAACCGGGCATTTGGCAACTGAGGCCGATGCCGAGGACACCCACGCACGGGGACGGCTCGAGGCTGACAACGGCTGGCCGATCGCTCAATTCGAGCGGTTGCGAGCCGGATCGTAGAGGTGTGAGCGTGCGCAGAGCGATGCTTCGCCGAGGGCCCTGCCGACGAGGATGATCGCGGCCTGCCGGAGGTTCGTGGCTTCGACCTGGTCGGCGATGTCGGTCAGCGTGCCGCGAAGGACCAACTGTTGCGGCTGGCTCGCCCGGTACACCACCGCGACCGGGCACTCCGCGCCGTAATCCGCGACCAGTTCGGCGGCCAGCGTGCGGATCCGGGTAATGGCCAGGTGCAGGACCAGCGTCGCGCCGGTGTTGGCGAAGTTCGCCAGTGCTTCGGAGTCGGGCATCGCCGTCGAGCGGGCCTGGGTCCGGGTGAGCACGACCGACTGGACGAGTTCGGGCACTGTCAGTTCGGTGCCGAGCACGGCGGCCGCGGCGGCATAGGCGGGGACGCCCGGGGTGACATCCCATGAGATGTTGTCGGCGTCGAGGCGGCGGGTCTGCTCGGTGAGTGCCGAGTAGATCGAGGGGTCGCCGGAGCAGAGACGGGCCACGTCCTTGCCGGACTCGTCGGCGCGGACCAGGTGGCCGATGATCTGGTCGATATCCAGATGCTGGGTGTCGATCAGTTCGGTGTCGGGCGCGCAGTACGCGAGCACCTCCGGATCAAGGTAGGTGCCCGCGTACAGGCAGACGGGCGAAGTCCGTAGCAACTGCACCGCGCGCACCGTCAACAGGTCGGCGGCGCCGGGCCCGGCCCCGATGAAGTGCACGGTCATACCGGAGAGTCTATTCAGGCCATGACAGCTCAGCCGATCGCGTCGAAATGCGCGATCACCTTGGTCGGCCGCACCCGCACCACGAGTTCGCCCGGCACGCCGTTGCGCTTGCCGAATTCCTCGGCGCGCTCGGCGCCCATATAGCGACCGCCGATTTCGGTGGCCGTGCGGACGAGGTTGTCGAGATCCTCGGACAGGGTGACCGTGCCCTGGATCTGGATGGAACCGTAGGGCGGCTCCTCGAGATCGACGCAGATGGCGATGCGGGGATCACGAGCGAGGGCCTTGCCCTTGGCACTGGTCTTGCCGGTGTTGAACACCAACTCCTCGCCCTCGAGGACGAACCAGACGGGGGTCACGATCGGCCTGCCATCGGCGGCGACGAACGCCACCTTGGCGGTCTTGGTGCCCTGGGAGAGGAACTCGCGCACTTGGGGGTCCGTCAGTGAGGCCATGGACCACACCATAAAGCCCACTCGCCCGGCCTCGCCGCCCTCAGGGCCGCATGTCGCCGCACCGCACCATCCAGCACTCCACGTGTACTGCGAAATGGTGGCTCCATGCGGAAATGGTGGCACCCGCGAGCCGACCACCATCCAACTGGTTCACCGCAACGCGAGCAGTGTCAGATTGCGCCGTGTTCGCGAGCGCGGGCAACCGCGGAGGTGCGGGAGCGGACGCCGAGTTTGGCGTAGATGTGGACGAGGTGAGACTTGACGGTGGTCTCGCTGAGGAATAGTTCTTTGGCGATCTCACGGTTGGATCGGCCGTCGGCGACGAGACGAAGCACCTCGATCTCGCGTGCGCTCAGCGTCGTGTCGGCTCGACGGACTCGAGTCATCAGCTTGGACGCCACCGCGGGCGACAGCACGCTCTCCCCCGCCGCCGCCGAACGGACCGCGGCGAGCAATTCGGTGGGCGGAGTGTCCTTCAGGATGTAGCCGCAGGCGCCCGCCTCGATGGCGCCGAGAATGTCGGCGTCGGTGTCGTAGTTGGTGACTACCAGCACGTTCGGCGGGGTGGGGAGGGCGCGCAGCTCGGTGGTCGCGTCGACGCCGGAGCGGCCGGGGCCGAAGCTCAGGTCCATCAGCACCAGATCGACCGGGGTTGTCGCGCAAAAGGCGACGGCGGCCTCAGCGGTGGGCGCCTCGCCTACGACGGTGATCTCATCGCCGCTTTCGAGCAGAGCGCGCAGTCCGGCGCGGACGATGGCGTGGTCGTCAGCCAGCAGCAGTCTGATCACGGGTGATCCAGATCGACTGAATCTAGCAGGGGTGCAAGGGAATTCGACTGGACTGGGCCCAGTGGAAACGAGGCGGTGACGGCGGTGTGTCCCGGTTCGGACTCGACGGCCAATGTGCCGCCTTGCTGTTCGACTCGGCTACGCATGGCGGCAAGTCCGAAGGTGCCGGACGGGGCGCGTTCCAGCACAACCGGGTCGATGCCCATGCCGTCGTCGACCACGTCGAGGTGCACATCGGTGTCGGCGTAGGTCAGCGTGAGACGCATCCGGCTCGCGCGGGCATGGCGCACGACGTTCGAAACCGCCCCCTGGGCGATGCGCACCAACGCGGCTTCGATCGGCATCGGAAGCCGTTCGGGGACACCTTCGATCACCATCTGACCGGTCAGTCCGGGCGACTCGGCCCGTCGGCATATTCGTTCGAGAGCCTGCGCCAGCGACTGGCCCTCCAACGCGGCGGGCGTCAATTCGGCTATCAGCCTTCGGGTTTCGGCAAGATCCTCCGCCGCGGTCTCCCGCGCGAGTCGAATCTGTTGCAGCGCGGGATGGTCCGGCGACGATTGCTCGACCGCGTGCAGCAGCAACTGGATGCTGCTGAGTCCCTGGGCGACGGTGTCGTGGATCTCCTGCGCCAACCGCTCACGCTCGGCCAACTTGCCCGCCGTGCGCTCCTGGTCCGCGAGAGTCGCTCGGGTGCTGAGTAATTCGTCGATCAGTCGCTGCCGATCGACGGACTCTCGGAACAGCGCCTGGTAACCCAGCCCTATCCCGACGGCAACGGCGGCACCGAGGGTCGGGCCGATCGCGCCTGCCACCGACCACCCACGATGCAGCCCGAAACCGACCACGGCCACCACGTCCGCGGCCACCACCGCGAGCAGACTCCATGGTCGCGGCAACAGATGCAGGTACAGGAAGAATAGGCCGAATGCGAGATATCCGGCATCGGGCGCGACCACGACGAGGCCGAGCCACAGCACGGTGAGCGCCAGCAACCAGAGCTGGATCGCGCGAGAACCGGTGCCGAGCAGGGCACCCGCGAAGTAGGTCGCCAGGAACGCGACGGTCAGCGTGATCACCGGGACCGGATGCGCGGCGCCCGGCAGCAGCGCCCGCACGGCCGTCAGCACCGCAAGCGCCGTCACCAGCACATGCAGCCCCAACCGCAGCGCGGTGAAGACAGGGGTGAGTGGCGACGAGTGCACGATGCCAGCTTATGTGCGGCTACCCGGGCGGCATCCATCGAAAGGTGTAAAACACCGGCCAACCTTCGATCGGCCTCCGATCCATCGCTCGCGCGATGGCAACACCCACCGCGAACAGCAGAGTGAAGGTATGTTCGTCGCACTCCGGGATCTACGGGCCGCACGCGGCCGTTTCCTGCTCATCACTCTGGTCGTCACTCTGGTGGCGCTGCTGGTGAGCTTTCTCAGCGGGCTCACTGCCGGGCTCGCGCACCAGAACATCTCGGCTATCGAGGCCATCTCCGCCGACGCCATCGTCTTCGCCGACACCGGCGCGGATCCCTCGTTCGACGCCTCCGCACTGACCGAACAACAGATCGAGACCTGGCGCAACGCCGCGGGCCGCAACGGCACTGTCGACCCGATCGGCATCGGTCACGCGGCCGCGGCGGTGGCCGGTCGCGGCGACTCCGAGCCCGCTCGGGTCGCCCTGTTCGGCGCGGGAGGAACCGCTTTCGGCAATCGTGTCGCAACCGAGCCGGGCACGGTGGTGCTCAGCTCGGGCGCGGCCGAGGCTCTCGCCGCACGAACCGGTGACAAAGTCACCCTCGACGCAGGTACTTTCACGGTGGCCTCCATCGGCGGCGACGACTGGTACAGCCACACCCCGGTGGTCTGGATGACGCCCGCGGACTGGCGGTCGGTAAGTCCACGCGGCGCAGCCGCCACCGTGCTCGCGGTATCCGGTGTCCCGAACATGGTCGCTGTCAACACAACTGCGCACACCACCACGACAAGCGTCTCCGGATCATTGTCGGCTCTGAGCGCGTACCAGGCCGAAAACGGTTCCCTGACACTGATGACGGTGCTGCTGTTCGCCATCTCGGCCTTGGTGATCGGCGCCTTCTTCACCGTATGGACCGTCCAGCGCGGACCCGATATCGCCACACTGAAAGCGCTCGGCGCGACCTCGGGTTCCCTGGTTCGCGACGCGCTCGCCCAGGCCGCGATCGTGCTGGCCGTCGGTGTCGCGACCGGCCTCGGAATCACTTTTGTCGCAGCCACATTCATGGGCGGCGCACTGCCCTTCGTGCTCGCCCCGACAACCACCCTGCTACCCGCCGCGGCCCTGATCGTGCTCGGCCTCCTCGGCGCAACCTTCGCGCTGCGCTTCCTGTTCACCACCGACCCACTCACCGCGCTCAACGCGGCGCGCTGACCAACGGAGCCGCGATACCATGACCGCCACCGCACTGACCGTCGACGACGTAACCCTCACCTACCCGGACGGCACCGGCAGGCTCACCGCGTTGAACAGCGTGCGCCTGCACGTCACCGGTGGCACCGTCGCCGCCATCACCGGCCCCTCCGGCTCGGGTAAATCCAGCCTGCTCGCCGCCGTGTCGACACTGATCCGCCCCGACTCCGGCCGTATCACTCTCGAAACAGTGGACAGCACAGTCGATCTCGTGACATTGACTCGGCGTGAGGCTGCCGCGCTCCGCCGTTCGTCCATCGGCATCGTCTTCCAACAGCCGAATCTGATCCCGGCCCTCACCGCGGTCGAACAGCTCACGGTGATGTCACACCTCGGCAGGCACCTGTTCACCCCACCGGCACGTCGCCGCGAAACCAACACCAAGGCAATGGAACTCCTCGACGCGGTGGGCCTGGCCGATCAGCACGGCAAGCGTCCCGCCCAACTCTCCGGCGGCCAACGCCAGCGCGTGAACATCGCCCGCGCACTGATGAACGACCCGGCGCTACTGGTCATCGACGAACCGACAAGCGCACTCGATACCGAACGCGGCGCCGCCATCATCGACCTGATCCTCACCGTCGTCCGCGACCACAGCGCGGCAACCCTGCTCGTCACCCACGACCGCGCCCATCTACACCAGATGAACGCGGTCTATCGAATGGTCGACGGCATCCTCGACATCGACCGCACGATCAGTCGCGTCGCCTGACAGCGGGAGGTCGCCGCTACCGACAGCGGCGGCGCGACCATTCACCGGATCCCCAGCAGCGCATCGCTCTGCTCGCGCACCCGAACTCGAATCGCATCGACCACCGCCGCCACCTCCGGTCTGCGCAGCGTCTCGGTGCGGGTGACGAGCCAATAGGCGAGTCGAATCGACACCGCGTCAGGGAGCACACGCACCAGGTCGTCGTGGCGGTCGGCCATGAAACAGGGCAGCAGCCCGAGGCCCGCCGAGGCCCTGGTCGCCTCGACGTGCACGAAAACGTTGGTGGATGACACCGATTCGCGCATCGCGGGCACGAAACTCGAGGCGACGTCGAGGACGTCGACCTGCAACATCGAATCGATGAAGTACACCAGCGGGTGGCGCGCCAGATCGTCGATGTGCTCGGGCGTTCCGCGTTCCCGCAGGTAGTCCCTGGAGCCATAGAGCCCGAGGCAGTAGTCGGCCAGGCGAAACGCCTTGGCGCGGTGCACCTGCGGCTCGCCGACCACTACCTCCACATCCAGCCCCGAACGCTGCTGGGACGCGCGCCGTGTCGTCGCGACGATTTCGACCGCGATCTTCGGATGTTGCCGCCGCACGTCGGCGGCCGCGGGCGCGGCCAGGTAAGCACTGAAACCGTCGGTTGCCGAAAGCCGGACCACGCCTTCCAACACCCGGGTCCCGGTCGCGTCGACCGTGAGCGACTTGACCGCCGTCTCCACGACCTCGGCGGCGGCGAGCGCCTCCCTGCCGAGGTCGGTGAGTTCCCAGCCGCCACTGGCGCGGGCAAGCACCCGGCCGCCGAGGGTTTGCTCCAGCGCGGCGATCCTGCGCGAGATCGTAGTGTGGTTGATGCCGAGCTCTTCCGCCGCGGACACGAAGCGGCCGGACCTGCCGACGGCGAGCAGAACCAGCAGATCATCCGCGCTCGGGCGGTTCGGCCCTGAAGGTGTCGGGCTCATTTCTGCATTCTTGCAGATGCCTCGTGCACATCTGGCCATTGCGGTCCTAGTTACCTGCACGAATACTCGTCCTGACCATGAAATTGTGGGCGCCATCACATTTGATCTCCAGATGTGGCGCCGGTCATGAAGGAGAACCTCGATGAGCGTGCAAAATGCATTGCGCCCGACCGGCGACGATCCCGGCGGCGTACCGACGGGCCTGCGGCGAGTGGTTGCCGCGTCGATGGCGGGCACGGTCGTCGAATGGTACGAGTTCTTCCTCTATGGCACCGCGGCGACGCTGGTCTTCAGCAAGGTGTTCTTCGCCAAGGACACCAGCGACCTCGACGCCATCCTCGCGGCCTTCGTCACCTACGCGGTCGGCTTCGCGGCGCGCCCACTCGGTGGCATCGTCTTCGGATACTTCGGCGACCGCTACGGCCGCAAGAAACTGCTCCAGTTCAGCCTGCTGCTTGTCGGCGTCTCGACGTTCCTGATGGGCTGTCTGCCGACCTTCGGCCAAGTCGGCTACTTGGCGCCCGCACTGCTCGTCACACTCCGTTTCATCCAAGGTTTCGCGGTGGGCGGCGAATGGGGCGGCGCGGTGTTGCTCGTGGCCGAACACAGTCCGAGCAAGAGCCGCGGATTCTGGGCCAGTTGGCCACAGGCGGGGGTGCCGGTGGGCAACATGCTCGCCACGGTCGCACTGCTGACCCTGACCTCGACGCTTTCGGATGCCGCGTTCCTCAGCTGGGGCTGGCGGGTCGCGTTCTGGTTGTCCGCGGTCGTGGTACTGGTCGGCTACTACATCCGGACCAAGGTCACCGACGCACCGATCTTTCTCGAGGCGCAGCAGCAGATGGAGCGGATCAAGGCCAGTTCGTTCACCGTCGTCGAGGTGCTGAAGCGTTATCCGCGTGGCATTTTCACCGCGATGGGCCTTCGGTTCGGCGAAAACATCATGTACTACCTGGTTGTCACCTTCACGATCACCTATCTCAAGGTGCATGTCGGTATCAACACCAAGACCATTCTCTGGTGGCTGCTCATCGCGCACGCCGTGCACTTGCTCGCCATCCCCCTGGCCGGGCGACTGAGCGACCGATTCGGTAGGCGGCCCGTCTATTTCGTCGGCGCGATCACCGCGGGTACCTGGGGCTTCTTCGCATTCCCGATGATGGACAGCGGGCACAACGCGATCATCATGTCCGCGATCATTATCGGCCTGGTATTCCACGCGCTCATGTATGCCGCACAGCCCGCGATCATGGCGGAGATGTTCCCGACCCGGATGCGCTATTCCGGTGTGTCGCTGGGGTATCAGGTCACCTCGATCGTGGCCGGGTCGCTCGCACCGATCATCGCCGTGCGGCTGCTCGACGAGTTCGACTCCGCCGTCCCGATCGCCTGGTACCTGGCCGCGGCCGCGGCCGTCACAGCGATCGCCGTCTACTTCGCCAAGGAGACGAGCGGCATCGACCTGGAGAGCATCGACCTCGCCGACGCCGACATCCTCGCCGCCGAAGCCGATGCCGCACCGAAGGCAGCCGAAACCGCGGGAAAGAGGCTCAAATGACTGATTTGACCGGACGTTCGGCACTGGTGACCGGTGCTGCGAGCGGTATCGGCGCGGCGTGTGCGCGCGAGCTGGCGGCACGTGGCGCGCTGGTCACCATCGCCGATATCGATGACGTCGGCGCGAAAGCGCTGGCCGCCGAGATCGGCGGAAAGGCTTGGGCGGTAGACCTTCTCGAGGTCGCCGCCTTGGAAGATCTGGATCTCGAGGTAGACATCCTGGTGAATAACGCCGGGGTGCAGAGCATCAGCCCGATCGAGCAGTTCGCGCCGGAGGAGTTCCGGAAGCTGCTGACGCTCATGGTCGAGGCGCCGTTCCTGCTCATCCGCGCGGCTCTTCCGCACATGTATCGGCAGGGGTTCGGTCGGATCGTCAATATCTCGTCGGTGCACGGTCTGCGGGCCTCCGAATACAAGGTGGCGTATGTGACGGCCAAGCACGGGCTGGAGGGCCTGTCGAAGGTAACCGCACTCGAGGGCGGCGGGCGCGGGGTGACCAGCAATTGCGTCAATCCCGGTTACGTCAGAACGCCGCTGGTCGACAAGCAGATCGCCGATCAGGCCAAGGCACACGGCATCCCCGCGCAAGAGGTGCTCGAGCAGGTGCTGCTGACCGAGAGCGCGATAAAACGCCTGGTCGAACCGGAGGAGGTCGCCAACCTTGTCGGATGGCTCGCCGCATCCAGCGCGAGCATGGTGACGGGGGCTTCCTACACCATGGACGGCGGCTGGAGCGCTCGTTGACACCTCACCCCAGCGCGGCAAGCGCCATTCGACGCAGGATCGGACGGGCGCGGGTCGCGGTGGCGGAGGTCGCGCTGTGCGGGGTGGAGTTGATCAGACCGAAGGCCGCATGAGCTTGCACACGTGCGGTCTCCTCGAGGAGATCCGGATGCAGCTCACGCAGGATCGCGACCCAGATCTCGACATACTGCCGCTGGGTTCGGCGCAGTTCGCGGCGGGCGACGGTCGGCACGTTGTCCAGGTCGCGGTCCTGGATCCGAATGAGCTCGGGCTCACCGAGTGCGAAATCCAGATGGAAGTCGACGAGACCGGCGAGCGCCGCCTCCGCGGTGCCCGTCCGCGCGACCACCGCCTTCCCGCCGTCGAGCAGTCGCTGGCTGACACCGACGAGCAACTCGACGAGCAGTGCCTCCTTATTGGGGAAGTGACGGTAGACCGCGGGACCGCTGATGCCGACGGCGGCGCCGAGGTCGTCGAGGCGCATGCCGAGGAACCCGCGCTCGGCGATGAGCCGGGCACCGGCTTCCTTCAACTGCGCCCTGCGCTGCGCCTTCAGCTGCTCCCTGCGGGTGAAAGCGACAGGTTCGATGCTGGTCACACGCGCCCCTTTCGAATGCTGGTTCTTGCGAGCGACCTGCAAGCAATCGCTATGGCCTGGACATCTCAGTTAATCAAGATTAACCTGAATTCCAGTTATCGGCCACTAACTGGACGACGGGACAGCGTGATGACGGCAGTAGAAACCGCGGTCGACAACCGCACGGCGCATCAGGCGCTGACCGACGACCTGCGCGAACGGCTCGCGCGGGCCGCGCTCGGCGGGCCCGCGAAGGCGCGGGAACGCCACGTCGCCCGCGGCAAGCTGCTCCCCCGGGAACGGGTGGATCAACTGCTCGACCCCGGCAGCCCCTTCCTCGAACTGTCGCCGCTGGCCGCCACCGGCATGTACGGCGACGAATCTCCCGGCGCCGGGATCATCACCGGCATCGGGCGGGTATCGGGGCGTGAGTGCGTCATCGTGGCCAACGACGCCACCGTAAAGGGCGGCACCTACTACCCGATGACGGTGAAGAAGCATCTGCGCGCACAGGAGATCGCGCTACAGAATCAGCTGCCGTGTCTGTATCTCGTCGATTCCGGCGGAGCGTACCTACCGCATCAGGACGAGGTTTTTCCCGATCGGGAACATTTCGGCCGCATCTTCTTCAACCAGGCGACCATGAGCGCCAAGGCGATTCCGCAGATCGCCGCCGTGCTCGGATCGTGCACCGCGGGCGGCGCGTACGTGCCGGCGATGAGCGACGAGGCGGTGATCGTGCGCAATCAGGGCACGATTTTCCTCGCAGGACCGCCGCTTGTGAAGGCGGCGACCGGCGAGGTGGTGACCGCTGAGGAACTGGGCGGCGGTGAATTGCACTCGCGCACCTCGGGAGTAACCGATCACCTGGCCGAGGATGACCAGGACGCGTTGCGCATCGTGCGCCGAATCGTGGCCACTCTCGGCCCGCGTCCCGCCGGACCATGGGAAGTACTGCCGACCACGACCCCGGCCGCGCCGGAGAGCGAGCTGTACGACGTAGTGCCGGTCGACCTGCGCACGCCCTACGACGTCCGCGAGGTCATCAACCGGCTCGTCGACGGCGGCTCGAACGGGGACAGCGCCTTTCACGAGTTCAAGGCCGAATACGGCAAAACACTGGTGACCGGATTCGCCCACATCCACGGCCACCCGGTGGGCATCGTCGCCAACAATGGCGTGCTGTTCAGCGAATCCGCCATGAAGGGCGCGCATTTCATCGAACTGTGCGACAAGCGCAAGATCCCGCTGCTGTTCCTACAGAACATCACCGGGTTCATGGTCGGCCGTGATTACGAGGCGGGTGGTATCGCCAAGCACGGCGCCAAGATGGTCACCGCGGTGGCCTGCGCGCGAGTGCCGAAACTGACGGTGGTGATCGGCGGCTCCTACGGCGCGGGCAACTATTCGATGTGCGGGCGCGCGTATTCGCCGCGCTTCCTGTGGATGTGGCCCAATGCCAGGATCTCGGTGATGGGCGGCGAGCAGGCCGCCTCGGTGCTCTCGACCGTCCGTGGCGATCAGCTCGACAGCAGCGGGCAGCCGTGGTCGACGCAGGACGAGGAGGCGTTCAAGGCGCCGATTCGCGAGCAATACGAGCACCAGGGCAATCCCTACTATTCGACGGCCCGGCTCTGGGACGATGGGGTAATCGACCCTGCGGATACGAGAACCGTTCTTGGACTTGCCCTTTCGGTGTGCGCGCAAGCGCCGCTCGAACCCGTTTCCTACGGCGTCTTCCGGATGTGATGACAATGCTGAACAAATCTCATCCCATCGAATTCGACACCGTGCTCGTCGCCAATCGCGGCGAGATCGCGGTCCGCGTCATTCGCACCCTGCGTGCCTTGGGGATTCGCTCCGTCGCGGTGTACAGCGATGCCGATGCCGAGGCCAGGCATGTCCGTGAGGCCGACGTAGCCGTGCACCTGGGGCCCGCGCCCGCGAGAGCGAGCTATCTCGCCATCGACAAGGTGGTCGCGGCCGCGGTGCGGTCCGGAGCGCAGGCGGTACACCCCGGCTACGGATTCCTGTCGGAGAACGCGGCTTTCGCCGCGGCGCTGGCCGAGGCGGGCATTGTCTTCCTCGGGCCGCCGGTGAAGGCGATCGAGATCATGGGCGACAAGATCGCGGCGAAGAACACCGTCGCGGCCTTCGATGTGCCGGTGGTGCCCGGCATCGCGAAGCCGGGCCTCACCGACGCGGAGTTGATCGCCGCTGCCACCGACATCGGGTATCCGGTACTGGTCAAGCCGTCGGCGGGTGGTGGAGGCAAGGGCATGCGGCTTGTCGAAGCGCCGCAACAGCTTCCCGACGCACTGGCCGGTGCCCGGCGCGAGGCCGGCGCGGCATTCGGGGACGACACCCTGTTCCTCGAGCGTTTCGTCTTGCGACCACGGCATATCGAGGTGCAGATCCTCGCCGACCAGTTCGGCCAGGTCATCCATCTCGGTGAACGCGAATGCAGCTTGCAGCGGCGGCACCAGAAGGTGGTCGAGGAGGCGCCGTCACCGCTGCTCGATGCGCAGACCCGCGCACGCATCGGCGCGGCCGCCTGCGATACGGCGCGCAGCGTGAACTACGTCGGTGCGGGCACCGTCGAATTCATCGTCTCCGCCGACCGGCCGGACGAGTTCTTCTTCATGGAGATGAATACCCGCCTACAGGTGGAACATCCGGTGACCGAGCTGGTGACCGGCGTCGATCTGGTGGAATGCCAGGTCCGCATCGCGGCGGGACAGCAGCTCACCGTCGAGCAGGACGAGATCCGGCTCGTCGGGCACGCGATCGAGGCGAGGGTTTACGCCGAGGATCCCGGCCGCGGGTTCCTGCCGACCGGCGGCACCGTGCTCGATCTGTCCGAGCCGCAAGGCAATGGCGTTCGAGTCGATTCGGGGCTGCGGATCGGCACGGTGGTCGGCAGCGACTACGACCCGATGCTCTCGAAGGTCATCGCGCACGGCAATGACCGCGGCGCGGCGCTGGCGAAACTCGATCGAGCACTGGCCGATACCGTGCTGCTCGGCGTGACCAGCAATATCGAGTTCCTGCGCTTTCTGCTCGCCGACCCGGATGTGGTCGCGGGCAAGCTCGATACCGGGTTGCTCGATCGGCG
The DNA here is from genome assembly GCF_046764875.1 of Nocardia arseniciresistens. NCBI lineage: Bacteria > Bacillati > Actinomycetota > Actinomycetes > Mycobacteriales > Nocardiaceae > Nocardia > Nocardia arseniciresistens. The sequence continues at coordinate 731,700 of NZ_JBKORD010000001.1, forward strand.
GGTCGCCGACTTCACCCCCGCCCCGGTCACCGACGACGACCTCATCGCGGCCGCCACCTATCACTGGCTACGGCGCTGGCCGACCACGGCGGGCGATCCGTGGGCGGTGCCCTCCGGCTGGCGGATCGGGACGGCCGCGCCGACACCGATACGGCTGGCCGGTGGCGCCCGCATCGAGCACGTGTACCTGACCGGCACTCCGGAGGCGGCGGTCGCGAAAGTGGGTGACGGCGAATCAACCTCACTGTCAGCCACTTTCGTGGCGCATAACTCGCCGACCGCGGGCGTCCTCACCCTCACATCGGCCGGTCTGCGGCGCGAGTATCGGGTCGCGGAACACGACGAACAGCTCTGGGTCGCGGGACCCGACGGCGTCACCGCGCTTCGGGAATTGGCGGAAGTGAAGGTGCGCGGCGGCAATGAGCATGTCGGCGACGCCGAGATTCTCAGCCCCATGCCGGGTTCGGTGATCGCGGTGCCGGTCCGCACCGGCGACGTAGTGGCCGCGGGTGCCCCGGTGGTCGTGGTGGAGGCGATGAAGATGGAGCATTCGCTCACCGCACCGATCGCGGGCACTGTCGAACTCCTCGTCGAACCGGGCACCCAGGTGCGGCTCGGCCAACCCCTCGCGCGCATCACCGCGCCCGACGCACCTACCGAGACGAATACCGCTGAGCGAGTAGGAGACCCCGCATGAACGACTTCCTGTCCACCGGTACGCTGCCCGACGACTATCGCGACCTCGCCATGACGGTGCGGGATTTCGCGCAATCGGTGGTGGCGCCGGTCGCCGCCGAACACGATGCGAACCACACCTTCCCGTACCAGGTGGTCGCCGGCATGGCGGAGATGGGCCTTTTCGGCCTGCCGTTCCCCGAGGAGTTCGGCGGTATGGGCGGCGACTATTTCGCGCTGTGCCTGGTCTTGGAGGAACTCGGCAAGGTCGATCAGAGCGTGGCCATCACGCTCGAGGCCGGTGTCTCGCTCGGCGCGATGCCCATCTACCGCTTCGGCAATGACGCACAGAAGCAGCAATGGCTGCCGCAGCTGACCAGCGGGCGCGCCCTTGCCGCGTTCGGGCTGACCGAACCGGGCGCGGGCAGCGACGCCGGCGGCACCCGCACCACAGCGACGCTCGACAGCGGCGACTGGGTCATCAACGGCAGCAAGCAGTTCATTACCAATTCGGGCACCGACATCACCAGGTTGGTGACCGCCACCGCGGTGACAGGACAGGCCGGTGGCAAGAAGGAGATCTCCACCATCCTGGTGCCGACCGACACCCCAGGATTCGTCGCCGGACCCGCGTACAACAAGGTGGGCTGGAATGCCTCCGATACCCACCCGCTGAGCTTCACCGACGTACGGGTGCCCGAGGAGAATCTGCTCGGCGAGCGCGGCCGCGGCTACGCGAACTTCCTGCGCATCCTGGACGAGGGCCGCATCGCCATCGCCGCGCTGTCGGTCGGCGCCGCGCAGGGCTGCGTGGACGAGAGTGTGCGCTACGCGAAGGACCGCGAGGCCTTCGGCCGACCGATCGGCCGCAACCAGGCCATCGCCTTCAAGATCGCCCGCATGGAGGCGCGCGCGCACGCCGCACGCACCGCCTACTATGACGCCGCCGCGCTGATGCTCGCGGGCAAGCCTTTCAAGAAGCAGGCCGCGATCGCGAAGCTGGTCGGCAGCGAGGCGGCGATGGACAACGCCCGCGACGCCACCCAGATCTTCGGTGGCTACGGGTTCATGAACGAATACGCTGTGGCAAGGCACTATCGCGACAGCAAGATCCTGGAGATCGGCGAGGGCACGACGGAGGTCCAGTTGATGCTGATCGGGCGGGAGTTGGGACTGTGAGCGCACCGGCGCAGCCGCGCAGGATAGTGCAGCGCGGCCTGTGGTTCGAGGAGTTGGAGACCGACGTTGTCTACGAGCACCGGCCCGGCCGCACCATCACCGAGGCCGACAATGTCCTGTTCACAACGCTGACGATGAACACCCAGGCGCTTCACCTGGATGCGGCGTTCAGCGAGCAGCTGCCACCGTTCCACCAGCGGCTGGTGAACTCGATGTTCACGCTGTCCACCCTGGTCGGCCTCTCGGTCGCGCAGCTGACCCAGGGCACCATCGTCGCCAACCTCGGCTTCTCCGACATCGCCTTCCCGAAGCCCCTGTTCCACGGCGACACCATGTACGCCGAGACCGTGATCATCGACAAGCGGGAGTCGAAGAGCCGCCAAGGCGAGGGCATCGCGACCTTCGCTCACACGGCGCGCAATCAGCACGGCGATATCGTCGCGACGGCGGTACGCAAGACGCTGGTCCGCAAAGAACCGAGCCGGCCATGAGTTGGGAAATGGCGGGCCCGGCCTGGTTGTTCTGTCCCGCGGATCGTCCCGAACGCTACGAAAAGGCCGCCGCGGCAGCCGATGTGGTGATCATCGATCTCGAGGACGGCGTCGCCACGGGAGACAAAGCCGCGGCACGCAAGGCGCTGACCGATACTGCGCTGGATCCCGAGACCACTGTCGTGCGGATCAATGCCGTCGGTACCGAAGACCACGACCTCGACCGCGCGGCGCTCGACCGCACCGATTATCGGCGGATCATGCTGCCGAAATGCGAATCCGCTGACCAGATCACCGCGCTGCCGGACTACGAGGTGATCGCGCTCATCGAATCGCCGCTCGGCGCGCTCGCGGTCGGCAGGGCGATGATGGTGCGCAATGCCATCGGAGTGATGTGGGGTGCGGAAGACCTGATTGCCGGGCTCGGCGGGAACTCGAGCAGGCATGCCGACGGCAGCTATCGCGATGTGGCGCGCCATGTTCGGTCCACCTCGCTGCTGGCCGCCAAGGCGTACGGGAAGTTCGCGCTCGACTCGGTGTATCTGAATTTCCGCGACCTCGACGGCTTGCGGGCGGAATCGCTCGACGCGGCCGCGATCGGTTTCGACGCGAAGGTAGCCATCCATCCGAGCCAGGTTCCGGTGATCAGGGCGGCGTACGCACCGTCCGATAAGGAAATCGACTGGGCCCGTCGGGTACTCGAGGAGGTACCGAAACATCGGGGCGTGTTCGCCTTCGAAGGTCGCATGGTCGACGCCCCGGTGCTGCGTCACGCCGAACAAATCGCGCGGCGTGGTTTCGACCGACCTGCAAGCAGTCGCTAGCGGCGTCGTTTCGACCGACCTGCAAGCAGTCGCTAGCGGCGTGGTTTCGACCGACCTGCAAGCAGTCGCTAGCGGCGTGGTTTCGACCGACCTGCAAGCACCTGATCCGAAAAGCCGAGCCAGGAGGTAGTGCGGTGCAACCACAATGGGTGCCCACCGAAGCAGATATCGCGCAGGCGCGCATCACCGACTTCGCGAAATTCGTGGAGTCTCGCACGGGCGTATCCGCACCGGACTATCGCGCGCTGTGGCAGTGGTCGGTCGACGACCTGCCCGGGTTCTGGCACGCGGTGTGGGACTACTTCGAGCTGGGCGAAATTGATGGCGAGGTACTGACGCGCGCCGAAATGCCCGGTGCGCAGTGGTTCCCGGGGACCGGTCTGAACTACGTCGACCAGGTCGTTCGCCAGTTCCGCACCGACCGCCCCGCCATCGTGCAGCTGACCGAGGACGCCCCGCCGCGTGAGGTGTCCTGGACCGATTTGATCGATGGCACCGCGGCGTTCGCGCGCACTCTGCGATCGCTCGGCGTACAGCCCGGCGATCGGGTGGCCGGATATCTGCCGAATATCGCGGAGACGGTGATCGCGTTCCTCGCGACCGCGAGCATCGGCGCGGTGTGGAGCGCCTGCGGGCAGGACTATTCGGCAAAGGCGGCGCTCGATCGGCTCGGCCAGCTGGAACCGACGGTCCTCGTAACGGCCGATGGCTACCGGTTCGGCGGCAAGGCCCACGATAAGCGCGAGGACATCGCGGCGCTACAGGCCGGGCTCGGCACGCTGAAAGCCACCGTCGCGGTCTCCCAGCTCGGCCTGGAGGTCCCCGGAACTCTGTCATGGAACGAGGCCACCGCCAACGCGGAGACCGAAGCCGCCATCATCGAGACAGCGTCCGTCGATTTCGACCACCCGTTGTGGATCGTGTTCTCCTCCGGCACCACCGGTCTGCCGAAGGGCATCGTGCACGGCCACGGCGGTGTCGTGCTCGAGCACCTCAAAGCCGTTGCCCTGCAAGCCGATATGGGGCCGGAGGACACCTTCTTCTGGTACACGAGCCCCAGCTGGATGATGTGGAACTTCCAGATCGCCGGGCTACTCGTCGGTGCGACCATCGTCTGCTACGACGGCAGCCCCACCTATCCGACATCGGATGCGCTGTGGCACAACGCCGCCCAGGTCGGCGCCACCGTGCTCGGCACGAGTCCCGGCTACGTACTCGCCTGCATCAAGGCGGGCGCCACGCCACGCACCGATCACGATCTGTCCGCGCTGCGCCAGGTCGGCATCACCGGCTCGTCCCTGCCACCCTCTTCGGCACTGTGGTTGGGCGACAACGTCGGCGAGCACGTACAGGTCGCCTCGATCAGCGGCGGCACCGACGTGGTCTCCGCGTTCATCGGCGGCGCGCGCACAGTGCCCACCTGGCCCGGTGAACTCTCCGCCCCCTACCTAGGTGTCGCACTCGAGGCCTTCGACCCCGAAGGTCATCCCGTCCGCGACGAGGTCGGCGAGCTGGTCATCACGAAGCCGATGCCCTCCATGCCGATTCGTTTCTGGAACGATCCCGACGGAACCCGTTACCACGACGCCTATTTCGACATGTTCCCCGGCATCTGGCGCCACGGCGACTGGATAACGATCACCGACCGGGGCAGCGTCATCGTGCACGGCCGCTCCGACTCCACCCTCAACCGCCACGGCATCCGCATGGGCAGCGCCGACATCTACCAATCTGTCGAGCGCCTACCCGAAATCATCGAGGCACTCGTCATCGGCGCCGAACAACCCGACGGCGGCTACTGGATGCCCCTGTTCGTCGTCCTCACTCCCGGCACCGAACTCACCGACGACCTGAAAACCCGCATCAACACCACCATCCGCACCGAGGTCTCCCCCCGCCACGTCCCCGACGAAATCCTCCTCGCCCCCGGCATTCCGCACACCCGCACCGGCAAAAAGCTCGAGGTCCCCATCAAAAAGCTCCTCCAGGGCGCCGACCCCACCCGCGTCGTGGAACGCAGCGCCGTCGACAACCCGGAATTACTCGACTGGTATGGCTCTATTCGCTCGGCAACCGATGTCGACTGACCGGCAATAGGACATGTCGGGCTGCTAGGCGCGGATTCGGTTGATTGCGCTGCGCCACAAGGCTCTCTGAGCGCCGGTGATGGTGGTTACCAGGGTTTCGCTGCGGCGCAGGGCCGGGGCGAGGCGGGCCTGGTCGACGAGGGCCTTGCGGCGGACCGCGGGGGTGGCCTTGCTGGGGTGGCCTGCGTCGAAGGGGGGCTGTGGGTCGTATTCGATGTCGAGCTGGATGATTTCCGCGCGTTCCTGGCCGTGAGTGTCGCCGACTAGCCAGAGGGCGAGGTCGATGCCTGCCGCGACGCCCGCGGCGGTCGCGATCCGGTCGGCGAGCACGATGCGCTGGTCGCGCTGTGGTTTGGCGCCGAGCAGGGCGAGGGCGCCCTGCGCGGCCCAGTGGGTGGTCGCGGGTTTTCCGTCGAGCAGGCCCGCCGCAGCGAGAATCAGGGCGCCGGTGCAGACCGATGTGGTCCAGATAGTGGTTTCGTGGGCGGTCTTGAGCCAGTTCAGCACACGTTTGTCGGCGGCGATCGACGTCGCGGCGGGGCCACCGGGAATCACGATGATCTGCGGTCCGGGGGTTTCCTCGAAAGTGTGCGTCACACCGACCGCGAGGACTCCGCTATCGGTGATGACGGGGCCGGGCTCGTGTCCGACGAATCGGATCTGCGCGCCGGGCACGAACCGCAGCACCTCGTACGGTCCGATCGCGTCCAGCGCTGTCATCCCCGGATAGAGGACTATCGCGATCTGTTGAGCATCCATTGCCCAGCCTCTCACTTCGAGCAGAAATCAAACGTTAAACCATCGGCACGCACCGGGCCGCACAAGTCCACCGCGACCTGGGCAAATCATCGGGCCCGCCAGGTCGTTACCATGTCCGCATGAGTGTCGATAATCGCCGTACGGCGCGCAAAGCGGTCAGCGGCGACTCGGCACCTCGGGAAATCCGGCGGCGACCGAAGAATCGGCGAGCCCAGATCGCCGCGGCATCGGCGGCCGCGTTCGGTGCGCTGGGGTATCACGGCGTGAGCATGGAGGACATCGCGTCCGGGCTCGGCATCAGCTCGGCGGCGCTGTACCGGCATTATCCGAGCAAGTACGCGCTGTTCCGCGAGGAATTGCTGCGGGTTGGCACGGCGATGACGGAGTCGGTCGAGTTGCCCGCGGACGCGGCGGACTGGTCCCCCGAGCGGCGGTTGCGTGACGTGCTCGATTCGCTCATCGGCGTGACGATCGAGAATCGCGCGACGATCACCCTGGTCCGCTGGGAGGGGCGCTACCTCGAGCCGCAGGACAACGTGCTGCGCACCGAGCAGCAACTGACCGTCCTCGGCGCACTCGGCGATCAGCTCGCCGCGGTGCGGCCCGCGCTCAGCGAGAACGACGTCAGGGTGCTGCGCGCCGCCATGTTGAGCGTGATCACCAGCATCGCCGACCACCACGCCACTTTGCCTGCGAAACCTCTTGTTCGCCTGTTGAATTCGGCCGGTCTGGCGATCAGCGAAGCGGAACTTCCGCCGGAGCAGGCGGCGGCGGACCCGCTGCCCGCAGTGGAGATCCCCGATTCGTTCAAACACGAGCTGCTGCTGCGCAAAGCCGTCGAGCTGTTCCACGAGCGCGGCTACCCGAATGTCAGCGTCGAGGAGATCGCCACTGCCGCAGGGCTTTCGGCGGCCTCGGCGGTATATCGCTTCTATCGCGGCAAAAGCGATCTGCTCGCCGCCGCGTTTCGGCGCGCCGCCGACCGGGTTTCGGGCGCGATCGGTCCCGCGGTGGCCGCCGCGGCCGACGCCGAGCAGGCCCTCACCACGCTGATCGAGCAGTATGTCGACGGCTCGTTCGCCGAGCGTGCGCTGACCTTCGTGTACTACACGGAGTTCCAGCACATTCCTGCCGACGAGCGGGCGGTCCTGCGAAATATCCAGCGGCTCAGCGTGGAGGAGTGGGCGCGGCTGCTGCGCGAGGTGCGCACGGAGTTGTCGGCCGCGGAGGCTCGATTCCTCATTCATGCTGCGTTCGCATTGGTGGTCGATCTCGGCAGGTCCTTCGGCACCGAGCCGATCGCCTCGCCCGCACGAGTCGCCCTGCTGATGCAACTCGTACTGTTCGGACGCCCGGCACGGGTCTAGTTCACCCGGACCTTCAACCATGGCGCAACCCTCCCCAAACTTGGGCACAACGCCACACCAATTGGTCGATCTACCATCGCGAGATGGATGCCCGAGATCGCCGCTCAGCGCGGGAAGCGACAGCAGGCTCCTCGCGCGCGGTGCGCCGGCGGCCACGGGACCGCCGGGCACAGATCGCGGCAGCGTCCGCGGAGGCATTCGGATCCTTCGGCTATCACGGCGTCAGCATGGACGACATCGCCTCCCGACTCGACATCAGCTCCACCGCGCTCTACCGGCACTACCCGAGCAAGTACGCATTGTTTCGAGAGGAGGCGCTGCGCCTCGGCGCGCTCAGCGAGGAAGCCGTGAGATTGCCCGAGCCGCTGCGCGAGCGGCCCGCCGAGGAACGCCTCGCCCACATCCTCGACGCGCTGATCGCGGCGTCCATCACCAATCGCCGTAGCGCCGCACTATTGCGCTGGCAGAACCGCTATCTCGAGGACGCCGATCGGCAGATCCTGATCGACCAACTCGTGACGACCGATGCGGCGGTCCGCGCGCTGCTGGCCCAGAGCCGCCCGGAACTGGAAGGGCCCGACCATTCGGTACTCGCGGCGGCCGCCATGAGCGTGATCGGCAGCATCTCCGATCACCATGTCTCGGTACCGGTGCGCCCGCTGACGAATCTGCTGCGCGCCGCCTGCCGGGCGGTGACCGAATGCGAGCTGCCGCCACCGGGGCGTGCGGATACCGAATCCATTGGCGTAAGCGAGATTCCGTTGACGTTCAAGCACGAGTTGTTGCTCGAGCGTGCGGTCGAGCTGTTTCATGAGCGTGGCTATCCGAATGTCAGCGTGGAGGACATCGCCAATGCGGCCGGGCTGCCCGCATCCTCGGCGGTGTACCGCTTCTATCGCAGCAAGGGCGATATCCTCGCCGCCGCGTTCCGCCGTGCGGCAGACCGGGTTTCGGCGGCGATCGGACCCGCCATCGCCGCGTCCGACAGCCAAGAGCAGGCGCTGACAACGCTGATCGAGCTGTATGTGACGGGATCGTTCGCCGAACGAGACCTGACCTTCGTCTACTACGCCGAGATCAGCAATGTACCGACCGAGGCACGCACGGTGCTGCGAAACATCCAGCGGCTCAACGTCGAAGAGTGGGCCAAGCTACTCGCGGGCGTCCGTCCCGAGCTCACCGCGGCCGAGGCACGACTGCTTGTGCATGCCGCGCTCGCGCTGGTCGTCGATCTGGGTCAATGGCTCGGCCCCGACAATCCGCGCTGCTCACGTCAGCGAGTGATCCACCTGATGCAGATCATCCTGTTCGGCCGCCCGGCACGCTGATTTGGGTTACGGGCAGAGTGCGTGGCTCAGCATGCTTATGGTTTCGGGCTGTGACTTCGGCGCTTCGGTGAAGGCGTAGGTGATGGCGCGTCCTTCCGGTGTGGCGCCGGAGACTGTGCGATATCCGGAGATGCCTCCGGAATGGCCGAAATACTCTGCGCCACAGGGCAGGCGCGTCGAACCGAGGCCGAGTCCGTAGTCCATGCCTTCCAGCTGCTGCCCGGTCGGCACGCTCGCGCGCATTTCGACCAGCTGGGCAGCCGGGACCACTCGGCCCGCGAGCAGCTCCGAGTAGAAACGATTCAGGTCCACACCGGTGGACACCATCGCGCCGGCGGCCCACGGCACCGAGGGCTCGATCCGTGTCACATCGGTCACGACGCCGTCGATGGTGGCGTAACCCTTCGGATGCGGCCCTCGAATATCGAGCTCACCCGTGCCGGGGAGATAAGTATCCTCGAGTGCGAGAGGCTGCAAGATGCGCCGGTTCAGCTCATCGGCATACCGCGCGCCGGTGACGCGCTCGACCAGCATGCCCGCGACGATGTAGTTGGTGTTGGTGTATTTCCACTGTGTGCCCGGCGCGAATGCCGCAGGTAACCGCAGCGCGAGGGCGATCTCCTGCTCGGGTGTCATCGTGCGGTGTTCCAAGGCCGCCCGATACTCGTCGACCTGCGGATCGTCGGTCAGCTCCGGCAAACCGCTTTGGTGACGCAGGATTTGGCGCACCGTAATCGCGCGGCCATCGACGCCGTCGCCGACCAGCAAACCGGGCAGATAGGTGTCGATCGGCTCGTCGAGTCGAATCTTGTCCTCGGCCACCAATTGCAGCACCACCGAAGCGAGGAACGTCTTGCTGATGCTGCCGATCCGCGTCTGTTGCGGCGGCGCGGCGGGGATCGGTGCGCGGGTTTCGCGATCGGTGACCCCACTGGTCAGCACGACGGTCTCGCCGTTCTCGGTAACCGTGGCGATCGCCCCCGCCACACCGGACTCCACCATGCGATCGATTTCGGCCTGCACGGCATGCTTTCGCCCATCGGACACCCCCGATGTGGCCGGCTTCGGGTCCGACGAGCAGCCGACGAGCAGAGCAACCGCCGACATAGCCACAACGATCGGAAGAAAGCGCATGCTTCAAGGCTAAGGTTTCGCGGTGCTGCGGTACATCCGGGACAACCCCCAGAAGCACCTGATTTCGCGTCGGCCTGGAGGATCAGGTGCAAGCCTCCAGCCTGACCTTGCGTTGGAGTGCACTCCAGCTTTTACAGTTCGAGTATGACAAACACAGAGCCCTCGGCCGCGGCTGCTACCAGTGACAACGACCGTTTCGAGCGCGGCTTGGACCTGTTGCGGAAGGTCGGCGGTAATCCGAATCCCGCGGTCCTGGACAGCCTCGCCGATATCGCGCCAGACCTCGGCAGGCTGACCGTCGAGTTCGGCTACGGCGACATCCTGTCCCGTCCGGGGCTCACGCTGCCGCAGCGACAGTTGGCCACCGTGTCCGCACTCGCCGCTATGGGCAATGCGGCACCGCAGCTGCGCTTCCACATCGACGGGGCGCTGAATGTCGGCTGCACGCGCGAGGAAATCGTGGAGACCCTGATCCACGTCAGCGTGTACGCGGGCTTCCCTGCCGCACTCAACGGACTGACCGCAGCCCGTGATGTTTTCGACACCCGCACCGACATTCCGGTGCGGACCGAATCCGTGCCCGCCCCGACCGGTGACCGGTTCGAGCGCGGCAGTGTCCGGCTCTCGGAGATCGACGGCCATGCGGGCGAGCAGGTTATCGCCTCGCTACAGGACATCGCCCCCGACCTGGCGCGCTATCTCCTCGAATTCGTGTTCGGCGACATCTACTCCCGCACCGGCCTCGACCTGAAGGCACGCGAGCTGGCCACCGTCGCCATGCTCACCGCGCTCGGCACGGCCGCACCCCAGCTCGAGGTGCACATCCACGGACTGCTCAATGTCGGTGGCACCGAAACGGAGGTCGTCGAAGTCATCACCCAGATGGCCGGTTACGCGGGCTTCCCCGCAGCACTCAACGCGATCGCCGTTGCCCGCAAGGTCTTCGCCGATCGCGATTCCGCACGAACGAGGGCGTGACGGATCTGTGAGCGTCAGCGACGCTCACGACGTGACGCTGTGCGTCACACGACGCTGCGGGTGTCTCGCTGCCGCTTGCCGTGCATGACACCGGCAAGCCAGACGCCGACCGGCATGGTCGACTCGGCGTTCGGCATCATCTCGGCGAAAGGTGCGGCTGCCCTGCCGACTTCGGCGGCAGCGGCGATGTAAGCGGACACCGAACTGGCATGGCCCGCCGCCACAGCATGTTCGGCGGTGGCGACCAGTTCCTCGGGGAGCGTCAAGGTGATTCGGCGGGTTGTCATGTCTTCCATCATCCTCGCCTGGGATGACAATGCACGTGTGATCTGTCAACGGCGTGGTGTCGGGGGCGGAGCGCACCGGCCGGTAAGGGGTTGTGGCCGGCGCGCCCCGCGTATTCAGTTGGTTTCGGGTGACATGGCCGCGATCAGGGAGTTGGGACGCATGTCGAGCCAGTGTGATTCGACGTATTCGAGGCATGCGGTCCGGGCGTCCGCGCCATAGGCGATGGTCCAGCCGCCGGGGACAGCGGCGAAGATCGGCCACATGGAGTGCTCGCCTTCTTCGTTGATCAGGACGTAGAACTGGGCATCATCGTCGTCGAACGGGTTTTTCATGGATGGACCTTCCATTAGTGGTTGTCGGCGTTCGCCCAGACCGTGGTCAGCACATGGCCGATCCTGGCGAGGGCGGACCCGGAGGTCATGTGCCAGTGCGAGGACTGGACTGCGTGGTTGTGCACGGTGCCGTCGATGGCGTCGGACCAGCTCGAAGCGCCGGTCGCTCCGGTCGGGTCGTCGAGGGATGCGGTGAAGTAGACGAGATCGCTGCCCCTGTTCCTGCAATTGGATCGCGACCGCGTGCGCGAGCACGCCGCCGAGCGACCAGCCGAGCAGATGACCGGGATCTCTTCGGCAAGTACCGCACCGAGCCGGGTGGCGAGCCGACCACGGTTTCCGGCACCGGCCGCGGCCGTGCGTCGAGCACAAGCACCTGGCTCTCGCGCACCGAACCTCCGATCGGCACCGGCCCCGCGCTCGCCGCGTCGATCGGTGCGTGCGTGGCGTGCACCGTGAATCGGATTCGGTCCGCCAGCCATCGTCCGATCCGGTCAGTACGCAATCCGGCTGGGCCGAAGCGACGACGTGCGCGATCCGAGCCGTCGGCTGGTCGGGATCGACGGGCGCATACGCGCCACCGGCGGTCAGTACCGCGTATGCGCCGACGACCAACTCCGCCGAACACCGCATCCCGAGCACCACAAGCGACTCCGGACCGACCCCCACCTCGATCAGCACCCGGGCAAGACGATTGACCTGCGACGACAGCTGCGCGTACGTGAAGGTGCGAGCACCGCGACGATCTCGGGCGTCCTGGGTACCTGGGCCTCGAACTCGACCAGCACCGTGTCCGCAACCAGCATGGCGTCCGCGTCCGATGCAGCGTCCGCGACCAACGCGGTGTCGGTGACCGCTACGGCGGCGTACGCAGCGCATGCCGTATCCGCGACGAGTACCGTGTCCGCGACGAACACGGGGGCCACAGCCGCGGCCCTCGCCACACGCGGGGCGTGGCCGAGCGCGATCGTCCGCCGCTGCCCAGCGGCGGCCGGTAATGGCAGGTCACCTACCGGCAGATCGGCGTCGGTCGTGATCGCTTGCCGCAGTCGCACCAGCCATCGCGCGTAGTCCGCGATGGTGGCTTCGTCGAAAAGATCGGTCGCGTACGTGAATTCCGCACGAACCCCCGTCGGTGCCGGACCTTCCTCGAGTCCGGCACCGACGAAGCTTTCGCGACCGCGAGCTGGAGATCGAACTTGGTCTCTCCGATGTCCAGAGTACTGGTGGCAACCGACAAGTCAGGCAGTTCCAGCTTGATTTCTCGCGCGTTGTCGAACGCGAGCATGACTTGGAACAGTGAATGGCGCGCACCACGAACGGCAAATTGCAACCCGCGCCGGAAGTCTCGAACCGGTTCAGGAACCAGATCCGCTGCTGCGCGGAAGAAAGTGGAACCAGCGGCGGCCGCTGCCGTGCCCGCAGCAGCACAACACCGGGCGCGCCGCCGGTCCCTTCCGCCCCGCTCGATCAGTTCGGCGAGCTCGGACACCGTGGTAGCGGTGAACAATTCGCGAACTCCGAGCAGGCAGCCCAAATCGGCGGCCAACCGGGTAGCCACCTGTGTGGCGACCCGAGGACCTCCAGCGCACCAGATCACCGGTGCGGTACATCCGGCCGCCCGGCGCGGACCGGCTCCGCGCCCCGCCGAACGGATCGGCGACGAACCGTCCCGCCGACAGCCCACGGCGATCGAGGTAACTCCGGGCGAGCTGTACCCCCGACGGATACAGCTCACCCGGTGCCCCGACCGGAACCGACCGTAGCCGCGAATCGAGCACATAGAGACGGGTATTGAATACCGGAGCGCCGATCGGCACCGAGAGGGGATCGGCGTCGGCCACCTCATGGAAGGTCACATCGACGGGCGTGCGTAACAAACCCCCAGCTGCGCGGGAGCGAGCGGAAACGGCACGGGCGGCACCGCCGCGGCATGGGCGGTCTCGTCCGGCCGTGCACCGAAATCACCCAACTCCGTACCGTGCACCAGAGCCTCCTCGTTTGTGAAACAGCAGCTGGCCGAATGCTTTTGGGCAGCACCAATAAGCCTGCGCACCGGGGCTTTCGACTCCGGCGCACGGCATAGACGCCAGCACTTGGGCGATTCGACGAAAGCGCGGGACGCGGCAGCGTCGCCAGCGCGGGGTCCGAACAGATTGCGTGAAACGGGATCGGTGATTCGGGGTCAACGCCGCGGCGAACGCAGATCGCCGCGATTGCGCCTAGCTCTTGATCGTTCCTCCAACTCCGTCGCCGCGACGCGGGCGAGCACCGCGGCAATGTCCGCTACAGCACATGGATGTGATCCATGTGCTGCGAACACTAGGCGCTTCATTAATAAAAAGAAACTTTTTCCCCTAAAAACTTCTGGACGATCGTTCAGCGGGGTTTGATGGTTGTCCGCCAGGGCACACCCGGTTCGGACCTCGCAATGACCTATCCATCTTTCACATCATCGAACGAGGTGGTCGGCGGCGCGTTCGGCGACCAGCACCGCGGTTGCCTGTGGACCGCGGCTCAACGGCACCGGGACAATCGACAGATCCACCACCGACAGTCCGGTTACTCCGTGCACGCTGCACAGCTCATCCACCACCGCGCGCTCGTCGGCCGCACGACCCATTCGACAGGTACCGGACAGGTGTTGCGAGGTAGCCAGATTCGCCCGCAGCCACATATCGGTGGCGGCGCCGGATGATTCCGGCATCGGGTTGGATACCCGCGCCGCCGATATCCCGCGCAATAATTCGGTCGCGATGACAACACCCTCCCGCAAGCGGTCGCGATCGTGCTCCGCGGACAGATAACGGTGCTCGATATGCGGCGTCGCGGCGAGATCGGTCGAGCGCAGCCGTAAGACGCCTTCGGCGTGTGGCCGCATCAACGCCACCCCGAGCCGTTGCACATGCGGCGTGAACGCGACGGTATAGGGACGGATTTCGATATCGTCGAGACTCAGCACATATTCCAGCGGAACCGTGTCCGGCGGCCGAAGCGTGTGATCGAGCCGGTATTCGACGCCGATCTCCGGATGATCACTGAATCCGATTCCGACCGGAGCGGGGTGCCGCACCGGAATATCCAGCGCTCGAAGCTGTTCGGCGGGGCCGATGCCCGAACGCAGTAACAATGCCGCCGATTCGATCGCCCCCGCGCACAGCACGATCCGATCGGCGGACACGGTATCGACGACACCGTCACGCAGGTACTCCACGCCGATGGCGCGCGTACCACCGAATCTGACGCGGGTCACCGATGTTCGACCGACCGCGGTCAGATTGGGCCGCGACAGCGCGGGTAGCAGATAGGCCGATCCGGTGCTGACACGTCGGCCGTCCTCGACACTGCACGGTACGAGGGCGACCCCTTCGGCGGGACCTGTTCCCTGCGGCGCGTTCAGATCGGCGATCGCGGGTATGCCCGCCGCCGCGCAGGCCGCGGCGAACTCGACACTGAGCGCAACCGGCGCGGCCGTCCTGCGCACCGGCATCGGCCCGGTCGCGCCGTGCCAGGGGCGGTCACCGAAATCGTGATCGTGCTCCAGTCGCCGATAGATCGGAAGTACCTCGTCGAAGGACCAGGCGCTCGACTTGCCGAGCCGTTCGCTCCATGCGGAGAAGTCAGCGGCGGTCGCGCGCGCGAAGTAGCTGCCGTTTATCGCTCCGGAACCACCGATCACCCTGCCGCGCACAATGGTTCCCGCGACCTCGCCACCTCGGCCATCCGAGGCGAGGGTGACAGGATAGGTCCACAGCCATGGCGATCCCGGCCCAACCGGCAGGTGAGTGGCATCCAGTAGGCCAACGGGGATTTCCGCCGCCGTGGCCCACACCGGGCCCGCCTCGAGCAGGAGCACGGTGTGATCCGGATTTTCGCTCAGCCTGGCCGCGAGTACGCAGCCTGCCGTGCCACCGCCGACGATCAGAGTGTCCACCATCTACATCAACATCACAGCATCAAGAGTCCGGATCAGCTGGATGGCGTAGTGGGTTTGAGGGCTTCCAGGCTGCGCGCGCGATAGGCGCCGAGCCACAGCCCGCTGCCGTAGGCGATGTCGTCCATCCGTTTATATGCCACGTAGCGAAACGGATCGAGCCCGCCCGAGTCGCGGTGGGTGAACCAGTCGGCGAGGCCATCGGCGACGGCCATGGTCACCGCGATGCGGCGAATGCGCCGCGACGCGATCATGGCCAGCATGGTGACCGGCCAATAGTGCCTGCACATCGCCGATGCCAAACGCCAAAGGCCCGCGAAGAATCCGCGCGCCAGGTAGATGGCGGAGATCCTGGTCGGGTTGTCCAGTTCCGCGAAGACCCTTCGTAGTCGCACCAGCGCGGTGACGAGGGTGATCAGTCCACCGAACAGGCCCCACCTCGACAGCGTGGCGAACAGCAGGGCGGCGACCACCGTCCAGGACGGCACCGACAGCGGCGACACCATGCCGGCATGCCGCGCGGCGAGCGGTGCGGCCCCGGTGCCGTAGAACATCTTTCGACCGAACCAGGCGCGGAAGGAAATCCGATGGTCGTGCGCCACGTGCGCGGCGGGCTCGTAACGCAGCCGCCAGCCTTCCTGCTCCAGCCGCCAACATAGGTCCACGTCCTCGGCCACCTGCATCGACTCGTCGAAACCGCCCTGGGCAAGCAGGGCCCTGCGGCGCACGAGCAGTGCCGCACTCGGAACGTAGGACACCAGCCCGTGCGACTGTACGGCCGACTCGCGGCGGCCGAGATCGAGCGAGGAACGGGTGTGTTCATAGCGGGCCAGTGTGTTGGACTCCGGATCGAGCGCGACTATCCGCGGCGCGACAAGCGCGACCTCCGGGTCACTGAAGTGCCCGAGCATGACCTCGAGCCAGCCGCTGCGCGGGACGACATCGGAGTCGAGGAAGGCGACGAAGTCGGTTGTCGCCGCCCGTAATCCGGCATTGCGTGCCGCGGCAGGCCCCTGCTTGTGGTCGTGACGTAGCACGGTCACCCGGCAGCGGGTGCCCCGGTTGCTCGGTATGCACACCGGTTGATCCGAGCCGTCGTCGACGACGATCACGTTGTGTCCGCGCAGCGCCGCGAGCAGCCGGAGGAGACCGTCGGCGTTGTTGTACAGCGGCACGATCACTGTCACGTCCTCCGGCGACGGCAACAGCCTCGGACGCGGGTTGCCGACACCGGAGTCGAGCAGCCGTCTGGCAACAATGGCGGACTTGGGGCCGGTGACCTCCAGGTACCCGTCGCCGATCATCTCGGCGGCCTCCGGGGCAAGCCGCAGCAACCGGGTGGGCGAACCCCCGATCAGTATGCGTCCCCCCGAGTATGCGCGTACCCGTGGATCGATCCGTACCCCGAACCCGTCGGGCAGGCGATCATTGCGCATTCTTGGCATGCTAGGCGGAGATTCGCGCGCAAGCATCATTCACTCGGAAAAAAGGAAAGAATTCCATGCGAATCCGCCCCAGCCGACCGTCAACCGCCATAGTCGAATGTTGCTGAAAGATCGCTGGCGACCGATCTCGACTCCCGGCAACGTGACGGCAATTCCGCCGGCGCCCGAGCGGCACCGACCTCCGAGTGACATGGCAGCGCACTTCTGGCTAACGACTCGGCGTCACCCCAGCGGACTCTCGTCGCAGGCGCGCGACGGGCGTCGTTCCGGCGTGACGACGGACCGAGATACCGACAGCGTGAGCGGAATCGGACCCGACTTGCGCGAACCCGGTTTGCGCGGCGCGCTGCGCCGCGAGTGGTCGACCGACGAGCGCGGGATCATCCGCCCCACGTCGGCGAGGGCCGCCTCGCCGTAGCCTTGCACACACTCCGGGTCGGGTCCGTCGGCGGGCAGGCCGGTGAAGAACTTCGCCGCCATGCAGCCGCCTCGGCAGGAGTCGTAGTGGGCGCAGCCGGAGCAGGCGCCACCGCCGCTCGGCTCGCGCAGCTCGGCGAAGAGCTCCGATTCCTGCCATACCGCGCGGAAACTGCCGTCCGCCACCACATTTCCCGCCATGAAGCGCTCGTGGATGGCGAAGGGGCAGGCGTACACATCGCCAAGCGGATCGACGAGGCAGACAACCCGGCCCGCGCCGCACATGTTCAGCCCCGGCAGGGCGTCGCCGAACGCGGAAAGGTGGAAGAACGAGTCGCCGGTGAGCACACCGTCGCCGTTGCGCACCAGCCAGTCATACAGCACCCGTTGCTGTTCCGGCAGTGGATGCAGTTCGTCCCAGACGTCGGCACCGCGACCCGATGGCCGCAGCCTGGTCAAACGCAGTGTGGCACCGTACTTGTCGGCGATCGCCTTGAACTCGTCGAGCTGAGCGATGTTGTGACGGGTCGCGACAACCGACAGTTTGGCGTCGGTGAATCCGGCCGCCGCCAGATTGTCCAGCGCCCTGATCGCCATGTCGTAGGATCCCGGTCCGCGCACGGCATCGTTGACCTCGGCGTCCGCGCCGTCCAACGAAATCTGAACGTCCACATAGTCACTGGCGGCAAGCCGCGCGGCGACCTCCGGCGTGATGCGAACTCCGTTGGTGGAGAACTTCACTCCGACATGGTGCGCGGTCGCGTAATCGACCAGCTCCCAGAAGTCCGGGCGCACAGTGGGTTCACCGCCGCCGATATTCACGTAGAAGATCTGCATGCGTTCGAACTCGTCGATCAGCGCCTTGCACTGCTCAGTGCTCAGCTCACGCGGATCGCGCCTGCCCGAGGAGGACAGGCAATGCACGCACGACAGGTTGCAGGCGTAGGTGAGTTCCCAGGTAAGGCAAATCGGCGCGGCGAGACCGGTTTCGAACCGATCGATCAAGCGCACCGCACCGGTCGAGGCCGGGGCCACCGCCGCATCCGAATCTACGACCTGCGCCACGGGTGCGGCGAGTGCGCTGTGCCGCAACACTTCCGGCGAGCTGCCGGGCGCTGACGGGGTGATCATGTCCGAGTCGGCCAGCTGCGCGAGCGCGCGCACATACGGGCCTGCCGGGTTGTCGGAGAGGCCCGCCGCCAGAAGCGCGGTGCGCGCCGAGGCGTGCGCGGGCAGCGAACGCACGATCTCGAGGATCTGTGGGTTCTTCAGGAAGGAAAGCTTGCGCGTGCCGAAGTGGTAGAGCAGCGCGCCGAACGACTCCGGACGCAGCGCTACCCTCGGGTGCAGTTCCCAACGAGTATCGAGATCGAGCATGGTCGCTCCGCCGTTCAGTAGACGCCGCACATACCGTCGATGGAAACCTCTTCGATGAGGGTCTCCTCCACCAACGGCGCTTCCTCGTTCGACCGCGCGTCGACCGTTGCGATCGGCCCAGTGGCATCGGTGTCGGCGCCGTTTCGAGCGACCCGCAAGCGATCGTCAGCGGTATGTCCGAGCGATCCGTATTCCGGCATAGCTACCTCCGAGATGACGATTCGGTGTTCGCGGCTACCCGATGTAGCCACGCTCACACGATAACGTCATGCACTGACAAAAAGAAACAAGTTCTAATGATCAATCAAGTCAGGCATACCTCCGCCTTCGCTGCGGCCCTGCGTGGGCTGGGGACAGACTTCGCCCGACAGCGCTCATCAGGCGCGCAACGTCCCACTCAGTGGACACTCCATCCCGGGCGGTGCGAAGTACGAGCCCAGTCACACGCAGGCGAACCCACCCGGAGTCCGGCGCTCTAGACTTTCGGTGGCAAGCAGCTGAACGGGACGTGACGGGTGATCGATGCCCGCGGTGGTAGAGGTGGCATGGGAGTCGGACGAATGCAGGCGAGCGGGGGCGGCAACACTCTGTCGGAGTCCGAGATCGTCGAGGCCGCGCTGCGGGTGGTGCGCGCGGACGGCGTAGAGAAGCTGTCGATGCGGCGACTCTCGCGCGAACTGGGTGTTTCACCGATGGCGCCGTACTATTACGTCGCCGACAAGCGGGAACTGCTCGATCTCGTCGCCACCGCGGCGCTGACCGGAGTGCGCAAGTCGCCGCCCGAATCCGGGCCGTGGCAGCAGCGGCTGCGCGATCTCATCGACCAGATCGATGAGAAGCTGCGCAAACATCCCGGGCTCGGCGATGTGCTGATCGAGCAGATGCTCGGCAAACAACTCGACCTGATCGCCGCGGTGATGGAGATCCTGTTCGAAGCGGGTTTCACCGACCGCAATGTGCTCGCCGCCTATGCGACGATCCACACCTACCTGTTCGGTCGCAGCCGGGTGAACCCGAGGGATCGCTCCCCGCTTTCGGATATGGCATTGCCCGATGTGGTCGAGCGCGCCACAAAATACATGGCGGACCTGCGTGGACGATATGCGTATGACTTCGGCATGGAGGTCTTGGTAGCCGGTCTGGAGGCCCAGCTTGTCCGGCAGCCGAACACCGACGTACGATGAAACTGCAACACGTTCTAGTTTTGTTCGAGAGGACGCCATGACCACCGTTGAGGTTCCGCACGGCTCGCGCTCGGTCGTGCTGCGGGTATCCGCGGTCATCACCGAGACCATCGACACCTGCTCGCTGGTCTTCGACGTGCCCGAAGAATTTCGCGAACGTTTCAGCTACCACCCCGGCCAGTTCCTCACACTGCGCATACCGAGTGACCTGACCGGCTCGGTGGCGCGCTGCTATTCACTGGCCAGCTCGCCCTACACCGACGACCGGCCGAAGGTCACCATCAAGAGGACCGTCGGCGGCTACGGGTCGAACTGGGTGTGCGACAACGTCAAAGCGGGCGACGAGCTCGAAGTACTGCCGCCCTCAGGTGTTTTCACACCCAAGAACCTCGACGATGACCTGCTGCTCTTCGGCGCGGGCAGTGGCATCACCCCGGTGATGTCCATCCTGAAATCGGCGCTGGCACGTGGCAACGGCAAGGTCGTTCTGATATACGCCAATCGCGACCACGAATCGGTCATCTTCGCCGCCGAACTACGCGAGCTGGCGGACAAACATCCACAGCGGCTCACCGTGATCCATTGGCTGGAATACCTACAGGGCCTGCCGACTCCGGACGCACTCGCCACACTGGTGTCCCCGTACGCCGGCTACAACGCCTTCATGTGCGGTCCGAAGCCGTTCATGGACCGCGTGCACGACGCGCTCGCACGGCTCGATGTGCCGCGCACGCGCACGCACGCCGAGACGTTCAATTCCCTTGCGGGAGATCCGTTCGCCGATCAGGTCCCGGCCGAGGTCAGCGATGAGGAAGCCGCGGACGCCGCCACCGTCGAGGTCGAACTCGACGGCGAGGTGCACGAGATGTCCTGGCCGCGTAAGCAGACCCTTGTCGACATCATGCTGGCCAAAGGGCTCGATGTGCCCTACTCCTGCCAGGAAGGCGAATGCGGTTCCTGCGCTTGCACGGTGCTGGAGGGCAAGGTCGAGATGGCGAACTCCGAAATCCTCGACCCCGAGGACATCGCCAACGGCTACATCCTCGGCTGCCAGGCTCGGCCGGTCACCGACCACCTGAAAATCCAGTTCTGAGCGGACACCGCTACTGCGCGCGGTAGTGGGCACGCACCGCGGGGTCGAGCCGTTCGATGGCGTAACCCAGCGCGGTGCGGCCCATTTCGGCCGCATGCTGGTCGAGGAATTCGGTCAGCAGCTGCTCATCGATCCGCTTGCCGATCTCGCGCAGCATCCAGCCGAGCGCCTTTTGAATGAGGTCGCGGCGGTCGGTGAGCAGTCGCCGGCTCAGCTCGAATGTGGTTGTGGCATCGCCCGCTTTGATGAAGGCGAAGCTCGACAGCAGGGCTACTCGACGCTCCCACAGCGATTGCGCGGCGGCTAGATCGAAGAGCAGGTCGCGTGGCTTGTCCAGCAGCCATGGGCCGATGATGTTCTCCGCCGACACATCGACGAGGTCCCAGTTGTTCACGCGGCCGCGGTGAACGGCGGCCAGGTACAGCTCCACCATGGCGGCGCGGGCCTCGTCGTCGAAGGCACGGGGCTTGGATGCCGCGGCGAACCTGGCGTTGAGAATGACAAGCGCCGCGAGGCGCTCCTCGTGCACCGGACTGTCGAGCAGCACGTCGATCTCGGTGAGCGGCAGTGTGGCAGTGTGGCAAAGCGTTTCGCGATCGAGCGGGTCGCGGGCACCCGAACGCCGATGAAGACGTCGCCCGCGCCGTACTCCCCCGGCGCGGTTTTGAAGAACCGTCGCAGATGGATCGCGTCGGCGGGGTCGGCGACCTCCGCCAGCGCCGCACGTACTCGAGCAGCGGTCTCGGCAACTGGCGTCATCAGCGAGCCTCTCGGGTAGGGCTTTTCGACTAGTCGAGTCGAATGGCGCTGTGTCGCAGATGTGCGCCGAGCACTCGGCCGGAATCGAAAGCAGCCGCGCTGGCGGGCAGATCACCGGGACGGCCACTGTTCAGCACGTGCACCGCACCATTTCCCGTACTCGGTCGCCCGAGCGCGTCCATCCGCCGGATCGTCTGGGCGGCAACGGCCTGCGCGCTGTCGAACAGGCGGACACCGTCGGGAAGCGCGGCCAGAATCGCATCGATCACCAGCGGGTAGTGCGTGCAGCCGAGGACTACGCCCTCGACGTCGGCGGGTGTCAGCTCGGCGGCCCGCGCGATCGATTCCTTGGCCGCGACGAGGTCGCCCGCGTCGATGGAGTCCGCCAATCCGTGACAGGCGACGCCGACGACATCGGCCTCCCCACCGAATTTCGCGATCAGGTCCGCCTGATAGCGGCTTGCCGTCGTCGCCGCGGTGGCCCATACCGCCACCGATGAGCAGACCGCGGCCGCCGGTTTGATCGCGGGCACGGTGCCGATCACCGGCACATCGGGGCCGACCTCGGCGCGCACCTGCTCCAGCGCGGTGACGCTGGCGGTATTGCACGGCAGTACGATCACCGACGCGCCGAACTCGATCGAGGTGCGGGCCGCACCGACCACCCGGTCGATCGTCCACTGCTCGGGCTTGGGACCCCACGGCGCGCCATCCGGATCCAGTTGCAGCAACAGGTCCACATCCGGCCGGAGCTTGCGCACCCAGGCAGCCGTGGTCAACAGCCCGAGGCCGGAATCGATGAGCGCGACGATCACAGGCGCCGATTTTATTAGCCGGTGCCGAGTAGCTCCGCCACCGGGGCACCCGCCGCGATTTTCGCGCGGACCTTCATCACCTGTGCGGTCATGCCCGCACCGACCACGCCGGTGAGGGTGCCGTCCTGGGTGTAGTAGGCCAGGAACTTGCGGCCGTCGTCGGAGACGATATGGACCTCGTCGTTGGCGCTCGGGGTACCGAGCGCCTGAATCTTCACCTCGTACTGGTCGCTCCAGAAGTACGGCACCCGCGCCGCGGTCGGCGGTTCGGCGCCGAGTAGTGCGCACGCCAGCAGTTTCGCCTGCTCGCCCGCATTGGTCCAATGCTCGACGCGTTTGCGATGTCCGGTCTCGTGCAGCCAGGCGGCGACATCGCCGACCGCCCACACATTCTCGACGGAGGTGCGGCCGACCTCATCGGCGAGGACGCCGCCGCCTGCCGCCGGCTCGGCCAAGGCGATGCCGGAATCGGCGAGCCATTCGGTGACCGGACGCGAGCCGACACCGATGACCACGAGGTCGGCGTGCACCTCACTGCCGTCCGACAGCTTCGCGCCACGCACCCGATCGGCGTCGTCGGCGAGAAAGGAGTCGAGACCGGTGCCGCAGCGCAGGTCGACGCCCTCGGCGCGATGCATCCTGGCGATCAGCGCGCCGACCTGCTCACCGAGCACCGAAGCCAGCGGCGTCGGCTGCGGCTCGATCAGCACCACCTCGACCCCGCCCGCCCGGAAACTGGCCGCGAGCTCGCAGCCGATGAACCCGGCACCGACCACGAGCGCTGTACCGGCACCGGACAATTCGGCCCGCAGCGCGGCGGCGTCTGCGAATCCACGCAGTACGTGCACGCCCTTCAGGACGGGAAGCCCCGGCAGGCGGCGCGGCTGTAAGCCGGTCGCGATGATCAACTCGGCGTAATCGAGCCTGCCGCCGTCGGCGAGCCGCACCTGCCGCGCCGCGGGATCTACCCCGATGGCCGCGGTGTTCAGTCGCAGATCGATCCGCTTCTCGACGAAGAATTCTTCGGGCCGCAGCGTGGTGTCGTCGGTCTCGCCGCGCACGAACTGCTTGGACAACGGCGGGCGGTCATAGGGCAGCCGCGACTCCTCGCCGACGAGGATCAGTTCACCCTCGTATCCCGCGCGGCGCAGTTCCTCGGCGGTGCGCAGGCCCGCGAGCCCCGCGCCGACAATCACGATCGGCCCGTTCATGCGGCCTCTCCTTCGGTGCTGCCTGGCATTCGCCCGGTCGGTTTGGCATCCGTAACTGAAGGTGACACGCAGCTCACCCTAACTGGTGCTACAGCAAGAACAAGAGACGATCGGTGCTCAATCGTATCCGTATCGATATTGATCGGGCGGTCAATCAGAGTTGAATCGGAGGTGGAGAACATTCCATACCTGAGGAGGCTCACCATGTTCACCGGAAGTCGCACACAGGACTACCTGGCCGTCATATTGGGAGTTTTTGCCGCGCTGTCACCGCTCTGGGTGGAGACGAACAACAACGGCCAGTGGTCGCTGATCATCTTGGGCGTGCTCATCGCTCTCACCGGACTCGTACAGATCTACCGACCCGCCATCGATGCCACGGACTACGCGATGGGGCTGTTCGGCGCGTTGCTGTTCATTTCCCCATGGGCAATGGATTTCACCGGGTTCCGCGGCGCGTCCTGGACCGCATGGGTAGTCGGGATCGTGACGGTAGTGGTCGCGGTCGCGGCGCTGCCGGCAATGTCGGCGCGTCTGCACGACATGGTTCCGCACCACTGATGCAGATGCCGAAACCGCATCGAGCTGGGCGTCGCCGTAGCGCCAAGGTGGACGGCGATGCCCGGAAACTCATCCTGGACGCGGCCGAAAAGCTCTTCGCGGCACAGGGATTCGATGCGACGGCGACCGCAGCTATCGCCGGAGCCGCGAGCGTCCCCAAGGGGCTCGTCTTCTATTACTTCCCGACAAAGAATTCGATCCTGTCCGCACTGATGGCCGAACGGGTGCCCCATCATCCGATCGACGACATCGGCGCGGTGGTCACACCGGGCGATCCGGCCGCGAGCCTGGTCAATCTCGACGCCGCGCTCAATTTGCGCGACAATCATTCCTCGGTACTGCGCGTCATCATGTGGCGCGAGGCCGATACCCATCCTGACGTCCGTCGCCAATTGCGCCACTTGCGTGACCAATTGCTCGATGTCACCGCCCGAGTTCTACAGGCGAGCGCACCGACGCCGGTTCAACAGGGCACCCTGCGGGCCTGCGCTGCCGCCTGGGTCTCGGCCATGTTCGCGATCGCGAGCACCGACCGTCTGCACGCACTGGACGGCCTGCCGCTGCCGACCGCCGACGAACTCTTCAATGTGGCACAGGTCGTCGCCGCGGGTATGACACAGCTCGGCTGACCCACGCTGAAGTCTGGTAGCGGCATGCCACCGCGTGGGCGGCCGCACTCGCCCGGCTCGGCCACGCTTCCTATATCAGGCGGCATCCAGGAAGGCGGCGATGTCGGAGGCGAAGCGCGGGTGCTTGATCGCGCCCATATGGCCAGTTCCTGGGTAGATGATCAGGCGAGAATTCGGGATTCCGTCGGCGGTGTGACGGAAAGTCGCTGTGCCATAAGCACTATCGCGGTCACCGCCGATAACCAGGGTCGGCGCCGAAATTTCCGCGAGGCGGCCGGTGAGATCGAAAGCGTCCTCAGCGAGGATGAAGGCGAGGGCATCCGCGGGATTCTTCGGGCGCGCCAACGGGTCGATCAGCCACATGGCCGCCACGGTAAGGCGTCCGAGGATCGGCGAGGACGCGGCGACCGGAGCCATGTGGTGCAGTGCGCGCTGCCCGTCGGCGGCCGCGATCGCATAGCGCAGCTGGGCTTCACGCGCATGGTCCTCCAGTCGGTAACCCGAGGAGGCGATCACCAGCCTGCGCACCGCTTCGGGATGGTCCACCGCCAGTTGTAGCGCAAGCGAACCACCCGATGACACACCGAGAACGTCTACCGGCCCACCGAATTCGGCCCGCAGCGCCTTCGCGTGCTGCGCGGCGATGTCGGCCATCGTGGTGCCCTCGGCCATGCCGGGCGCCCTGTTCACCGCGTAGACCCGGCGGCGCGCGGCCAGCGGCGTGAGCGTCCTGATCTCCGAGTCGCGCAGCCAGCCGCGTGGATTGGCGTGGTCCGGTGTGAACCAGCGCAGAAATACCAGCGGCCGCCCCGAGCCGAGCGCCAGGTAGGGCAGCCCGTGCTCGAGCGTGCCCTCGGTGACGTCCAGCTCGACCCGCTGTGCTTTCTTGGCCATGAATCCTCCGAATCGTCGCGGTCCAACGAAAACACAAGCGGCGCCGCCCCTTTCGGGACGGCGCCGCCTGTTTCAGCGATTCAGCGAATCACTTGATGATCTTCGTGACGCGACCGGCGCCGACGGTGCGGCCACCCTCACGAATCGCGAAGCGCAGGCCCTCGTCCATGGCGACCGGCTGGATCAGCTTGACGGTCATCTCGGTGTTGTCACCGGGCATAACCATCTCGGTGCCCTCGGGCAGGGTCACAACGCCCGTCACGTCAGTCGTACGGAAGTAGAACTGGGGACGGTAGTTGTTGAAGAACGGCGTGTGGCGGCCGCCTTCGTCCTTGGACAGGATGTACGCCTGGCCCTCGAACTCGGTGTGCGGGGTGGTGGTGCCCGGCTTCACGACAACCTGGCCACGCTCGACATCTTCACGCTTGATGCCACGAACCAGCAGACCGACGTTGTCGCCCGCCTGGCCGTTGTCGAGCAGCTTGCGGAACATCTCGATACCGGTGATGGTCGTCTTGGTGACCTTCTCGCGGATGCCGACGATCTCGACTTCCTCGTTCACGTTGACGATGCCACGCTCGATACGACCGGTGACGACGGTGCCACGACCGGTGATCGTGAACACATCCTCGACGGGCATAAGGAACGGCTTGTCGGTCTCACGAACCGGAGTCGGGATGGACTCGTCGACCGCGTTCATCAGCTCGATGATCGACTCGGTCCACTTCGGGTCGCCCTCGAGCGCCTTCAGACCGGAAACACGCACGACCGGCGCGTCCTCGTCGAATTCCTGGGCGGCCAGCAGTTCGCGGACCTCCATCTCGACGAGCTCGAGGATTTCCTCGTCGTCGACCATGTCGGACTTGTTCAGCGCGACCAGGATGTAAGGAACACCGACCTGACGGGCGAGCAGGACGTGCTCGCGAGTCTGCGGCATCGGGCCGTCGGTCGCCGCGACCACCAGGATGGCGCCGTCCATCTGGGCCGCGCCGGTGATCATGTTCTTGATGTAGTCAGCGTGACCCGGAGCGTCGACGTGCGCGTAGTGGCGCTTTTCCGTCTGGTACTCGACGTGGGAGATGTTGATCGTGATACCACGAGCCTTCTCCTCCGGAGCCTTGTCGATCTGATCGAACGCGAACGCCGCGTTCAGATCCGGGAACTTCTCCGCCAGCACCTTCGTGATCGCTGCAGTCAGCGTGGTCTTGCCGTGGTCGACGTGACCGATGGTGCCGATGTTGACGTGCGGCTTCGTCCGCTCGAACTTCGCCTTCGCCACTGTGGTGTCCTCCTGGACTTGTTGGTGCGTGCAGTTGCAGCAGTGCGGTTAAAAGGGGGTCGTACTGACTCCCGGCGGGGGCAATCGCTTGCCCCGTAGGACCTGATGGGGCAAGTCTTGCACTTGCCCCGATCGAGGTCTTACTCGCCGGTTGCCTTGGCGATGATCTCCTTCGACACGTTGGCCGGAACCTCCGCGTACGAGTCGAACACCATGGAGTAGTTCGCCCGGCCCTGGGTCCTCGACCGCAGGTCACCGATATAACCGAACATCTCCGAGAGCGGAACCAGCGCCTTGACGACACGGGCACCACTGCGTTCCTCCATAGCCTGAATCTGGCCACGGCGGGAATTCAGGTCGCCGATCACATCGCCCATGTAATCCTCGGGCGTGATCACCTCAACCGCCATCAGCGGTTCCAGGATGACCGGACCGGCTTTACGGGCCGCTTCCTTCAGGGCCTGCGAGCCCGCGATCTTGAAGGCCATTTCCGACGAGTCGACGTCATGGTAGGCGCCGTCGAGCAGGCTGAGCTTCAGGTTCACCAGCGGGTAGCCCGCGAGCACACCGTACTGCATGGCATCCTGCGCACCGGCGTCCACCGAAGGGATGTACTCGCGCGGAACGCGACCGCCGGAGACCTTGTTCTCGAACTCGTAGGTCGCGCCATCTTCGCCGACGAACGGCTCGATGGCGATGATGACCTTCGCGAACTGGCCGGAGCCACCGGTCTGCTTCTTGTGGGTGAACTCGAGCTTTTCGACCTTCTTGGTGATCGTCTCGCGGTAGGCCACCTGCGGCTTGCCGACGTTCGCCTCGACCTTGAACTCGCGCCGCATGCGGTCGACGAGGATGTCGAGGTGGAGCTCGCCCATGCCGCCGATGACGGTCTGGCCGGTCTCCTGGTCGAGCTTGACCGAGAACGTCGGATCTTCGCGCGCCAGCTTCTGGATCGCGGTGCCGAGCTTCTCCTGGTCGGACTTGGTCTTCGGCTCGATCGAGACCTCGATGACCGGGTCCGGGAAGGTCATGGACTCGAGCACGACCTGGTTCTGCGCATCACTGAGGGTGTCACCGGTGGTGGTGTCCTTCAGACCGATCACGGCGTAGATGTGACCGGCAGACGCGGTCGTGACCGGCATCTCCTTGTTGGAGTGCATCTGGAACAGCTTGCCCAGACGCTCCTTCTTGCCCTTGGTCGAGTTGACGATCTGGGCACCGGAGGCGACCTGCCCCGAGTACACGCGCACGTAGGTGAGCTCACCGAAGAACGGGTGCACCGCGATCTTGAACGCCAGCGCCGAGAACGGCTCGTCGACGCTCGGCTTGCGGGTCAGCAGTTCGTCTTCCTTGCCGGGAACATGGCCGGTGGTGGCCTCCACGTCAAGCGGCGAGGGCAGGTAGTCGATGACCGCGTCGAGCATGGGCTGAACGCCCTTGTTCTTGAACGCGGAACCACACAGCACCGGGTAGAGCTCGGAGTTGACCGTCATCTTGCGGATGGCGGCCTTGATCTCGTCGATCGTGAGCTCTTCGCCACCGAAGTGCTTCTCGAGCAGCGCCTCGTCGGACTCGGCGACAGTCTCGAGCAGCTCCTGGCGGTACAGCTCGGCCTGATCGGCGAGGTCGGCCGGGATCTCGACAACCTCGTACTCTTCGCCGAGCTTGGTCTCGCCCTTCCAGACCTTCGCGTTCATCTCGACGAGGTCGACGATGCCCTCGAAGGTGTCCTCGGCGCCGATCGGCAACTGAATGACCAACGGCTTGGCGCCGAGACGGTCCTTGATGGTCTGCACGGTGTAGTAGAAGTCCGCACCGAGCTTGTCCATCTTGTTGACGAAGCAGATACGCGGCACGTCGTACTTATCGGCCTGACGCCACACCTGCTCGGACTGCGGCTCGACGCCTTCCTTGCCGTCGAACACCGCAACGGCGCCGTCGAGCACGCGCAGCGACCGCTCCACCTCGACGGTGAAGTCGACGTGCCCGGGGGTGTCGATGATGTTGATCTGGTTGTCTTTCCAGAAGCAAGTGGTAGCCGCGGAGGTGATGGTGATGCCACGCTCCTGCTCCTGCTCCATCCAGTCCATGGTGGCTGCGCCATCGTGGACTTCACCGATCTTGTAGGTGATACCGGTGTAGAAGAGGATGCGTTCGGTAGTGGTCGTCTTGCCCGCATCAATGTGGGCCATGATGCCGATGTTGCGGACCTTGTTCAGGTCGGTGAGCACGTCCTGTGCCACGGAAATCTTCCCCGCTCGTAGCTAGATGGAATTTTCGGGGACGACCCTGTGGTCGTCTCTATGTCAACGCAGCAAGCGGCGGGTAAGTGCCGCATCCTGCTGTGCCTCCCGGCCCGATAACGACGGGCCGGGCAGACGTCACCAGCGGTAGTGCGCGAAGGCCCGGTTCGACTCGGCCATCTTGTGGGTGTCCTCACGACGCTTCACCGAAGCACCGAGGCCGTTGCTGGCATCGAGGAGCTCATTGGCCAGACGCTCGACCATGGTCTTCTCCCGGCGAGCCCGCGAGTAGCTGACAAGCCAGCGCAGCGCCAGGGTGTTGGAGCGGCCGGGCCGCACCTCGACCGGCACCTGGTAGGTGGCGCCACCGACGCGGCGGGGCTTCACCTCGAGGGCGGGCTTGACGTTGTCGAGCGCACGCTTGAGGGTGACGACCGGGTCCGTACCGGTCTTCTCGCGCGCCTGCTCCAGCGCGGCGTAAACGATGCGCTCGGCAGTGGACTTCTTGCCGTCCATGAGGATCTTGTTGACCAGCTGAGTGACCAGCGGCGACCCGTAAACCGGATCGTTGATCAGCGGACGCTTGGGTGCGGGGCCCTTGCGTGGCATATCAGCTCTTCTCCTTCTTGGCGCCGTAACGGCTGCGGGCCTGCTTGCGGTTCTTCACACCCTGGGTGTCGAGCGAGCCGCGAATGATCTTGTAGCGGACACCGGGAAGGTCCTTCACACGACCGCCGCGAACGAGCACCATCGAGTGCTCCTGCAGGTTGTGGCCCTCGCCCGGGATGTAGGCCGTGACCTCGACCGCGCTGGTCAGGCGAACACGCGCGACCTTACGCAGCGCGGAGTTCGGCTTCTTCGGGGTCGTGGTGTACACGCGAGTGCACACGCCACGGCGCTGCGGGCTCCCCTTGAGAGCCGCGGTCTTGGTCTTGGTGACCTTGTCGCGGCGACCCTTGCGGACCAGCTGGTTGATGGTTGGCATAGACCGGCTTTCCTTGAATTAGTTAACGCGGTGTCTGGCACTTAATGTCTTTGTCATCGAGCCTTCACCCGCAAGTTCAGCCGCGTTTTCACGCGTCCCGAGGTCGGGTGTGTCGCACGTGAAGCAGGACCGGTTTTCCGGGCACGCCGGGAAGGTCAGCCGCTTTCGCTGGCTTACATCCACGCACGAACTTGCCCGTATGCTTCCGGGCACAGCGATCCACGATACCCGTGGTCTCGACACAGGGTCAAAGTGGGGTGGGTAACCACCACGCCGAAGGAGTTCGGGGGCAAGCCTACCTGGCGAGGTTGAGGGTGAGCTCGACGAGTTTCTGCGCACCGACGCACGGATCGGGGTGACTGGAACCGGGGCGATAGTTGATCCACCAACCGATCACACCGGTATCGGCCGCGCTGGCGCTGACACCGCAGGAGTCGGGATCGTTGGGGCGGTGTGTCTGCAGCGCACGCTGCCCCTGCACGGTGATGTTGTTGGTGAGGTAGCCCAGCTTGTCGTTGTTGGTCTTCTCATTGTTCAGTGAGCCGACCTCGTACCAGTTCAGGGTCACCATGGCGCTACCGCCGGGCGCACTGATCACATCCCACATGCACACCGCGCCATAGAAAGACGGTGAGGCGAACGCGCCGTCACCGACCGCACTGCCGATCTGATCCATCGAGACGACATCGCACTCGCGCAGCAGTTTGTCGAAATTCGTGTTGACCGACGATCCCGTCCCCGAACCCGCCGGATGCGCCGAACCAGGCACAGTGGCGCCGCAGCCGGACACCGAAACGGCGACGCCGAGCGCCGCGAGCACGGCGACCAGGCCACGAGCTGTCGAACCAGCACGAAGTTTCATCGCGTTCTCCCTCACTGCAACCGCTGCACGGTCAGCTCCGCGAGCTTACGCATCCGGTCGCACGGATTGCCTGTCGCGGCGAACAGTCCGAACGACATCGACCACTCGAAGAAATCGTCGTCGAGCTGTACAGCCAGATCACACACCGAACTGTTCGGTTCGAGGGCCTGGAACCCGACACGGCCACCGACCTCGATCTTTTCCACACCACGCCCCTGGGTGGTCACCCACGCCTTTTCCCGGTCGATGGGGCTGCCCCGATACGAGGCGAAGGTGACGCTCGTCGAACCCTGCCCCGCGGACTCCCAATTGCAACCGACCGAGTTCTTGAACACCCGCGAGATCTGCGACAAGCCTGCGGCGTCACGGATCTCGTTGTCTGTGACGTGGCCGCACTCACCGGCATGCGGGCCCAATGTCGCGACCTTCGGCGGCGGACGAAGCGGCGTATCCGACGAATCGGAGTCGCCACTCGAACCGCATGCCGACAGTGCCAACGCCAAGGTTGTGCCGATGACGATTGCCGACGGAATCCGCATGCCGTGAACTCTACTGAATCTTTTGGCAGCGCCTGCGGCGCTGCGTGTTCGCGGCCCCGAAGGTTCGCTTCCGAGCAGTCGAGACTCGCGACTTCGGCGCATGCGCTTCGACTACTCGGAAGCGAACGTCGCTCGTAAGACTCGCTCCGTGGTGCGTGCGTTCTACAGGTTTCCTCGGGATTCCTGTTCGCGTTCGATCGCTTGGAACAGGGCTTTGAAGTTGCCCTTGCCGAAGCCGAGGGAGCCGTGTCGCTCGATCAGCTCGAAGAAGACGGTCGGGCGGTCGGTGATGGGCTTGCAGAAGATCTGTAGCAGGTAGCCGTCTTCGTCGCGGTCGACGAGGATGCCGCGGCGCTGTAGTTGGTCGACCGGCACGCGGACATGGCCGATGCGGGCGCGCAGTTCGGGGTCGGAGTAGTAGGTGTCCGGCGTCTCGAGGAATTCGACGCCCTCACGGCGCAGGGTGTCGACACAGGTGAGGATGTCACTGGTGGCCAGCGCGATGTGCTGCACGCCCGGCCCGCGATAGAACTCGAGGTATTCGTCTATCTGCGAACGCTTCTTGCCTGCGGCGGGCTCATTGAGCGGGAACTTCACTCGGTGATTGCCATTGGCTACGACCTTGCTCATCAGCGCCGAATATTCGGTCGCGATGTCGTCCCCGACGAATTCGGCCATGTTCGTGAAACCCATGACGCGGCGGTAGAAGTCGACCCACTGGTCCATCATGCCGAGCTCGACATTGCCGACGACATGGTCGATCGCCTGGAACAAACGGACCGGCGTGCCCGCGCGCGGCTGATAGTTGGAGCGGCGAGCGACGTAGCCGGGCAGGTAGGGCCCGTAGTACTTGGAACGATCGATGAGCGTGTGCCGCGTCTCGCCGTAGGTGGCCACCGCGGCCGAGCGGACCGTACCGAATTCGTCTGTCTCATCGTGTGGTTCGACCAGAATCGTCGCGCCGTGGGTGCGCGCCCATTCGGCGCATCGGTCCACATCCGGCACCTCGAGCGCGATATCGACGACGCCGTCACCGTGCCGGTGATGGTGGGCGACAAGCGCGCTGTCCGGGTCGACCGCGCCGGTGACCACGAACCGGGCGCCGCCGCTGCGCAGCACGAACGCCTTGTTGTCGCGGTTACCGGTCTCCGGTCCCGAATAAGCCTCCAGTCGCATACCGAAGGCGGACTCGAGAAAGTGCGCGGTCTGCGTCGCGTTGCCGACCACCCAGACCAGGGCATCCCAGCCGATGACGGGGAACGGGTCGACGCTGTCGTCGTGCTCCACCAGTCCGACGAGCCTGCGCAGCTCACCGTCGGTCGGCCGGGGCTCGTCGTTTCGAGCGACCCGCAAGCGGTCGCTAGCGGCCGGCCGGGACGGCAGGTTATCGATGGTCATGATCCAAGGAAATCGTCACCACCCCCGGTAGGCAATAGCGGCGGATTTCGATAGACACTCTGGCGAATTCGGCTAGCAAGTCACCCAAGATGCTGGACAATTTGAATAGCATCACCGAGCACAACAGCGCCACGAACGGAGGCCGACATGTCGCACACGCCGGCGAAACTCGACGAACTCGATCTCGCCATCCTGACCGCGATGCACGATTATCAGAAGGCGGGCATCCTCGAGCTGTCGCGCCGCACCAAGGTCGCGAGGGCCACCGTCCAGTCCCGGATCGGGCGGATGGAGGAATCCGGTGTCATCGCCTCCTATGACCCGCAAATCGACGTCACCGCAGCGGGTTTCGATGTCGAGGCTTTCGTCACGCTGGAGATCGCGCAGGGTGCGCTCGACACCGTGGCCGCGGAACTCGAGGCGATTCCCGGTGTGCTCGAGGCATACGCGACCACGGGATCCGGTGATGTGCTGTGCCGGATCGGCGCCGACTCGCACGCTGGCCTGCAATCGGTCTTGCTGAGCATCGACCGGACCAGCTCGGTAGTGCGCTCACACAGCGTCATCGTGCTGTCGACGGTGATCCCGCGCCGCGCGCTGCCGCTGCTGCGCACCTTGACCCCCACCGGCACCGCCAAGGCGCCCGCCTACCGCTACGCCGGCGAGCGGTAGGCGGGGCTGCCTCGCCTACCGCTCGACCCGGCGTGAGCGGCTGCCTACGCTGAAGCATCTGCCGATGACCTGGCTCGATGATTCGGATTATGGCCGCAGGTCGACGCCCATATCGAGAATCTCGACGCGTGGCTCCCTGTCGGCCTCCAGGAACGCGAGCAGCGCGTGCGCCTCGGCCTCGACCGATGCCCGCTCCGACGCCGACCACGGCCGGGTCGGGCTGATGCGCAACCTGGCCAGCCCTTTCTCCAGGAAGACCTTGTAGAGACCGGAGAGGAAGCCGTCGATCAGGACCGATGACACCTGGGTCGCGAATGCCTGCAGCGGCATCGCCCCGCCATCGGGCACGATCCTGGTCCGATCCTGGTGCGAGAGAACGACATTGTCGTACCAGCCCAGCAAGCGAACCGGCGCGGGCAGATCCGGATCGGCAAGCTCACCGTCGGCTACGTCGTAGAGGGTGCGGCCGCGCTCGTCGGTGTAGGTGCGCAACCGGTCGCCGAGTTGCTCGACCGCTTTCTTCATACCGGTCAACTTCGACCAGGTCTGCATGTCCATGGTGCTGGCGGGACCGAACGCCCGCAGGTACCGGAAGACCAACTCCGCCAATGGATACGTCGGATCCAGCGGCGCACCGAGCCACGGCTCGACCCGGGACCAGACCGGCCTGCTGTTGTCCTTCCACTTCCCGCGCGGCGGGGTCTGCAACACCGGCAACTGATACAGCCAGGTCTGCACGACCGCGCCCGCGTCCCGATCCGGCCACAGCACGGCCGCTTGCGCGCGCATGTCCGCTGTCGCCATCGGTTCGTCGCCGAGCACAGCCTCGCCACGCTCGCGGACTTCCTCGGGATCGAGCCCGACCATCGCGCCGAAGTTGAAACCCTTACGGAACGGGACCTTTTCGAGCTCGGGCTGCACATGCGGTGCGATACGCAGCGCATCGGGTGGCGTGACCAGATGAATCGTGCCGCGCATCAGCGTGATGCGGACCAGCGAGTGGTCGTCGAGGCCCGCCGACACCGTCATCGGATCGAAATCCGTGATACGGCTCCATAATCCGATGAACGGCGGCGTCGAGTCTTGCGCCTGTAGCCCGATGAGATGGTCACACATCTCGGGCACGGTCAGTGCCGAGCGCTCCAGCAGATGTTGACGGGAGAGCAGGGTTCGGTTCAGTACCCGAGTAGACAGCATCGCGCAGCGTTTCTATGAGGGGTGGCGGTCGGGCGACGGGCGGGCCAGCATCGCGCAGCGTTTCTATGAGGGGTGGCGGTCGGGCGACGGGCGGGCCAGCATCGCGCAGCGTTTCTATGAGGGGTGGCGGTCGGGCGACGGGTGGGCCGGAATCAGCGGATGGTGACTACGACTTTGCCTGTGGCGGTGCGGTTATCCAGTGAACCGACCGCCGCCGCGGCCTGCTCCAACGGATAGAGCACCGGGTTCGGCGGCGCGATCTTGCCCGAGGCGAGCAGCGGCTCGACCTCATCCCACTGCTCGGTCAGGTAACCGGGGTGCGTCATCACCCATTCGCCCCAGGCGGCGCCGGTCACCTCGACATTCTTGAGCAGCAGCCGGTTCACCTTGACCGTGGGGATCTCGCCCGCCGTGAAACCGACGACCAGCAGTCGGCCCGCCGAGGCCAGCGACCGGATGCTGTCGGTGAAGCGATCGCCGCCCACCGGGTCGATCACGATGTCCACACCGCGGCCACCGGTCAGTTCCTTGACCGCGGCGAGCCAGCCATCGGTCAGAACCACATCGGTCGCGCCGTTGGCGCGAGCCACCGCCGCCTTCTCCTCGGTGCTGACCACCGCGATCACCCGGCCGGCGCCGAGCGCGGCCGCCATCCGCAGCGTCGAGGTGCCGATGCCGCCCGCACCGCCGTGCACGAGCACGGTCTCGCCCTCGGCGAGCCTGCCGCGGTTACGCAGGCAGAAATGCACGGTCAGGTCGTTGAACAGGATGCCAGCCCCGGCCTCCAGCGAAACGTTGTCCGGCAAGCGGAACACCATCTGCGCGGGCGCGACGGCGACTTCGGCCATGGCATTGCCGAGCAGCGTCAGCGCGACCACCCGGTCGCCCGCCTTGACGTGCGCGCCGTCGGGCGCCTCCCGAACAATGCCCGCCACCTCGCCGCCGACGACGAAAGGCAACTCGGGCTTCATCTGGTAGAGCCCGCGCGTCATCAGCACATCGGGAAATGCCACCCCGGCCGCGTGCACGTCGATGACAACGCCCCCCGGATAGCCAGCGGGCTCCGGGATCTCCACGATCTCGACCGCTTCGGGCCCTTCCAACTTGCTGACCTGGGCTGCGCGCATGTGCCGACCTCTCTGTCCAGTCGCCGACGCGGGAACTCGCCGGCGACGCTGTTATCCAACCTAATGTGCCACCACAGCACGGCGCTTCGGGGCACCTTTCCCGACGCTCCCGTTTTGCTATGCTGGCCCCGACTTATGGTCGGGCGGGAAGGGGGATTTCCTATGCAGGTCAATCCGGAGACGCTGAAAACGTTCGCGACGAATCTGAGCACCGAAGCGGGCAGCGTTCAGAAGTTCAATGAGGGGGAAGGCTTCGGCGTCGCGAGCAACGCGCTGCCCGGCACCGAATTCGGTGGTGCCGTCCAGCAAACGACCGACGTGGTCAACCGTTGCCTACAGCGGATCGGCGAGCGCCTGACGACCGTCGCCGACAATATGCACAATGCGGCGGGCGCGTACGAGCTGACCGAAGACGATTTCGCCGCGAAGCTCCGCGCGATCGGACTGCAGGTGTCATGACCCTCACCATTTCTGATGTAGCGAGCTGGGAGCCCGACCAGCTGACCACCGCGGGCAACCACGCGGCGGGGATGGCGACGAAGCTGGACGGCGCGATCAGGGACGGTTCCGACAAGACCCGCGCACTTGCCTGGTCCGGCGCCGCCGCCACCGCGGCGAATGCCCGAATGGACACCGAGAAGACCCGGTCGGGCACGGTCAGCGCCGCCTTGCAGGCTTTGCAGACCGCGTTCACCTCACAGGTGGACAACTTGAAGAACGCGAAAACGAAGGTATTGCAGCTGCGCGACCTGGCAACCACTTCGACTCCGGCCGCGGACGGCGGTGCAGCGGTACCGGGCTTCAAGGTCGAGCCCAATGGCACCGTCACCGCCGAGGACCGCATCGCCAAGGTCACTGCCCTGATGAACGGCCAGCAGCGCGTGGACGAGTCCCTGCGAATTCAACGGGATGCCGCGACGTGGCAGGTGGACATCACCAACGCGTTGCAGCAGGCGGAAAGTGTTGCCCAACAGGCGAAAACGCAGGTCACCCAAGCGGTCGCCACGCTCCAGACCGCCTATGACGGCCTCGGCGAACCGAAATCCGGCAGCACGCCCGCGGCGGCGCCGACCACACCGGCCGCGACCAATAGCGCAACGCCTGTCGCCTCGAACAAACCCCACTATGTGTCGAGCGGCAATCACAGCAACAGCGGCAACTCGAATTCGTCTTCGGGGGCGTATTCCGGCAGCCCGAGTTCGGGCTCCCCCACCAGTTCCGGCTCTCCGACCGGGCCGATGCCGAGCGGCGATGTGGCGGAATGGATCGCGAAGGCCAAAGAGAAGCTGATCGCGATGGGTTACAGCCCAGATCAAATCGATGAGCGAGCGCTCGCGATGATGATCGAGCACGAATCCGGCGGGAATCCGTTGATCGTCAACGAATGGGACAGCAACGCCGCGGCCGGTCACCCCTCGAAGGGGCTGATGCAGTGCATCGACAGCACGTTCAACGCATACAAGGCGCCCGGCCACGACGATATCTACGATCCGGTCGACAACATCATCGCAGGCACGCGGTACGCGATCGACCGTTACGGCTCGCTCTCCAACGTTCCCGGCGTGGCCGCGGTCAATACCGGTGGGGCGTACCAGGGGTACTGACCTGACGCGCGGTGTCGTGGGCGCGGCCCGATAGCGTCAGGCGAAGCTCTGGTTGCGGGCCGCGAGCGCCGCGCGGAGTTTGGCGACGGCGGTTGGGCCGACGCCGTGCAGAGCGGCGAGGTCGCGTTCGGCCCAGGTGGTGAGGTCGGAAAGACACTGGATTCCGGCGTTGGCGAGGGCTCGTTCGGCGGGTTTTCCGAGTTTATCGGGGAGGTCCGAGTCGGGCATGGGTCTATTTTGCCTGGTTGGGCGGCGTGTGCGGGAGTACGGGCGGCTCGACGCGAGGGTGTGATGTACGACCCGTAAAGTCATCTCAGAACAAGCACCGCACGAGAACGCGGCACAACGTGCAGCGCGAGGAGCACCAGTGTCACTCGAACAGCCACTCGCCCCGCTTCCCCAGGAGGGCATGGGGTTCGCTTCGACGTGGCCCATCCGGGCTGGCGATGTAGACCCGTATAACCGACTGCGTTTCGACGCGATCGCGCGGTATCTGCAGGATATCGCCGCGGAACAGCTGGAGCAGACGTTTCTCAACCGGACCGATCCGAACTGGATCGTCCGACGCACTGTGATCGACGTGATCAGGCCGATCCTCATGCCCGACCGGGTGCGGTTGCTGCGGTGGTGTTCGAGCATGTCGACCAGGTGGACGAACATGCGGGTGCGGGTGACCAGCGCAAACGGCGGGCTGATCGAGACAGAGGGCTTCTGGATCAATATCAGCGATTCGAACAATATGCCGGCGCGAATCAGCGACGAGGGCTTGGCGTACCTCGCGCAGACCACCACCGAGCACCGGTTGCGCTGGCGGGCATATCTCACCGACAGCACACCGGCGGAGTCCGATACCGACATGCCGTTTCCGGTCCGTGCCACCGATATCGACCAGTACAACCACGTCAACAACGCCTGCTACTGGCAAGCGGTGGAGCAGTTCCTCGCCGAATACCCCAAGATCCTCGCCGCACCGCACCGCGCGGTGATCGAGTATGTGGCGCCGGTGCTCGCGCGCCAGCATGTGACGGTCCGCAGTCGTTATGAGGCGGGCGACCGGTCCGGCCAACCGGTACTGCGACTGTGGTTCGTCGTCGGCGGCACCACTACCACCGTCGTTCGGATCATGCCGCTGGCTTGACCGCGGGAGAAGACAACGCCGGTCGGATCATTCGAATCCGACCGACGTTTGGTTCACTCAGCCGCGTGCGGCCTTCAGCAGGTCCTCGAGGGTGGTGAATTTGACCCTCGGGCGGCCTGCGACCTTGCCCGCGGTCTTCTCCGCCACATCGATTGCCTTCCAGCCTTCCCTGCCGACGAGGTCGGCCTGCCGCTCGCCGAGCAGCGCCTTCAGCGCGGACCGATCGGACTGCGGCGCAGCGAGTTTGCCTGCGGTGAAGTCGGCGATCAGCTGCTCGACGGTTTCCTCGGAGTCGACGCGGTTGGAGCCGATGACACCGCGCGGACCGCGCTTGATCCAGCCACTGACGTACACGCCGGGGATCGGGGTACCGTCGGCGCCGATGACGCGGCCGTGCTCATTGGGCACCACACCCTTGCGCTCGTCGAAGGGCAGCTCGCCGACCGGTTGGCCGCGGTAGCCGATGGACCGCAGCACCAGCGAAGCGTCCACGCTCTCAGTACGGTCGGTCGCCCGCGCCACCAATTGGCCGCCCTCGCTGACCAATTCGTTGTGTACGAATTCAACCGATTCGACATGGTCGGCACCGGTGAGCGCGGTGGGAGAGACCAGATACCGGAAGATGATCCGCTTGTTGGCCGGATCGCGCCGGCCCGTCGCGTACTCCTCGGCGAGGGTGTACTTGAGCCGTAACGACGGCTCGACCTTCGGATCGTCGAGCAGCGCTTGGCTGCCCGCGTCGAGGGTCAGATCGGCGTCGTCGACGATGACGTCGATGCCCTTCAGGTGGGTGAGCGCCATGAACTCCGACGAGGTGTAGGCCGCCTGGAGCGGGCCGCGCCTGCCGAGAATTACCACTTCACGAATATTGCTGTGGCGCAGCGCGTCCAGGGCGTGGTCGGCGATATCGGTCTTGGCGAGCTCATCGGGGTTCACCGTCAGCACGCGCGCGACGTCGAGCGCTACATTGCCGTTGCCGACGATCACCGCGCGCTCACCGGACAGATCGAACTGCCGATCCGCGTAGTCGGGGTGGCCGTTGTACCAGGCGACGAACTCGGTCGCCGAATGGCTGCCCGGCAGGTCCTCACCCGGTACACCCATGCGGCGGTCGGTGGACGCGCCGACCGCGTACACCACGGCGTGGTGATGGGCCAGCAGTTCCTCATGGCTGATGTGCGTACCGACCTCGACGTTGAGGTAGTACTGCAACGTCTCCCGCCGGAACGCGGACTCGAACAGGCTCGAGACGGTCTTGGTGCCAGGATGGTCCGGGGCCACACCCGCGCGTACCAGGCCCCACGGCGTCGGCAGCCGGTCGAACATCTCGACCTCCACGTCGGCTCGGCGCAGCAGCTCGTCGGCCGCGTAGCAGGCCGCGGGTCCCGCACCGACGATCGCGACGCGCAGAGTGCCGAGATCCTTCGGCGGTCGCGCCGGCGCCACGATCGGATCGAAGTTCGATTCGAGCGGGTGCCGTTCGAAGTACGCGGCATTGACGTCTCGATACCTGGCCAGCGACGCGGTGAGGTCGTCCTCGGAGAAGATGGCCTCCACCGGGCACGCGTCGACACAGGCACCGCAGTCGATACAGGTGTCGGGGTCGATGTAGAGCATTTCGGTCGTCGCGAACTCCGGCTGATCCGGTGTAGGACGAATGCAATCGACCGGGCACTCGGAGACGCAGCTGGCGTCGTTGCAACAACGCTGCGTAATTACGTAGGCCATAGTGTGCAGATCCTCGAAAATGTGCGTGGGCTGTAGGCCGCCGGTGTGGTTGAAGATGGGGGCATCAGCGTCACGACAGCGGACCCGCGGGGGTGTCCCGCAGGGCGCCGCGTTGTGACGCCGCTTTCAGTTTGCCTCGAGTGTGGTTCAAGCCTCTCGGCCGGAGGCCCTACGGTATCCCTATGGTGCGGACTCTGATCCTCATGCGGCACGGTAAATCGTCCTATCCGGACGGAGTCGCCGACCACGAACGCCCCCTCGCTCCGCGCGGACAACGTGAAGCGAGGCTGGCAGGGCAGTGGTTGCGCGATACGCAGCCGCGGATCGATGCGGTGCGGTGTTCGACGGCGACACGCACCAGGGAAACGCTGGCCGCGACCGGAATCGACGCGCCGGTGGTCTACGAGTCCGGTATCTACGAGGCATCGCCGCGAAACCTTATCGAATTGGTTCAGCTCAGCGACGACGACGTCACGACATTGCTTGTGGTCGGGCACGCGCCAGGGATGCCGTGGACGGCATGGGAGCTGGCGGCCAACCGCGACTCGACGCAGGCGGTCGAGCTCAGCACGAAGTTTCCCACCTCGGCACTCGCGGTGCTCGAATTCGACCGACCGTGGGCGGAGGTCCACCCCGGCACCGGTGAACTGGTGCGCTTCCATATTCCGCGCTGACCAGCCTTTCGCCCGGGTCGCCGACGTCGATGTCAGTTCAGCAATTTGCCACCGACCACAACGACAGCGCCGAGCACGACAAGCAGCACGAAGGCGGCGAACCCACCGACCAGCCACCAGACGAGACCGAGCGCGACGACGAATGG
The DNA here is from genome assembly GCF_046764875.1 of Nocardia arseniciresistens. Classification (NCBI taxonomy): domain Bacteria; kingdom Bacillati; phylum Actinomycetota; class Actinomycetes; order Mycobacteriales; family Nocardiaceae; genus Nocardia; species Nocardia arseniciresistens. The sequence continues at coordinate 773,053 of NZ_JBKORD010000001.1, forward strand.
CGCCACCGCCACAGCGGTGATCACCGGGCTTTCCTTGACCGTGGCCCAGGCCGAACGCGCCCTGACCCGATCGATGTCCTTACCTGGCATGCCCCAAGCGTAGGCGCGAAACCCGGACTTTGTCGGTGCTCAGTGGGATGCTCTGGATATGGATTGGAAAATCGAACTCGTCGCCATTCCGGTCACCGACGTGGACCGGGCCAAAGACTTCTACACGAAGATCGGGTTCAACGCCGACTTCGATGAAAGCCCCACCGAGGGAATCCGTTTCGTCCAGCTGACCCCGCCGGGTTCCGCCTGTTCGATCTGTATCGGCACCGGCATCACCGAGGCCGCGCCCGGCAGTGTCGAAGGCATGCAGGTCGTCGTCGCGAGCGCGGAAGCCGTCTACGAACAGCTGGTCGCGGCCGGTGTGGAAGCTACGCCGGTCAAGGACATGGGCTGGGGTCTTTTCACCTTCTTCGCCGATCCCGACGGCAATAAATGGGCCGTCCAGGAACTGCCGAACCGCGGCTGACCGCTCGCCCCTTCGCGCCCCGCCGGTTCGACGATGTTCGGGCCCATCAGGAGAATGGGTCTTGCTTGGAGTGCACTCCAGGTGGGTAGCGTCGTCGGTGTTCAACGAGAAGGGCGAGTGCAGTGAGTGAAACCGCACGTCAGGATGGTGGGAGCGGCGATAGAGAGCAGCCGCGCTACTCGATCGGTGATGCCGCCGAACGGTCCGGGCTGAGCCGCGACACGCTGCGCTGGTACGAGCGGATCGGGCTGATGGATTACATCGGGCGCGACCACACCGGGAAGCGGCGGTTCAGCGAACGCGACCTGGATTGGCTCGCGCTGATCGGCAGGCTGCGCACGACCGGCATGTCGGTGGCGGACATGGTCCACTACGCGGAATTGGTACGGGCGGGCGAATCGACGTTCCCCGAACGGCTCGAGATGTTCCGCAATACCCGCGCCGAGGTACTCGCCAAGATCGATGAACTTCGACAGACCGTGGCCGTGCTGGATTACAAGATCGACGTTTACGAGGGCAAGACCTCGGCGATCCGTCCGGCATTTCTCGCCACGCACACAGGCGAAGGGATAAACGCATGACCGACACGCTCCCCACCACCGCACTCGGACGCAGCGGCATCGAGGTGGGCGCGCAGGGGCTCGGCTGTATGGGCATGAGCGAGTTCTACGGACCCGCCGACCTCACCGAATCCCGCGCGACCCTGGATCGCGCGCTGGAACTCGGCGTCACGCTGTTCGACACCGCCGACATGTACGGCTCCGGCCACAATGAGGAATTCCTCAGCGAATTCGTCAAGGCCAATCGAGACCGGGTAGTGCTCGCCACCAAGTTCGCCATGGTCCGCAAGGCCGACGACCCCACCTACCGCGGCATCGATAACTCCCCCGCCTATATCCGCAGCGCGGTGGACGCCAGCCTGCGCAGGCTCGGCATCGACACCATCGACCTGTACTACATGCACCGCCGTAATCTCGAGGTGCCGATCGAGGAATCGGTCGGTGCGATGGCGGAACTGGTTACGCAGGGCAAGGTTCGGGCGCTCGGCCTGTCCGAGGTGACCGGCGACGAGCTGCGTGCGGCCGATGCCGTGCACCCGATCGCGGCCGTACAGTCCGAATGGTCGCTGTTCTCCAGGGATGTCGAGCGCACCGTGGTGCCCGCCGCCGCGGAACTAGGCGTGACGTTCGTGCCGTACTCGCCGCTGGGCCGAGGGTTCCTCACCGGATCTTTCGCCAGCGCTGGCGAATTGACGGACGCGAAGGACTTCCGGCACTCCATGCCGCGGTTCTCCGGCGACAACGCGGTGCACAACGCCGAACTGCTCGCCCCGCTGCGCGCCATCGCGGACGCGCGAGGTAGCACGCTCGCGCAGGTCGCGCTCGCCTGGGTGCACGCACAGGCCGCGGTGCGTGGGCTGTCGGTGGTTCCGATCCCTGGCACTCGTAGCCGCACCAGGCTGACCGAGAACGCGGCGGCCGCCACGATCACACTGACCGCCGACGAGCTCGCCATACTGGAGCCGATCACGGCTCAGGTAGCCGGAAATCGCTACGTGGACATGTCTTTCACCTCGGCGGGCCGGGAATAACATCCGGCGGCAGGTTCAGCGAGAACTCGTGAACCGAACACCACGCAGCACGGCGATCCGGACCGCAGTCCAAACGGGTCGCCGTGTTGCTCGGGCAACGATGGAGCGTGAGTACGCTTTCCCACAAAGCATCCATCGGATGATCAGTGTGCGGAAGGAGAAGGCGAACATGACCGAATCGGCTCCGGAGAGCAAGGTCGTCCGCAACGACGAGAAGAACCGCTACGAGGTCTTCCACGGCGGCGAGCTCGCCGGTTTCAGCGAGTACGAGGAGCGCGACAACGAGACGGTGTTCATCCACACCGAGATCGACGACGCCTTCTCCGGCAGGGGCCTCGGCGGCATCCTCGCGAAACAGGCCGTCGAGGACGTCATCGCGCGTGGTCGCGTGATCCGGCCGCTGTGCCCGTTCATCAAGGCCTACCTCGACAAGCATCCGCAGTACGACGAGCATGTGGTCGACGAGGGCATCGCGCAGTGAGCGATCTCGATCCGCATCCCGAGGAAGCGTTGTGTGAGGCGGGTCCGTGTCCGGGTCCGGTGACCGAGTTCTTCCCGGCGCGCGAGGTTCCGCTGGGCGGCGTGCGCGGCGTTTTCGTGGAACGGGTACTGCCGCAACGCGATCTGCCGACCGTCGGGGCCTGGTGCTTCCTCGATCATTTCGGATCGCCCACCGTTACCAAGACGGGCGCGTCACCCGATATCGACCCGCACCCGCACATCGGCCTACAGACCGTGACGTGGCCGTTCGACGGCCGAATCAGGCACCGTGACTCGGTCGGGTCCGATGTGGAGATCCAGCCGGGTCAGCTGAACCTGATGACCTCCGGGCGCGGTATCGCACATTCCGAATACAAGGTCGACGGCGCGCACTCCGGGCACGGGTTGCAGCTGTGGATCGCATTGCCCGGCACCGAGACCGAGATCGCACCGCACTTCGAGCAGCATCGCGAACTGCCGGTCTACCAGACGCCGGGAGTTCGTGCCATCGTGCTGATCGGGTCGCTCGGTGGTCTGACTTCACCGGCGACTGCCTACACGCCCATCGTCGGCTCGGACGTGCGGATCGAGCCCGGCGTCGAGGCCGCTATTCCGCTCGACCCCGACTTCGAATACGCGGTGATGGTGATCGAAGGCGGCGTCACCGTCGCGGGCGCGGATGTCGGCGCGGGCCCGCTGCTGTACCTGGGCTCCGGACGCACCGAACTGCCGCTCAGCAGCCCAACCGGCGCGCATTTCGCGCTGATCGGCGGCGAGCCGTTCGGTGAGGATCTGGTGATGTGGTGGAACTTCGTCGGCCGCAGTCACGAGGACATCGTCGCAGCGCGAAATGACTGGGAGAACCGGAATGTCGAGCGGTTCGCGGATATCGTCGGCCACCCACCCGAGCAGCGGATCCCCGCGCCGCCCCTGCCAGGGCTGCACCTGAAGCCGCGCAAGCGCCGAATCGGCCATTCTCACAACTGATTTCGGTGGTCGACAAGCCATAATTCAGCTGCGATCGGCGCGGTCACGGCGAGCAGTGTGACCGGCTCGGGTGCCGCCGAAGTAGCGTGAGTGAATGTCGTTCGACGAGAATGAGCCTGATCACTGTTTCTGATAGCCCGCATTGAGCGAAGATCCCCTGCCGGACTGCAACATTCCGTCGCCTGCGGGGTGCGGCTCGAATCAGACAGCGGTACCGCGGAATGTCCTGCGGTAGGCGTTCGGCGAGGTGCCGAGCACCGAACGCATGTGCTGGCGTAGCGAATTGGCGGTGCCGAAGCCGGAGCGGTTGGCAACCAGATCGATGCTGAGGTCGCTGTTTTCGAGCAGGTCGCGGGCCCGCTCCAAGCGCTGTGCCGTCAGCCATCGCCCCGGCGTGGAACCGGCTTCGTCGCGGAACTTCCTGGTGAAGGTGCGTACGCTCATCCTGGCGTGAGTTGCCATCTCCTCCAGCGAGATCTGGTCCGCGAGCCGATCGAGCAGCCAGGCGCGGGTGCCCGTCGTCGAGGCGACCGTCGGTGGCGGCACCGGGCGTTCGATGAACTGAGCCTGACCACCGTCGCGCCACGGCGGAACCACGCAACGACGCGCGACGCGGTTGGCGACGGCCGCCCCGTGATCACGGCGTACCAGGTGCAGACACAGATCGATGCCCGAGGCGACCCCCGCAGAGGTGAGCACGTCGCCGTCGTCGACGAAAAGCACGTCTTGATCGACCCGCACCCGGGGATAAGCGCGCCGGAACTCCTCGGCCCGCTGCCAGTGGGTGGTCGCCGGGCGGCCGTCGAGCAGACCGGCGGCGGCGAGCACGTAGCTGCCGGTGCAGATCGACACCATCCTGGTGCCGGCGCGGACCAGGGCCAGCGCGGAGGCCAACGGCTGCGAGAGCGTGCCGCCGAGGTGTAACTCGCTGAGATCGTGGATCGGCGGCACGATCACCGTGTCGGCGGTTGCCAGCGCCTGCGGACCGTGCGCCACGGCAATCGTGAAACCCGCGTCGCTGTCGACCGGCTGCCCGTCCGCCGTGCACACCACCACCTCGTAGAGCGCCCGGCCTTCGTCGTCGAAAGCGTTCCCGAATACCCGCGACGGAATACCCAGCTCGAACGGTGGCACGCCCGCGAGCGCTAGCACGACGACTCGATGCGGTGTCTTTTCGAGCGACCTGCAAGCAGTCGCAAGCGGTGCCGTTTCGACCGACCTGCAAGCAGTCGCAAGCGGTGCCGTTTCGACCAACCTGCAAGCAGTCGCAAGCGGTGCCGTTTCGACCGATGTGGCGGTGGGTGTGGTGTCGACGACCATGTGGCCGGATTCTGTCAGATATTGGCCATCCAGCCAATACCGTGCTCGGGCGCTTCGATGCACGCTGGTCTCGGCTCGCACACTGCCGAGCCCTAGGAAAGGACACACACCATGAGCACTAGCACCACGATGCGCGCGATCGGCGTCCGTGAGTGGGGCGGCCCGGAGGTCCTGACGACCGTGGAGATCGAGCGCCCCGAACCCGGGGTGAGCGAGATCCTGGTGCGGGTGCACGCGGCCGGAGTGAACGCGGTCGACTGGAAGACGCGCGCCAGCGGTGGTCTGATCGCGTGGGGCTCGCCACCCATCGTCGGCTGGGATGTTTCCGGCACGGTCGAGGCGCTCGGCCCCGGCGTGACGCTGTTCCAGCCGGGCGACCAGGTATTCGGCATGCCGCACTTCCCACGCCAGGCGGGCGGTTACGCCGAATTCGTCGCCGCACCGGCCCGGCAGTTCGTCCGCAAACCCGACACGATCACCCACATCGAGGCGGCCGCCCTGCCGCTCGCGGCGCTGACCGCCTGGCAGGGGCTGATCGATACGGCCGAACTCCGTGCCGGACAACGTGTTCTGATCCACGCCGCCGCGGGCGGGGTCGGACATCTGGCAGTGCAGATCGCCAAGGCGCGTGGGGCGTACGTCATCGGAACGGCTCGCGCGGATAAGCACGAATTCCTGCGCGCACTCGGTTCGGACGAAGTAATCGACTACACGACGGTCGATTACGCCGAGGCGGTACGAGATGTCGATGTCGTACTCGACGCCGTCGGCGGCGACTACGGCACCCGCTCATTGCGGACGCTACGACCCGGCGGCCACCTGGTGACCTTGCCGGGCCCGGACGATGTACCACCGGCTGACGAGGCTGCGGCCCTCGGCGCGCGGACCGGCTGGACCATGGTCGAACTGGACTCGGCTGGATTACGCGCAATCGCCGATCTCGTCGCCGCGGGCCGACTTCGGCCCGAGATCGACACCGTGCTTCCGCTCGCGGAGGCCGGTAAGGCGCACGCGTACGGCGAGACGGGACGCGCGCGCGGAAAAATCGTTCTACAAGTGGTGTAGTCCGTTCCTATGATGTCGCCAGCGGGTTTGCGCAAACCCGCAGGATGCGGACCGTGGCAGAGCGGCCCAATGCAGACCGGCGCCCGAAGGAACCTCGGGCGCCGGTGTGATGGAGACGAGCGGCCCTGCTCCGATCCGTCCGCGGGTTCGAATCCCGCCGGTCGCCGCATCCGCCGAGAAACGTCTCATCCGAGTCGGGCTACCTCGAGTTGGGTTGAGCTAGTTCCACCGGCACGGTGCGACCATCGCTCGCGACTGTTGCCCGACACCCGTAGCGCCCCGCCGATGACGGGTGGCACCGCGCCGACTGCGCCAACGATGGCGGTGCGCTCGAACAGCGTGAGTCATCTGCGGATCTCGTCGGTGGGCGCCAGGGTCTGGGTTCCGATGACGCGCAACAGATCCAGCTTGTCCGCGGCATCCGTGCCCGGACGCGGCAAGTAGACCAGCAGGCGTTGGGCCGAGTTCGGCGTCAGCAGGGTTTCACAGACGATGTCGATCAGGCCGACCTGAGGATGCATGATCCGTTTGGTGTCGGTGACCCGCACCGCCACTTCGTGTTCGTTCCACAGCCGCTCGAATTCCGGACTCGCGGAACGCAATGCGCTCACATACTCGGTAACGTCGGCGTCACCGGACCGACGCGCGGCGGTGGCTCGCAAGTCGGCGACATGACTGCGACCCAACCGATCCCAGTCGTCCGCGGGGAAGATGGACCTGGACTGCGGGTCGGTGAACCAGCGCCATGCGTAGTAGCGCTCCATGCCGCGGCGAATTCCGTGGTCACCGACCAGCAGCGTGTGCATCCGGTTCTGCACGAGCACCTCGCCGAGGTCGGTGACCACCGTGGCCGCGGTGTCGTCGAGCTTGGCGAGCACGTGCAGCAGCCCGGGGCCGACGTGCTTGTCGCCGAGCTCACCGCCGGGGGCCGCGTGGTCGCAGAGGTGATACAGGTGATCGCGCTCGTCACTGGTGAAGCGCAATGCTCGAGCCAGCGACGCCAGCACCTGGGTCGAGGGCCGCGGACCCCGCGACTGCTCCAGCCGGGTGTAGTAGTCGGTGGACATGCCCGCGAGCAGCGCGACCTCGTCCCTGCGCAATCCAGGGGTGCGACGGCGGACGCCCGGTAGCAGGCCGACGTCGGCCGGCGTCAAAAGCTCGCGGCGGCGACGGAGGAAATCGGCCAGCTCGGATCGGTCCATACCTCCACTGTCCACGAAGCCTCGATGGCAAGCCAGGGATCGTCACTCCCCCGATAGACGATCTCTGCCGCGACCCGCGTCCGAGCGCCAAACTTGTCCCATGACGACATCGAAGATCTCCACCAGCAGGCTCGGCAGCACGGGACCGACGATCGGCCGTATCGGCCTCGGCGCGATGGGCATGTCGGGTATGTACGGCGCCGCGGACGACGCCGAATCGACCGCGACCATCCACGCCGCCCTCGACTCCGGCGCCAACCTCATCGACACCGGCGACTTCTACGGTGCGGGCCATAACGAGATGCTGATCGGCAAGGCCATCGCCGAGCTGCCACGCGAGGATGTGGTGCTCAGCGTGAAGTTCGGCGCGCTGCGCGGCCCAGACGGCAGCTGGGACGGCTTCGACAGCCGCCCTGCCGCGGTCCGCAACTCCCTCGGCTACAGCTTGCGACGCCTCGGTGTCGACTACATCGACATCTACCGCCCCGCCCGCCTCGACCCGAACGTGCCGATCGAGGACACCATCGGCGCGATCGGCGAACTCATCGAGGCAGGGTATGTCCGCCACATCGGGTTGTCCGAGGTCGGCGCGGATACGATTCGCCGGGCCGCCGCCGTACATCCGATCGCCGACCTACAGATCGAGTACTCGCTCATCTCCCGCGGTATCGAGGCCGAAATCCTGCCCGTCGCACGTGAACTCGGCATCGGCATCACCGCCTACGGCGTACTGTCGCGTGGCCTGCTCAGCGACACCGTGCGCCCCGAAACAACATTCGCCGCCAATGACTTCCGGGCCCACAGCCCGCGCTTCCAGGGTGAAAACCTCACCAAGAACCTGAAACTGGTCGACGCGCTCGCGAAAATCGCCGCGCAGAAGGGTGCCTCGGTGGCCCAGCTCGCCATCGCCTGGGTACTTACTCGCGGCGAGGACATCGTCCCGATCATCGGCTCCCGCAGTCGCGGGCGCTGGACGGAAACCCTCGGCGCGCTGGATGTGCGGCTGAGCGCCGAGGATCTGGCTGTCATCGAGGCAGCGGTACCCGCCGATCAGATCGCGGGCGACCGCTACGCCACCGCGCAAATGGCACTGCTGGACAGCGAGCGGTCACCTAGGCCCGTTTCGGGCGAATAACAGCGGTGAATGCCGCTGCGGCAACAACCTTTCCTGTGCTGTCGGCGATGCTCACCGGCACCTTCAATTCGATCGCGACGCGGGCCGCGATCTCAGCGCGAACCTTCTCTAGGGTCTCGGCCGAAACCTCCGACGTTGCCAGAAACGGCCCCGCCGCTCCCTTCGCCCGCGCCAGATATTCGATCCGCCCATCCCTGGCGACGATGAACGTCTCACCCATCAGATCGACGATTCCCGAGATGGACGCACCCATCGCCGCCGTCTCCGCCAGCCCGAACAACACCGCGGCATGCAGATCGCCGTTGTGGTTGAGATGCTCTGCACGCGGCGCGATCGCCACGACATTGCGGCCGGGCCCGAACTCCACCCCTTCGATACCGGCGTACTGGATGAAACCCAGCTTCTGAAAACCGGCCATCACCAGATCGCCCATGGTCGCGTTGTCCATCGAATCTCCCACCAGGCACAAAACTGAAACGTGTTCTACTTTCATACCTGGGGTTTCCACCGTTGTCTACGCTGACATGCTGGGCGACAACGCCGGAAAACGACAATCGCCCCGCTCCAACAGGAGCGGGGCGATTGTTCGACTACAGGGTTAGCGGTAGTCGCTGAAACCGTAATCGTCGAGCGGGACCGCGGCACCGGTGGAGGCGCCGAAGCTGTCCGGGCTGTAGTAGGTGTCGTCGTAGGACGGCACCGCGTACGCCGCGGCACGGGCTTCTTCGGTCGGCTGCACCGTGATGTTGCGGTAGCGGTTGATGCCGGTACCTGCTGGGATCAGCTTGCCGATGATCACGTTTTCCTTGAGGCCGATGAGCTTGTCCGAGCGGCAGTTGATCGCCGCGTCGGTCAGGACTCGAGTGGTCTCCTGGAAGGATGCCGCCGACAGCCACGAATCGGTCGCGAGCGACGCCTTCGTGATACCCATCAGCACCGGGCGACCCGCCGCGGGCTCATTGCCCTCGGCGACGACGCGACGGTTGGAGTTCTCGAACTCGGAACGCTCGGTGAGCGAGCCGGGCAGGAACTCCGTCGCACCCGAGTCGATGATCGTCACGCGACGCAGCATCTGGCGCACGATCACCTCGATGTGCTTGTCGTGGATCGACACACCCTGCGAGCGGTAGACCTCCTGGACCTCGTGGACCAGGTGGATCTGCACCTGACGGGGGCCCATCACGCGCAGCACCTCGTGCGGATCCGCCGCGCCTTCCAGCAACTGCTGGCCGACCTCGACATGGTCACCGTCCGAAAGCAGACGCTCGGAGCCGTCGTCGTGCTTGAAGACACGCAGACGCTGACGCTTCGAGAGCTTGTCGTAGACAACCTCTTCGCCACCGTCATCCGGGATGATGGTGATCTTGTAGAAGCGGTCGTCATCTTCCATCCGCACGCGGCCGGAGACCTCGGCGATCGGAGCCTTGCCCTTCGGCACGCGGGCCTCGAACAGCTCCTGCACACGCGGCAGACCACCGGTGATGTCCGCACCCGCGACACCACCCTGGTGGAAGGTACGCATCGTCAGCTGGGTACCGGGCTCACCGATCGACTGCGCGGCGACGATACCGACAGCCTCACCGATGTCGACCAGCTTGCCGGTCGCCATGGAGCGGCCGTAGCAGGTCGCACAGACTCCGGTACCGGTGGTGCAGGTCAGCACGGAGCGGACCTTCACCTCGGTGATACCGGCTTCCAGCAGCGCATCGATGGCCGGGTCGCCGAGGTCGGCGCCCTTTGCGATGACGAGGTTGCCCTTGGCGTCCACGGCATCCGATGCCAGGGTGCGTGCGTACGCGGAGGTCTCCACGTGCGCGTCCCTGATCAACTCGCCCGCCGCCTGCTTATCGGCGATCGTCACAACGATGCCGCGCTCGGTCGCACAGTCGTGCTCACGCACGATGACGTCCTGCGAGACGTCCACCAGACGACGGGTCAGGTAACCCGAGTCAGCGGTACGAAGCGCGGTGTCGGCCAGACCCTTACGGGCACCGTGGGTGTTGATGAAGTACTCCAGAACCGTCAGACCCTCACGGAAGGAGGACTTGATCGGCCGCGGGATGAACTCACCCTTCGGGTTGGTAACCAGGCCCTTCATACCGGCGAGGGTACGAGTCTGGGTGAAGTTACCTGTCGCGCCCGACTCGACGATCGTGATGATCGGGTTGTCCGGCGGGTAGTGCGCACGCAGTGCCGTACCGACCTCTTCGGTCGCTTCCTGCCAGATCTTGACCAATGCGCTGTTGCGCTCGGTGTGATCCAAAGCACCACGCTGGTACTTCTTCTCGATCTGATCGGCGAGCACCTCGTAGCGCTCCATGATCTCGGGCTTCTCCGGCGGCACGAGCACGTCGGTCATCGAGACCGTCACACCCGAACGCGTGGCCCAGTGGAAGCCGGCGTCCTTGAGCTTGTCGACGGTCTGCGCGACCACGATCATCGGGTAGCGCTCGGCGAGATCGTTGATGATCGTCGCCTGACGCTTCTTCGGCATCTGCTCGTTGATGAACGCGTAATCCGCGGGCAGCAACTCGTTGAACAGCACGCGACCCAGAGTGGTCTCGGCCAGCCACGCGTCGCCGCGGTTCCAGCCGTCCGGGAACAGCTCCGCCTCGATCTCCCTCGGCGGGCGCTGCTCGTTGAGCCGCACCTTGATCTGCGAACGCACGGTCAGCTCGCCACGGTCGACCGCCATCTGTGCCTCGGCAGGCGAGGAGTACACGCCGTGCTCGTTGGCATTCTTGGTGGCCGCCTTGTACTGGCCGATCTCGTTCTCCACCTGACGGGTCAGGTAGTAGAGACCCGTCACCATGTCCAGACGCGGCATGGCAAGCGGTCGACCCGACGCGGGCGACAGGATGTTGTTCGAGGACAGCATCAGGATGCGGGCCTCGGCCTGCGCCTCCGCGGACAGCGGAAGGTGCACGGCCATCTGGTCACCATCGAAGTCGGCGTTGAACGCCTCACAGACCAGCGGGTGCAGCTGGATGGCCTTGCCTTCGACCAGCTGCGGCTCGAAGGCCTGGATACCCAGGCGGTGCAGGGTGGGCGCACGGTTGAGCAGCACCGGGTGCTCGGCGATGACCTCTTCGAGGACATCCCACACCTGGGAGCGCTGACGCTCGACCATCCGCTTGGCGGACTTGATGTTCTGCGCGTGATTCAGGTCGACAAGACGCTTCATCACGAACGGCTTGAACAGCTCCAGCGCCATCAGCTTGGGCAGACCACACTGATGCAGCTTCAGCTGCGGGCCGACGACGATGACCGAACGGCCGGAGTAGTCGACGCGCTTGCCGAGCAGGTTCTGACGGAAACGACCCTGCTTGCCCTTGAGCAGATCGCTCAGGGACTTCAGCGGGCGGTTACCCGGTCCGGTGACCGGACGTCCACGGCGGCCGTTGTCGAACAGCGCGTCCACGGACTCCTGCAGCATCCGCTTCTCGTTATTGACGATGATCTCGGGCGCGCCGAGGTCGATCAGTCGCTTGAGGCGGTTGTTGCGGTTGATCACGCGGCGGTACAGGTCGTTCAGGTCGGAGGTGGCGAAACGGCCACCGTCGAGCTGAACCATCGGACGCAGCTCCGGCGGGATCACCGGGACAGCGTCGAGCACCATGCCCATCGGAGAGTTGCCGTTCATCTGGAACGCCGCGACGACCTTGAGTCGCTTGAGCGCGCGCAGCTTCTTCTGGCCCTTACCGCTGCGGATGGTCTCCCGCAGATTCTCGGCCTCGGCATGGATGTCGAAGTTCTCCATCAGCTTCTGGATGGACTCCGCACCCATGGCGCCGGTGAAGTACTCGCCGTAGCGGTCGACCAGCTCGCGGTAGAGAATCTCGTCCACGATGAGCTGCTTGATCGACAGCTTGGTGAAGGTGGTCCAGATCTCGTCGAGCCGGTCCAGCTCGCGCTGTGAGCGGTCACGGAGCTGGCGCATCTCGCGCTCGCCGCCGTCCTTGACCTTGCGGCGAACGTCGGACTTGGCACCCTCGGCCTCGAGCTCGGCCAGGTCGGCCTCGAGCTTCTGGGCGCGGGCCTCGAGATCGGCGTCGCGCTGATCGCCGACGGCCTTCTTCTCGACCTCCATCTCGGCTTCGAGTGTGGAGAGCTCGTTGTGACGCAACTCCTCGTCGACGCCGACGATGACGTAGGCGGCGAAGTAGATGATCTTTTCCAGATCCTTCGGCGCCAGGTCGAGCAGGTAACCGAGGCGCGAAGGCACGCCCTTGAAGTACCAGATATGAGTAACAGGAGCGGCCAGCTCGATGTGGCCCATCCGCTCACGACGCACCTTGGCGCGAGTTACCTCGACGCCACAGCGCTCACAGATGATGCCCTTGAAGCGGACACGCTTGTACTTGCCGCAGTAGCACTCCCAGTCCCGGGTGGGACCGAAGATCTTCTCACAGAAGAGCCCGTCCTTCTCCGGCTTGAGCGTGCGGTAGTTGATGGTCTCCGGCTTCTTCACCTCGCCGAAGGACCACTGCCGAATGTCGTCGGCGGAGGCAAGGCCGATCCGGAGTTCATCGAAGAAGTTGACGTCTAGCACGTAACTTCCTTTCCCCTATTCGGGTCGAATTCGAGCAAAAAGTTCACTAGTCACTGAAACGCGGAGCCGAATGCCGTTCTGACCAAGCAATCGCTACGGATGAACGGCATTCGGCCTACCGCCTAGTTCGCCAGATCGTCGATGGTTGCTGCTTCGTTCCTGGACAAGTTGATGCCCAAGTTCGCCGCAGCGCGCTCCAGATCCTCGTCCTCGCCGCCGCCCATCTCGATCGCGGCGCCGTCCGAAGACAGCACCTCGACGTTGAGGCACAGTGACTGGAGTTCCTTGAGGAGCACCTTGAACGACTCCGGGATGCCCGGCTCCGGAATGTTCTCGCCCTTGACGATCGCCTCGTAGACCTTCACGCGGCCGACAACGTCATCGGACTTGATGGTGAGCAGTTCCTGCAGCGTGTAGGCAGCGCCGTAGGCCTGCATGGCCCAGCACTCCATCTCGCCGAATCGCTGACCACCGAACTGCGCCTTACCACCCAGCGGCTGCTGGGTGATCATCGAGTACGGGCCGGTCGAACGAGCGTGGATCTTGTCGTCGACCAAGTGGTGCAGCTTCAGGATGTACATGTAGCCCACCGCAACCGGGTACGGGAACGGCTCGCCGGAACGACCGTCGAGCAGAGTTGCCTTGCCCTCGGCGTCGACCATGCGCTCGCCGTCGCGGTTGGGCAGCGTCGACCCGAGCAGACCGGTCAACTCCTCATCGCGGGCACCGTCGAATACCGGAGTCGCGATATTGGAGTCGGCCGGGGCCGCCAGCATCTCTTCCGGCAGGGTCTTGGCCCAGTCCGGACGGATCGCATCCGCACCGACGCCGATATCCCAGCCGGTCTTGCCGATCCACCCCAGGTGGGTCTCCAAGATCTGACCGATATTCATACGACGCGGCACACCATGCGTATTCAAAATAATGTCGACCGGAGTGCCATCCGGCATGAACGGC